>DASQHQ010000204.1:0-69511 GCA_035632015.1 Bryobacteraceae bacterium
CCGCTCCATGGGTGTCGCGTTGTTATTGGACCAGAATCCCTGCAGGTCCGGATGTCCGTCCGGCACTCGCGGCGGATTGTAGGCCTGCTTGACGACCTTACTGCTCGCCAGGGCTGTCTTGGGCGCCACCTGCGCCTGTGCAACCGCTATCAGGGCCGTGAGGCCGAGTACGAAAAAGAGGCACCGATGCTTCATTTTCTAGGCTCCTTGCTGTCCTTTGAATATACACCTCTTCCGGTCCTTAAAGAAGCCTCCCAGGGCGCCAAGGAACGGGATCCATCATCAACCTAGTTCTCCGGCCGATCTCGCAGTCCGGGTTCGGCCCGGCTTGTTGACGCCGGAACACCTTCAGGATGTACCGGTCACCAAACAGAACGGAGGAAATGCCCTGCTCGGCCGAGCAGCGCCAATGCGGTCGGGCGTGATCCACGCACTCGACGAACTGCACCTCCCGAACCCGTCAAAGCGGTCCAAGCCTATGGCGTGTGGAACTTTCTCAAGGGTTAGAAGTTCTTTTCGGCGAGGCGCTTAGGTGCGGAGGAGCGCAACACTATGCGTCGTGTCGAAACCCGTTGACAGGAAAAGTTCGAAATCCGTCCAGACCGGGGAGCCAGAATCGCGGCTGCAGAGAGTCTCTTTCCGCTTATAGGCTCCAGTGATAGCAATAGTCAGACAACGCCATCGTCTGCCAGTCCGCGGCTGAAAGATGGTAATGTGCGCTGACTCGAGACTGGGTGATCGACCGAGACGATGGCCCGCATGCGAATAGACTATTCTCAGAACGCAGATCGACGGCCTGCCCAACTCAGTCTCTCGCGAGCTGACTTGCGGCGTGTTTGATTTAGGCGCCGGCGTCGATTTTCGCGTCTGGCGCTGCATTGCCCTTCGAGATGAAGCTCGCGAATTCTACACGGGTTTGCGGATGCGCGCAATCCGCGCTGTCGCACCGCGCTGTCGCACCGCGCTGTCGCACCGAACTCCATTTCGACGCTCTTGGCAAGGAAAGTTCGAAATGCGTCCAGACCGGGGAGCCAGCCAGTCGCCCGCGGAATGTGACTGCATTTTGTCAGCTTGCAACGCCAGCTAGCACTGCGCGCCACACAGAAGTGGAGGCGACGCGCACGCACGCGCGTTGGCGTTGAGTCGTACCAAAGTGAGGAGCGGCGAAGACTGAATTCAACCTGACTTCAGACCTAACCGTCCCAGGACCCGTCGAACCTTCTTCGGTGAAATCGATAAAGTCGTCGCTACACGTGAGATCTTTCGGCCCTCCCGTTCCCACACCTTCGGAATGATGATGTCCGCGAACTCCTGCACCATCTGATGAAACGATTCTCCGTCAGTCAAGCCCCGAGACCACTTCTGAAATCTCACGTCTACACTGCCACCTCTATTAAGCACTTTGGCTTTGAATGCCTGGTAATCCGGCCATAGGTAGTCGCGATGCGCGGAGTTGAAGTACTTACTGGCCTCCTCATAACATTCACGAGCGCTCTCCGGATCAGCAAAGGGCTCTGCGCACATTGTGAGGCCGTAGCACATATAAGCGCGGGCCGTGAGGCGGCGATCCTCCGTCTCCCTGGCGCACGCGAGGGCCTCCTTGGCGTAATTCTGGGCTCGCAATATGCGCGGTGTGGCATTCTGCCGCTCATCAATACCTTCCTCATACTTGGCACTCTCGACCATGCTCTGTAGTATCCGGACTCGCGCTATCGAAAGGCGGTCAGCCTTGGGAATCAAGTCGTATGCCGCCGTGGCCTCTATTCCCGCGTGTTCGAGATCTCCTATATCGAGACACAGAAAGCCCCGAGTAAGCCTCGCCAACCCTAAAAGCCGACCTTCCGAACGTGGACGGCTGATTTCCTCCGCTTGAGCCAGATTTGAAAGAGCTTCGGTACGCAATTCGTCAAGCCGGCGCCGAGAAACAATCGCCGATTTAACCCCGGAGGGATCCGCCTGCCCAACACCGCGCCTTTCGACTGCCTCGGCGTCAATTTTCCGGGCCGCATAGAGCGAGATTAATCTTCTGGCGTGCGCCCCGGTCACCAGGGACCGCGCGATGTTTCGATGAGCGGGGGCGCGTTTGGCAAACCAATCCATCGCGCTCGCCAGATGGGTCAACGCCTGATCGTACCGTCCTGCGCAAAGCGCAATACGGCCATATCCTGAATGGATGTTGCCCAGCATCATCACATCATCTGTCTCTCGCAACACGGATTCAGCTTGTCTCAAGATCGCGCTTGCTTCATCCAATCTTTCCTGATCAAAGTACAAGAAACCTTCCAGCACCTGGATGACGGCTAGCAGGGCGTGCAACCCAAGCGCTACGGCCAGCTCCTGGGCCTTTTTTACGCAGTCAAGCGCAGCGGTGTATTTGCCCTGCTTCCTCTTACATCGCCCCTTCCAAAAATGTGCAAGAGCAAGTAGCCCGTCGTCAAGAATTACATCTTCGCGCAGCGAAATTACAAAATCAAAGTGGTTAATGGCATCTTCAGTGTTTTCTGCAGTCGAACCGGCCACTCCTTCCGCAAGTTTCAGGTGTATGTAGTCGGAAAGCGGAAGAGTTCCCAGACTGGCTCCCGAAAATCGGGCCACCAACTCTTTTACGATGTCGTGGTGTATGCAACCGCTGTCGACTAACTGGGACAAGTAACCAACGGTCTTGGCCGCATTGTGATCGGTTGGCTTCAGCGACAACACTTGCTGTCGGCGCGGCTGCAACCATTCCGTCGCTTCTTCTATTCGTCTCAAGAAGACGGAATCGCGCAAACGCTTGATCGTTTCATCGGAGAAACCGGAATCGGAAGTCTTCGATCTCATTCGAAAGTAGGCGTTCGAGGACTATATCCTAGAACCAGAAGCGCGCGCCCAATTGTTCAGCTCTCGGTCCGCCTGACAAGAAGATCTGAGAGGCTCGCTGCGTTGGCTGGCCAAACGCGTAGCGCTGAGTAGCGGGTGTGGATGATTGCGTATCGAGATTGAAAGAATAGCCAGTTAGGTTGGCAATGTTAAAAGCGTTGAATACCTCGGCAAAGACGGATAGATGATAGCGATCCCGAAGAACGAAGGTCTTGGATAGTCGAAAATCCTGTGCAATAGTCGGGTCACCGAACTGATAGTGTGACGGGAGTACATATCTTGGGATGGTCGTACCATTGGGAGCCTTGGTGCCGGCATAAGTTTCGTCGAAGGCGGCCACGACCCTTGTGAGGTCGCTCTTGCTGCAGCTAATTCCGCCGCAGTCGTAGCCGAGCCCCGGCAGCGGGCCACTGTTCACCGCGCCCGTACCGCTCAGGTCGATGTTGGTCGTAAGCGGCATCGCGGGTGTGCGGCTGATTATCGACGAGTTGAGGCTAAGTTCAACTTGCCAGGGCAAGTTCACCATCCCCGAAATATTCAAATTGTGGCGCGGGAGCCGGGGGCCGTATGACTGGATGTAGTTATTGAGATTGACTATCGCGCTGGCAAGCCCACCGCTGGCGTTGCTATTGAGATTTTGCAGCGCATAGGAAACCAGAAAGTGGTAGTGATGGGAGAGCTGTTTGTTTACTTTGAGGAGCATTCCTTCGTAAACGCTGCGTCCTTCGGGCATCAGGAATTGTAAGGGCCCTGTGGAACAGAGCGCGCCGGGTACCAGGAGCTGGGCGGGTCTGCACTGCGGAATTGCTGGTGTCTGGACTCCGGCCAGGAACTCGTTGTAGTGGTTGAAATCCACCTCGCCCTGCAATACGTTCTCCCCCTGTCGCCGGACCCAGTCGATCGTCAGAACCGTGTCGTGGCCGAGTTCGCGTTGGATTCCAATGGATGTCTGGTAGCTCCGGTCCAGCGGAAACCTGGGCTGCATGAGTTCGGAACCGCTTTTCACCAGGTCGAGCGCGCTGACTGTAACTGGTCCGCTGGTTTGGGGAGAAGCCGGACTGAGCAAGGCACTCAATGCCGGATACTGTTGGTTGTAGATCTGTAGAAACTGCCCCAGTGTCAGGTTGGTAAAGGTGGCGGTCGGCAGCGGAGCCCCTATGGACAGCGGAACGAACTGTCCCTGGCCGGACTGCATTACGATGCCAGGGAATGCATTTAGAAATAGGGTACCCGGCATTCGCGGGCGGCCATTTCCCACGGGGCCGATTTCGGTGGCTTCGTGCAGCCGGTAGAAGATCGGTATCGTATCCCAGTAGAGACCGCCGCCACCCCGAATTACAGTCCTGCCCGCCTTACCTGGACTCCAAGCGAAACCGAACGCAGGCCCAAAAGAGCCCTGGTCGATTCCGGTTGGCGACAGATCATTGGGTCCCAGGATTGGGCCAAGTATCCGGGGCTTTGGGATATCCGAGTTAAACAGCCCGCTCTCAACCTCATAGGACAAGCCATAGTTCAATGTCACATTCGCGCGAAGCTTCCATGAATCCTGCATGTAGATGCGAGGCCGGAGATTCCTTACCTTATCCTGAAAATGATAAGGCCCCGGCTCAAATCCAGGCCCAGCGGAAAAGCCTGCAGTTACTCCAGGTTGAGGAAAATATACTGGAAGTTTTAGTAAGTCGGCGCTTGACCTGACTGCCACAGGAAGGCCGTTTAGATAAGTGGAGGACGCACTGCCCAGAACGGAGTTGATTGTTTCCACCGAATAGACCCCCATGCAGCCGGCCGTACACGTTCCGTAAAACCAGTTGTTTGTGTAAATGTCGAGATTCCCGCCAAACTGAAAACGATGTTCTCCTTTTTGCCATGACAGGGTCTCTTGCGTTTCAAAGTTTCGCCGGTTCAGATGCTGCGGATTGTTACCCTGAGTACCGGTCAGGAAGTTTGCAGAGCCGATCATATTCAGTTGCGGAAGGCCATAGCCAAAACACGGACTCGGGCATTCCGACAAATTGGCAAGGACCGCGTCGTTGTGCCAGTACCGGTAATTGAAACGGGCGTCGCTGACGAGACCGGAGTTCAAGACCTTCGTGAATCCGAGCACCGATTGATCTGACCAGTTCGTATTGTCCGACCACGTGGAGGGGAAAGGCGTACCAGTAACTGCCCCGAAAATATGATTACCATCATGAGTGTAGCGGGCAAAAAGGCTCGTATTGGCGGAGAGCCGATAATCAAAGCGAGCGGTAAGTGACTTATAGATCTGAGGGCTGGAAAATATTCCTGCCAGGTCGGCGATGGATGCGAGGTCAGGTTGGACCGTGACCGCCTGAACTTGATTTTCGTCTTCATAGTTAAAAAAGAAGAATAGCTTGTCCTTAACCAATGGGCCGCTGACCCAAAAGCCGGGATTGCGACGAACAAAGTACGGGTTAGGATTGACCGCGCTGCGTTTCAGAGCTGGATAGGCAGCCAGGTCGCGGTCGCGATAGAAGAAGTAAGCGCTGCCATGAAAGTCTGCGCTACCCGAGCGTGTAACGATGTTTACCGCGCCACCGGACGTAATGCCGGTTCCCAAATCAAAGTTCGCTGACGACACCTGAAACTCCTGGACTACCTCCTGCGAGAAGTTCATGGCCGTGCCAGCAGCCGAGTCCACCTCGTCCATGATGGTCATCCCATCCACCGTCAGTAAGGTGCTTTGGCTCGGAGCGCCCAGGATCGAGATTTGAATCGGGGCGTTCTTGGAAGCCATTACTTGGGGGGCAACCGTCACTCCCGGCTGAATACTCGCCAATTGCATGAAGTTGCGGCCATTGAGGGGCAAATCTTGAATGCTCTGCCGCTCGATGGAGCCCTGGACGGCGTGGCTGTCGTAGTTGATCTGAGCGGTGGCAGCTTCGACAGTCACAACTTCCCTGGTTTCACCGAGCCTCATGGTGAGATTCACAGTAGTCGTCGTTCCTGCCAGTACCTGGGCATCTCGCACTACTGTGCGAAACCCCGCAGCTTCCGCGGATACTTCATAGAGGCCGGCGGCTAGCGCTGGAGCGCTGAAAAGGCCGTCTGAGTTGGTAGAGAGGTTGCGCGCATTGCCCGTCGCCTTGTTGGTAATGATCACTGTGGCGCCCGAAATGACCGAGTCCGACGCGTCCCTGATGGTTCCCGAAATCATCCCAGTTGATGACTGGGCATAGAGCACGCTACTAGCTCGGATGAGCAAAAGAATGAACAGAATCGACTTGGATACCGCCGTCTTGGCCTCTCTTCAGTGGTACCCCATCAGGAAGCTTCGATACAACATACAGTTGCTCGGAGACCTCGTATGTGATAAATCTTCCTTCACTTGGACCAAGTGGCCGCAGCGCTTGCCCGACGCAAGGGTGCAGGCCCGGCATGGGGAGTAAGGGTCTTTGGAGCGACCCCTGAATCTGCATGACAGATAACGTCTACAAAGATAAGAACTCGGTTCCGAAGAGAGGCTTGCCGGTGTCCGACGAGTGGAATAGCAGTGGCGAGTGCTCAGCCATCTCTCTTGAGATTCAAGGATTTGCTGCAACCCGACGAGAACTGAGCGGCCAGGTTGACCAGTTCTATGACGAGCACTACGAGGCAGTCTACCGCTACCTGGTTCTGTCGGGCTCGCTGCCGGCAGATGCAGATGAGATTCTCCAGGAGGCGTTCATTCGCTTGTTCCGCCTGCTCTCAACCGGCGGGCGAGTGGAGAAGCCACGAAATTGGTTGCTGCGGGTATGCCACAACCTTCGCGTTGACGAAGTGCGCCGGGAGGATCGGAACCCGAGCGTAACGCAACAGGCGTTTGAGCGGTATGCTCGAGCCGAACCCGATCCCCAACCGAACCCTGAGTCCCGGATGCTCGCAGGCGAAAGAATTGAGCGAGTCCGAACCGCCCTGGGGCAACTTAACAAGCGGCAACGCGAATTCCTTCTGCTTCGCGCAGATGGCCTGAAGTTGCGAGAAATAGCGGAGTTGTACGGCGTGACGGTACAATCCGTGGCCGAATCCTGTGCCCGCGCCATAGACAAGCTAGGGAAACTGATTCATGAATGAGCATTGCTGGTCTCAATCCGAGAAGCATCCCCCGACGAGTGCGATTTTCTTGTACCTCGAGGGCGACCTCGCGGAGCGGGAACGCGTCAGTATAGAAAAACATTTGACAGACTGCTGGGAATGCCGAGCGCAGTGTGAGACTTTGACTCGCGGTATTCACACTTTTATGGATTACCGCCGGGAATCACTACTCCCTGCTATTCCTCCATCCTCAACGTCCAAGTACGCGTTGCGGAGGCGAGTGCACGAGGCGCTGCCGAGCTTGAGACTGCAGTCAAGATTGGGCGTGGTGCATGATTTCTCTCGGATTGCCTTCCCTCGCCGCTGGTTCGCCGCTGGGCTTGCAGCGATCTCCTCCGCCGTCCTGATTATCTTCTTTATGGCGCCGGTCGCGCATCCCCAAAAACTAACGGCGGCTGAACTGATTGCCCACGCCCGCGCTTCGGTTTCTAATCAACTTCCGTACCCGAATAAGAATGCGCATGTTCGCAGAGTCGTCTATCAAAAGGTCGAGCTTCGTAGAGGGAGTCGCGCAATTGAGCGCGAGGTTGTATTGAGAGCCGCTGAAAATGCCGCCGACTTGAACTCCGCGGCTGATCCGGAGTGGTCATCCCTGTTGGTTGGCACACCTATTGACTGGCGAGATCCGCTGGGCGTCGAGCGTTACGATCAGTGGCGGCAGGGTGAGGGCAAAGGGGAAGACAAGGTCTCGGAAGCGGACGGCTTCGCAACGCTTACTACGATTCCAATTTCACACGCGCCCGTCGGGCGTGCGTCCCTTACGGTGCGCGAGGGTGATTGGCATACTGTCGCCAAGAAAGTAGATTTTGATGGCCAGCCTTCCATTGAGGTTCGGGAACTCGACTACGGCGTGCGTGAATTGCCGGTATCCGAGCAAGCCGCCATCAGTCCGGAATCCCTTCCGCAAACGTCAGCACCTGCGCCACAACTCAGCTTGATCCCGCCGCGAGACAAGGGAAAAGAATTGGACGAGGTAGAGATCAGTCTGCGTGAAGTGTTTCATCGCGTAGGCGCCGATGTGGAAGAAGTGCCGGAGATCACGCGTGAGGCATCCGCAGTTCATTTCCAGGCGTTCACGCCAACATGCGCGCGAAAGGCAGAGTTGCTCAACGCCGTTGCCGGACTGGCATCTGTCGTGGCGGACGTTTCTTGTCCCGACACCCCTTCGCCTCCAGTAGCTCCTTCTCCTCCTCAGCCCCTCATGGATGAGCCAGTCTACTCCAGCGATCCTCCGCTTGCGAAGGCACTGGAGGCCTATCTGGGCGACCTGGAGCTCAGCAATGCCTACATCCACTCTTTGCGCGATCTATATCGGCGCTTTCTGGTCAGTGCCTCGGCCCTGCAACGTCTCGCGGATCGGTATTCCGGCCCTGAGTGGGAGCGGCTTTCCCCCGACCTGCAAGTTCGCGTGAGCCGCTTGGCGGCCGATCACATCAGATCCATCCAGACCACCTCAAAGGTGTATCTGCAACAAGTGTCCTTTGTGCTGGAGGAGATGATCGCCGAGCGCAAACTAGTGCTGGAGATTCGACCTGAAGCCGAAGGCGGTTGCGAATCCTGGCTGGAGGCAGCCAAGCCATTGGCCGAAAGCTTACGAAATTTACAGTCAACGTTCCAGCTCCTCTTTGTGGAAGAGAAAACGAAACAGCCGGTTACGTTGAACGCCGCCAAGCTGCTGCTCGAATCCGCCCGGCAGCGAGCAGATGTAAACAGTCGAGCCAACCGATTCTGTCAATCGCTATCTCGGAATGAGAGGGAGCCATGACGAAGCTGAGTGCACAAGGCTCGAATGCACAGTATGAGTTGGGCAGCGTTGCGTACGCCAGGCCAGCAATCGAGGTCCCTCTCAGGGTAGACGGTGCGCTGGCTCTCATTGAAGGTATCGCAAAGCGCAACCAGAGTGCGTTTGAAGATGTCTATGAGAAATTTCAAAAGTATGTTTTCGTCATCGCGAAGCGTTTGCTGAGGAGCGAATTCGAAGCCGAGGAGGTGCAGCAGGACGTATTCCTGGCGCTTTGGCTCCATCCACCAGCCGTTCAACATGGATTCCCCTCGCTAATCGCCTGGTTCACGGCCACGACCAAGAAGCAGTGTTTAATGCGGATCCGCCGCTCTCAGAAACCTCCTTTCTCACAAAGCCTGTCGGCCGAGCCGGAATATTCTGAGCGGGTTGTCGATCGAATGGTCGAAACAGAAAAACGGGTCAAGCTCGAAAGGGAATTTCTTCATGCCCCACCCAAGCATCTTGAAGTGCTAAAGCTTGCCTATTATGAAGACATGGGTGCCACGGCGATCGCCCATCGTTTGGGCTTGCCGGTGATCACCGTGCGCAAAAGGCTGGATGCGGCCACCAGCCGCTTGCACCGGCATTTCAGGCTACAGGACAACTTTGGCGCGGCTCTCCATGCGACGCCCTCCTTTGACGCATCCAGAGAGCTGCGCGCTTAACTCCGTGAAGGTTGTTTGCATGAAACGACCCATTGTCATCGCCTTCGGCTTGGTGATGTTCGCCGCATCGACGAAAGCCCAGCCAAAGGTTAAGTCTCAAGCAGAGCGCGATGCCTTTGCTGCCATCGAGAACGAGAAAAATCCCGATCGAAGAATTCAAGAGGCTGACGACTTCGTTTCTGCGTTCAAGGACAGCGAGCTCAAGTCGATTGTTCTCGACCTGGCTGCCGGCGCAGAGGAGCTGAAAGGAAACACGGAGCAGGCGATCAGCTACGCGCAGAAAGCCCTAAGCGCCAATCAATGGGATTACCAGGCCATGTTGCTTATTTCCGGAGAGCTGGCACGACAGACTCGCGATCGGGATCCCGACAAAGCGGAGAAGCTGGGGCGTGCGGAGAAATTTGCGCATGATGCGATCGGAATCATTGAGCGGTCTCTCAACCCAGACCCGAAAGACATAGGCGAAGCGCGGTGGGCCGCGCTGAAGAAGGATCTGATCGCGCAGGCGCACGAAGACCTGGGCCTGGTTGCGCTGGTGCGCGGACAGGCGGATCTTGCGGTGGCCGAATTCAAGGTCGCGGTAGACCAAGCGGCCACTCCAGACCCTGGAACCATGGTGCGTCTCGCAGCGGCCTACGATCAGGCTGGTAAGCCGGAGAATGCCTTGGCAGTGCTCGAGAAGGTCCTGGCGATGTCTAATCTGAACGAGGCCATCAGGCAGTTTGCGGAGAATGAACACAAGCGTGCACAACTGAAGAGTCGCCGCCAGGAATAGAGCTTCAGCGCGGCTCTGCGGCCGGCAGACGAAGCAGGTAGTCGCGGATATGCAGATAGGCTTCCGGGTCTTCGGGCGGGGACGCGTCGTTGCAACCGGCCAGCTGGCGCAGGTGCTCCAGCGAAGCGTGCGCGGCGAGAGCAAGATCCTGCTGAGCGTTCCGGAAGTGAAGGGCTGCCAAGGTGTGCGGAGCCGGTGGAGACGCCTGGAGCCGATCGCCGCAGGCGAAATTCTTCATTGTTGCAATGGGTGTGGCCGAGCCTTCCGGCCAGGGTCCATCCGGCGCCGTAGAATCTGCCACACGCATCTCCATCGGGTAGACGTACCAATTGTCGTCGGCTTCATCCAGTCTTAGCTGGGGTTCGACAACCGGACGCGTTACAAGAGTGCGCCGATCCGCCCAAATGTCCATCCAAAAAACTTGGGAGCCGGCACCGTAGTAGGGAAGTAGAATCGGGTTCAAACGACCATCCTCTTCACGGTACACCGCGATGTGCAGTGCGTCCTCGGGATTCTGGTGGACATAAAGGAAGTACCGCTTTTCACCCTCGACCCGAACGGCGATCTGCAGGGTGGTGAACGCATTGCGCGCCAAAGCAGGCGAAAGAATCTCGCGCGGCCGCTCTGGTGCCAGTACTTCACCTTTCGTATCAATCCGCGCAAACTCAGAGTACACTCGCAGAGGTTGAGCGAGTACTGGCAGGCTCAGCAGCAGCAGCAAGATCGAGCGCACTCAAGACATCTTTACACAAACACGGATTGGGATACACTGGAGCGTAAATGAATCGCCTGGCTGCTTTCGTATGCTTCTCCGGCGTGCTGCTGGCTGCTCAAGAGAAATCGGCGGAAAAGCTTGCTCCCTACTACCCGAGCCCGGAGCTGCTTGTGGAGAAGATGCTCGACCTGGGAGGTTTGAAGCCCGGCGAGAAGATGTTTGATATGGGATCAGGCGACGGGCGCATCGTAATCTTGGCGGCCAGCAAGTTCAAGGCGAACGCTACAGGTGTGGAATTGGATGACTTCCTTTACCGGCAGAGCACGGAACGCATCCAGGCTCTGGGCTTGTCTGCCAGAGCCCGGATCATACACGGCGACTTGTTGAAGCAAGACTATTCGTCAGCGGATCTGGTGATCGTGTACCTGTTGCCGGCCTCAAACGAGAAAGTACGCCCCATGCTTGAGAAGCAACTGAAGAAAGGCGCCAGAGTTGTCTCACACGATTTCGAGTTCTTAGGCTGGATACCGACCCAGACGGTGACGCTGGACGATGATGAGGGCCGGACCCATCATGTTTACCTCTATACGCGTTGACCGGCGTTCTAAGCCGCTGGCCTTGTTCCACCTTCTTTCGTTTTCACGACTCGCCCATCGCGTAGTCTTGGCCGCAGCGTCCGAAGCGGACCGAGGCCGGGCCGCGTTGACCCATTGCTGGTAGGTCAGATTGACCTACGCTGTCGGTTGCTGGACATGAAAAAGTTATCACTCGCTTATTCAAGGGCAACCTTTTTTCTGAGACGGCTCGCACGTCCATCCGCGTAAGCCGAGCGAAGAGTTTGGCGTGCCAGCGGCCTGAAGGCTTCGGGGATGAAGATCGTTGAAAAAAAGGGAGAACAATGTCAAAGCAGCTGATTAGGTTGATTGTGCTGAGTTCCCTGCTGGCGTGTGCGTTTGCGCCGGTCAGCGCCCAAGTAGCCACCGGTACGATATCCGGTACCGTAACGGATGAAACCGGCGCCGTAATCCCAAGCGCGACGCTGGTCATTACAAACAGGGCGACGAGCGCCTCACGAACCGTCACCGCGAATGCAGAGGGCTTCTATGATGCCCCGGCCTTGCTCGCCGGCGATTACGATGTCCGCGCCACGGTCCAAGGCTTCCGTACAGTAGTGCGGCAAGCGCAAGTGCTGGCGGGCACCACGACAACCGTTGACTTGGCCATGTCGCTCGGAACCACCCAGGAAGTCGTGAATGTTGAGGCCGCTGTCGCTCAAATCAACTACGATAGCCATACCGTACAAGGCTCGATCGAGCGCCAGAGCGTTCAAGAGCTTCCACTCAACGGCCGCAATTTCATGCAACTGGCGAGTATCCAACCTGGTGTGACCGTGGCTCCGCAGGTCATGGCCTCCAAGAACGCCCCGATTCAAATTTCGATACTAGGCGCACCCAGCCAATACACCGAACTCACAGTGGATGGGATGACGATCCGGGATGAACTGGATTCGGCTGCCGGCACTTCCATGAACTTCTCGCAGGAAATTGTGCAGGAATTTCAAGTCTCGTCCGTGAACTTCGATCTTTCCACCGGCATCACTGCCTCAGGGGCGATCAATATTGTGACGCGCTCGGGTGGGAACGACTTTCACGGAAGCGCTTATCTGTTCTACCGGGATCACAATCTCGCGGCGTATCCGGCGCTGAAGCGAAACTCATTCAATCCAAACCCTTTCTTTGCCCGGAAGGATGGCGGCTTCTGGCTGGGTGGTCCGATCATCAAAGACAAACTGTTCTATTTTTTTAACTACGAGTACATGACCCAAGTGCAAGCGATCAGCGTCCAGCCCGACCTGGCCTCGGTCGCGCCGTCGGCCGGGACCTTTGGAAGCCCCTATACCACGAAGTCCTTAAGCGGACGATTTGACTATCGGTTTTCCACCAACACATCCCTGTTCCTCCGCTACACGCATGACGGCAATGACACGTATGCCCCTGTCTCGGGCACGCCCTTCCCTTCCCAGTGGTCAGACAACTCTAATTGGTCCGACCAGTCCGTGATCGCAGTCACGAGCATCCTGAAGCCGAACGTCGTCAATGACGCTAGGTTCATGTACAAGTATTGGCACGAAGATGCAATTCTTCCGACACGCTCGGAGTGTCCGGGCGCCTGTTTCGGATACAGCCTTCCCTTTCTTACGATGATCGGATCATCTAATTTTTCCGGCGGCAGCACTAACAACAATCCTCAACATTTCAATCGACGCGACTACGAAATACAAGATACCGTGTCCTGGCAGAAGGGCTCGCATCAAATCAAGTTCGGCGGCGACCTCGATATCTTTCTGAACAACTGGCTCTACGGCACATGCGAGGTGGGCTGCTTGCAGGTTGTTTCGGTGGAGACAACCAGATCGATACTGGGAAATTCGCTGTCTACTTACGTGCCAAATCTTCCCGGCACGGTAACGACCAATGCGGACCTGCTTAGCCTGCCGGTGGAATTTCCAGCGAGCGGCGCCTTTCAGACCGGCACGGAATACCAGCCCGGACCATACCATCAGATTGATAAAATGCGGAACTTCCGACCGCGTGGGTTCGTTGAGGATGCCTGGAAGCTACGGCCTAACCTGACGGTTCGTTATGGCCTGGGATATGCATTTGAGAGTGCCTTGTTCAATTCGGACATACCGGAGCCGAAGATTCTCGCGCCGATACTGAATAACAATCTCAGCGCGACACCCCCCAACTATCTGAACTTCACCCCATCAGTTGGATTCGCATGGAGTCCGGGGAAGAGCGGTAAGACGGTGGTCCGCGGAGGAGCGGGGCTGTACTGGGATACCGTCCCTCAGTATTACAGGACCTCCAACGGTACCCAGATAGAACCGGTTGGCGACGGCCGGGCAAAACTTCCGGCCAGCCTGTTCACGAACATCTTTCCCGGCATTGTCCAACAGACGCCGCAGGGCCTCGTTCCGCTGCCGGTAGGGGCGCTTCTTCCAACCGCGACCTTTACCAACCTCACGCTGAGCCAGGCGATCCAGATCTACAACCAACAGATTCCAGCAATTAACCTGCTTCTAAACCCGGCCAACCCTCAAACCAGCGGTCCGGTCACGACTAGCGTTCTCGATCTGGTCAAGTCCGGTAATCAGCTTTTCCCGAACAAATATCCTAATGATCGCAGCTATCAGACTTCGCTCGGCGTTCAGCGTGACGTCGGACATGGCTTGGTCATAACCGCCGACTGGGCTCGCCGGCAGGCCGAGAACGTTCTCCTGGGCGGAGGGGGGACCGTCGATTTGAATCATTTCACGGAGTACATCAACGGCGTTCAAAGCCCGGTTATACCCAAGTGCACGACATCTCAGCTGTTCGTTGCCAATATCGAGTGCTCGTCGGGCGCGATGCAGTTCTTCGTCCCCGAAGGGCGCAGCGTGTACGAAGCGATGCTCTTGACGGCCAACAAGCGTTTCTCGAATCGATACCAGTTCCTGGTGTCATACGCGCTGCAGAACCTGCATACCAACTCCGCGCCGGCTCCAGTGGTCAACCTCAACAACTACTTCCAATCGTACGGTCCCGTTCTGCCGCGACACAATCTGAATATTTCAGGCTTGGTGGACTTTCCCTGGGGACTCGAGCTCAGCGTCAACTCCCAAATCATCAGCCGCACTCCGGTTATGCCGAACACGACCAACATCGATCTGAGCGGAACCGGACAAGTCTCCAGCGGCCCGCTGCCCGGCCTGAGCTTCAATTGCGGCGGAAATGGTTGCGGGAAAGATGACCTCACCAAGGCGGTGGCGAATTTTAATTCAACTTACGGCGGCAAGAAAGCTCCCAATGGAACTACGATCCCGAGTTACATACTGCCGTCGCACTATCAATTCGGTGATCCGACCTTCGCTCAGGATTTTCGTCTCACTAAGACGTTTACGCTGAAAGAGCATTACAAGTTCGCGATCATGGCTGAATTCTTCAATGCGTTTAATATCGCTAACCTCACGGGCTATTCATTCAATCTGGATACAGTGAAGGCGGTGCAGACGTTTGCGTTTGGCCAGCCGACGCAACGTGCCTCTCAGATATTCTTGTCGGGCGGCCCGAGAGCGGAACAATTTGCTGCCCGGTTTTCGTTCTAGAACTGAATTCCGAGCACGGGAGAAGGCGGAGAGGTATGAAGAAGATCGAGATCTGGAAAGGGAGCGTCGCTTTGACACTGGCGGCGGCTTCCGTAATCGCCTACGCAGTGCTGGGAAGAGTGCAAGGTGCGCCGGGTGCGAAGCGCGTACCGATATTTCAAGTTGATCCTTCCTGGCCCAAACCGTTGCCGAATCACTGGCTGGTAGGAGCAGTGATCGGCGTGGCGGTCGACTCTCGCGACCATGTTTGGATCGTACATCGTCCTAAGTCGCTTCAGCCCAATGAAATTCGGGCCGCGTGGAAGCCCGCGCCTCCGGTGCTGGAATTCGATCCGCAGGGAGACTTGGTCCAATCGTGGGGCGGGCCCGGGGCCGGATATGAATGGCCCCAGATGGAGCACGGGATATATGTCGACTACAAAGACAATGTCTGGCTCGGAGCCGGCGGCCAGAAAGACGCTCAAATCCTTAAGTTCACGCGCAACGGTAAGTTCTTGTTGCAGATTGGGCGCCAGGGCAAGAATGGCGGGAGCAACGACATACAAAATTTGGGCGGTGCCGCAAATATGGTTGTCGATCCGGCGACAAATGAGGTATACGTCGCCGATGGATATGTAAATCACAGGGTTATTGTGTTTGATGCGGACACAGGGGCCTATAAGCGTCACTGGGGCGCTTACGGCAAGAAACCCGACGATGACTACTTCAAGCGGCTAGCCGCGAGCCGAGGCCCGGCCGCCAATCCCGCCGGCGGCGTTCAGAACGAGGGCGGACCGACCGGTTACAACCCGAAAGATCCTCCCCCGGAACAGTTTCGAATCGTGCATGCGGTACGGATCGCGAAAGACGGCCTGGTCTACGTCTGCGATCGGACCAACGATCGAATCCAGGTTTTCCACAAGGATGGCGCATTCGTCAAGGAGATGTTCATCGCGCGAAACACAGTGGGAAGTGGCTCCGTCTGGGACATTGGTTTCTCCCTGGATCCGTCACAAACCTTTATGTTCAATCCGGACGGAACAAACGAGGTGATCTGGGAACTTCTGCGCGACTCGCTGCAGGTGCAGGCGGCGTTTGGAGGCGGCGGCCACTGGGCCGGCCAGTTCTATGGAGCTCATAGCCTGGCGGTCGACTCCAAGGGCAATCTCTACATCACCGAAACCTACGACGGCAAGCGCGTCCAAAAGTTCGCCTACAAGGGAATGGGCGCCGGGACGCTCCCAACCTTCCTCAGCGACTGAAAATGTAGTAGAACCATGGAGTAGAGGGAATCGCACGATGAATGCTATCCGACTTGTTGATCCCAGACGCTGTGGATGCGTCACGCTCCTTTTTTGCACGGCGACGCTCGCTCCGTTGATGCAGGGGGCAGACGCGGGAAGCGCACCGAAAGTGACGTTCTCCAAGGATGTTGCGCCCATTCTCCAACGCTCTTGCCAGAACTGCCATCATCCGGGCTCGATTGCGCCCATGTCGCTGATGACATATCAAGACGTGCGGCCGTGGGCACGCTCAATTCGGGAGCGCGTGGTGCGCCGCGAAATGCCGCCCTGGTATGTCGAGCGCAACATCGGCATCCATAAGTTCAAGAACGATCCCTCCCTTTCCGATAGAGAAATTGCCACCATGGTGAACTGGCTTGACACTGGCTCTCCTGAGGGCAATCCCGCTGATTTGCCTCCTCGCCTGACGTTTGACGACGAGAGCGCGTGGCACATCGGGAAGCCCGACATTATCATTAAGCCCGCTAAGGTGCTCACTGTTCAGGCCCAGGCTCCGGACCAATGGATAGATCTCGATGATATTGAGACCGGAATTACCGAGGACCGGTATATTCAAGCTGTCGAATCCAGGCCAGCGTTGCCCGGTGCGCAGAAGGTCGTGCACCACGCGACCACCAGCATGTCCTTTCCGGGCAAGGCCGGTGGGCCCGATTCGGGCGGCTTTCTCAACGAATATGCAGTAGGGAAGAATGCGGATGTCTTTCCGCAAGACACCGGCCGTCTCATCAAGGCTGGAACAAAGATTCACATGAACGTGCATCTTCATTCCGTTGGGCAGCAGATGCAAGCGCAGGTGGAAGTGGGGTTGAAGTTGTACCCTAAGGGCTATGTTCCCAAGCACGTGATCGTCGCCGAACACGTGGGTGACAGCTTCGACAGCATTGAGATTCCCGCGAATACGGAGAACGCGCGCGCCGATGGTTATTTTCTACTTACCAGGCCTGCACAGGTTGTGTCGTTTCAGCCGCATATGCACAATCGGGGCAGTAGAGAGTGCGTAGAGGCCATTTATCCGAACGGGAAGGTGGAGACACTTAGTTGCGCGAAACATAATTTTGCCTGGATGCTCGCGTACACTTACGCAGATGATGTAGCGCCGGTCCTGCCTGCTAACACGACGCTTCACATCATAAGTTGGTATGACAACACAGCAAACAACAAGTACAATCCCGACCCGAAAAACTTTGTCGGCTTTGGAAACCGCTCCGTGGACGACATGAGCTTCGCTTGGATGAATGTCTACTATCTGAGCCCTGACGAGTATCAGCAGAGGACCCAAGAGCGCGACCGTGCGCGAGGAACACAATGAGGATGTGGCCCCTGCTCACTGTACTGGCGGCTTGGTCTGTTTTTTGGGCCGCCACGGTGAGCGGTCAAAGCCTGCAGTATTCATCCGGGCAAGATGTTGTGCCGGTTTTCGAAGGTTGGGAAGCGAACGCGGATGGAACTTCCAGCCTTGTGTTCGGATATCTCAATCGAAACTACGAAGAAGAGGTTGACATCCCGGTTGGGCCGGACAATCATATCGACCTGGCGCCTTCGGGCGATGCCGGGCAGCCCACGCACTTTTACCCCAGGCGAAATCGATTTATTTTCCGTGTCAAGGTGCCTAAGGATTTTGGCCAGAAAGAAGTGGTGTGGACCCTCACCGCGCATGGAAAAACGGAGAAAGCGTACGGCCATCTTCTACCGGAGGAGATCATAAATGATCAGGTGATTTCCGAGAATCGGCGCGGCGCCGGCTATGCTCCCGGCAACAAGGCTCCCTGGATCGAAATCGTCGGCGCGGCTGATCTCAGGACGCCGGTCAACGATGCTCTCAGCTTGATGGTGAGAGCAGGCGACGACGGTATCCCCAAGCGCGGCCCCGCTGCAAACAGCCGCCCGCCCGGTCGATTCAGCGGGTTGGGTCTTCGAGTAAATTGGATTGAATACCGCGGTCCCGAGAACGCCAAGGTGACATTTGATCCGTGGATCAGACCTGGAGCCGACAAGGTTCCGGGTTGGACCCCTCCGGAAGCGCCGCCGGACGGCAAGTTCACGACCAAGGTGAAGTTCAGCGCGCCAGGCACTTACGTGTTGCGGGCTATCGCCGACGATGGTTATCTGTACACGCCGGTGCATGTAAGTGTAACAGTCACGGAACCAGAATAATCGAGGTAACACAGAAAATGCGCCGATCTACCAGGCGGGGATTCATACAAGAGTTAGGTGCTATGGCAGCGATCCCAAGCGCTCTCGCACTGGGTTCAGCTCGATCTGGGTTCTCAGCGTCGCGAGACAACCCCGCCGCTTATGACCTTTTGATTGCCGGAGGACGCGTCATTGACCCCGCGCAAAAGATTTCGAACCTCCGCGATGTGGCCATCGCCAACGGCAAGATCGCTCAAGTGAGTCCAAGTATCTCGCGCGACCGTGCCCGTCAAGTGATCGATGCCAGCGGCAAACTGGTGACGCCCGGCCTGATCGACATGCATGGGCACGTAGACGATCAAGCCATCCCCATTTCCATCGATCCGGACATAGTAGGAATCCCGCACGGCGTTACGACTATCGTGGATGCGGGCTCCACCGGCGCCAGCACCTTCCCAGGCTTTCGCAAGTATGTGATTGAGCGAGCCAAGACGCGTGTTTATGCCTTGCTGAACATTTCCACGATCGGTCTGGTTGTGGCCAATGAGCTCTATCTTGATCCAGCCATGATCAATCCGCAGGCGGCCATCAAAACGATCGAGGACAACCGTGACTTGATCCTCGGTATCAAAGTCAGGATCAATGGCCGCGACGACGAAGTGTCCCACGACATTGACGTGCTCAAAAAGGCCCGCGAAGCTTCAGACGCCACCGGCGTTCCGATCATGATGCATTGGACGAACGAACCGCGTCTGCTGTCGATTTTGAAGAAGGGAGATATCCTGGCCCATCCTTTCAACCCGCCGCGAGCGGGCCCGAATTGCATCGGCCCCGATGGCAAGGTGCTTCCTCAAATTCTTGAGCTGAAGGAGCGCGGCATTTATACTGATTTCTCCCATGGTGGACACTTGCTCTGGGAAACTGCGGAAAAGGCCGCGCAGCAAGGCTGGTTCCCGGACACGATCTCCACCGATATTCACCGCGCTCACGTCGCTCCCAACGGGACGGTAATCGATCTCATCACGACCATGTCCAAGTTCCTGTATCTGGGTCTTCCGCTCGATCAAGCCATCGAGAAAGTGACAGCGGCCCCCATGAGGATTCTGAATTTCCCGGAGCAGTTAGGCTCGCTGGCGCCCGGGGTCACCGCGGATGTCTCGATCTTGAATCTCCAGGCCGGAGATTTCGAATTGCTCGACAGCACCCGCCAGAAGCGCGTGGTTCACCAGCGCCTTGCCGCAGTCACGACGATTAAGGGTGGCAAGGTCTACACCACAGCCGCGTAGTTGCTGTGATTCGGTTGTCAAATCGGAGTGTTTTCCTCTCGGCCGCCGCTGTGCTGCTGGCTTGGCCGCTGCGAGCCGTCGCTCACGACATGCCGAGCGACGCCGTTGTCCAGATGTTCGCGAAGCCGGCGGGCGATCGCCTTGAGCTGCTCGTACGCCTTCCGCTCGCCTCACTTCTGAATATCGATCTGCCCAAGCGTGGAACCGAGTATCTCGATCTTGATCACATCGAATCCCGGCTCCGCGACGCAGGCGCAGCAACCGCCAGCGCCATTGAGGTCTATCAAGGTGATCGCAAACTGGACCAACCTCAGGTTCGCGAGGCCCGCGTGTCCTTACCGTCAGACAGGTCGTTCGAAGATTATCAGGGCGCACTCGCGCACGTGACGGGACCACGGCTATCCCCGGAAACGAACATCGTGCGGGACCAGGGCTACCTGGATGCACTGTTTGAATACGGAGTCCGCCCCGGCGGCGCTGAGTTCGCGATTCGGCCTCACTTTGCATCCCTGGCGCCGCGGGTCACGATCGTCCTCCGGTTCCTGACCGGCAGCGCGGTGCGGGCATTCGAACTCGGCGGAAACCCAGGCCTGGTGCGATTAGATCCGCGCTGGTATCAGGCGGCTGGGACGTTCGTCAGAGCCGGCATTTTGCACATCTGGAGCGGGACAGACCACCTCCTCTTCCTGTTGTGTCTGATCATCCCCATTCGACGCGTCCGCACTCTGATCCCGGTTGTCACAGCATTCACCGTAGCGCATTCGATCACCCTGATCGGCTCCGCCTATCAACTCGCGCCGCAAGCGGCTTGGTTCCCGCAGACGATCGAAGCTCTTATCGCTTTATCGATTGTCTACATGGCGCTCGAAAATATTCTTCTGGCGAGAGTGCGCCAGCGTTGGTTGGTTGCATTCGGCTTTGGGCTGGTGCACGGATTTGGTTTTTCGTTCGCGCTGCGGAACACTCTTCAGTTCGCCGGGAGCCATCTCTTGACGTCCCTCCTGTCCTTCAACTTCGGCGTCGAGATCGGCCAATTGTGCGTGCTCGGCGTACTCATTCCCATTCTGACCCTGATTTTTCGGGTAGTTGTTTCCGAACGGGTCGGAGTTGCGGTGCTCTCCGCGCTGGCGTGCCACACGGCTTGGCACTGGATGATCGAACGGGGGGCTGCGGTATTGCAAATCGGTTGGACGGCGGACGATTTGATCTCGGTCGGACGTCTTTTCGCTGCTGCCGTGTTCGTCGTATCCGCTCTTGTTTTGACCTCTCGGCTCATACGACACGTAGCGCACACCCGCTGGATGCCCAAGTTCTTGCACTCTCGAGTCCTGCTGTTCCGCGAGCCGGCCCGGTCTGAGGCTAGTCTGCCGGAATGAAGGGACCTTGGCTATACACGACTGGCGCGGTGCTTGGGTCAAGCGTATTGGCGTGGTCTCTGATTTCATCGCGCACCGAATTAACTCCCGAGGAACAGATCTCAGACCGGCCCGCGCAGATGAGCGAAGACGGCTACGTATCTTCGAACACCTGTAAGGCCTGTCATCCCCGCGAGTATCACACGTGGCATGAGTCGTATCACAGGACCATGACACAAGTACCAACGCCAGACAACGTCATTGCGCCCTTCAGCGGCGTTCAGGTGGATGCGGTGCGAGGGCAACCGATGCTGCTGGAGCGCCGCGGCGATGACTTCTGGGCCCAATTCGACGATCCGGATTTCAGAGGCAGGCACGGAGAAACGCGGCGGATCAGCCGAAAGGTTGTGTTGATGACCGGCTCCCACCAGCAGCAGGTCTACTGGTATGCGACCGGCTTGCATCGTCTCATCAGCAAGCTTCCCGCCATTTACTTGATCCGGGAGAAGCAGTGGATTCCCCGGCGTGCCGCCTTTCTTCATCCGCCCGACGAGCCCGCCGGATCGGAGACCGGAGGCTGGAACGGGATCTGCATCGCCTGCCACACCACGAATGGTAAACCGGAAATCGACACGCCTTTCGGATCGCAGCCCGTGCTGCGGCAGGTGGTCGAATCGACGGTCTCGGAGTTCGGCATTGCGTGCGAGGCCTGCCACGGCCCCGCCGAAGAGCACACTCGAGTCAATCGAAATCCGGCGCGGCGCTACTGGCTACACCTGACGGCCAAGGAGGACACAACTATTGCACATCCTCTGCGGGTCGATCCTCGCAGATCGTCACAGATCTGCGGACAATGCCACAGTATCTGGGAGTTCTATGATGTCGCCGCGGAGCGCCAGGCTAACTCACACGGGCTCCCCTATCGTCCGGGCGCCGAACTGCGCGACACGCGCTTTATGGTCCAGCCAACGACCAACCTCAACTCGCAAACCATGCGGGAAATTCTCGCCGAGGATCCGTCCTTTCTGAGCGACTCGTTCTGGTCCGACGGCATGGTGCGCGTTTCGGGGCGCGAATACAATGGGCTGATCGAATCACCCTGCTTCAAGGATGCGCACGATGCAAAACGCACGCTGTCCTGCTTCTCGTGTCATGCGGAGCACGAAGGAGCGGGCGATCCGCGAAGCGTCCAGAACTGGGCGGATGGACACCAGCTCGCTGCCGGCATGGATGGAAATGAGGCGTGCCTGCAATGCCATAGTAAGTTTCGAACGAATCTGCAAGACCACACCCGGCATCACAGTGCCTCCGCGAATCTGTGTTACAACTGCCACATGCCGTACACCTCTTACGGCCTGCTCAGGGCTCTTCGCAGCCACCAAGTCAGTAGCCCGAGTGTCGCAGCCAGTGTGTCGACGGGCCGCCCCAACGCCTGCAATCAATGCCACCTCGATCGGACACTGGCGTGGACTTCGGAGTACCTTGCAAAGTGGTACGCAATCCCAAAACCGGAGCTGACCGCCGAGCAGCAAACAATCAGTGCCGCCATTCTATGGTTGCTGCGCGGCGACGCGGGCCAGCGGGCTTTAATGGCGTGGAGCGCTGGTTGGCAACCCGCCCGACAAGCGTCCGGAGTCGATTGGATGGCCCCCTTCGTGGGTCAGCTTCTGGACGATCCCTACGATGCAGTCCGCTTCATCGCCGCCCGGTCCCTCGCAACTCTTCCCGGCTTTGAGAATTTCAATTACAATTTCCTGGCGTCTCCGAATGTTCGCGCCGAGGCGGTCTCAAACGTTGTGAGCGCTTGGCGCGGCGCCCATCGCGCTGACCCGCAGTTACTGCTCGGCGCGGGTGGTGCGGTCGACTTCGATATGCTGAAGGCGCTCAAGACCAAACGGGATGACCGGCGCATGTTCATGCGCGAATGACCGCTTTTTAGCGATGGGATGCCGTGCCTGAAGAATCAAACTCTCCTGCCATCGACTACGCTCGTCTGCACCTCCGCTTCGGGTGGGGAGCTTTGCTGCTTTTCACTACCTTGGGACTGGCCCTCGAGACATTGCACGGATTCAAAGTTCAGGCTTACTTGAATGCGTCCAATGAAACGCGCCGCTTGATGTGGAGGCTTGCGCACGCGCACGGCACGTTGCTTTCACTCCTGAATATTGTTCTCGCGTTGACTTTGCGCGCGTACCCAGCAGCGGCGCAGCACGCCCTGGTCCCCTCGCGATGCTTGAGATTGGCCACCGTACTCATGCCTTTGGGTTTTTTCCTGGGAGGTGTTGTGACCTACGGGGGTGATCCGGGACTGGGTGTTCTGCTGGTCCCCGTCGGCGCCGCCTTCCTGCTGATCGCCATTGCCAGGCTGTTTCATACCGCGACCAGGGGGCCAGCCGATGAAAGCGAATTGGAGAAATCCGCTCCTCGAACCGCTCGGCCTCGAAGCTCACGCTAGCGATCGAACACCCTATTTATCAACCTCTTACAAGCGATTGAGCGCTGGGTCAAATCGGCCTACCAGCAGCGGGTCAAACGGTTCCAGGATAAACGCCGCAAACTATTGACGCAGTAGGAGAACTTTCACTATAGTAGGTTCCAGACCTGTGGCCGCTGCGATGCACTGCTGAGGATCGCGCCATCGCGCTGACGACAAGGTGAACGCTGGGAAGGAGATTTTCCTCATGAAGCAGTTCAGGAGAAATCAACGCTGGCACCCAACCGCCACACTGCTGATGGTGGCTGCTGTGGCGCTGCTGCCCCAGACGGTAATAGCGGCGGACAATGCCGGCACGTCAGGAGCGGCGCATGCGCCGACCTTCTCCAGGGATGTGCTCCCTATTTTGGAGAAGCATTGCCAGAATTGCCATCGTCCCGGCTCGATCGCGCCCATGTCGCTGCTCACCTACCAGGATGCTCGTCCTTGGGCTCGCTCCATCAAACAGCGGGTTGTCCAACGCACCATGCCGCCCTGGTTCGTCGATCGTAATGTCGGGATTCAAAAGTTCAAAGACGATCCGTCCCTAACCGATCAGGAGCTGGCGACCGTTGCCGCTTGGGTAGATGCGGGTGCCCCTCAGGGCAATCCGGCCGACGCGCCACCCCCGGCCAAGTTTGGGCAACTGGGAGAGTGGACGATCGGCAAGCCGGACCTCGTGGTGGCTGCGCCGCCGCACACCGTGCCACCGAATGCCCCCGACAACTGGCTCGATGTTTACGCTGACACGGGGTTAACCGAGGACCGCTACATCAAAGCAATTGAGGGCATGCCAAGCTATCCGCAAGGTTTCAGAGTCGTGCATCATGCTCACAATTACATGATCCCACCCGGCGCCGGCGAAACCGGCCAGGGCATGGAGCGCGAAGAAACTCTGAATGAGTACTCAGCCGGAAAGGCTGGCGATGTTTTTCCGGACGGCTCCGGCCGGTTGATCAAGGCGGGCACGAAAATTCATTTCAACCTGCACTATCACGCAGTCGGCGAGGAGATTAAGGATCAATTCAAGGTTGGAATGACCTTCTACCCCAAAGGCTATGTGCCCAAGCACCTTCAGCTATCGGGACAGTTTGATCAATCCCAGATAGCGGGCGGCCTTGACATACCTGCCGGCGCGGACTCGGTCCGGACGGACATGTACCACCGCTTCAACAAACCTGTGACGCTCACTGGATTTCAGCCGCATATGCACGATCGCGGAAAGCGCGAATGCCTGGAGGCGATCTACCCGGATGGTAAGACCGAGATGTTGAACTGCGCGAACTTCAACTTCGGTTGGGCGCTGGTGTACGAATGGGCTGATGACGCGGCCCCAATTCTGCCCGCAGGGAGCATCTTGCACGTCATCAATTGGCATGACAACTCTTCGAAGAATCCGGCCAATCCGGATCCGACCAATTGGGTGGGCTCGGGCGCGCGAACGATCGACGAAATGTCGTTCGTGTGGCTTTTCTTTTACGAAATGCCGGAAGACGAATACAAGCAGGTGGTCGCTGAACGCCGTGCCCAGCGAGAAAAGAGCGCAAAGGAAAACCCAATCGCTCCAAAACCTGTGGCAGCGAATTGACTGCCGGAGCGTGCTGAGCGTTCAAAGACCTGGTAGTTGCGGCTTGCGTGGCCCAGAAGGGTGTCGGAAACATTCAGGGGACATTTCATGAGTAGGTACTACCCGTTTTCTGTTTTGGCGTTGCTGTTGGTGAGCGCCCTGATTTGGTGGAAGCCTATGCCCGGCCAGGTCCCCGAACACACGGGCCAGGATGTAGTTCCGGTGTTCGAGGGATGGGAGCAGAATCCGGATGGCACCTACGAGATGTACTTCGGGTACATGAACAGAAACTTCAGCGAGGAGCTGAATATACCAGTTGGTCCGAACAACAAATTTGAACCAGGTGACCCGGACCGCGGTCAGCCGGGCTTCTTCTATCCGCGGCGGCAAATGTTCCTGTTCCATGTGCAGGTTCCCAAGGATTGGGGTCAAAAGGATCTGACCTGGACACTCACTTCGCACGGACGAACCGAAAAAGCCTTCGGCCATCTCCAGCCGGTCTGGCTGATCGACAACCGGCTTATCGCCGCCAACGTTCACGGCAGCTCGAACCTGGACGTAGTCGATAACGACCAGCCTCCGGTTGTCAAAATTGAGCCGGTGCAGGCCGTCACCTATCCCGAACCGGCCACGCTGAAGGTCTCGGTCTCCGACGATGGCAATCCAAAGCCGGGCCAGCGTCGCCCGCGCCCCCCTCAAGAAAATGCAGCGACATTTCTGAATGCTCCCTTGCCCGTGCAGCCGCGTTGGCCCGCGGGCCTTAACGTGACGTGGATTGAATTTAGAGGTCCCGGCAAGGCAACGTTCAACCCGGCTGGCTACCAGCCTGTCGTGGCTGGAAAAGAAAATGTGACGAGTGTGACGTTTAGCGAGCCGGGAACTTATGTCTTACAAGCCGTGGCGAGCGACTCAGCATTAGAGACCAGGGAGAATATCACAATCACAGTCGCGGCGCCTGCGTCCCACACCGGTTCCAACTGATCTTCCCCATGAGCCGATCGTTGATTTTCTCCAGGCGAATCACGATCGTTGCCTTATTTCCTATAGCGGCCGTTTTGGCGCAGCAGGGAGCCAAGAATGGAGAATGGCGCACTTATGGGGGAGACCTCGGCAGTACCCGCTATTCACCCCTCACTCAGATCGACGCCAGCAATTTCAAAGAGCTCGAAATTGCCTGGCGCTTCAAGACTGATAACCTCGGTCCTCGCCCGGAGTACAATTTCCAATCGACTCCCCTGATGGTGAATGGCATCCTCTACACCACCGCAGGAACGCGCCGGGACGTGGTGGCGCTGGACGCCGCCACCGGCGAGATGCTTTGGATGCACAGCGAGAACGAGGGCAAACGTGGCGAATTGGCGGTCCGCAAGTTGTCGGGACGCGGCTTAGCCTATTGGAGCGACGGCCGCGAGGCCCGAATTCTTTATGTGACGCCCGGGTATCGTCTCATCGCGCTGGATGCAAAGACAGGCGTCTTAGCTTCCGCCTTCGGACAGAACGGGGTGGTTGATCTCCGCCTGGATGACGATCAGGAAATGGACCTGGTGGGCGCTGACATTGGATATCATGCAGCGCCGGTCGTCGCTAAGAACACGGTCATTGTTGGTGCGGCACACCTGGCGGGTCGTGTCCCCAAGAGTAAACGGAACATCAAGGGGTACGTTCGCGGGTATGACGTTCGTACTGGCAAACGCCTTTGGATTTTTCACACCGTTCCGACCGCCGGTGAGTTCGGCTTGGATACCTGGGAAAACGATTCCTGGAGCTATACGGGGAACACCGGAGTATGGGGCCAGATAACGGTAGATGACCAGCTTGGTATTGTGTACTTACCCGTGGAGACTCCGACCGGTGATGAGTACGGCGGATCCCGGCCGGGAAACGGCCTTTTCGGCGAAAGCCTGGTCGCTCTGGACCTGAAGACCGGACAGCGCATCTGGCACTACCAATTCATTCACCACGGCATTTGGGATTGGGACCTGCCATGCGCGCCAATTCTGGCGGACATTACGGTAGACGGCAAGAAGATCAAGGCTATAGCACAACCCACCAAGCAGGCTTGGCTCTATGTCTTTGATCGCACCAACGGAAAACCCGTGTGGCCGATCGAGGAGCGGCCCGTGCCGCAATCCGAGACGCCAGGTGAGAAAACCAGCCTTACTCAACCGTTTCCTACCAAGCCGCCGCCGTTCGATCGCCAGGGCGTTTCCTTGGACGACCTCATCGACTTTACGCCCGAGTTGAAGGCCGCCGCAGCGAGACAGGCGTCCCGCTACAGAATCGGTCCGATCTTCACGCCGGCCGTGGTCAGCAAACCGGACGGCCCTCTGGCAACGCTGATGCTGCCGTCGACCACCGGCGGTGCTAACTGGCCAGGCGGCTCGCTTGATCCCGACACCGGCTTTATCTATGTGTATTCGAAAACCGAGATCGGTCCCATTGGACTCGTTAAGCCGGCGCCCGGAAAGTCTGATATGGACTGGGTTGAAGGACAAGTGCGCCCGCAGTCAGCGTCCAGCGCTCCCCAACGATCCACGGCCGAGCGTGGCGGCGAAGGAGGCGGTGGGTTGACGGTAATGGGTCTGCCCATGGTGAAACCACCCTGGGGACGAATCACGGCCATCGATTTGAACAAGGGCGATATTGTTTGGCAAGTTGCTCATGGCGAAACGCCGGACAACGTCCGAACCAACCCAGCGCTCAGAGGGATCACAATACAACGTACCGGCCGGCCTGGCTTGGTCGGGACTCTTGTCACTAAGACGCTGATGATAGCCGGCGAGGCGGGCTTCTTCACGACGCCTTCGGGGCAACGAGGCGCCATGCTGCGCGCCTATGACAAAGCTACGGGAACTGAGGTAGGTGCGGTGTATATGCCCGCCCCACAGACAGGGTCACCAATGACTTACATGCTCAACGGAAAGCAGTATATTGTTATCGCAATCGCTGGCGCCAACTACGCCGGTGAATTACTTGCTTTCAGGCTGCCTGGTTAGTAAGGCGATTTCGAGTGGCAGGCGACAGAGGAGAGAGGAGATATATATGAAGCGAAATTTATTGCTCGGCGCGACCTTCGCGCTGACCATTGCCGTCCTTGCAATTGCGTCTTTCGTGCTCAACAAGAGAGCTGTGGTTCACGCGGCCGGGGGGGTCCAGGCTCCCAGGTTTGAGGTCGATCCTCTTTGGCCGAAACCTCTGCCGAATCATTGGCTGTTAGGTCAAACAATTGGTGTTTCAGTCGATGCGAATGACCACATCTGGATCATTCATCGGGCTGGCTCCCTGGAACCGGGAGAGCAACACGCCACTACCACTCCTCCCACGGCTCAATGCTGTGCGCCCGCGCCTCCGGTCCTGGAGTTCGATCAGGCCGGAAATCTGATCGGGCACTGGGGTGGCCCCGGGGCGGGATATGATTGGCCCAATTCGAATCATGGGATCACCGTCGACTACAAGGGAAATGTCTGGATTGGCGGAAATGGCCGCGGGCCGCAGCCAGGTGCGGGTCGCGGGCGAGGTGCTGGCCGAGGAGCTGGCCGGGGAGCTCCAGGCGCTGATGACGAGAGCGCCAACGGCGGCCTCCAGGGGTACTTCAACGATTGCATGGTCCTGAAATTCACACAGGACGGCAAGTTCCTGATGCAAATTGGCAAGCCGGGCCAGACCAAGGGCAGCAATGACGTTGACAATCTCCGGCTGCCGGCGAAAACGTTTATTGATAAGGTCGCGAATGAGGTGTATGTCGCGGACGGTTATGGCAACCATCGCGTAATCGTGTACGATGCTGATACCGGCAAGTACAAGCGGCACTGGGGAGCGTATGGCCACAAACCGGACGACACCAATCTGGGCAGATACAATCCCAGCGACCCGCCAGCCCAGCAGTTCCGCAATCCTGTTCACTGCGCGGAACTCTCGAATGACCGTTTGTTGTATGTCTGTGATCGTGTAAACGATCGCATACAGGTCTTCAAACCAGACGGTACGTTCGTCAAGGAGGCGTTCGTCAACAAGGATACGCTGGGGTCTGGTTCTACCTGGGATATAGCCTTCTCCAGAGACCCGCAACAGAAGTATATTTATCTCGCGGATGGCGAGAATGATAGGGTGCATATTCTGGATCGGAATTCGCTGGACGTGCTGACGACATTTGGCGAAGGCGGCCGCCAACCCGGTGAGTTTTACGGTGTCCATAGCATCGCCACTGATTCGAAAGGCAACATTTATACGACGGAGACCTATCGGGGGCAGCGCGTTCAAAAGTTCGTATTTAGAGGACTCGGGCCGGTGACTAAGCAGGATCAAGGCGTTGTATGGCCTAAGGCGGGCAAGTAGCTATCCGCGGCGCCTGGATTGGTGGTCGAAGAGCAATGCCCGCCTGACAATGGGAGTGCCTCGTCAACCCGGTGCCAGCCGGTGAGAGAGGCAGAAGGAGCTCTATGAGTGCGCGCGTTACGCCATTCGTGCAGGGAATCGCGCTGTTCTATTGCGCGTCCGTATTCGCCCAAGCGCCTGGAAATACGATAACGCCTGATCCGGGCATTACCACTACCAGGCTTCTGGACAGGCCCGAGGTTCGGGTATCACGTCTCGAAATCGAGCCGGGAGCAACGCGCCGGGTGCATGCTCACGATGATGTTCAATTCCATCTGTTCGTGGTTCTGACCGGAACGGTTCAGGTTTCCATCGGCTCCGAGCAGGCGGAAGAAGGCAAACCCGGGAAAGTGTTCTTTCTTAAGAAGGGCACCAAGCACGGGTTCACGAACAGCGGAAAGACTCAAGCCACAGCTCTCGAAGTGTTCATAAAGGCGGGCGCCGCAGCTTTAGACCGAGATGTGCTTGGCCTCGCTCTAGCCTGGGCGG
Source organism: Bryobacteraceae bacterium (assembly GCA_035632015.1). GTDB lineage: Bacteria > Acidobacteriota > Terriglobia > Bryobacterales > Bryobacteraceae > Palsa-89. The sequence continues at coordinate 29,997 of DASQHQ010000204.1, forward strand.
CTGCGCAGACCAGATGTGGCGGGGCGTCCCTGTCGTCTGAGCGCCCAGCGGCGATCGATGCCGGCTGCGTGAAATGAGAACGCCATGTCTGTGAGCAGATCTGCTGGAGTGGCAGTTGCCGCCTCCTCGTTGGCGGCGATCTTTGCTTTGTCGCGCCTCGAGCCGGCCGGTGTAGCCTATGCCGCGAACGACTCGATCGGGCTGATTAAAGGTGACCCTGTCGAAGTTGGATTTTCGCCCCAACGGCTCGCGCGGCTTGCACTGTACGGGGGCGCGTCGGATTCGCACGATAAGTTCACTAACGGAGTTTATCAGGCTCTGGTCGCGCCCTCGAACTGCCCGCAAACCCGCTAAAATTAGCAGCGGCCACCTGGGACGATCATCCCCGGAGTACAAGAGACGATGAGCAACCAGACTGCAACCAGTTCATCGCCAAGGGTCACTGCCCGCGTAGAAGGATTCTACAGCTCCGCTGCCCTTCTAGCCGGTGACTGCGAAGTCCTTGTGCGGTTGAACCCTGGGCCACACTGGCCGCCGGGTCCGCGCCTCGCCACTAAATTCAGGAGGGTTAGAGAGGAACACCGATGAAACGTTTTTCGACGAATTCCGTAATCGTGAAGGCCATGAAGAACTCAGTCATGACCATCGCGAGCGTTAGTATGCTTGTCGCGCTCGCGGTCTTGAGCAGTCAGCTAACACGAGCCAGGGGCGCCTCGGCGCCTGATCACACCGTGACCCAGGCCGATATGGAAAAGTGGAAGGTCCAGCTATCGAATTGGGGCCGATGGGGCAAAGATGATCAAAAAGGAACGTTGAACCTCATCACCCCAGAAAAACGGAAGGAAGCCGCAGCCCTGGTCAAGGATGGGTTCTCGGTATCGCTGGCTCATGATGCCTTGACGGAAAAAGCCATCGATAACCCGAACCCATACGAGGACACGATGACCGGTGCCGGACCGATTGCCTCCGGCGACAGAATCAGCGTGTCCTTCCACGGCTACGCTCACACGCACTTTGACGCTCTCGGCCACCACTTTGTGGACGGAAAACTCTACAACGGATTTTCGCAGGAGCAATACGTGACAAAAGAGGGCGGAGCCATGAAGGGTTCGGTCATCAACGCCAAGGACGGGGTGTTCACGCGCGGCATTCTGATGGACATCCCGCGGCTCAAAGGCGTGGAATCTCTGGAGCCGGGTACACCGATCTATGTCGAGGATCTCGAGGCCTGGGAGAAACAGGCTGGCGTAAAAGTCAAGTCAGGGGACGCTCTGTTCATCCGCAGCGGGCGTTGGACCAGACGTGCGAAATCGGGCCCATGGGACGTTGGCAAGAATGCGGCCGGACTCGATGCTTCTGTGATTCCGTGGTTAAAGCAACGCGATGTCGCGTTGATCGGGAGTGAATCGGCCTTGAGTGTGGTTCCGTTCCCGCCGGCCACGCAGATTCCCGCAAGAGCTCCGGAAGGAGGGCAGCTATGGGATTACCTCCCGGTCCACAATTTTGTACTCACAGTTTTGGGAATGAACGTGGTTGACAATATGGATCTCGACAAGCTGAGCGAGGCGTGCGCAGCGCGCAAGCGCTGGGCCTTCTTGGTGACCATGGCCCCACTCCCGATGCCCAAAGGCACCGGATCGCCGATTAATCCGACCGCAGTATTTTGACTCGTTCCGGACGGTTTCCAACGATGATTTCCTGCACGGCCGCCGAGGAGGCTCACGATGAAGATATGGAACCATGTTAGTTTCGCTTTGATTGCTGGCATCATTTGCGGGCCGCTTACAGCGCAACTGCCCACAGCCACCGTTCTTGGCGTCGTCACCGACGACACCGGCGCGGTCGTACCAGGAGCGACCGTAATGCTAAGGAACGTGGAGACCGGACAGACTCGTACCACCGACACCGACGGCGCTGGCTCGTACCGCCTGCCGGCGCTGAACGTCGGGAACTACGAGGCCCGAATCGCAAAAGAGGGTTTTCAGACCATCGTTGTGCCGGGCATCACCCTGACGGTTTCCCAGGAAGCGACTATCAATGCCACGCTGAAGGTCGGGGCTGTCGGCCAGCAGGTGGAGGTTCAGGGAACCGTCCAGGCGGTGAATACCGATTCGGCCACATTGGGCGGCCTCGTCACCGAGCAGAAGGTGGCGGAGTTGCCGCTGAATGGCCGGAATCTTGTGCAACTCACGCTGCAAGAGATCGGCGTTGTGCAAAACTCCAGTTATACTTTTTCTGCCGGTTTTACCGGCACCATGATCAACGCCAATGGAGGTTCGATACGGTCCAATAACTGGCTGCTGGACGGGTCGCCTGCCCAGAACTATTACGGGGCGAATAACTCCTCGATCAGCGGTACGACGCTCGGCCTGGAGGGAATTCGCGAATTCCGTATCCTCACCAGCGGCATCGGCGCCGAGTATGGGGGGACCATGGGAGCCCAGGTCCTGATGGTGAGCAAGGGCGGCACCAACCAAGTACATGGCTCGGCGTTCGACTACCTGCGGAACAGCGACCTGGACGCTCGCAGTCCTTTTGATCCGCATCAAATCCCTGCGTTCGAGCGTAATAATTTTGGCGGGTCATTGGGCGGCCCCATCAAAAAGGACAAAACTTTTGTCTTCGGCACCTATGAAGGCCTGAAGTCGCGCACGGGAGTGACGTTGGTCGACAACGTAATGGCTCCCGGATGCCACGGCCCGGCGGGCGCGGTTATCACCAACGCAGCCTGTCCCCAACTCGGGAGCACCGCTTCCGTAACGGTATCGCCGACGATTGCGCCGATCCTGGTGTTATTCCCCCTTCCTAACTTACCCAAGAATCAGTACAGTCACGGATTTAACGAACCGAATTCAGAGAGCTACGGGCAGGTCCGCCTCGACCACACTTTTTCGACCAAAGACTCCCTGTTCGGCCGCTACACGATCGACAACGATGAACAGACCGCGCCGTTGGCCTACCCCGGATATAAAATTATAGAATTCTCGCAAAACCAATACATTACTGCGGCTGAAAACCACATCTTCTCACCCGCTCTGCTGAACACCTTGCGATTCTCATATATGCAGACGCTGCTCTCGACGGACTCGCCTACGGGTATCATCGGTCCCAATTATTCTTTTGTAAGCGGCCTGGAAATCGGCTCCGTTGGAATCGGGGGCGTGACGGGCATGAGCGCGGAAGTCACCTCTCCGGCCTACTTCAATCAGTACCTGGAACATTACAGCGACGATGTCTTTTACACGAAAGGGAGGCATTCGCTGAAGTTCGGCGCGGCGCTCCTCCGGTATGACCTCCCTTTTTTAAACAACACGAACTTGCGCGGCGGCGTCAGTTTCGCCAGTATTGCAAACTTCTTCACGGCGACGGCGTCGAGCTACAGCGAGGCAACTCCGGGTCAATCTCATGAACGCGATTTCCTGTACATGACAATGGGGTTCTACGCGCAGGACGACTTCAAAGTGAATAGCCGGCTGACCTTGAACCTGGGGCTGCGTTACGAGCCCGGCACGGTTCCGTCCGAGGTGAATGGGCGCTCTGCGGCTCTGCGCAACCCGGTGAGTGACAGCACCCCCACAATTGGCCCTCTGTGGCGGAACTATATGCTCAAAAATTGGAGCCCCCGCATCGGATTTGCGTGGGATGCGACCGGGGACGGGAAAACGTCCGTGCGCGGCAGCTTCGCGAGGCTCGAAGACGTGAACGACATGGGCGGTGTCATAGACATCAGCGCCAATGGGACTGCACCGTTTGCCACGATCCTGAGTTGCGGCACGCCGACGGTGATCACATTGCCGTTGTCTTACTCGTCGTGTTTGAGTGGCGCCGCGCCCTCCCAACGCACGCCAAAGTATTTCATGGAACAGCCGCACCTGTTGACATACAGCTTTTCCTTGCAGCGGCAGTTGCCCTGGGACACGCTGTTGACCGCTGCCTACGCTGGTTCGCGCGGGCTGAATCTCATGCGAACGCTCGAGTATAATCCGATTCTCCCGCAGATCGCCAACGGACAGCCCTTCTGGCCGGCGGGTGGCACACGCCGGAATCCGAATTGGGGCTACATTGGATTGAACACCTCGGAAGGCAGCTCCTGGTACAACGCGCTCCAACTGGAGTTGCTGAAGCGGCTTTCATCGGGCCTGCAATTCCAGCTTTCCTACACACGTTCCCGAGCGATCGGTGATACTCAGGCGCAGCTCGGCTCCGACAACACAGCGGTGAGCCCTTACAACACCAATCCCCTCAATTATCGCCAGGACTATTCGGTAGTTACATTTAATTCTCCGAATAACTTCCGGTTTAACGCAATTTATAACTTTCCCAACGTGCAGACCGCCGGCTTTGTCGGCGGCGTGCTGAGGGGCTGGTGGGTCGGCACCCTGGTGGGTGTGCAAACTGGACTGCCGTTTACGGTCGCCTTGAACAGTAACCGTTCGCGCTCCGGAGTATCCGGCGGCGGTGCCGGTATCGACCGTCCGAATTTGGCTCCCGGAGCTACGGCTTCCAAGATCACGTCGGGCACAACGGCCGGCTGCCTGGGCGTGCCGGCCGGAGAAAAGTTGGGTACCCCGTCGCTGTACTACGATCCGTGCGCGTTCACGCTTCAGCCTCAGGGAACTCTCGGTAACGCTGGCCAGAACATCCTGGAGGGTCCGGGACAGCGCAACGTGGACTTCTCGCTGGTCAAGGATACGGCCATCACCAAGCTTGGCGAGGGCACGAGACTGCAGTTTCGCACGGAAGTGTTCAACCTTCTGAATCATCCGTTTTTCAATTTTCCCAGCCGCATCGCGTTCGCCGGGACGGCGGCAGGTTCTGGGTCGAATGTTGAGCAAGCGCTTCCCACGGCGGGCGTAATTAATTCCATTCTCGGGATACCGCGCCAGATACAATTCGCTTTGAAGCTAATCTTCTGATATGGCTGAAGTTGGAACCGTCATTTGCGGCCTGGGCGAAGTTCTGCGCCAACCGCGCGAATGGGAACACAAGTGGCGGCAGCGCCGCTTCAATCTCATGGAACATCCTCCTCTTTGCGCCAGTAATTCGTAGCTGAAGGGACAAGTCCCACGATTGTTACTGTTCGCATTCTTGGTGCTGGAGCATCGCCGCCGGGAAGTGCTCCACTGCAATGGGACCGATCAGCCCACATCGGGATGGGTTGCCGACCAGATTCTGGAGGCGTTCGCTGACCGGGAGACGCTACGGAGCTCAAGGTCCGCTTGCGGCTGGAGTTGTTGCGGATCGAGGAAGTCCTCACCGCGCCCCAGAGCCCTTGGCAGAATGCGGACGCGGAGCGCTTGATCGATCGAACCACTTAGTTCTGAACGCCCGTCATCTAAAGAGGACTTTGGCGGCGTACTTTCGCTACCACCACCGAGCACGTCCTCACCTTGCGTTCGAAAAGCAATGTCCGATCGAGCGTCAGATCATGAGCCAAGACACAATTATCGAAATCGCCGAACCTGGCGGCCTTCACCATCGTTATGAACGTATCCCAGCGTGAATATGAGACCGGGACGGATTATTGGCGAACGACAAGGTTAACAGACTGTACGTGCCCGCACTCCTATGCGCGTCGGGCTTTGCAAAGCCGAGAATGAGAATAAAGCGCAGCACTGGGAAAAGCACGCTGGGCGCTCTTGCCGGTCGAGTTCGGCCAGATGGCCAGGAAGCTGTTCGCGCCCGATCACCTGGACCGGCCCCGAGTTTGAAGCGCCCTGCCGCGCCCGAGGATGCTATCACCTGAGAGCTTCGAGGACAAGTTTCAAGTCGTATGTTACCCGCTGTTACGAGCCTGAGCAGTCGGGATCTCTCGCCGCCAGCATGCATGCCACTTCGCAGCATCAAACGGTTGCTATTCGGGTTCGCTGACCTCTGCCCGGAGGCTCCAGCGCTTGCCCACTGTTACCTCCTGGTCTTTCGCTGATTCGCTGGTGTAGTGGGGAGCTTGACCGGAAAACGTCAATGCCGAAGCCAGCCTGTATGAAGTAGCGCCTGATATGCACTTGTTAAAGCAACCAGGGGCGGCCCCTTCCCGTAACAGGACGTAGCATACGCCCCGAGACTTGCGACCCCGCGGGCGGTCTGGGATAATACGTGGATCAACGGCCAGGAAAGTGGGCTATTGGGGGGACAACATGGATATGTGCGCGCGCGTGATTGGTATTTGTCTTTTCGCATGTGGAACTGGCGCATTGTACGCACAGCAGAGCACGGCCACATTGACAGGGATCGTGACGGACCCATCGGGAGCCGCCATACCGGGGGCCAGCGTGCGCTTGGAAAACGTCAGCCGGGGTGTCGCTCGTGCAGCGGCCACCGGCACCGACGGCCGGTTCCTGTTCGATTTCGTCGCGGTCGGGACCTACCAGTTAACGGTATCTCAAAGCGGGTTCAATAATGCAGTTCACCCGGGACTCGAGTTGACCACCGGGCAAGTGCTTGACGTGCCCGTCCAAATGCAGGTCCAGCAGCAATCCCAGACAGTCGAGGTCCAGGCCGAAACCGCGGAACTGGCCACCTCCAGCGTCGAGCAGGTCGCCACGGTGAGCGTGCTGCAGATCAAGGAACTGCCGGTGGCTCACCTGGATTGGACCAACCTGCTCTCCCTGAGTCCGGGCGCGACCCGGCCGCCGCAGGGCATCACCATCAATTCCACCAGCCCTGTCGGCAGCGGGGTGAACATCAACGGACTTCCTTCGGCCGGTTACAACTTCACCGTGGATGGAACCAATGCCAGCAACAACATGGAATTCACGGCCTTTAATTTCTACCAGGCGGCCGGACTGATCAACGCTGTGAATAACGACGCCATTGAGGAGGTCAGCACCGTCAAGGGTGTTCCCGCCTCAACCGTGGGCGGGGGCATGTCCGGCAACATTAATATTGTCACCAAGGGCGGCAACAACGGCTATCACGGAAGCGTGCACGAGATCAACGAGGTGAGTCTGTTCGATGCACGCAACCAATTCCTGACCTCCAAGCCCCGCACCACGTTCAACGACTACGGAGTTTCTCTGGGTTTGCCCATAATCAAGAACAGGCTGTTCTTCTTTGGAAGCTTTGAGGCGGCTGCGCTGAGTGCGACGAAGGCCATCACAGGCGGCGTTCCCTCACCCTATTTGCTCAGCATCGCTCCGGCGGTGTATCAACCGTTATTGAAGCTGTTCCCCAGAGCCCCTCAGCCCTCCAATGCCACGGCTACAACCTCTCAATTCTTTGGGGCTGCCAGCAACCTGCAGAAGGACGACAACGGGGTGTACCGGCTGGATTACTACCTCAACACCAACAATATCGTCGCCTTCCGCTGGATCCGCTCGCGGCCTTACGTCGTCTCTCCCGCTCTGCTGCCCGCAAACCCGCGGCACTATTTTGACAACGGCAGCGAGCTCAACGCCACTTACACGCATTCCTCCCTGCATTGGACCGAGAACAGCCGGTTTGCCTTCAACCACGTCAACATGAACCGGGTGGACGACCTGCTGACGGACCCTACCTTTGTCAACATGAGCTTCGGATGGAGTTCGGCCGGGTCCAAGCTGTTGAACTGGTACGGGAACTACACCACCTTCCAGGAAGCCGTGTCGTATGTGCACGGCATCCAAACCATTCAATTCGGCGGAATCTTTGAACGCGGCGTGGCGAACGAGCTTCAGATTGCACCGGTTTTTATTCTGTACTCGAACGTGGCGCAGTTCTTAGCCAATACGCCCAGCACTTTCCAACTCGAGCTGCACTCCCTTCCGGCGGGCCAGCCCTATTTCATTCACGTCACGGACCAGATTGGCGAGTATTTTCAGGATGACGTGAGGCTCAGCAGCAATCTGACGTTGAACTTAGGCGTCCGCTACGATGTCTGGACGGTGCCCGGCGAGTCCGGCTCCAATCGCGTGTTCAATCGCGATGTGGATCCTGCGCGTCCGGGCCTGATGGGCGGCTTCGGCCCCATCATCAATTACTTCTACAAACCGGACCACACCCAGATCCAGCCGCGCATCGGACTCGCGTACAACCTGTTCGGCGCCGGCAGAACAGTGTTTCGCGCCGGTTTTGGAAAGCTCTCTATGGGACATACCTTGTACTCCGGCGTGACGCAAACCTACCAGCTCGGCCCCGCGATCCCGTTCCAGTACACGCTGAACCAGGCTCAGACCACGGCTTCCGGACTAAAATATCCTTACGATTCGAGCGGCTACGTTCAGGACCTCACGCGCCTGCAAACTGCCGGCGCGATCTCAACCAATCTTCCGGTGACGCAAGCGATTAACACGCACTTTCCCGATCCATATAGCCTCCAGTGGATGTTTGGAATCCAGCAGGCGTTGCCCTGGGGCTTGACGCTGGAGGCCGACTACAACGGCAACCGCGGCTTGCACGAGCAGTTCAACGAGGTTCTGAACAAAGCGGGCCGCCTCACCGGAGTGCCTGCGGCGCCGAATTTTGGAGGCGTTCCCTTCGTCACGGTGGACGACAGAAGCAAGTACGCCGCTTTGCAGACGACCTTGCGAAAGAGGCTGGAGAAGGGCTTGGCGTTCTCGGTCGGCTTCAACTACAGCCGCGTTTCCTCTTTCAGCGATGCCGACAACCTGCTGCAAACCGCGCCGCAAGATCCGTACAACTTCCACACGGAGTGGGGACCGGCGCCTTTCGACATCAACCGGCGGTTTGTGGCCAACGCGATCTGGGATGTCCCGTTCACGAAGTTGCTGCATAGCTCCAGCCGTGCAGCCAATCTGCTGCTCGGCGGCTGGCAGGTGAGCGGAGTGTTTTCAGCCCAGAGCGGGATGCCTGCAAACATTACCGACAGCGCCTCCGCCAACAGCGTTGACCGCCCGGACGCAGCCGCCAACGGGATTTCTCCCTATTTCGATGGTTACCAGACCGGTCTCCATCAGTACCTGAACACTGCGGCATTCACCCAGATTCCTATCTCGGCCTTAAGCGGCGAACAAATCCGTCCCGGAAACCTGAGCCGCAATGCGATCCGTGTGCCGGGCTTGGAGAATTTGGACGCGACGCTCGCCAAGAGCCTTCAGTTGACCGAGCGATTCAGGATGCAACTCCGGGCCGACACGTTCAACACGCTCAACCACACCAACTTGAGTGGGCTGGTGACCCAGATCAACAACAGCACTTTCGGGAGGCTCACTCAGGCTACCGCGCGCACCATGCAGCTCGGAGCCCGCGTGACCTTCTAGTAGACGCCGCCGCCGACAGCGCAAGTCGCGAAATACTGCGGTACCCATGGGCCCCAGTTGGCTCTCAATCCGGGCTGGAGGTCGTAACGCTTTGATAACATGGAAATTTCATCTTCCGTAGCGTCCAGCCCAGGGCTGCCGTAACAGCACGTATCATACAGCTTGAAACTTTTCACAGCATCAATATTCCTGTATAGTTTACGTGTGCGTCTATGCACGCGGGTGAGTTTCGTCCTGGCCGCTCTTGGATTGATCGGAGCTGGCGCGCAGCCAGTTGAGCGTGCCAAGCAACCGCAATCTACGGTACTTTCGCGAAAAGCACGCCAGTTGCCCGCCGACATGAGCGCGGTTTCCCCGCAGCGCGCGCTTCTTAACAAGTATTGCGTAAGCTGTCATAACCAGAAGGCGATGACGGCTGGTCTTGCGCTGGACCAGCTTGACCCGGCAAACGTGGCCTCGCACGCCGAGGTGTGGGAAAAGGTGGTGCAAAAGCTACGCACGGGAGCTATGCCGCCAGCGGGGTTGCCGCGGCCGGACAAGCCGGTTTACGCCTCTCTTACCACTTGGCTGGAGTCGGCGCTGGATCGTGCAGCCGCCGCGAAACCGAACCCCGGCCGCGTGCCGGCCCATCGCTTGAACCGGAACGAGTACACCAACGCCGTCCGCGATTTGTTAGGCCTCGAGATCGATGGCCGGTCCTTGTTGCCGGCGGACGACTCCGGTTACGGTTTTGACAATATCGCCGACGTTCTTTCAGTTTCACCGGCGTTGCTGGATCGGTATATGTCAGCAGCGGCGACGATCAGCCGGCTGGCGATCGGCAATCCCTCCATCCACGCGGCCATTCAGACCTACCCGCTGCCGGTCGGTCTCATACAAGACGACCGGATGAGTGAGGACCTGCCGTTTGGATCGCGCGGCGGAATGGCGATTCGGCACTACTTCCCGCTGGATGGCGAGTACATAATTAAGATCCGCCTCATGCGGACGGCGAACAACTCCATTCGAGGTCTGGGCGAGCCAAACCAGCTCGAACTTCGCGTCGATCGCCAGAAAGTCAAAGAGTTCACCGTGGGCGGGGCTGGGCCCATTAGTCCTTGGGGGCCGGTTCCCAGTCCTTCCCTATATGAACAGACCGCCGACGATCCCTTGGAGGTTCGCCTTCCGGTGAAGGCCGGCGAACGCGTGGTCGGGGTTGCGTTCATCAGAAAGAGCGGAGTGCCGGAGGGAGTGCTGGAGCCGCGCTTGTCCACCTCCAGCTTCGAGTACGCGGAGTATCGGGAAGACGACATGAGTCTGGGCAGCGTCCAGATCCTGGGCCCGTATAACGCCCGGACGCCTGAGGACTCTTTCAGCCGCAAGCGGATCTTTAGCTGCTATCCTTCCAGCAAACCAGCAGAGGAGCCCTGCGCCAGGACCGTCCTCGCTTCGCTCGCGCGCCGGGCTTTCCGCCGTCCCGTGACCGAGGAAGATATCCAGACGCTCTTGACTTTCTACAAGAATGGACGAGAGAAGGGGTCTTTTGACGACGGCATCGAGCTGGCGCTCCGGGAGATCCTGGTGGATCCGGATTTTCTGTTTCGCATTGAACACGATCCGCCGGGGGCGCCCCCGGGCAGCGCTTATCACCTGACCGATGTGGAACTCGCCTCGCGCCTCTCCTTCTTCCTGTGGAGCAGCATTCCGGATGAGCAATTGCTCAGTCTGGCGTCGAGCGGGAAACTCCGGAATCCCGGCGTCCTGGCGCAGCAAGTCCAGCGGATGCTCCGCGACCAGCGCTCGCACGCACTGGTTAGCAACTTCGTTGGCCAGTGGCTGTATGTGCGCAACATGGGCAGCGCGAGGCCCGATCCGGATGCCTATCCCGATTTCGACGAAAACCTGCGAGAGGCTTTTCAGCGCGAAACTGAGTTATTCTTTGACAGCCAGGTGCGCGAGGATCGTAGTGTGCTGGATCTGCTGACCGCCAACTATACGTATGTGAATGAGAGGCTGGCGCGGCATTACGGTATACCGAATATCTACGGGAACGCATTTCAGCGGGTTGCACTGACGGATCCGAACCGCATGGGCTTGTTGGGACAAGGAAGCATCCTGACGGTGACATCCTACGCCCACCGGACGTCGCCCACGATTCGCGGCAAGTGGATCCTGCAGAATCTGCTGGGCGCGCCGCCGCCGGCTCCGCCGCCCAATGTACCATCGCTCGAGGAGAACAACGAGACCGGCAAGTCCCTCACAGTGCGCGAGCGCATGGAGCAACATCGCAAGAATCCGGTTTGCGCGAGTTGCCATGCTCGGATGGATCAATTGGGCTTCGCGCTGGAAAATTTCGATGCGATCGGACGATGGCGCACCACCGGCGAGGGAAATGCGCCGGTGGACGCCTCGGCGGCATTGCCCGACGGAACTAAGTTTGACGGCGTGGCCGGGCTGAGGAGTTATCTGTTAGCCGACCGCGAACAATTCGCCGGCGCACTAACCGATAAGCTGCTCACCTACGCGCTCGGCCGGGGCGTCGAGTATTACGACCAGCCCAGCCTTCGCAAAATCCTGCGTGATGCGGCGCCGGGCGACTACCGCTGGTCGTCCTTGATTCTGGGTATTGTGAACAGCACGCCCTTTCAGATGAGGAGGTCGCGAGAACCGTGATCATCACCAAGAAGCACTTGTCCCGCCGCACGCTTTTGCGCGGGATCGGTACCACGCTGGCCTTGCCGCTATTGGATTCCATGGTGCCGGCGCTGACCGCCGCCGGGAAAACGCCGGCCAGGCCCGTGGCGCGCCTGGGAGTGGTGTACGTGCCGAACGGCATCTACATGAGCCAATGGAACCCGTCCGGAGACAACCCCGCTCTCCAGATCACGCCCATTCTGGAATCCATGGCGGCGCATCGTGATCGCCTCGTTATGCTGAGCGGCTTGGCCAACAAGGAAGGCGATCCCTTGGTGGGCGAAGGCGCAGGCGATCACGCACGCGCGGCCGGCGCCTTTCTGACCGGCGTGCATCCCAAAAAGACCGAGGGCGCCGATATCCAGGCCGGAACTTCGATGGATCAGATTGCGGCGCGGGAGCTCGGTAAAGAAACGCAGCTGGCCTCGCTCGAAGTCGCCTTGGAATCCAGGGAAGCGGTCGGGGCCTGCGATCCCGGTTATAGCTGCGCCTATGCCAACACGCTGTGCTGGAGCAGCCCCACTACCCCCTTGCCCATGGAAAACGATCCTCGCGCTGTATTCGAGCGGTTGTTCGGCAGCAGCGACACCACCGATGCCGCCTCCCGTCTGGCGCGCATCAGCGAGGATCGCAGCATCCTGGACGTGGTGACCGCGAAAGTGGCGCGGCTGGAGCGGGATCTCAGCCCGCATGATCGAACCAAACTCGACCAGTACCTGGAAGCCATTCGTGATGTCGAGCGCCGCATTCAGAAGGCCGAAGCTCAGAGCGCCAAAGCTCTTCCAGTCGTGAATCGGCCGGCCGGCATTCCCGAAAGATTTGAAGACCACGCCAAACTGATGTACGACATGCAACTGCTGGCCTATCAGGCGGACCTGACGCGCGTCATCACCTTCATGGTGGCGCACGAAAGCAGCACGCGCGCCTATCCCGAGATCGGTGTGCCCGACGCTCACCACGCCTTGTCGCACCACGGCGGCAATCAGCAGAAAATCGCGTTGCTGATCAGGATCAATCTCCACCACGCCAAAATGTTCGGTTACTATCTGGACAGATTGGCGTCGACGCCGGACGGCGACGGCTCGCTGCTGGACCACGTCATGCTTCTTTACGGCAGCGGCATGAGCGACGGCAACCGGCACAATCATCACGATCTGCCCATCTTGCTGGCCGGCGGCGGAGCGGGAAGGATTCAAGGCGGCCGGCATCTCCGCTATCCGCAGGAAACTCCCATGGCGAATCTGTATCTTTCCCTGCTGGACAAGCTGGGCGTTCCAACCGGCGCCCTGGGCGACAGCACCGGCAAAGTGGACCATCTTTCGGACGTGTGATTGCATGCGGCTCAGGGTTGGAATTCCGGGTTGCCGGTGCGTAGCTTTGCTGGCTTTGGCCGGCCTTGGCGCTGTGGCCAGCGATGTCCGGCTGGTGGATGCAGTTGAGAAGCAGGACAAAGACGCCGTTGCAGCACTGTTGCGGCAGCATGCGGATGTGAACGCGCGCCAGCCCGACGGCGCTACGGCGCTGCATTGGGCCGTGCACTGGAACGACCTGGCCATGGTCGATTCGCTGATTCGCGCCGGCGCCAACGTGAATGCGGCTAACGAGCTGGGAGCGACTTCGCTGTACCTGGCTTGCCGCCAAGCCAACGCGGCCATCGTGCAAAAGCTGCTGGAGGCGGGCGCAAATCCGAATTCTGCGCTTCCAGGCGGCGAGACCGCGCTCATGACGGCTGCTGCTACAGGCAATGTGGAGGCAGCTAAAGCGTTGCTCGATCACGGTGCGGATCGGAACGCGCAGGAACGCGATCGCGGCCAGACGGCGCTCATGTGGGCTGCGTCTGAAAAGCATCCCGAGATGGTCCGGCTGCTGATCGAGCGCCATGCGGATGTGAATGCCCGTTCCAAGGGAGGGTTCACGCCCTTGCTGTTCGCGGCTCGGGCCGGCGATGTGGAGTCTGCGCGGCTTCTGCTTGCCGCCGGAGCGAACCTCAACGACACCGCGCCCGACGGCAGCAGTCCCCTCGTTGTGGCAAGCGCCAGCGTGGTGGCGATCGCATCCAAGGACTACAAACTGAATGTGAGCCCGAGCGATCACGAGAAGCTGGCGCTGTTTTTGCTTGAAAGAGGCGCCGACCCTTCGAGAACGGACGGCTTCGGACATACGGCGTTGCACGTGGCGGTGGAAACCGGCAAGGTGGAGCTAGTAAAGGCTCTACTAGCGCACGGAGCGAACCCGAACGCTCGCATGATCAAGGACGAACCTCCTCTCGCCGGCGATTACGCCGCCCGCCCCGGCTTTGTGGGAGCTACGCCGTTCTGGGTGGCTGCCAGAGCCTCCGATTTGAATCTCATGCGCATCTTGGCCGCCGCGGGCGCCAATCCAAACCTGCCAGATCGGGACAACGTTACGCCGCTCATGGTCGCCATCGGGGCCGCTCAAACCGAGAATCGTTTGCCGCCGGAAAGCCAGGTGCTGGACGCTGTGAAGCTCTGCTTCGAGCTCGGCAACAACGTGAATGCCGCCGGCCGGAACGGGCAGACCGCTCTGCACGCGGCGGCAGCCATGGGAGAAGACAGCGTGATTCAGTTTCTGTTCGACCATGGCGCCAAATTGGACGCCAAGGACCGGCTGGGGCACACGGCGTTGGATGTCGCTCTTACGAATCCCTCGCGCCCACGGCCCAAAACCGCTGCCCTCCTGCGCAAGCTGGCGGCTCAAGGCAGCGCCTCCGCCCAGTGAGAGCTGGGTCATGAAGTCCTGGCATACAGCAGGCCTTGCAGTGTTGGCATTCGCGGCGGCGGCCGCGGCGCAAACATCCGGCAGCGTCCGGCTGTACGTCAAAGAGACCGGTGGAATTCGGCGCACTGCTTATCCGGTGAATGCCAGGATTCCGTTTCCGAGGGGCCTCCTGGCAGACCCGAGCCACGCCCGGCTCCTCTTGAACGGCAGCGAAGTACCCGCTCAATACGCCGCGGAGACTCGTTGGGCGGACGGCTCAGTGCAATGGCTGGAGACTGACTTTAACGTCAGCATTGGGCCCAAGGAGGCGCGCACCTTGGCGCTCGAGTACGGCGCTGACGTCCGGGCCCAGGCCCAAGCCAGGGGGCTCGCGGTTACTGAGGACGCAGATAGCATTCGCGTCGGCAACGTATCGTTCAGCAAGACCGCCGCGCCCCTGATCGCCTCCGTGAAGTACCGCGGAGAAGATATTGGGAGCGGTCCGAACGGGATCGCGGTCACGGATGCAGCGGGAACATCGCACGATCTTTCACGAGTAGAGTCTCTGAAGACAGCCATCCTCAAACGCGGACCGATTCACGTCGTCCTGGAATATTCAGGCCGCATTCCGCTCGATGGCAACTACAACGCTCCGTTTGTGATAACGGTTGAGATGCCCAATAGCAAGTCCTGGATAAAGGTGTCGGCCAAAGTGCAGGATCCGGCGAAGCGGCTGCGTGATCTTTCGTTTCAAACGCCGCTGGCCTTTGGGAGCCTGCCGCTGATCTGGGATTTCGGCACGGAAAAGTGGACCTACGGATCGCTCAGAACACCGCAGGAATCAGTCACGTTGACCGAAACCGTGAAAGCGCCGGACAAAGCTGAATGGAGCGTGAGTACCGGTCCCAAAGGCCAGGAGCAATTGTACGATACGTCGGTGGCGGGCCGGCCCGTGGCTTGGGCGCACCTGCAGGATGCCAAAGAGGCGGTGGCATTCGCGATCGAGAACGTCGCAGTGACACCGGGCACGTACCAATTCACGATCGGCGGCAATGGCCTGACCTCGTTTCGATTCGCGCCTGCGCAGCCTGCGGCGCAACTCCAGATCACCGTCTATGAGCACTTCGTGCCGCCGCCGGTGCAGATCGGAGCGGCCACCAGTCCGGCATCCGCGTTGAGTCCGCTCGTCGCGGTTTGCGAGCGGCGCCAGTACGTGAGCAGCGGAGTGCCAGTCCCGAAGGACGCTGAAGGTCGCTAACGGCATCTGTGCGGCGCACCGGGGAAAGACGCCCAGCGCGCCAAAGCTACTAAAACACCAGTTTCAGGCTCAATTGCACCTCTCGCATCGGATTGCGGAGCGAAGTGATCTGGCCGAAGGTCCCCGTGCCGGGAATCGCTATGCCGTTAACCGTCCGGTTGGCGGCCAAAGCCAATCCAGGATCGCCAAGATTTGGAGAATTGGAAGCATTGAAAACTTCGAACCGGAACTGCAGATACTTTTTCTCGGTGAAGTTGAAGTTTTTCAACAGCGAGCCATCCCATTCGAAAATCCCCGGGCCCGTCATGCCGGGCACGTTGCGGCCCAGGTTGCCGAAATTGCCCTGCGGCTGCACGACGAAAGCGTTCGCATTGAACCACTCGCCTGTGGTCGGATTGGTGAGCTTCGGACTGATACCGGTCGCGTTCGGACGATCCAACAGCAGCGCGGTATTGGCTATGTTGGAGCCGTCCACGACCATCAGGGGAAGGCCGCTAGAGACAGTGATGAACGAGCTGAGCTCCCAGCCTCCGGCCAGTTTGCTTACCAGGCCGCGGTTGAGGAACTGGCGACCGCTGCCGAAAGGCAACTGGTAGAGCGTCGAGATAACGAACCGATGCCGCTGGTCGAAGGTCGACAGGGAGCGCTCGCACTGCACGCACCAGCCGTTTTGCGGTTGCCTGGATTCGGTCCCAGGCGGATCGATTCCGCTGCCGTCATCAATGGCCTTCGAGAACGTGTAGCCCGCCAGGAAAGTAAGTCCGTTGGATAGTCGTCGTGTCACCTTCACGGTAAGGGATTGGTAGTTGGAGTTGACGATTTGTTCCTCTGTCTGTGAGGCGGTGAACTCGGGATAAGGTTCCCGGGCCGTGATCGGTGAGCTCGCCGGGCCTGGAGTCGTGGGATTGAAAAACATGAAGCGTCCCAAATGATGACCCTCCGAGCCTATATAGCCGACCTCCATCACAGTGGATTTCGTCAACTGCCGCTGGATATTGAACAGATACTGTTCGACGTAAGAGGTGGGGTGGTGTGGATAAATCTGAAACAGCAACGGAGAAGTAATGCACACGAAGGGCGGCACCGGAACCCCGCAAGAGCTGGCGCTGGAGGTAAACGGATGTTGCCAGGTCAGATCGTGCGTGGCAAGATTGGCGCTGTCCTGGACGCGGCCCGCGAGGTTGCGCGACAGATCGAAGTACGGGTTGCTCTGATCCTGGACATAGAAAAAGCCGGCTCCGACGCGCAGCGTCCAGGACGGGCTGGGGCTCCAGGCAATACCCACGCGGGGCGCGAAGTTCTTTTTATCGCCGTAATACAGGTCAGAGCCTAACCGGCCATCGCGAGCCACCTGAATGCCGGGACCAAACCGAACCACGGTATTTTGATAAAACTCGCCCGTGCCGGTACGGACCAAAGTGGGGTGGCAGGACTGAGGAATGGTGGCCGGTGATTGCCCAGGCGCCAGTACGTTGTAGCACGGCGTGTCTACGTTCACCATGCTGTCGCTTCGGTCGGAAAATGGCGGAATGTATTCGTAACGCAAGCCCATGTCGATGGTGATATTGGATCGCACTTTCCAATTGTCATCGATGTAGTAGGCTTGATTGGTGTCGCGCAACTGGGCGATGGCCAGCGAGCCGGCGTCGGCGGTCACAGCGGCGTAGCCGAGCAGATAGTCCGCGAAACCATAACCGGTGGCCTGGTTCTGGAAGCTGAATACGCCCCGGGTGTTTTGATTCCCGAACTGGTTGTAGCGATAGCGACTGATATCGGCTCCGATCCGCATGGAATGAACGCCCTTGGTCCAGGCCACGTTGTCGCTCCACTGGAATGTGTTGTCGATGGTTACGAAAGGACCGTTTACGTTGTCCCCGAAGCCGCTGAATCCCTGGATGCCTACCGAGGGAATGCCCCAGGCGATGGGCGGCGGGTCCAGGTACAGGGGCAAATGCATCTCGGCCACTACATCTTCCTTGTTGGCCAACTCGGTCCCGATCGCATTAAAGAAGTAACTGTAGCCGAAACGGAATTCATTGACCAAGGCCGGCGATAGAATGCGCGTATTGGAGATCATCGCTTGTTTGTCGTTGGTGGTCAGCAGGGAACCATTCTCAAACAAAGCAGGTGTCACAGAGGACTCCGTCTGAAAGCTGTACCGGCCGAACCAGCTCGACTTGGAGCTCTCGGCAAAATCGATCCGCTGCGTGAACTGATCTTTGTCCTCGGTCACGTTGTCCAGCGCCAGGTGGTTGTTCACCAGGCCCGCCCCCGCGATGTTGGGCGCCGGGTAGAACTTAAGCATCGCCAGCGAAGTTTGATTCAGCCGCTCCGGCTTGATGATATTCCCTTCGAACGGAGCGTTATTGTTAAGCGGATCGGTGATCATAATCTTGGGCAGCAGTTCCGAGAAGTTTCCGGTCCGCATCGCGGCCGAAGGTACGCTGTAGACGTTTTGCTGCTGGTTACGAAGCTTGAACCCTTCGTAGTTGGACATGAAGAACAGGCGATCCTTACCGTTGAACAGCTTCGGGATCTGGACGGGACCGCCTAGCATAAAGCCATACTGGTTCCACTTGAAAGGCGCGGTGACTGGAACCGTCGAGGTGAAACCGAACGGGCGGGCGTCGAAGTTGCTGTTGCGCAGAAATTCAAAGGCGGTCCCGTGGTATTGGTTGGTCCCGCTCACGGTCGAAACATTGACTTGGACGGCCTCGCGCCCGAACTCGGTGGAATAGACTCCGGTTTGAATCTTGAATTCCTGCAGCGCGTCAATGGATGGAAGAAACAGGTAGGTGTTGAAATCGATGTCCTGATTGGAGATGCCGTCCAGGGTGTAATACGTATACTCCCGGCGCAACCCGGACACCGAGATGTTTTCTGTGGCGCGATCGCCGCCCTGGCGCGAGGTTGCGAATCCGCCCGCGGTGGTCTTGTAGCCCGAACTGACATTCGGACTGAGCGTAATCAATTGCGTGAAGTCCCGGCCGTTCAAGGGCAGATCCAGAATGCGCTGGTTGTCGATGACGGTGCCCACCGTGGCGTTCTCGGTATTGAGGAGCGGTGCGCCACCCTGCACTTCCACTGTCTCCGTCATGGCTCCAACTTTGAGCTGGAAATCAATGCGAGCTACCTGCTGGACTTGAAGTTCTACGTTCTGACGGATCTCGCTCTGGAATCCCTGCATCTCCGCTTTGACGTTGTAGACACCCGGCAGCAGCGATGGAAAATTGTAGTTCCCCGAGCTGTTGGATGTGACCTGACGGGTTAAGTTGGTTTGAGGATTTGTGACAGTGACGGTGGCGCCTACCACTATGGCCCCAGTCGAGTCGGAAACAACGCCCGTGATCTCGCCGAAGGTCTGCCCCATCATGGGCATGGCCAGTGCCAGCACCGCTAGGGATATATATAATTGCGTTTTCCCGCGCATGAAATGCCCCCCTCTTTCGATCCGGCAGTAAAGCCGTTCCCAGAACCGTATCATTGGAGCCTCGATGAGATCAAGTTTCAAGAGGTATGTTACCTGCTGTTACGGACCTCGGTCGGTGAATCCATCCCGTCTGGCTTTCTGGTTGCGCCTCGATTCCTTATTCCTCGGGTGTTCGGACGCCGATCCCAAAAAGCCCGAATAAGCGCGGCGCGCTTACCGGTCATTGATCCTGCGCAGGCTGGATGGCGTAGTCAAGCTTGGTTATTGATTCGGAGACGCCGCTGGCGAACTGGTTTTCGGCATGCTCTCGCCCCGATGGCAGGTGAAGCAAGTCACGCGCGGATTGTTCCCCGGAAACTTGGCGTTGATCTCGCTCACCATGAGCAGCATCTTTCGTGCCACGTCCTTGTGTGGATTCTCATCGCTCGAGCGGTCTTGCACGTGGCAGAAGTTGCACTGGACTCCCAGCCCCACCGTAAACGACGCCATGGTGGGCCGGATGGCGGCGGCGTCCTTTAGGATTTTCAGATTCTTTGGGACCGGTCCGGCGGACGGCGCGGGCTCCTTGGCCCCCAATCGGAGCAGCAGCGCACGAGTATTCTTGCGATCGCGCACGCCGTACGCGCCTCCGGCGCCCAACAGCTCCGCGTTGGTCAGCGCCAGCGGAGTCTGGCCGCGGCGATTCAAGGCGTTCAGCGCCGCTCCCTTGTCGACCAGCAACTGTGCAATCTCGGTGTAACCTTCAGTGGCGGCGCCGTGGAGCGCTGATTCGCTGGCCCGGTTCACCGCGTTGACGTCGGCCCCCATGGCGAGGGCTATCTTCACGGCCTCCAGCGCCCGGTCGTCATCCGGAAGCGGGACCATGGCGAAAGCCGCACCGCGCCGGGTTTCCCCGACCTTCCAGCCGATTCCTGCCGCCGCCATCAGCGCCGTGGTGCCGTCTTGAGTTGGAACCGAGGCGTCGGCGCCGGCGGCCGCCAGCGCGCGCATGACCTCCGGCTCCACGTACTTGGCTGCCAGGAAAAAGGGAGTGGCCCCGATCAGGGTGTCCGGAAGAACGAAATCCTGAGCGGAGCGCGTAATGGGAGTGCCTTTGGTGATTCGCGCGTTGGGGTTGGCCGCATGCGCCAGCAGGGCTTTCACCAATTCCAGATCGCCGCGCAGCACGGCCGCGTGCAGAGCCGTGTAACCACCGCCCGCCGCGTTGGGTCCCGCGTCTTTATCCAGGAGAAACTGCGCCACTCGGCCGCTGCCGCTGTAGGCGGCCACCACCAGCGCGCTGTTGCCGTCCGGCGCGGTGTCGTTCACGTTTGCGCCCGAGGCGACCAGCATTTTGGCGGAATCCAGGTCGCCGGAGCGCGCCGCGAACAGCAGCGGCGTGCTGCCTCCTCGCGGAGCCTCCTCCGCATTGACGCAGGGCGCCGTGATTCCGGGCGGCGGCGGGCAGACCAGCCGTGCGCCCGTCTCTTCACGCACGACGAACTGGCGGGTGATGCGGGAGCGCGCCTGCACATCCGCTCCATGCTCCAGCAACACGCGCACCACCTCCGGATGCCGCTCGGCCACCGCCCACATCAAGGCGGTCTGATCCTGGAGGTTCTCCTTCGCATTCACGCTGGCTCCGTGCGCCAGCAGAGCTTTCACCGCCTCCACGCTGCCGGAGCGCGAGCAGGTCATCAGGGGCGTCTCTCCGGTCGGCAAGCTCAGATTGGCACTGGCGCCTGCGGACAGCAGCTTCTGCACCATGGCGGCGCTGCCGTTGACGCAGGCCAGCGAGAGCGGCGTTACGCCCAGCGCGTTGGCGGCATCCGGTCGCGCTCCGGCCCGGACCAGAAGATCGGCGGCTTCCAAGTCGTCCCAGTGCGCGGCCCATTCTAGCGCCGTTGCGCCGTCTTCCTGCTCCGCATTGACGTCGGCGTGCTGCGCGAGAAGAACGCGGATGGCTCGTATATTTTGCGCCTTCGCTGCCTCCGCGACCCGCGCATCCGTGGCGGCGGTCAGACACCCGGCGGCTGACAGGCTCACCCACACCAGCAGGCATTTCAAAGCGTTAAGCATGCCGCCCCTCACGTCGCCCGGCAATCAAAGATCCGTCAATTCTCCGGTGCTGTCACCGATTTTGTCAACGTGCACACCCAGCTTATCCAGCAAGGCAATGTGGAGATTGGCCAGTGGAGTTGCGGCCGGATAGCGGAGGTGCCGGCCGCTCTTCAACGCGCCGCAACCGCCGCCCAGCAAAAGGATGGGCAGGTTCTTGGGATCGTGCGCGTTGCCGTCGCTCATGCCGGCTCCATAGATGATCATGGAGTGATCCAGCAGCGACCCGTCGCCGTCGGGAGTCGAACGCAGCTTCTCGAGGAAGTAAGCGAACAACGACATTTTGAAGGCGTCAATCCGGGCCAGCTTGGCGAGACTGGCGGGATTGTTCTGGTGATGCGAGATGGCATGATGCGCGTCGGGAACGCCTGCTTCCGGAAACGTCTGCCCGCTGAATTCGTGACCGGTCATGAAGGTGACGACGCGCGTCAGATCGGCCTGATAGGCCAACACAAACAGGTCGTACATGAGCTTGGCATGTTCGGAGTAGACCGCCGGCACACCGGCCGGATGCTCGATTACGGGCAACTCCCGCGTGTTCTGTTCCTCGGCCTTCTGGATGCGCCGCTCCACGTCGCGCACGGCTTCAAAGTATTCGCTGAGCTTGGAGCGGTCGGAGGGGCCCAGCTCGCGTTCCAGTTGTGCCGCGGTCTGGCTCACGGAATCGAGAATGCTGCGTTCCTGCTTGAGGCGCGCCAGGCGAGCCTCGGGTGTGGTGTTGCCGCTGTCGCCGAACAGTCTTTCGAACACCGCGCGCGGGTTGTGTTCCATCGGCAAAGGCGTCGTGGGGCCGCGCCAGGCGATGGTGGCATCATAGACTTTGCTGAATCCCGGATCGCCCGCGCCGCCGGAGTCGGCCGACTCCAGGCCCAGCTCCAGCGACGCCAGTTGCGTGTATTGCCCGGATTGGTTGGCGGCCATCTGGTCGACAGAGACTCCGGCCCGCAGGTCCGAACCTTCCGTGGGCTTGGGTTGAATATCGGAGAGGAAGCGCGTGCTGGCGCGGGCGTGCACGCCGGTGGGCTCGTTGCCGGGCATGATGGGAGGTATGCTGTTCAGCCCGCTCAAAACCAGGAGCCGGTCGCGGAACGGCGCCAGGGGCGCTAGAGTAGGCGGGAGTTCGAAGGAGGCGCCCTCAGCCGCCGGCGTCCAGTTCCTCATCATGATGCCATTGGGCGTGTAGATGGCGCCGAATCGCTTCACCGGCGCCGCCGTCTTACCTGCCGCGCTGAGCGCGGGGACCATGCTGTCGAGTAGCGGCAATGCAAGCGCCGCCCCCAAGCCGCGCAACAGAGTGCGCCGATCCATAGCCTTCTTGGTAATGATCATCTGGTTCCCGAGCTCCTCGATGCAGCGGCGGCTTCGGCTCCGCCGCTGGTTTTTTCCGTACTTTTGACGATGCTCATTTCAAACGGAGTGCTCTTGGCAATGCCCAAAATGATGGACGACCAGCGGTAGCCGCTGGCTTCTGCCTCGCGCGCGATCTTGCGAATGGCGGGCTGATCGTAGTATTCGGTTTCCCGCCCCAGCGCGTAGGTCAGCAGCTTCTGGGTGAACGTGGCGGCGAACTGCTCCGGCCGGCTGAGCAGAATCTTGCGCAATCCCGCGACGCCTTCGAACTTCGTGCCATCCGGAAGCGCTGCCGCCGTATCGAGCGGCAGGCCGTCGCTCGAGGTGCGCCAGCTCCCGATCGCGTCGAAGTTCTCGAGGGCAAATCCCAACGGGTCCATGCGCACGTGGCAAACTGCGCAGGCCGCGTTCTGCCGGTGCTCTTCCAGGCGCTGGCGAACCGTGGTGGGCTTCTCGTTCCCGCTGTTCTCCTTGAGCAGCGGCACATTCGGCGGCGGAGGCGGAGGCGGCGTGCCCAGGATATTGTCCAAGAGCCATTTGCCGCGCAGCACCGGTGAAGTGCGGTTGGGATACGAAGTCGCCATCAGGATGCTTCCCTGCCCCAGCAACCCTCCCCGCTCGCGCTCGTCTGCGCCGAACGTCACCTTGCGGAAATGACTGCCGTAGACGTTGGGGATGCCGTAATGCTGCGCCAGGCGCTGGTTGAGAAACGTGTAGTTGGCGCGCAGCAGATCCAGAATGCTGGCATCGGCGCGCATCTGGCTCTCGATAAACAGCTCCGTCTCCTGCTGGAAAGCGCTGCGCAGGTTGTCGTCGAAATCCGGGAACTGATCGGGATCGGGGATTACGCTTCGGATCTTCGGCAACTCCAGCCACTCGGTAGCGAAGTTTTCCACCAGCCCGTTCGAGCGGGGATCGGCCAGCATGCGCTGCACTTGTTGCTCCAGGATCGCGGGATCCTTGAGCCGGCCCGCCGCCGCAAGGCGCAACAGTTCCTCGTCCGGGATGCTGCTCCACAAGAAAAAGGACAGGCGCGAGGCGAGTTCCAGGTCGCTCAGGCGATAAACCGTGCCGGCCGCCGCTTTCGGTGGATCGCGCTCAATGCGGAACAGAAAATTTGGGTCCGCGAGGATGCGCTCCAAAGCCAACTGCACGCCTGCCTCGAATCCCGCCTGCATTCGGCCCTGCTCATAGAATTGCAGCAGCGTCGCGATTTCTCGATCCGTGACAGGCCGCCGATAAGCGGCGCGAGCGAGCGTTGAGACTACCTTCCGCACACAGGGCTGCTCTTCGGTAGCCCCCGCCGGACGGCAAACGAAAATTTTCCGCCGGCTCGGAGTATCACCCGGACCGTCCACCCGGTAGGGACCTCCGATGGACATGTTCTCGAGCGCCGGGTTCCCTTGGTAGAACTCGTTGATGGCCAAACCAAAGCCCGTTTCACGTGGCTGCGGGATATCTTCGGACTCCGGAAGGTCTTTCACAAAAGAAACCGCCACCGTGGAGGCGCCGGCTTTTGCCGTGAAGCGGAACTCCAGCCCGGCATCGGCGCTGTGCATGTACAGATCCCACTTCGGATCGCCCATGATGTTTCCGGCATAACTGGCGGGCGACGGCGCCGTGGGAGCGTCGCCTCCCACCGCGAACGACTTCACCAGTTTTCCGTTCACCCGAACCTCCAACTGGTGCGCCCGGCCCAGGCCCAGGATGTAGCCGTAAAGTTGCCTCTTCAGCCGAACCTTGATGGCATACTCGCCGTCAACCGGGAAATAATGCCGGACGGCGATGCCCCCACGCGTGCCGAACGGCAGATCTTCGCCCATGCGCTGATCTTGGAAGAGCGTGCTCGGTATGCTGTAGGTGTCGTAAACCGGAACGATGGTTGCATCGCCCACGGCCAGCTTGCTGATCTTCCGCGCCGCGGCCATATACTGTTCCATCAGTGCCGGCGAAACGGAGAGCACACCCGCGATGTTATCGAAGCCGTGCTCATCGACATCGTCGGCCACCAGCAGGGATCGGCCATCCACTTCCAGCGCCAGCAGATCGCGGATGGCGTTCACGTACTCAGTCCGGTTCAGGCGATGCAGGGGGATTCTTCCCGGATTCGGGCTCCTGGAGGCGGCGCCGTCGAGGCCGGCTTCCAGCCAGGAGACTAAGGCCCCAGCCGTTGCCTGGTCCGGCCGCGGCAACCCGGCCGGTGGCATTTCTCCGGCTCGAAGCTTGTGAACGACTTCTTCCCAGGTCTCCGCGTTCTGGCCGACATCGGCCAGATTCGCCTGGTCGAGCGCGAGTCCCCCTGTTCGGAGCCGCTCATTGTGGCAACCGAAACAGTACTTGCTAAGAACAGCACGGTGTTGGGTGGCCCCGGGTGAACTCGGCGTCGGGCTCGCGGTCTGAGGGCCGGCCAACAATACCCCAGACAGCGAAACGGCGAGCAAAGCTATGCTCGATCGGCTCAGGTGGTCGAGCAGCATCTTCTGCCGAAGGCCCATTCATAGAGTAATACCACCTTCCAGCGTTTAATTGAAGGGTCAAGGTGTATGATACGGGCTGTTACTCAGTTCCCGTCCGGCGAAGGAAAGGATAACCCCTTGTGGATTAAGGGGTTACCATTTCGGTCCAACGGGGCATCCGGGCGGTTCCGCCTCTGGCGTTTGTTCCGCGGTTGCTGAATGGAATTGACATCCGAGGACTTGCAAACAGCAATCTCGGGATGGACAATCGTCTACAAGGTTCGGTGCCGTGTTGCCCAAGACATCCGTCCGTGAGTCCGTCGCATCTTCATCGCAGCCGACCGAAGAGATCCATCGCCGATCCAGAACCTGTCTTAGTTTCGCGTCGAATGCCTGTTCGGTGGGGATCATGCGATAAATGCGGGCCCGGATCGGAGGCTTCATGACCATGACGCGCAGTTTGCGGCCTTCGGCGTATCGAATCAGGTCCTCGAATTCACCGCGATAGTGGCCTAGCGTCGCGGCCTGGCCCTGTTTGTGATTTGGATAGAGGTAGGCGATGCGCTCTTGGTCGATTTGCCTGACCGGCCTGTAGCTTCTACCGAATCGAGCGGCCTCTTCTCGCTAGATGAGTGGTCGCATACAAGCGGCCGGGCAGCGAAGCTGCTGTTTGGCGCATGGCAAGTGAGCGGAATCTTAACGGCGCAAACCGGGACCCCGGTGAATATAACTAACAGTTCCTCTTCGTATTTCAATGCCCGCCCGGATGCACAGGGATGGATATCGCCCTATCTTAGCGGCTACCGGTCCAGAGTACATCAATACCTCAATCCGGCGGCATTCGTCCAGATCCCGCGCCCCCGCGAGCAGTGCGCAAATGCGTGGCGGCAATCTGCAACGCGACGCCATATATGCTCCTGGTTTATGGAACTTGGACGCCACGCTCTCCAAGTCCTTCGCATTGACCGAAAGACTTCAATTGCAACTTCGTTCTCAATCACACAAATTTCAGCGGGTCGATTTGCACTGTGAATTCAGCAGGTATTTTTGGTCAACTGACCCAAGCAACCGCGCGAACTATGCAGCTCGGAGCGCGTGTAATTTCTTGATTCAACCTTGACGCTACTCTCTAGTCGCCTGTCCCAGTGGTTCGTGAGATAAGTTGGGAAGGTTGGGCGGCGAGGGTGTGCTGGGCGTAATAGCGTCTGCGGGGCTCGGCATGAAACGCTAATCATCTTACCAGGGTGTGATTAGTACCATGAGCAAGCGAATTCCGCCGGAAGCGCTCGAATACCTCAAGGGCTTGGGCAAGTACGGCAAGCCTGGAGGCAAGGCCGCAGCTAAGAACATGACGGCCGCGGAGCGATCGTCCCGCGTCAAAAAAGGCATCACCCCTCGCCGCGGCCAAGAAGCGCACCGCGGAACGTCTGGAACGCGAGCGTCAAGCGGCAAAGCGATTGGGCCAGTCCCGCCGTCCCGGAGGGCCGTTCGGCCATCCGGGTGGTTCGTCCGTCTCGGCTGACCTTCTCAGATCACAATAGAAACCGCGGGAGACGCCAAAAGGGTCCTGCATTGTTGAAGGGGTACTCCCCGCCCTCCGCGGCGCGCGCGTGGCCGCGCAGACCTCTCCCAAAAAAGTGCAGGAAACTCAAGTAGACATGCGTCGAGGTAAAGCTCTTGCCACCTCTCTTGTCCGCCGTAACAGCAAACAATGGCTCGTGTCGGTCTGTGCGTCACCGCGTCGGTATCTGCGGAAGCCGCTCATCGCCGGGTGCGTCGAGCTGCACGCCATACGTATTGAGCGACAGTGAAATCGCGCGATAGTCAGCCGTCGTGAAGATCGCGCTCATGATCAACCCGGTGTCGAGCTCTTCCGACAGTTCCCGCCACGTGGCATCGGAGACGATGCCGTCGCGGTACAGCTCGTCAGAAGCATGCAGGAGCGCGCGGTCGAGCGGATCCCAGACCGAGGCGTTGGCGCCTTCCGCGATCTTGGCCGGATCGAGCCCTTGATCGCGCGCACGTCCGACGCTGCCGACGTGCTTGGCCCACTCGTACTCGGAGCGGCAGTTCCACCCCATCCGGAGAATCAGCATCTCGCGTTGATGGGGCGTTAGCTTCGAAGTCCGCAGAATGAAGAGCTGTCGCGGGCTCCAGCGCTGGTTCAGTGTCGGGTACTTGGCAAATGTCCGGCTCACAGCGATGCCTCGGCCGGCGTTCGGCTCAACCCGTGCGGCCGTCACAGCCGGTTCGCGCGCCGGAACGCGGATGCGATAAGTCACGTCAGCCGGGAGACGATCCTTCAAGGCGGTGTCAGGTTGCACGCCGAACGTGTTGTACAGCATCGAGAGCAGGATGAAGTGATTGACGGTTTCGACGGCGTCCATCAGGTTGGTCATGTCATAGCGCGAAGACAAGCTCTGCCAGGTGGAGTTTGTCACCGACGAATTGCGAAAAAGCTCATCGGCCAGCCGCAGCAGCGTCGCTTCGAACGGCTCCCAGCCTGACTCGTCCGGTCCCTGAGCGACGCGCCGGAGCTCGCTCGAACTCATTCCAGCGTCCCTCGCCGCCTTCGCGTGGGTTGCCCAGAGCGGCTGGTTTCCAAGCAGCCACGCGGCGCGGAGGATCAGCAGCGCGCGATGACGCGGCGAAAGCGACGACTCGTTGAGCAGATAATTCGTATACGGCATGACGGCTTCGACCAGCTCGGGCAGGTTCAACAACGTCTTCAGCGCGTTGTCCGCGCGACCGTTCGGCGCGTATTTCGAAACCAGCTGCTTTTGAACGTCCGTCCATTGGCTTTCGGGGACCGGAACGATCCGGGGCACTTTCAACGCGATAGGTTGATGGGCGCCCGGTGGCTCCAGCACCCACTGAGCACCTGCGGGAACCGCGCCCGAGGCGATCACTGCAAGCGCGACAAAGATCAGGGGGCAACGTGTCGTAGTCATCGCACCTCTTCTACTCTTCACCTCATCCAGGAGTTAGGCACTCAGGTCTCCGGATGGGCGAGCATCATCAATCGCGCAGGACACTTATCGCGGCCCGCGCTGCTGCGTGGCCACGATGTTCCACGGCCACATCCCGATGTTGACTTTCAACAGCATATAGGTGAGCCCGCCGGGGTCTGGGTGAGTCAGGTGCGCCGTGGCCGGAGGAATATTGAGGACGTCGCCGGCTTTGACCCGATACGTCTTGCCACCCTTGACGGAAGCTCCCTGATACTCGCCCGCCATCCTCGCGCTCTGAGTCGGCTCGACGAGATCGCCGCCGATGGTCATGGTCGCCGCGCCCGCCACGATGAAATAGATGTCGGTGCAGCCCTCGTGATATTCGGCGCGAGCCTCGCGACCTGGCGTCGGATAGCGCGACACAAAGTCGTACAAATGCGTGCGGGTCACCGGCGTCGGCACCAGATCGCCGACTGGCCTGGTCTGCCCTTTCGCCGCAGCCTCTGTCAGCAAGGTGTGGCCCTTCTTCAAATCTTCGGCAGGCCAGTACACGAGGCCTCCCTGGTCCCCGGTGAACTCGGCATCGCCTTTGGGATGAGCGGCGCTCGGATAGCCGGCGACTTGGGTCCAGGGATACATACCCAGGTTCACCTTGACCAACATATAAGAGACGCCGCCGGGGTCGGGATGTGTGATGTGCGATGTCGACGGCGGAATATTGATGATGTCGCCAGGCTTGACGTGAAAATCCCTTCCGCCCTTGACTGTGTTGGATTGAAACTCGCCGGGTTCGCCCGCAACCGGCTCGGGCGGATCGAGCTGGCCCCCGATGGTGATCGTGCCGCTGCCCGCCTGGATGAAGTAGACGTCGGTGTTGCCTTGATGGAATTCGGCGCGAGGCTGGCGGTTCGCAACCGGATACCGGCACAGAAAATTGTAGGCGTGGGTGTGCGTGATGGGCAGCTCCACGAGGTCGCGGGGCGTGGGCGTGGGTAATCCCTTGGAAGCCGCGGCGGCGAGAGTCGCGTGCGCCTTTTTCAAGTCGTCGGAAGACCAGTACACGATTCCGCCCTGATCGGGGGCGAGCGCGACGGGCTGATACTTGCCCGGAGCCGAATTCTGCTGGGCGCGCAGAAGCGCGGGGGCAGCCGCGCAGCCGTACAAAAATCTTCGCCGCAACATACCGGATATGGATTGTCTCATGACCCCTCCTTGCGAATTGAAGACCGCACCCTCCGATATTACCCCGTATCTCTTCGCGGCCGCGGCATCGTCGGCACGCGCGCTGGTTTTAGCCGATCAGCCAGCGCGCGGGCAGCCAGCCGAGCGAGACTCCGGTCAGGATCATTCCGATCAGTGTGACGACCGCAGCGGAGGCGACCGGAATCCAACCGAGCGGGCGGCTGGCCGATTTCGGGCTGCGTTTCGGAAGCGCACGCTTGGCGTACAAGACCAACATCCCAGTTGTCATTAGAACGCCAGCGAGGCCGAGACTGAAGGCCAGCAGCAGCAGGAGGCCTAATCCTACGCGGCCGAGTGCGATCGCGCTCAACAACAAAAGCAGGGCGGATTCGCACGGGACCAGGCCGCCGCTCACCGCCAGCGTGATCAGATTACCCCATGTGATTTGGTCGGCCGCCAGGTGTGAGTGGGCGCCAGGGCCGTGGTGGTGGCCGTCGACTTGATCGTGGTGATGATCATGATCATGGTGATGCTGATCGTGCCCGTGGTGATGATGTTGGTGCGGCTTGCCGCTTCGAGTCCGCAAGCGTTTAAAGAGCATCCACGCGCCGAGAATGGAAATGGAGAAGCCCGAGACGACGCCTAGGATCTCGGTGATCCTTTCGGGCACGATGAATCGGAACAGGAAAAGAGTGGCGAGGCCGAGCGCGAACACGCTGATGGTGTGCGTGAAGGTGACCATGCCGCCCAACAGCGCGGCGTGTCTGATGGTTCCACGCGAGCCCACCAGGTACGCGGCGACAAGGGTTTTGCCGTGTCCGGGCGTTAGAGCGTGCGCGCCGCCCAGGCCGAAAGCGACCAGCAGCGCGATTCCGATCATGCTCAGCGGAATGCGATCTCGGGAGAGCAGCCGCGAGAGAAAATCGTTGCGTACCACCGTGCCGGCGGGGGCGTTCTTGGCAGTCATGGTCGCGGGGGACGGCGCGGGCTTCCAGGCGGGCTGCGGGATGGGATGGATGACCGGCGCGGGTCTCACGGTTCGATGGGATGTTGCCAGCGGCGCCAGGGGAGCCCAGGTGAATTCCGCGCGCAGGTCCTGTGGAGGAGCGGCCAGCGGATCAGGGGGATAGGCGGTGAGGGCCTGGCTGCGGTCCTGACCGCTCTGGCTCGCAGACTCTAGGCGCGCATGATTGGCGGCGATCACGATCTCTTTCCATCCGGCGCGGCCCTCGAAATTGTAGTCCTCATAATCGAGACGGCCGGGAGTGGCGAGGATTCTGATCCTGGTCGTGATGCGGACTACGGGAAGGGCTCCCGCGCCTTCTGCGATCACCAGGTCAGCGGACTCAAAGGTCGGCTTGACGGTGCGGCCATCGACGCGGATGGCTAGATTCTGCATCCAGGCGCGCGCCTGTTGGGCGGCGTGCGCTTCGAGTTGCTCGCGAGGGCTGGAGGCGTTGAGACCCCAATCGCGTAGTAGCTCAAAGGTGGGGATCTCGGCCAGGTCGATGGCGTATTTCATTTCGACGCCGCGCGGTCCGGCTTCGAACCGCATATAGCGATTCACGCTGAAATTTCCGAGCGGATGCGCGGCGGCGAGCGTCGCGAAACAGAGCGTCAGGGCTAGAGGAGTGTGTCGCATCTTAAGGTTGTTACGGATTCCGGCCGCAATCGGATGCGCCGGCCCAGAAAATTCTTTCTTCGGCCCAATCCGAATCCTGACGCGATTCGTAATCCAGACGGAGTATGTGACTTTCAAGGCAAAGGAGACACCTATGAGCCAAAACCGCCGTATCGGCCTGGGTCTGGTTCTGTTGGCGGGCAATGTGTTCGCCGCCAGCCATCGGAACGGACCACTATTGCTCGAAGACCAGACGGCCAACCTCAACGACTTTTATATTTTCAGAAGCTATGAAAACGGGAAGAGCGACCGGCTCGTGATGAGCATGAGCGCGCAGGGATTCCAGAATCCGGACAACGGACCGAGCTACTACAAGTTCTCCGACAGCGTTTTGTACCGGTTTAACATCAACAACCAACGCGGACTGGATGGCCGGCCGGACACGCAGATCGACTTCAACTTCACCACGACGTTGCAGCCGAATCCGACGTTTGTGTCTTACTTCGGGACTATTCAAAGCATCGATGACCCGGGGATCTTTCTGTATCAGACGTACACGGTGACGGTCCGGAACCTGAATACGGGGGATGTGACGACTTATGGGACCGATCAGAACGGGCACGCGCTGTCGGTGGCGCCGCCGAACCTGGGTCCAAAGTCAACGCCGAATTACGAAGCAACGCTGGGTCAGCCGTCGGTTTTCACTTTGGCGAACGGATGGCGGGTGTTCGCCGGGCCGCGGGACGATGCGTTTTATTTCGATAGCGGCGCAACGTTCGACACGCTGAATTTCCGGGCGCCGGCGCCGGTGCTGACCGGAGGGGCGGATGCTGGCGCGGGCGCGGCGTATCCGAACGCCGTGGACGGTTTCGCCGGCTACAACATCAGCCTGATCGCCGTGGAACTGCCGATTACGGCGGTGACCGTGGACGGGAAAGTTCCCACCAGTTCGACTGCATCGGATGCGAAGATCGGCGCGTGGGCTTCCACGCATCGGCAGTTCGTGACGGTCCGGCCGAGCCCGAGCGATCCGCTGAATTTCGGCGACTACGTGCAGATTGACCGAGTGGGGAATCCGCTGACCGTGGAGGCGCTGATTCCGCTTCCGATGAAGGATTATTGGAACCGCAGCGCTCCGGCGGACGATCGGCAGTTTGCGCAGTACATCGGCGCGCCCTTTTTCGTGAGCGGCATTTTGCAGGGCGTGTACAGCCTGAACGTGCCGCCGACGCCGCGTAACGATCTGCTGGGTGTTTACGTTCCGGACATCACGCGGATCGATCTGTCGATTGCGCCGGTGCCGCTGGCGCAGCAGAGCCGGCTCGGGCCGCTGGGAGGCGACAATGCGGGTTGGCCGTTCGGCGGACGCAGGCCCAATGACGATGTGGTGGACATCGGGCTGCGGGCTCTGGCGGGCGTGCTGGTTCCGGGATTCAGCAACACCCCGCCGCTCGGCGATGGCGTGAACGGGAACGACGTTCCGACGCTGGACCACTTTCCGTTTCATGCGCCGCCTCATGCCGGCTATCTGCACAGCCAGGCGAACGGCACCAACGGGCAGGGAACGCCGACTGGCCAGTAAGGTGGCAACGGGGCCGGGCTTCCGGCCCCATTTTTCGAGGACTCGAGTATGAAATGCTGTTTCATAGTTTTGGCTTGTGGCGCAATTGCCGCGTTCGCCCAATCGTCAGCCGATCGAATCGCCGGTGCGCTCATGGACCGTTCCCTGTCCGAGCACGTCGCCAGTCTCAAGACTGACGATCTGATCGCAATGTACAGCGCGATGGCGGGCGCGCGGCGCGACAACCCGCACTACCAGGCGCTGCTGGCGAGCGCCTACGTACAGAAGACGCGCGAGACCACGGATTACTCATATCTGGATCGGGCCGTGTCCATTTTGAACGGAGTTCTGTCCGCCGACAGCTCAAACTATGAGGCGCTGCGGCTGCTGACCGAGACCGAGCTCGAGCGCCATTTGTTCGCGCAGGCCGCCGAATCGTCGCTGCAATTGATTCGAATCAGCGAGGCCGATCCGTGGAACTGGGGCACGCTCGGCGATGCTTACATCGAAATGGGCGATTACGAAAAAGGCGCAAGCGCATATCAGAAAATGGTGGCTTTGCGGCCGGACCTGGCCAGCTACAATCGCGCCTCGCACTTTCGCTTCCTCTACGGCGATGTCGACGGGGCGGTCGCGATCATGCAGAAGGCCATTCAGGCGGGCAGCCCGATGAAGGAGAACGTCGCGTGGTGCCTGGTGGACCTGGGCAACATTTATTTAAAGACCGGCCGGAATGGGCTGGCCAGGGACGCGTTCCAGGAGGCGCTGCGAGCGTTCCCCAGTTATCATCCTGGGTATGCGGGCCTGGGAAGGGTGCTGGCGGAAGCAGGAAATACTCAAGGCGCGATCGAAAACTATCGGCGCGCGCAACAGATCACGCCGATGCCGGACTACGCGGCGGCGCTCTTTGATCTCTACAACAGGACCGGCGACGATGCGCAAGCGGCCAAGCAGATGGAACTGCTCGAGATGATCGATCGCGTTTCGCGCGCCAATGGCGAGCAGGCCAATCGCAACTTGGTCTTCGCATTTGCGGATCACGATGTGAAGCTGGAGCGGGCGCTGGAACTCGCGCAGGGGGAGCTGGAATTTCGCCGCGATGTTTATAGTTACGATGCGCTGGCCTGGGCGCTCTATAAGAATCGCCGCTATGGGGAAGCCAAAATAGCCATGGACAAGGCGCTCCAGCTCGGCACGCCGGAGCCGCAGTTTCAGCGGCACGCGCGGGCGATCGCGGAAGCAATGAAGGAGGTGGCGCCATGAGATTGCGAATGTGGCTGGTGTTGATTCCGGCGCTTTTGGGTGCGGCGGATGAGCCTAAACTTCAGCAACTGTTCGATCCGAAATTAACGCCGACGCAGCGCGCCAATGCGTGTTTCGACCTGCGTGGGAACGCGGACGCGGAGACTATCGCGGCCATGAGCCGCGCGCTCGAAAACGCGGATTTGGTGTCGTGCGCGGCCGGCAACCTGCGTGCCCTTAGAGCTGTCCAGCCGTTGAAACAGGCGCTTCAGAGTCCCAGCGAACTGACGCGCGCGGCCGCGGTGCGGGAACTGGGGACGTTGCAGGATGTCGCGCTGCTCGATGTGCTCAGCCGCGCGGCCGCGGACCCGAACGCTCTGGTGGCCTCGAATGCGCTCGGCGCGCTGGGTGAGTATCGCGATCCGGCGGTGATTCCGTATCTGGCCGCGCTGGCGAAAATGGGCGGCATGATCGGGGATATGGCGCTGGAGCGAATTCTGCAACTTGCTTCTACCGCCGCGCTGCCGATCGCGCGCTCGCTGCTTCAGAGCGCGCAGGTGCCGGATAAGCTTTACGCGATGCGCGCGCTAGGGGCGGCCGGGGACCGATCGGATCTGCCCGCACTCCGTAAGATCGCGGCCTCCAAGGAAGAACCGCCCGCGCAGCGCACGCGCGGGTTCGGCTTCATGCCCCCGATCAATCTGGCGCGCGCGGCTCAAGCTGCGATCGCGGAGATCGAGGGCAGGACGCAGGTGGGTTCGGCTAAGATTCAACCCTAGGTCGGCACATCGTTGTCTGGCGGCGCGTCCCTTGGAGCCTTGGCGTGCAATCCGAACGGCGGCCAATCTTCGTATAATCTGAGGACCCGCTTGCCCGGGGGCTTTCGTCCGGGTCGCGGATCTCGGGATTTCAGCATGCTGCCCATTCTGCTGGCCATCCGCGCCTTGGAGGGAGACGGCGACCTCGTCGGCCGCCTGCGCCGGCGTGATCCGCAGGCTCTCGCGGTCCTATATGACCGCTATGGCCGGATGGCCTACTCGCTTATCCTGAGGATCGTGCGGGATCATGCCACAGCCGAGGACCTGGTGCAGGAGACCTTCCTGCGTGTCTGGAACCGCGCGCAGGGAGTGGACCCGGAACGCGGGTCCGTTGGCCCCTGGCTGCTGGCCGTGGCACGCAATCGCGCCATCGATTACCTGCGATCCACAGCTGGGCGTCAACGCAACGCGCTGGAACTCGAAGCAACCGATCATCCCGCGCTGTACCGGAATATCGAGCCGGAGATTCTCAATTCCGACCGGACACGGCGTGTCAGGACAGCCATGGAAAGACTCCCGCCGAATCATCGGACCGTGATGGAGCTGGCCTACTTCGAAGGTCTTTCGCAGACCGAGATGGCTGAGCGTATGGGACAACCGCTCGGAACGGTGAAAACCTGGATGCGCATGGCGCTTAAAAGCCTGCGCGACGAGCTAGGCGTGGCGGTGTCGTCATGAACTGCCATGAACTAAGGGAACATTATGAGCTGTTCGCGCTGGGCGCCGCCGAGGATCCGGAGCGCAGCGAGATCCGCGCGCATCTCGACCGGGAGTGCGAGGTTTGCATGGCGGGCGTAAAGCGGGCTATCGAATTGGCGACGGTGCTGAGCGGCACTGCGCCGGCGGTCGAGCCTGCTCGCAACTTGCGCCGCCGCATTCTGATGTCCGCAGGCGTGGAGGAGCGGCGATTTTCGTGG
Source organism: Bryobacteraceae bacterium (assembly GCA_035632015.1). Taxonomy (GTDB): domain Bacteria; phylum Acidobacteriota; class Terriglobia; order Bryobacterales; family Bryobacteraceae; genus Palsa-89. The sequence goes on from DASQHQ010000204.1 coordinate 65,468, forward strand.
ACCCCGCTGTGGGCGCTGGCCGCGGCGCTCTCGCTCGCGGTCGCGATTTATTTCGGCATCGAGGAGCGCCGCGATGCGCAGGAAACACGCCGGTTGCGCAACGAGCTGGCCAACCAATCGAACGAAGTCACGCGGCTCGCCGAGGCGTTCGCGATCCTGAACGGGCCTGACACCAGGGAAACCAGCTTCGGCAACGCCCAGCCAAGGCCGCCGCGGGGGAAAGTGTTCCTGAATCCAACGCAAGGCGTACTATTGATCGCATCCAATCTGCCGCCCGCGCCGCTCGGCAAGCTGTATGAGATGTGGGTGATTCCAAGAGCCGGACGACCAGTGCCGGCCGGGATGTTCCAGTCCCAGAGCGACGGCAGCGCCATGCACGTCCGGCGGGGCGCCGTGGACATCGCATCGACAGGCGTGATCGCCGTGACTGTCGAAAACGAAGCCGGGGCGGATCAGCCGACGACCACGCCAGTAATAGCGGCGCCGGTTGGCGATTGAGACCGGCAAGCGGCGGTTTCGTTCCCACGCGATCTACTGCGGCCGGAACTTCGCGTCGCCGACGTCAAAATACGGGAGATTTGGAAGAATTGCGGTGCCATCCTTGCGAACGTGTCCTTCCGGCAAGGGTGCGTGACACCCGGTGGGCGGTGTTGATAGGGTAGGACAGTCGCCGAGGGCGACTGACGATGCCTGTCCAACGTTCCGCGAAGATCCCTGAAGCAATCCTCCATTTGCAACAGCAACTGGATCAATGGCGCGGTGCGCAAAAGGGACGGACGAAGTTGCCAGAGTCTTTCTGGCAGGCTGCCGTCGACTTGGCGAAGCAATACGGTGTATTCCGAACGGCGCAACCACTGCGACTGGATTACACGAGGCTGAAGCAGCGGCTGAGCGGAGCGGCACACCGGCAAGAGTCTCCACGGCCGGCATTTGTGGAACTGGTCAGGCCGCAACCCGAAGAGATGGAAGAGTGCGTCATCGAGTTCGAATCGGCGCAGGGCGGCAAGATGCGCGTTCAATGGAGATCCAACACTCCACCAGATTGGACAAACCTGTTGCGGGCCTGGCGGGATGGAGACCGGTGATCCAGATCACGGCCCAGATGCGTGTGCTAGTCGCAATCGAACCGGTGGATGGACGCAAAGGGATCGATTCGTTGGTGCGACTGTGCCAGGACAAACTGGCGGAGGATCCGGAGCGATCTCGTGGAACCTGCTACCCCGCGGCGAACTGGCAACTGCTCGGCTCACCACGGGCCGCGGCAAAGACGACCAGACGGGCCGGCCAGACCGATCGATCAAAGAAGTGATGGGCTATGCAGTGCACCGGCGCTTACGCCAGTTGCTGAGCGAGGCAGCGAGATGAAGCCAGCGATCGAGCGGATCGAACTGTCCATGGAAGAACTGGAGCGACTGCTGGAACGGGCGCGACTGGAACCGCTGCCGGAAGAGGATTACAAGGAGTTGAAAGCGGCGGTGGACACGCTGGAGTACTTAACCGAGTTGGTCGCCGACAAAGACACCACCATCCGGCATCTACGGCAACTGCTGGTGCCAGCCAGCACGGAGAAGACCAAGGACGTGCTCACCAAGGCTGGTGCGGCAGCGGCGAATCCCGCGTCGCAGAGTAAGCCGGAAGACGGCCCGGAGTAGCCCAAAAACGAAGCGCAACCCGGGCACGGGCGCAACGGAGCCGATGCCTTCACTGGAGCGGAGAAGGTGGACGTTCCGCATCAGGACCTGAAACACGGCGATCGCTGCCCGGAATGTGGGAAAGGCAACGTCTACGGGCAGAAGGAGCCAAGGTGCTCGTGCGGATCGTGGGACAAGCGCCGTTGGCAGCCACGGTCTACTCGCTGGAACGATTGCGCTGCGGAGCATGCGGGCAGGTCTTCACGGCTGAAGAGCCGGAAGGCGTCGGCCCGGAGAAGTACGACCAAACGGCGGCGGCGATGATCGCCCAACTCAAGCATGGTAGCGGGACGCCGTTCTATCGTCTGGAACAACTGGAGAGGCATCTGGGCATTCCGTTGCCGGCGGCGACGCAATGGGAAATCGTCGAGGAGGCTGCGGAAGTCATCAAGCCGGCACGCGACGAGTTACTCCGGCAGGCGGCGCAGGGCGAGGTACTACACAACGACGATACCGGCATGCGGGTGCTGCGCTTGGCGCGCGAAGCGGGCGATCAGCGCACCGGTGTGTTCACCAGTGGAATCGTCGCAACGATGCAAGGCCGGCAGATCGCACACCGCAGAACTATGCGGCGCCAACTCGTTCGACTACCTGACCGAACTGCAGCGGCACGCCCGGGAACTGGCGGCCACCCCCGCGGAGTGGATGCCATGGAACTACCGCGAGGCAATCGAGCGGGCTGGAGTATGATGAGTCTTGGCCAAAAAGGATCGACTGCGGTCATGGTTGGGTGAGATTCTGAGATGCCCAGAAAACAGGCTTCCGAAAAAGCAAAATCGGCGAACGTTTTTGGCCAGACACGCAGGTCGGTAAGAATGTTTTGATGATCAGGCGACCCTTATCGGGACCGACGCGACGTGATTTTCCCACTCTAGCTGAATCGTTCCCGTGTTTCCGATCGTCGTGATCAACCAGCGCAGTTTCTCGACGGGTGCTTTGGGCTTGTCCATCTTCATAGCCACCCGGCCCAGGTCCAGGCGGGCGTTGTAGATGTGGCCACTCTGGCGCGTTTGACTGTTCACGATGAGCTGCCAGTTTTCAGGGTCCCTCAACAGCACATATAAGGTGTAGGCTCCAGCAGGCACGTCGAGGCCGCCGATATCTAGGTCGCCGCCAGTGGTGAGCGTCGTCGCCGCGTTGGCGCCCGCACGCCACACTGGGTAGGTCCAATCTGTCGAGACCAACCCTCCATCACCGAAGATCTGACGGCCGCGCACGGAAGGCGCCCCGTAACCGATCGTGATTGGCTTGCCGGCGAGGGTCGCGGAAGCTTTCGCTGCGGGGCTCGCGAACAGCAACTCAACGATGCCCATCAAGGCGATGAAGAATTTGGGGGGGCGCATCAGTCATTTACTATACCGCTTCGGCCGTGCGGCAGTGACATTATCGTCGTCCAGAGCGAAATGTTTTTGCCGGAGATCGCTCTACGCAGCATTGCCGAAGGCCCACGAAGAATTGCGGTGCCCTCCTTGCGAACAGCCTGTAGTGCCTCGGGATCGAATCCGAGAATCCGGAGGATAGTGCACCTCGCGCGCTTCAACCGCTCCATTGATGACTTGAGAGTCCATGCGGTTGTTCGAGACCAGCATGACGTTTCGGTCATCGCTGGCCGAACCGCCATGCTCGGCAATCTTCTTAGTGCGGCCGGTGTAGGTCACACCTACGTTCGGAGCAATATGGCTGCGGGAAAGACAGAAGAGGGGAGCAGCCTGCACTCCCTCTGTGTCCAGTCTAGCATCGGTGTGCGAGTTTGGTACAAAAGACAAATTGTCCGCGAAGCAAATACGACATGCGCCTCCATGATCCAAAGTTCACCGGGGATGTGCTCCCGGCAGATGTGGCTTATCGTGGCCTGTTGTAGTCCTCTGTGCTGGAAGTACAGTCCAGATGGGCGACAATGTTCCGGATGTGTCACAGTATGTATGCCGTCGTGGTGAAGTTTGCGATCGAACCGGCGCACGCACCAGCGGCGGCTGCATCGTTCACGACGCAAATCCTACTGAAGATCACTTTGATGGAAGGATTTCTTCCGGCTGCGGCGGACTGGCGAAAATATGGGCGGAGCCGCTGCCTGCGCTAGCCGTCCCCCGGCGTCTGGGAGACGATTCTTTAAAGACCGGAAGAGGTGTATATTCAAAGGACAGCAAGGAGCGTAGAAATGAAGCATCGATGCCTCTTTTTCGTACTCGGCCTCACGGCCCTGGTTGCCGTAGCACAGGCGCAGGTGGCGCCCAAGACAGCCCTGGCGAGCAGTAAGGTCGTCAAGCAGGCCTACAATCCGCCGCGAGTGCCGGACGGACATCCGGACCTGCAGGGATTCTGGTCCAATAACAACGCGACACCCATGGAGCGG
>DASQHQ010000205.1:0-6431 GCA_035632015.1 Bryobacteraceae bacterium
ATCGGTCATCGCCAGATTCCGTTGTTGCTGGCTTCGATGGCCAACGCCGTGTCTAAGAAATCGATTGCGAAAGGAGCTGCGGTCGCGTAGGCTATGAAAGTCGAGAGCCGCTAACTTTCAACGACGATCCGGGCATCCTCGCTTCTGCCACTCTGCGATTGTTTCCACGACAACCAGATCGTTCATATAAGTCCTTCTAATGGGCCTTAACGGTAGCCATCTGGACACTACCTCTGTGTGGCGGGAACATCAAGTAAAAGGAGCAAAGATGCCACACGCAACGCTTGCTTAAGATTGTCATCGCAACTCGGATTTTGGGGCTAGAATAGTATCCTGGTTGTTTCGTCATGAGTGCAGGTGTCCAGCAGCCGACATATGAAATGGCATCGGTTCTGTTCATGGACATTGTGGGCTACTCACTTCGGTCGATAGATGACCAGACTGAACTGCTGACGGCTCTCCAGACCACGGTACGTGCAAGCTCTGAATACCAGCAAGCCTCGGAGAAGCACGAATTGATTTCTCTTCCCACTGGCGACGGCATGGCACTTGTGTTTCTCCGCAATCCGATCTCGCCTGTCCAGTGCGCCCTGGAGATTGCGGCAGCTTTGAAAGGCCAACCCGAGATCCGGCTGCGCTTGGGTATACATCAGGGTCCGGTGCGCCGCCACGCTGACATTCGAGAGGAGGTCAACGTAGTCGGAGGCGGGATTAACATGGCTCAGCGTGTCATGGACTGCGGGGATGCAGGACACATCCTGCTTTCACGGAACGTTGCCGAGGTGCTGGAACAACTTCGTGGCTGGAGCGATTGCCTACAGGATCTCGGTGTGCACGAGGTTAAACACGGTGTCAAATTGCAGCTCTACAACCTGTGCAAGGAGGGGTTGGGAAACCCGGCACTACCTCAGAAAATCAGTAAGTTTCCGCCGGTGCCGAAACAGGGCCTCGCCTCCGACCCGGAGTTGGCGGAGTTGACCTTAGCAGTGCGAGGGCACACACTTTCTGCGTTGTCGCGCGCCGCCGAGCGCGAGCCCGCGTCACTGGTGGGCCGCGAGCCGGAGATGCAGAGACTGGAAGCCATTTTGGCGCGAGGCATCGCTGGTTCCGGTAAGGTTGTGTTGCTGAGGGGCGAGCCTGGGATCGGGAAGAGCGCCCTGGCGCGATCGGCTTTGCATGCGGTGCAGTGCCGGCATCCGGACTTGCTGGTGGGCCACGGAGCCTGCATAGAACAGCACGGAACCGGAGAAGCCTACCTCCCGTTCCTGGAGGCGTTGGGCGGGCTCTTGGCTGGCCCCGGCCGCGAGCGCGTGATCATCCTTCTGCGCCGCCACGCACCGACCTGGTGCCTGCAGTTTCCGTCGGTTTTTTCCGGCGCTTTGCTCGACACACTCCAGCGCGAAGCCATCGGCAGCACCAAGGAACGCATGTTACGCGAACTAGGGGATGCTCTCGGCGAAATGGCCGCCGTCTTCCCGCTGATCCTTTTCATAGAGGATCTCCAGTGGTCCGACCCTTCCAGCATCGACCTGATACGCCACCTGGGGCTGCGTGCCAAAGCACAGCGACTCCTTTTGCTCGGAACCGCGCGCTGGGAGGGGCTGGAGCAAAGCCATCAGCTACTCCAGAACTGCAAGCGGGAACTCCAGACCCAGGCCGCTTGCGAGGAGATCGTGCTCGAGGGGTTGCAACGGAACCACATATGCCGGTATCTGAACGACTATTTTTCCCCAAACACGTTTCCCCTCGAATTAGCCGCCCTGATCTATCACAAGACGGAGGGGCATCCGCTCTTTGCTACGGGTATTTTGCAGCTTCTCGCAGAACGCGAAGATGTTGTCAAGAACGACGGCGTGTGGAACCTGAAGCGGCCTGTCTCCGAGATGGATTTGGACGTTCCCGAAGGCGTCCGCAGCATGATCCTCAAGAAAATCGAGGTTTTAGAAGAGCAGGATCGCGGAGCGTTGCAGTACGCTAGCGTCCAAGGCGAGGAGTTTCTTTCCACGGCTCTAGCGGCGCTATTGGAATCTGATGAACTGGCTTTGGAGGAACGTCTGGACCGCTTGGAGCGGGCTCATCACCTGATCCAGACGGTCGGAGAAGAGGAGCTTCCCGAGGGTGGGCTGGCAACCCGGTACCGGTTCGCGCACGCGCTCTATCAGAATACCTTCTACTCCGGCCTGTCCAGCAAGCGGCGCGCGCTGCTACATCGCCAAGTGGGCGAAATATTGGTCCGCTCCTATGGGAGCCAGGCGTCACGAATCGCCACCTCCCTCGCGACGCACTTCGAGCGGGGACGGGACTTTCCTCGCGCAGTCGACTATTTCACTCGGTCGGGTGACAATGCGGCCATCCTTTGCGCCCATGCGCAGGCCGTGGACCATTACAGTCATGCGCTGGAATTGGTAGGTAAGCTGCCCGCGGAACTGCAGTTTCCCCACCGCATGACTCTGTACAAAAAGCGCGGAGATGCTTATCTATCGCAAAGGCAGCTCCAGGAAGCGGCATCGGATTGCGTAACGATGCGCAATGTAGCTCAGGCGGCAGGTAACGTGGAATGGGAGTGCCTTGCTTTGAACGCCCTGGGGATCGTCCACAATTACGGCCGGCAAGCCGATGAGATGGGGTCTTGCGCAAAGCTGGCTCTCGAACTGGCCGAGAGCATTGGGGATCGCGCCTTGTGGAGCGAGGCGATGGCGCTGCGCGCCAATAGCCGGATGGTGGTTGGCAGTGTCGCGGAAGCCCACGCGTTATTTGACCAGGCGATTCCCGCCGCGCGGGCCGTCGGGCATTCTCCAGCGTTGTTGCAGGGGCTGACCTACCGCGGTGTCGCCCATTTCTTCCAGACTAACTATGCGGAAGCAGCGGCCGCGGAAACGGAAGCCTCGGAGCTGGCGGTTGAGTCTCACGACGGGTTCTATCTGTCTCTTTCGCTGTTCTACCTGGGCCTGAGCCGGGCCAATCAGGGCCACATATCGGGAGCTTTAACAGCCTTAAACGAAGCGCTTGACCTAGCCACGCGTAATTTCAATCAGATTGCACTCTCACGCGTGCCGAACGGAATCGGCTGGGTTTATCGGGAAATTGGAGACCTGGGACGTGCCATCGAGTACAACGTGGCATGTGTAGAAACCGCTCGCCGCACGCACGCCGTCGAAGCCGAATCCAACGCTCTTATCAACCTAGTCTACGACTACAGCCTGGCCGGGGAACCGCAGAAGGCGCTGGATGCGATGCAGAGCGTCGATCCGCTGTTCGATCGTGAAGACTGGAATCGCTGGCGCTTCTTCGATATCCGGCACCAAGCCGCGTCGGCGGAATATTGGCTGGGGCACCGAAATCTCGATCGCGCCGAAGAACATGCCCGCCGGCTGCTTACCAACGCCGAGCGCTATGGCGTTCCGAAGTATATCGCCACCGCCCGCCGGCTACTGGGAGAAATAGCAGCAGCGCTGAGCGATACCAATACCGCTGAGGAGGAGCTGAGGCGGTCCCTCGAACCGTTCGCAAAGAACCCGGCCCCGCTGGTTGAATGGAGGAACCAGGCCGCTCTCGGCAGGCTGCTGCGCAGTTGTGGCCGACCCGCTGCGGCACACGAAGCCTTCAACCGTGCCGCCGAAGTGGTGAAACAGATCTCCGCCGGTATCACCGACGCCGAACTTCGGTCGGGCTTCTTGAACGCGCCGGCGGTGCGCCAGGTTATCTCGGAAGGCGACTAGAGCGGCAGCTCAGTGGACGCAACCAGCCGGTCGCCGCTCGGGCTTCGGCGATCCCTGATGGCACGTCTAACACGGCATCCGGCTGGTCGCCCTCCTCGGAATAATGCGGAATCTCGGCGAACAAACGTAGCATGAGCCGTGCCGTTCGTCAGAATCCTAGCGGCCAGGAACGTGACTCTTCTAAGGTTTTAGAAGAGTTCAGCGGGTGGCCCAAAACAGTTCGGGAAAGCAGCACGCTATCGGTCATTAACGGCGGCTTCCCGAAACGCCGTTTGCACTAAGCGGCTGACGCGGCGGACGATACGCGTACGCAGGAAGGGACAGCAGTAGGGTAAAGGGGGGCGATATGGTTGGGTCACAAGGAGGTCCCTGTGACCCGACAACGAAAAATGATGCTGGAGGAACTCCAGCGTCGTAATTACTCCCAGCGTACTGCGGAGTCTTACCTGCGCGCTGTGCAAGGATTTGCCCAGCACTTCCATCGCGCCCCCGATCAGCTGACGCAGGAGCATATCCGCGAGTACCAGGCATACCTGTTTCGCGAGCGTAAGCTCTCCTCCAGCACCGTCAGCCAGCACGTAGCCGCTCTGCGATTTTTCTACGTGAAGACTCTTAAGCGGTCCTATCTGCCAGACGAAATCCCGTTTCCTAAACAACGCCGCCGCCTGCCGATCATCCTCAGTCAGGAAGAAGTCACGCGGCTGATCGACTGCGCCGCCAATCCACTTCACCGGGCCGTGCTCATGACGCTGTATTCGACCGGTATACGGCGAGGCGAACTGATCAAGCTCAAGGTCAGTGACATCGACGCTCAGCGGATGGTGATCCACGTCTACCAGGGCAAAGGCAATCGCGACCGCGAGGTGCAATTAAGCGAAAAGCTGCTGGAAGAATTACGCAGCTACTGGCGCTGGATGCGACCGCAGACGTATCTGTTCCCCGGCTACGAAAATTACCGCCGCACGGACGTACCGATTTCGGCCAAGGCGGTGTGGCACGCTTGCCGGCAAGCTGCGAAACGGGCCGGCATCGAAAAGAAGCTCTCTCCGCATTCTTTGAGGCACAGCTACGCGACCCATCAACTGGAAGCAGGAGCTGATCTGGTCAGCGTGCAGAATCTGCTGGGGCACGCCGACGTTCGAGACACGATGATCTATCTGCATCTGTCCAAACGGCACCTTCAGTGCGCACCGAATCCTCTCGACACGCTCGAACTCGCCGCTCCCACCTTCACCAGGCGGGCGCAGAGGCTGATGAAATGACCCGGCCTTGTTTGGAGGTGGCCGACATTGTTCGCAAACATGGCGACGAGTTCCTGGAAGGCCAACCAGGCTGGTTTACGTTTCAACACTTGAAGGTATACCGTGCCATCACCGCATGCCGTACGCACACGCTGGGCGGACACCTCGATCAGTGCTCTCAATGCGGCTATCGCGCCATCTCGTACTGTTCCTGCCGTAACCGGCATTGTCCAAAATGTCAGACCAATGCCCGCAACAAGTGGCTCGCTGCCCGGTCGAAGGAACTGCTCAGCGTCGGTTACTTTCACGTTGTCTTCACGCTTCCTCATCAGTTCTCCGGGCTGGCACTCCAGAACAAGCGCGTCATTTATGACCTGCTGTTTCGCACCTGTGCCGAGACGCTACTCGAGGTCGCCTACAATCCTGAGCACCTGGGAGCCGAGATCGGATTCCTCTGTGTTCTGCATACCTGGGGACAAAATCTGCTCCACCATCCTCATATCCATTGCGTGATTCCCACCGGCGGTTTGTCGCCGGATCACACGGCTTGGGTCCATCCGCGGTATCACTTCTTCCTGCCAGTGGAGGTGCTGAGCCTTGTATTCCGCGGCAAGTTCACAGCTGCATTGAAGAGAGCGTTCCGCAGAGGTGAACTGATCTTTCACGACCGGCTCAGATGCCTATCGAATCAGAAAATGTTTCGATCTCTTCTTCGTTCGGTCTTTGCGCACGACTGGGTGGTCTACGCCAAGAAAGCCTTCGGCGGGCCGGAACATGTGCTGCACTACCTAGCCCGCTACACGCATCGAGTCGCGATCTCCAATCACCGGCTGATCTCACTAGAAGATGGGAAGGTTACCTTCCGCTGGAAGGACTATGCGCACAACAATCGACAGCGCAAGATGACACTCCCCTCGGAGGAGTTCCTACGGCGATTCTTCCTGCATGTCCTGCCGCACGGTTTCGTGCGGATTCGTTTCTTCGGATTCCTTGCCAACCGAAGCCGGGCGAAAATGCTGCCACTTTGTCGGAGACTCTTGGAGATGCCTTCTCAGGAGCCCACCCCTGCGGACTCGGTTGCGGAAGCGCGGCCGCCGGCAGGTTGGAAATGCCCTTGCTGCTCCGGGCCGATGGTGATCATCGGCACCCTCACAGTCCAGCAGTTGCACTGGTTCGCCTTCGAGCAGTCCAGCGTTGACACGTCTTAGCTGCAGCCTCTTCCCGGCGACCGTTTCACGCGATCTGTCGCGTGTGGTCTTCGTGTCTTCAGTGAGCCTCAAGATGCAGAAAACTTTCGCGAATCACACAGCAGCACCCGCTGGCAATCGATACCAGCCCCGCAAACCACCGACGTATCTGCCAACCATGCCTCTCCGTAGCCGCCCATTCCTCACGCAGAAGTACCGAAAACGCATTCAATACCCATAGCCTGCCGCATCCGCCGCAAACGTCAGCGGCTTCCTGCAAACGA
>DASQHQ010000206.1:0-3631 GCA_035632015.1 Bryobacteraceae bacterium
CCGCAGAGCGTGAAGATCGTATCGACCCCCTCGTTCTTCAGCGCCTTCGCCACCAGATGACCGCCGGATACCACTCCGGCTTCACGGCTCTTCTTCTGCAGCGTGTCTTCAGCCGTGCTCGACTTCGGCACAGGTACGGGAGTTGCGGCGTTCATGGATCCCCCTTCAGCGAACGCGCGACCGACCGCGGCGCACTGCAGCATGCAGTGGAGCGTTGCCCGCGTTCCCTGACACGGTCTCCGCGTCGCCTGACATATGACACATGCTCATCGGCATAATATATCACGTTATGATATAACACACCGGTTCCGCGAATCAGCTGTAAACTGGGATGGCAGCTCCGAATCGCTTCAGGATGCCAACACGCGAACACGCGAACGTCGGCAAGCAGGCCGGCCGGCCCGGGACGCAGCGACAACGCACGGCTGCCCCGACACGAGAAATGACCGACACCCTTACGCTTACGCCTGTACCGAACGCGACCCCCGGCACTACCGGGTTTCTCACCCTCGCACCCCTGAATCTGGCCAGCTTGCGCGACCAGGCGTACGCGCTGCTCAAGGACGCCATCGCACACACCGACATCTACAGCCATCGTCGGCCGCTGCGCCTCGACGAGCGGGAGATCATGCGGGCCCTTGGAGTGAGCCGCACCCCGGTGCGCGAGGCACTGTCGATACTCGAGCAGGACGGCTTCGTGCGCACCGTGCCGCGCCGCGGCATCTTCATCGTCCGCAGGTCCAAGCGCGAGATCGTGGAGATGATTCAGGTGTGGGCGGCGCTCGAAAGCATGTCCGCGCGCCTCGCGACGCTACATGCGCCGGATGCAGAGATCGGCAAGCTGCGCCACCTGTTCGACGAGTTCCGCAACTCACCGCCGGCGAAGCATCTCGACGAGTACTCCGACGCCAATATTGCTTTTCACCAGATGATCATTCGCCTCGGCGGCTCACGCCTGATCGCGCAAGCTACGGAGAACCTGTTCATCCACGTGCGCGCAATCCGCAAGGCAACCATTGCGCAGAACCAGCGCGCCGCGCGCTCGATCGTCGATCACCTGAAGATCATCGAAGCCCTCGAGCGGCGTGACACCGAGCTCGCCGAGCGGCTGACGCGCCAGCACACGCTCCAGCTGGCTGCCCACGTGGAGCGCTACTGCGATTTCCTCGACTAGCCGGTGCTGCAGCTATGCGGCACCGGCCGTCGGACCTTGATACATATATGTCATACTATGATATAGTCCGGTGCGAAAAGACTACAAGATCCATTCTCGGCCTCGATACCCCGATTCAACGCGACCTTGATCTGCAGGGCGACCTCCCTTCCAAAACTCCACTGGAGTTAGCTATATGAACACAGCTCAGATGGCGTCGGCGCAGCCCGGATTGAAGAACCGCTGGCTGCAGCTCGTCATTGGAATCATCTGCATGGCGATGGTGGCCAATCTGCAGTACGGCTGGACGCTGTTCGTGAATCCGATGCACGACAAGTTCGGCTGGACCAAAGCAGCCATCCAGGTTGCATTCACCATTTTCGTGCTCTGCGAAACCTGGCTGGTCCCGGTCGAAGGCTACCTCATGGACCGATTCGGCCCGCGGCCGGTCGTGCTGGTGGGCGGCATTCTCGCGGGGCTTTCCTGGATCATGAATTCCTACGCGGACACGCTGGGAATGCTGTATTTCTCCGCCGTGGTCGGCGGAGTCGGCGCCGGGGCCGTCTACGGAACCTGCATCGGCAATGCGCTCAAGTGGTTCACTGACAAGCGCGGTCTCGCCGCGGGACTGACCGCCGCAGGCTTCGGCGCGGGCGCCGCACTGACGGTCATTCCGATCGCCAACATGGTGAAGGCGGGGGGCTACGACAAGGCCTTCTTCGACTTCGGAGTACTCCAGGGAATCGTGGTGGTAGTGCTGTCGCTGTTTTTGATTCGACCGCCCGTTGCCGCTATCGCGGCTGCGGTAAAGGGCGCGGTGAATCCCACGACGCGGCGCAACATCGGCCCGGGCGAGATGCTCAAGACGCCCGTGTTCTGGATGCTCTACGTGTGCATGGTTCTGGTCGCATCCGGCGGCCTGATGGCGGCGGCGGAGGTCGGCCCGATCGCCAAGGACTATGGAGTCGACAAGATTCCCGTGACCGTTCTTTGGGCCACGCTTCCCTTGCTGACGATGGCCCTGTCGATCGACTCGCTCGTGAACGGCCTGACTCGCCCGCTCACCGGCTGGATCTCGGACATGCTCGGCCGTGAGAACACCATGGTGCTGGTGTTTACGGTCGAAGGCCTGGCCATCTGGGGTCTGATGCGCTTCGGTCATAGCGCGACGGGCTTCCTGATCTTCGCGCCGCTGATCTTCCTCGGCTATGGCGAGATTTTCTCGCTGTTCCCGGCAGCGAGCGGCGACACCTTCGGCCCGAAGTACGCGGCGACCAACAATGGCCTGCTATACACCGCCAAGGGAACATCGTCGCTGCTCATACCACTGGCCAATGTGCTTAAGTCCTCCGCCGGCAGCTGGGTGCCCGTGCTGTGGATTGCGGGCGCGCTGCCCATCGTCGCCGCCATATTGGCGAAATTCGTGCTTTCGCCCATGCGCAAGAGCATGCTCGAAAAAGTCACGGCCGATCCCATGGAAGCGGATGCGCGCGGCCGGACCGGCGCCCAGACGCAGCCGACATAGCGCATCGGCGCAGTAGTCAGGAGAGAAACGGGGCGTCGTCTGACGCCCCGTTTTTTTTGGCGGCGGCTACCGCTCGCCCGCACCGCTCCCAACCTCAGCCGCGGGGCTCCGGTCGCGTCGTGATATAGTTCTTTCTTACCAATTCTGCGAAACACCAATGGCTCGGTCCGGCAACGGCGCGATATCGAAGGCGGCCTTCGAACGCTTGTCCGAGTTCCGCTACCAGATGCGGCGCTTCCAGCGATTTTCCGAGCACGCTGCCAGATCTCACGGCGTCACTCCCCTGCAGTACCTGCTGCTGCTGCACATCCAGGGCTATCCGGGTTACAAACACGCCACCGTCGGCGAGCTTGCCGAACGCCTGCAGGCTCACCCCCACGGCGTAGTGGCGCTGATTTCGCGCTGTGAGAGGCGCGGGCTGGTGGCTCGACTGATCGGCAAGCGCGATCGCCGCCGGGTCGAGGTGCACTTGCGCGCCAAGGGGAGGCGCCTGCTCGTGAGAATCGCGTCCATGCACCGATCGGAATTGAAGATCTTCCGAAGAGCCTTCTCGGCTGTCTTTCGTGACGCCTGATTTGAAAGGAGAGGTCCTTGAAAATCATCGTCGAGATCATCGGATGGACTGCCGCGGCCATGATGCTGTCGGCGTATCTGCTGCTGACGAGCGGTCGATTGCGCTCGCTGTCTCCGACCTACCAATGGCTCAACGTTCTCTCCGGCGCCGGTTTCATCGTTAACAGCGGTTGGAATGGCGCCTACCCGTCCGCCGCGCTCAACCTGGTCTGGATGGCGATCGGACTCTACGGTCTTTCGCGGGGAGCGCGCGTGCAGCCGGGACCGGCGGCCTGATCCCGCTATTCGCCGCCTTTGACCCTGATGTCGCTCTTCACGCCGACCACGCCCTCGGTCGAGCGCGCCAGCGTCACCGCACGCTCCGCCGCCTCGCGCGTCGG
>DASQHQ010000207.1:0-91569 GCA_035632015.1 Bryobacteraceae bacterium
CGTTCATCAGCTAAAGGGGAGGCAAATCCTTTGATAGCTTGCCTCGCCCAAGAATCACCGGCCCCCACAGCTACAACAGAGTCGGAACGTGTCAAGGTAGTCCGATCACTTATCCACAAGCGACGTTCGTTATTGATACACACTCCGATTATGAGATCTGGTTCCAAGTTTCCCCAATCGGAGGGTTTGAAAGGCATGATATGATCCTGGTAAAAAGCGGCTATGGTCTGCTTCAGAATCTGTTGACACTCTGCGATTGAACTATTTGGTGAACCATTGAAAGCATCGACCAAGTTTTGTTTGATCGCGTCTAAGTAGCCAGCCTCACCAGCCCCCGTAATCGCGATCATTCTTGAAACAAGCGATTGTCCTTCCCAATGGACACTGCTCGCTAGGCTTATTTTCGTTGTGCTCAATTTCATGTCACCAGATCGCCCAGTTCCTTCCTGCGAATCGGCAGCGATCACGATTCCTGATTGGCTTAGAACCCCCAACGCAATCGTCATTTTCTTGACGCTCCGCCGAAGCCCACTTGGTGGTTCTGGTTTGATGCTAGGCTTCGGTGTCACTAGCATATAGCGCCTTGGCGTACTTCGTCAAGTGAATAATCCTGAAAAAAATCGAATGACCGCGCACAAACGACCCCCTCTTGCGTCACCTTCTCGATCCTCGCCTTAATCGCTCCAGCTGACGCACTACCGCCCGGCGTTTGAAAAAATGAGTACAGTCTGCACAGTGGTCGCCCCCCTGCACTCGCCTGTCGAAGACCCTGTTTGACGCCGATCGCGGGGCCTCGCCAGGCAATCCTGCAATCGCGGTTGCGCGATGACCTCCCGCGGCTTAGAATTGGGATGTTTTCGAACCAGCGGCTTCTCGCCGGACGGAGGAACTTTCCATGAAACCAAACCCGCTCTGCTGGCCGGCGCTCGAAATCCTGCTGCTGGCCGTTTCGCCGATCATCGCGGCGACCGACGATAGCTCGCACAGCGTCAAAGCGTTCACCGGCGCCCGCATCATCGACGGCACCGGCAAACCGGCCGTCGGGAAGGCGACGCTGGTCGTTCGCAACGGGCGTATTGAAGCGGTGGGAACGTCGGTCAAAGTGCCGGCCGGCGCGCAACGCATCGATGTCTCCGGAAAAACCATCATTCCAGGATTGATCAGCGTCCACAGCCACGTCACCGACGCCAGCCAGCTCGGCCTTTTCGCGCGCTACGGCGTGACGGCTGTGCTCAGCCTGGGAGGCAACCAGGAGATCGAGATCCGCGACCAGGTCCGCGCCGAGCAGCAAACGCCCGCCTTGAACCACGCTCGCCTGATGATCGCGGGGCCGGTGGTGGCCGCAAGAACACCCGAAGAAGCTCGCCAGGCCGTCGACGAGCTGGCGGCTGCGAAAACCGACATCGTCAAGTTCCGGCTGGACGACAATCTCGGCGCGGGCCGCAAGATGCCGCCGGAAGTCTACAGCGTCATCTTCGACGAAGCGCGCAGGAAAGGCATGCGCGTGGCCGTGCACATCGTCTACCTCAGCGACGCCAAAGCCGTGTTGCGCCTCGGCGCCGATCTGATAGCCCACAGCGTGCGCGACGCCGATATCGACGACGAGACCATCGCGCTGCTCAAGAAAAACAATGCGTCCTACTGCACCACTTTCCTCCGCGAAGTCTCTAGCTTTGTTTATCCGGAAAAACCGGCCTTTCTCAACGATCCTTTCTTGCTCAAGTTTGCCGATCCGCGCGATCTGGCCAGAGTGCAAGAGGCGGCTTTCCTGGACCGGATGCGCAGCGATCGCGGCGGCCAATGGTACAAGGAACACCTCCCCATCGCGATGCGCAACATGAAGAAGGTCGCCGACGCCGGCGTGCCGGTCGTGATGGGCACCGACAGCGGTCCCCCGGGCCGCTTCCAGGGTTACTTCGAACATCTCGAGCTGGAGTACATGACGCAGGCCGGCCTGACTCCCATGCAGGCGCTCCTGGCCGCCACCAGCAACGCGGCTCGCTTCCTGCGCACTGCCGATCAGAACGGCACGCTCGAACCGGGGCGCTGGGCCGACTTCCTGGTGCTGGACGCCAATCCCTTGGACGATATCCGCAACACGCGCAAGCTCGATTCCGTCTGGATCGCTGGAAATCGCGTTCCGGCAAAGTAGCTTTCTGAGGAAGCAACTGATGATATCCGGCGCTCACATGATCATCTACACCACGAACGCGGACGCGGACCGTGCTTTCTTCCGCGACGTTCTGCGTTTGTCCTCCGTGGATGCGGGTCACGGATGGCTCATCTTCGCTCTGCCGCCCGCGGAAATCGCTTTCCATCCCGCGGCGGAAAACGACAAGCAGGAAATCTATCTGATGTGCGAGGACGTGGCCGCCAGCATGCGGGCGCTGAAAGAGCACAACGTTCACTGCGATCCGGTCACAACCGTCAACTGGGGGCTGCTGACACACTTCAGATTGCCAGGCGGCGGCCGGCTCGGGTTGTACCAGCCCAAACACCCGCTGGCGGCGCGCTGACGGTTGGCCATCCGGCGGCGGGTCTGGGCTGCCGCCGCGATAAGGCAGGCGGCACGGCCGGCCGCCCGACAGGGGCGCGGCCAAACCGCCCGCGCGTCCGGTTACAACGGTCCCCGAACATCCGGCGGCCAGCCCGGCCTGAACGGCATCTGGCAGGCGATGGACAGCGCCGATTGGGATCTTCTGCCCCACCACGCGGGGCCGTCGCCGGTTCTCACGCTGGGCGCTGCCGGCGAGATACCGGCCGTGATCAAACCGCCGCGGCCTGGCGCAATTCGGTTTTCGCGCCCTTTAGTGCCAGCACGGCGATCAAGCCGCTGGCCGCCGCGGCCGACAGCCATGCGCCCGGCATCGCGCGGTTGCCGGTGATGTGAATCAGGTAGGTGCAAGCGGCCGGCGTGAATCCGCCGAAGATCGCGGTCGCAAGCGTGAACGCCAGCGAAAAAGCTGCCGTGCGAATCTCCAGCGGCATGATCTCGGTCATGTAGACCACCAGGCCGCCGCTGTAGCCGCCGAACATCAGCGAGAGCCACAGCTCCACGGCCAGCAATCTCGAAAACGAAGGCGCGCTGACCAGCCACAGCAGCGACGGATACGCGGTCAGCAGTGTGAGTATGGTGCACGCCAACAGCAAGGGCCGCCGTCCGATTTTGTCGGAGAGCGCGCCCATCACCGGCACCCAGAAGAAATTCGACAGGCCCACGCACAGCGTCACCGCCAGGCTCGCCGTGCTGGTCAGATGCAGCACCGAGCTGCCGAACGTCGGCGTGTAGGCTGTGATCATGTAGAAGCACACGGTCACCATGGTGGCCATCATCATCGCCAGCAGCACCAGGCGCCAATGCAATGCCAGCGTTCGAACAATGCCGGACATGGTGGGCCGATGCTTGCGCACCAGAAAAGCGTCGGTCTCTTCGAGCGAGCGCCGGAGCCCAAGCAGGAACGGAATCAGGATGCAGCCCACCAGCAGCGGAATCCGCCAGCCCCAGCGAGTCATGTCGTCGCGCGAAACGCTGGCAGTGAGGATCAGACCGAGCAAAGCCGCGAACACCACGGCCACCTGCTGCGTGGCGGATTGCCAGCTCACGAAAAATCCCCGGCGGGCAGGCGTCGCGATTTCCGCCAGGTAAACGGAAACGCCGCCCAGTTCAACTCCGGCCGAGAGCCCTTGCAGCAAGCGGCCCCCCAGCACCAGCAGGGGCGCCACCAATCCGATGGCCGCATATCCGGGCGTGCAGGCGATCGAAAAAGTCCCGATCGCCATCAGGCTCAGCGTCAGCAACAGACCCGACCGCCGGCCATGCTGATCGATGTACGCACCCAGCAGGATGGCCCCGAGGGGCCGCATCAGAAAGCCGGCGCCGAAGGTCGTCAGCGACAACATCAGCGACGCGTACGCATTGCCGCTGGGAAAAAATGTCTGCCCGATGGCGGCGGCGTAGTAACCGAAGACCTGAAAATCGTAGGCTTCCAGGAAATTGCCCGCGGCCACGCGCAGCACCGGCCAAAACTTGGATTCAGTTCTCAGGTGCGGCCGTCCTTTCGCGAGAACGCTCCAGCGCGAACCGCGCGAGCGCGGCCAGCCGGTAGATCGCATGCACGAATTTTCCGTAGGGCAGCGTGACGAACAATCCCAGAATCACTGCCAGATGGATCGCGAGCAACGCCGGCATCGCGCGTGTCTCGCGCAGCGCGAGCAGGAGCAATCCAGTGGCGCTGGCGGAAAACAGGAGAGCGAGGAAGACGCGGTCCATTCCATCTTGAGAGGCGTCTTGAGTTGCGGCGTCGCGACCCTGCTTCAACCACCACAACCCCGCAGGCCCGGCCAGGAGGCCGATACCCCCCAGCGTTCCAAGCACGACCGGCGCGCTGAAATAACTGTACGGCGCTCGCCAGCCAAACGCGTAGTGGTAAATCGCCGCCACGGTTGTAGCCGCGAAGCAGAGCAGAAATCCGTAGAAGGTGAAATGGTGAAACCACCAGCGCGCCCGCGATCTGCGCTCGTCCGGGTACGTGCAGCCATAGCCGTCGCCTCCGAGATACTTCAGCGTGAGCGCGTCGGCGAAGGCACTCTTAAGCGCCGGGAGACTTGCGAGATCTGCCAGACGCTCGCCGGATTCGCGCCAGAACCGTCGGACTCCGGCGATCCAGGCGACCAGAACAAAAATGGCCGCCGCGCCAAATACGGCGACCATGCTCCGATGCGAAATGACGGCATAGAAATCAGCACCAACGGCTCTGCTTCCGCCGAAGAACCAAACAGCCATCCCGAAAGCTAGAGCGAGCAATGCGATCTCATTGCGTCCAAAAGCGGCCGCGAACGGCCACGCATACCGCTGATAGGAGCGCGCTCGGATTCGGGCCAGAGTCTTCGGGACGTTGACGGAAAACTCATGCGGCGGCGCGTACTGGCAGGCGTAATAACACTCGCCGCAGTTGTGACAGAGATTGGCGAGATAATTCAAATCCGCCGGCGTGAAGCTCACGCGCCGCTCCAACGCCGGAAACACGGCGCAGTAACCCTCACAATAGCGGCAGGCATTGCAGATGGTGAGGATGCGCTCGCCTTCCTGCGTCGGGTCTTTGACCGCTCTACTTGGCAAGATGAGCCGCCTCCGGTCCGGCAATTCGTCCGAAGACCGTTCCGATGGCCATGCCGATGCCCGCCAGATAGCCTTTTCCCAAAATATTTCCTGCCATGATTTCTCCAGCGGCGAGGATGTTGCGAGCCGGCCGGCCATCGCTCATCAACACTTGCGCGTCGCGATTCACTTTCACGCCCAGATAGGTGAACGTGATTCCGGGACGCAGCGGATAGCCGAGGAATGGCGGAGTGTCGAGCGGGCGCGCCCAGTGCGTCTTGTCCGGTGCGAGGCCGTGCGTGCGGCAATCGTCGAGCGCAGTGTGATCGAACGCGCCGGGCCTCACAGCTTGGTTGAAGCCTTGCACGGTTGCCTCCAGGGCATCGGCTGCGAGACCCAGCTTCTCCGCCAGCTCGCGAATCGTGCCCCCCTGCACCGGCGGAAATACCGACGGCACAAATTTTCCCGATGCCTTCGAGTCGATGATCGAATATGCGATCTGGCCAGGCTGTTGCGCCACCAGCCGGCCCCAGATGGCGTAGCGCTTGGGCCAGAGATCCTCGCCCTCGTCATAGAAGCGCTCGGCGCGCTGATTCACGGCGATGCCCAGCGGCAGGCAGTCCAGCCGCGTCACGATGCCGCTGTCGAACTTGGGCGCGCGCGCGTCGATCGCGACGGCGTGGCATTGTGCCGGGTCGCCGACTGGCAGCGCGCCCCGGTCGAGCAACAGCTTGAGCACTGCGCCGCGATTATAGGGCGTACCGCGGATCAGAAAGCTGTCCGCCGCTTCGCCCCAAATCTCTTTCAGCCATTCGAGATTCGACTCGAATCCTCCCGCGGCCGCCACGAACGCTTTCGCGCGGATCACGACGGGCTGGCCGTCCAGCATGACCCGCGCGCTCTCGAAGTGCCCGTCCACAATATTCAAGTCCACAACTTCCGCGTTGTAGAAAATGTGAACGCCCCGCCGCTGAGCCTCGGCGTAGTAAGCATTCAACACAGCTTTCCCGCCTCCGAGGAAGAACGCGTTGGTCCGATCCAGGTGCAGCGTGCCGCTGAGTGTCGGCTGAAAGCGCACGCCCTGAGCGCGCATCCAATCGGCGCCGGACCGCGATCCGCGAATCACCAGGCGCGCCAGCTCCTCATCCGTTTCGCCGCCTGTCACGCGGCACAGATCCTCGAAGTACTCCGGCTCCTGGTAGCGATCCGACAGGCAGCGCAGATTCCGCGTGTGCCGGCTGTTGCCACCGCGAAACTCCTTCGGAGCGCACTCGACAATCGCCACCGCCGCGCCGAGTTCCGCTGCGCTCAAGGCGGCGCACAGCGCGGCGTTTCCCCCGCCCGCGATCAGAACGTCGAAGATGCGAAGCGACTCCGTCACATGATCCACATGATTCAATGAAACGCTCCGCCAATCACGTTGCGCGCGATGATCAGGCGCTGGATTTCGCTGGCGCCCTCGCCGATCCGCCGGATGCGCAACTCCCGATACCAGCGCTCGAGCGGCAGGTCTTTGCTGACGCCATTGCCGCCGTGGATCTGGATGGCGCGGTCCACCACCCGGCCGGCGGCTTCGCTGGCCACCAGCTTCGCCATCGCAGCTTCGGCCGCGAACGGCAGGCCACGATCCGACTTAAACGCCGCTTCGAGCACCAGGTATCGCGCGGTGCGTATGTCGATTTCGTTGTCCACGATCATCCACTGAATCGCCTGGCGGCTGGCCAACACGTCGCCGAAAGTTTTGCGGACCTTGGCGTACTCGATGCACATCTGCTGGGCCTTGATGGCAGGCCCGAGGCAGGCGGCCGCATAGGGAATTCTGGCGCGGCTGACGCGGTCCGCGGCGATCGAGAAGCCCTTGTTGACCTCGCCCAGCACGTTGCGATGTGGCACGCGCAGGTTCTCGAACTGCAGCTCAGTGGCGTAATGAGCCGAGCGCAGCGTGTGGACCACGCGGCGCACGTAGAAGCCGGGCGCGTCGGTGTCGACAATGAAACAGGTGATGCCCTGCCGGCCCTGACTCGCATCGGTGCGCGCGAACACCAGGCCATAGTCGGCCTGGTCGGCGCCGCTGATGAAAAGCTTGCCGCCGTTGATCACCCAATCATCGCCATCGCGGGCAGCGGTGGTGCGGATGGCGCGCGCCGGGTCGCTGCCGCCGGACGGCTCGGTGAGTCCGAAAAATGCGGTCTTCTGGCCGCGCAGCGTCGGATAGAGATAGCGCTGCTTCTGGTCTTCCGTGGCTTCGTAAAGCTGTGCCAGGCCCGTGCCGCCGAACACGCCATAACAGGGCGCGTATAATCCGGCGCGGTGCTGGGACAATTCCATGGCCAGGAGCGCGTGCGTGACCAGATCGACGGATGGCCCGCCGTACTCCGCGGGAATGCCCAGCCCGTACAGACCCATTTCCCTGACCAGCGCCGTGAGCCGCGCATGATCGTCGGCGTCCAGCGAATCGGCATCGGGATCGAGGCTGGTTTCGAGCGGCAGGATCTGCTCGGCGACGAACCGCCGCGCGGTCTGGACCAGCAGACGTTGCTCGTCGCTCAGTTCAAAATCCATAGTGTTTCCGGCCGGCGCTACTCGGGATGCAGACGGCCCAGGTGTGGCGCCGCAGCGCGATTGTCGCGCGGCAGTTCGCCCCGGTCCGCCCTGTGAACCATCAGCAGTTCCTTGTACCGCGTCATGTACTGCGCGTTCACCTCGCATCGAAAGCGATGGCCGCCGCCGCGCTGGCCGAGTTCGCGTTCGAGTTCGCCCCGAAGTCCGAAGAGCGATTTGCCGCCGGCGTAGCCGATGAACACCACGCTTCCACCCAGATCTTGAATTTCGTAGACGCCCATGTGCCCACCGAGCTTTGCGACGTCTTGCGGCGTCAGCGGCGTCCACGGTTTGGTCATCCGCACGGTCACGATTTCAACCCGGTTGAAAGACCTTATCGTAGCATCCGGACCGTAATCGGTCCGTAACGGTGGATCCGATTCGTGGCGCACGCAGACGGGCGCACGCTGGTGCGTGCGCGTCCTCGACAACTAAGGTTGTGGGACACTACGGACGATACAGAAATATGCCACTTCGGGTCAGCGTTCTGGCTTCGGGCGAAATCCTGCTGGACGGCCGGCCGGTCGACTTGCAGCAGCTCGACCAGGCCCTGGAAGCCGCTAAGGGGGAGAAGCGCACGGTCTGGTATTACCGCGAAGCGCCGGGCAAGGACGCGCCAGCACGCGCCATGGAAGTGATCCAGCTCGTGGTCAAGCACAAGCTGCCCATCAGCATTTCGAGCAAACCGGACTTCTCCGACTACGTCGACGCGAAGGGCGGCTCCCACCCGCGCCACACCGGGCTTCGGATGCCGGATGTCGCCGCCACCGTTAACGTCGAAGAGGTTTTCGCGAAAGTCCGAAGAATCGCAGCCGGTGAGAAGCAACCGAGAGGGCTGGTGATTGTTCGGCCGGACCGCACGTATCTGGTGCTGCCGCCGGTCGCCGAGACGCCGCAGTTAAAGAAGATCGCCGCAGGACTGGAACAACTGATCCCGGCGGATGTGCAGCGCCAGGTTGCGGTGATCGGCTACACCGAATTCAGCGGCGACAGCGCCACGCCCGGCCTCGTTGAGGTAAACAAATCCATTCCGTTCCTGGGACTGCTGATGGGCCTCTCCTACATCGGCCACGCGGTTTGGATCTTCGAAGGGCATCCCTCCGCACTGGCGGCTGGGTGCCGGGACGCGGACGTTCTGATCGTCGACAGCGCGATGCTGCCTTTTCTCGAAGCCGGATGGCAGGACTCGGCCGCCGCGGTGATGCGCAGCGCCAATCTGCTGGTGCACGACCGCGCTACATTTCAACTGCGCATCGCGCGGAAAACCGGGACGAATAACGCGCGCCTGGAGTTTCAGGATCAGCCGGCGCATTCATAGGTTGAGGCGCTCCTTGAGCGCGCGAACACGCTCCCGCGCCACGGTCAGTTCGGTGCGTTTTTCATCTTTCAACCGCACCGCCAGGCTGCGCGCAAACCAGGGCGTCAGCTCGTGCAGCCAGTCCAGATTCAAGAGCGTGGCGCGGTGGATTCGCACAAATTTCGCCGGATCCAGCCGTTGCTCGAGTTCCAAAGGAGACATACCAGAATGAAGCAACTGGCATTCTTGATGCAGGTTCTCGGACCGGATTCCCGTACAACTCGGGGAGCGCACCCAGTTCTTGAGCGTGGATCGCATCACGCACTTCTTTGCGCGCGATGAAAGCTTTGGAATTCACAATTGAAATTTGAGTCCTAACGAAGTGAAAACGTCGAAGGGAATCGCGCCGAACAGCGAGCGCGGCGAGCCGCCGGGCATCAAGGCGCGCCCGTAGGCCGTAACGTGGTGATTGATGCGGCGATCCACTTCGGCCACCACCGCCCAGCTTTGATCGCTGAAGCTGCCGACCACGGATGCGAACACATCCCACTCCTTCCAGCCGGGCAATTCGCGCAGCCGCGATTTTGCGATGCGTGCGAAATAGTAATGGCGGCGCACGGCGGGCGCGAGGGCCGGATCTTGTCCCGCCGGAACCCAGTCCGGACCGGCGCCGGCGGTGTAATACTCAGCGATCGCACCCCATCCCGATGAATGCGTGTAGTTGATGCCCACGAGAGCGGCGCCGGTTCGGCGGCGGGCGAACTCACCGTGGACCTCCAGCCCGTCGCCGAAGACGCGCGTGAAATTCACGCCCCACAGGTCCGGCCGGACGGGATCTCGATCGAAGATTACGGCGGTGTCGAGCCCCTTGTAGAGCACGTTGTAGCGCAGCGCCAAGGTGTCATAGAGACCGGGTGCGTGCTTGTCGAGCAGGCCCGCGCTGGCCCAGACCGCCGTGACGGCGCTGGATCCTCTCGTCCAGTCGAGGGAAGCCAGTTCGCGGCCTTCGTTCAGGCTCAAGTGATCGGTGGGATCGGTAGGGATGCGAGGCGGATCCAGCACTCCCGTCGGCGAGAAGGCATAACCGGTGCCCCACCGGAGGATGCGCTTGCCCGCCGTCCAGTCGAAATCGCCGGTCGACAATCCGGCGTAGGCTTCTCGCACCATCAGCCGGGAGTCTGCTTGCTGATTGTCGGACACTTCGCCGATCACGGTGCTGGAGAAGCGCCAGCGCTGGCCGTGCTTGTAGGAAAAAGACGGCTGCAGCAGCGCGATGTTGGACGCGGCCGGAAGAGGAACCTGCGCGCCGCTTACGAGCGAAGTCTCGTTTGTCAGCGCGAGCGAGAAGCGTGTCTCGTCGGAGGTTTGGGTAGAGGGCAATTCGCCGGGAATCGGCGCGTTGTCGTCTGGTTGCGCCGCGGCGCTCACCGAGACGCAGATCAAGCCGAACCATAAGACGAGCCATCGCCGGTTGCCAGCCATTTTGAGCCTGCCCTAGAGATCGCCAGCGCGGCTCTGGTGAAACATTTTGTCCGGCAGATCGCGGGGCGCGAACTGCAGGTAGTCGATCACGCTGCGCGAATTTTTCCGGAGGTCGTCGACGATGGTCATCTGCTTGATCACGGTGCGGCCGTCCACTTCCTGGTATTGGTCGAAGGTAGTGGATTTGATCATCTTGCCCGAGATCACGAACAGGTCGGCCTTCACTGGCCGTGCGGTGTCGGTCCGGATCCAGTAATCGATCTTGTGGTACGTTGCGCCCTTGCGCTTGGCTTCCAGTTCCAAAACGTGACAATCGACGCCGTCCACCTTTTCGCGGCGCAGGTAGGTAGCGGTGTAGTCGGCCGCGTAGTTGGTGCGCGCAACGTCGCCATTGGAGGCGTTGCCGGTCAGGCGCTGGAGCGGCGTGATGCGGACGGCGCGGCTGGTGTCCGGCAGATAGATCCACATATCGTCGCCGAGCATGAGCAGGTGCCGGCCTTTTTCCTGCGGGCTCTGGAAGTCAACGTAGACCTTCTCGCTGCCCTTGGAATAGACCAGGTAGGCGTGCTCCTCGTCCTCCTTGCCGGTTTCGAAGTTGGAGATTCTGATCTTGGCGACGAAGCTGGGCCAGGCGTTGCGGTAGCCGTCCGATTGCCTGAGCAACGCGGCCGCGTCGGGAGCCTGGGGATTCGTAATCGAGGCCGCGGCGGCCAGCGCGCTCAGAGCTGTGAGTGCAAGCAACAGGCGTTTCATGGTTCCTCCTTTAGATGTGCGCCAGCGATTCGACAATGCGCAGCCGCGCTGCGCGCATGGCCGGCGTGATGGATGCCAGCGCCAGGGTTGCGATCACCAGCAGCGACGCACCCACCGTCAGCGCGGGCACTTGCAGCACGTGAAACAACAGAGGCGTGTTGCTGGTGGGAGGAGGCGGGAGCTTGACATTCGCGCTATTGAACAGCGCCCCCGCGACTCCGCCCAGCACCACTCCCAGGCCCGCGCCCAATGCGCCGGTCACCACGCCTTCCATGACAAACAGTCCGGTGATCCAGGCTCGCGGCGTGCCCATCGCGAGCATGGTTCCGATTTCCCGGATGCGCTCGAACATCGCCATCATGAGCGTGTTGGCGCTGGACATGACCACCATGAAGAAGACCAGCACACCGGTAAAAGCGAAGATGCCGCTGAAAAGCGTGTGGACCTGGTTGTAGAAAGTCGCCAGATCAATCCATTTGCGGATCGCGATATCGCGCTTCTCGGATTTGAATTTGTCGAGCAGCGCGGAATAGACCGCGTCGGTGTGGTCGGTGGCGTCAAGGCCGACCACCAGCTTGGTAACGCGGTTGCTTTGCAGCAGGCGTTGTGCGTCCTGAAGCGTCAGGCGAAGCTGCCGCTGATCCTGTTCCTCGATGCCGGTAGTGTACAGTCCCACGATGTTGACATCGATGCCGTTCAAGGCGCCATCCGCGGTGACGGCCAGCAGTGTCAGCCCGTCGCCGGGCCCGACGTGCATGGTGTGCGCCAGGCCTTGCGCGATGAGGGCCTGATTGGTCGAGGCGCCGGGCGGCTCGGATTTGAGGTCGCGCCCGGCCGTGATTCGAAGCTCGAAGCCCATGCGCTGCTCGGCCTCGGGATCGACTGCGGTCGCAAGAAACGGACTCGATTTGTCGCCGTTCGAGACCAGGCCGTTGAACTCCACGCGCGCCGCCGTACCGCGGACATGCGCGGCGCCTTGCACCGAAGATTGAAGCCGGCGCACGTCGTCCAGGCCGTTGTCCAGGACGTGCTTTTCGTCGCGCGCGAAATAGGACGCGTTGTAGATCTGCAGATGACCCAGGCCGTTGCGAATGGTGTTCTCGCGCAGATTTCGAAACAGAAACGCAAAGAAACCGCCGGAGAGCAACAGCGCCGCGACTCCACCCGCCACCACGATCAGAGTCATCAAAGTGCGGCGCCGGTTGCGGAACACATTGCGAAATGCAAGCAGCAGAAATTTAGTCATGCATGGCCTCCTTCACGAAGCAGAGGAACGAAACCCGGGCGAGTGCGCGGCGATGGCTTTACCCGCCGCCACAGGGAGGCCCAGCTCACCAGCGAGATAGGGGGCGCCGGAGAGCCGGCCATCGCAGAGCCAGACCACGCGATCCGCGCGGTCCAGCAGACGCTGGTCGTGCGTGGAGAACAGGAACGTCACTCCCAGGTCGCGATTCAATTGCCGCATCAGTTCGATCAACTGCGTGGCATTGTGCGTGTCGAGGTTGGCCGTGGCCTCATCGGCCAGCACCAGCGCCGGCCGGTGCACGATCGCCCGCGCCACCGCCACCCGCTGGCGTTCGCCGCCCGAAAGCAGATCGGGCCGGTGATAGGCGCGATTCGACAGCCCCACGCTTTCCAGCGCCTCCAGCACGCGCCGGCGGCGTTCGGCGGCGGTCTCCTTTTGAAGCAACAGCGGAAACTCGACGTTCTCAAAAGCGGTCAAGACGGGAATCAGGTTGAAGGTCTGAAATACGAAGCCGATTTTCGAGCGCCGCAGCCCGGCCAGCGCAGCGGCGTCCAGCTTCGTGATATCCGCGCCTTGTATGTGGATGCTGCCGCTGGTGGGCCGGTCCACGCAGCCGATCAGATGCAGCAGCGTGGATTTGCCGCTGCCGCTCGGACCGGCCACGGCCAGAAATTCTCCGCGCTGGATTTCAAGCGAAATGTCATCCAGCGCGACAACGTCGGTGTGGTCCATGGCGTAGCGCCGGCCCACGTCTCGGAGTCGGACAAGTGGTTCCATTCGAGTGCCTCTGACTCGAATCTACCGGCGAATCCAGAAAGAAGCGACGTTTGTTGGATGAAGGGCGTAAGCAGCCCCATGAGAGGTTGGTTGCGCGGGATGATCCGTAGCAGGCCGGGAGCCGGCGTCAGCGTTTCAGCGGCACGCGCGCTCGCAGTTCCTCGAACCAATCGCTGACACCCACCATGACGCGGCTGAACTGCTGCGCACCAGGCGGCTCTTCGATCAGGAATCGCTTCCCGTCCGGCGCCGGGTCCCAGGTGGTGCCGAAGGGCCGCTTGGAAATTTCCCGCGGCAGACCCACGTGCAACACCGGCGCGGTCTGAATATCCACGGACATCGCGGCACGGTCCGGGCTTCTGGTCAGATAGAGCAACTCCCGGCCGCTGTGCGACCATCGCACCGAATTCCCGCCTTGCGTGGAGATGCGCTCTTTGCCGCCCGGCCCGGGGAAGGGTTGAACATAAATCTCTTGTTGGCCGGATTCGGTGGAAACGTACGCCACCCATTTTCCATCCGGAGAAATCTGGCCATCGGTTTCATTGGCTTCGGTATCGTGCAGCGGCGCCGGCTTTCCTGCGCCGCCAGAGAGCGGCAAGACCCAGAGACGCGAGGGCTTACCGGCAGCGGACTGCACGTAGAGCAGCGTTTTGCCATCCGGCGACCAGGATGTCGGCGTCGGCGGCGAGTCCGTGGCAAGCAGCAATTCCGCCTTGGCGCTGCCGTCCGCCATGACCGAGTAGAGGCCCGACTTACCACTGACGGTGGCGCCGAAGGTGATGCGCCGTCCGTCCGGCGTCCAGATCGGGTTTTGGTTCTGGCCTCCGAAAGTGAGGCGCTGCCTGGTGCGCCGTTCCACTTCAAACACCCAGATATCCCCGGCACTCGCGGCGCCGGCCCCCGCGTTGATGGTGTTCGCGATTCGGCGGCCGTCCGGCGACAGACGTCCCGTGCCCCACAACTGGGTGTCGGAAAGCGCCTGTACCTGGCCCTGCGCGTCCAACCATTCGAGGACGGTGCCGGACCCCTGGCCCACGCCTTGGATGTAGGTCAGCAGCCCTCGATCCGAAAACGAGTATTCGGCAATGGCGTTGTCGGGACCGGTCGTGGCCACAGACTCGACTACCGGCGCCTCCGGCCCGGTTACGGTCAGACTTGCAGCGTCGAACGGCGCGGCGAATAGCGTTCCTCCACGAAGGTAGACCAGGTGGCCGGTCGGAACGTAGCGTCCGTCCTGGCCGTCCGGCACTACGACCCGGTAGCTGCCTTTCTTCAGGTCCAGCACGGCGATCTGAGCCGAAGGCAGGCCTGCGATGGTGAACACGACGGCTCGCGCGCCTGGCAGGAAGTGGGGTGTGCGGTGCGCCGACTCTCCTTTCTTCGCGTCGGGCGTGGTCAGCTTTTGTGGAGTTCCACCGGAGCTCGAGACGCGCATCAAACCTTTTCCGTCGCTGAATACAATGTATCCGTCGTCTCCCCAAGTCGCGCCGAATGGAGCCGCGTCGGCCAGCGTGATGGGCGTGCCTCCGGTCGCGGGGATTTTCTTGAGCTTCCTTTCGGCCCGCGCAAAACTGGCGATCCACTGGCCGTCGGGAGAAAAGTCGCCGAGCACAAAATCGTCCGTCCCGGGAATCGGCTTGCCTTCGAGCTGGTCCATCATCCGCAGAGACAAAGAGTACTTGCCATCGACCTGATCCGTGGTAGTCAGGCGAGTGCCGTCGCGGGAGAGGACTGGGGCCCCGAAGAAACCCTTTTGCGAATAGCTCCAGCGCACGACGGTGCGCGGCTCGCGTGGCGGGCGGTGCAGCAAACCCCAGCCCAGACCCGCGCCGCCGATCAGCACCGCGGCCGCCCAGGGAAGCCACCACATTCGCCCGCGCGCGACCGGCTCGGAAACAGGCGGAGCGGGCGCGACGGGTTCCTCGGGTGCGTCGATCTCGATCCAGGCGTCGCCGATGTCGCGCAATCGACGCTTTACGTCGCGCTCCAGGCAGCGCTGCAGAAGCCGCCGCACCTTGGGCGGCGTATCGGCGGGCAACTGGCTCCAGTCGACATCGGCGCGCAAGACCGCAGCCAGCGTGTCGGAAACTGTCTCGCCCTCGAACGCAGACTTGCCCGTAAGCATCTCGAGCAGCACCACGCCGAAGGCCCAGATGTCGGCGCGCTTGTCCACTGCCTTCCCGCGCGCCTGCTCCGGACTCATGTACGCGGCTGTTCCGAGAATCACACCCGCGCGCGTGGCCTCCAGCGTGAGCGTGGGCGAGTTGGCGAGGTTACCCGAGGCGGCGTCGGCGTCGAAGGCTTTAGCCAGCCCGAAATCCAGCACCTTCAGTTTTCCGTCCGCGGTGAACTTGATGTTGGCGGGCTTGAGGTCGCGGTGGATGATGCCCTTGTCGTGCGCGGCTTCCAGAGCGTCGGCGATTTGCCGCGCGATCGCGAGCGCTTCCGGGATCGCAATCGGACCGCCGGCGAGGCGTTCGGCCAGCGTCGGCCCCTCCACCAGCTCCATCACCAGCGCCCGGACGCCGCCCGATTCCTCCAACCCGTAGATGGAGGCAATGTTGGGATGGTTGAGCGCCGCCAGCGCTTGCGCCTCGCGCTGGAAGCGCGCCATGCGGTTACTGTCGCCGGCAAAAGCCGGGGGCAGCGTCTTGATAGCGACGTCGCGATTCAGGCGCGCGTCGCGGGCGCGATACACCTCGCCCATTCCACCCGCGCCCAGCGGTGCGAGGATTTCATAA
Organism: Bryobacteraceae bacterium; assembly: GCA_035632015.1. Taxonomy (GTDB): domain Bacteria; phylum Acidobacteriota; class Terriglobia; order Bryobacterales; family Bryobacteraceae; genus Palsa-89. The sequence goes on from DASQHQ010000207.1 coordinate 15,996, forward strand.
GACCCCAGGCGAGTGCCGGCCGCGAGAGACATAGAGTAGAGGTTTCAGTCTAGCACTCCGCCGCCGCGGACCGTTTTGTGGATAGCGATGCGAGGGCGGCCGTCAGAAAGCTGAGGTTGCCGCTCAGCCGCGACGTTCGTAGCGGCGGATGGCCGCAGCCCGTCCGGTGTGCGGATCGATGGTTGCGATGGCGGCATGCAACTCGCCGCCACCCTTGGCGCTGTCCAGCCGGATCGGCATGGCGGTTATAAACCGCCGCAGAGCCAGGTCTTTGTCGGAGCCGATCACCGAATCGTACGGACCGGTCATTCCCACGTCGGTTTGATACGCTGTGCCGCCCGGGAGTATGCGCTCGTCGGCCGTTGGGATGTGGGTGTGCGTGCCCAGCATCGCCGACACACGCCCATCCAAGTACCAGCCCATGGCCATTTTCTCGCTGGTCAGTTCGGCGTGGAAGTCCACCAGCCGCACCTTGACGGACGCATCGATGGATTTCAAAAGCTCATCGACGGCGCGGAACGGGCAGTCCGTCGCCGGCATGTGCGCGCGGCCCTGCAGATCGACAATGGCCACCTCGACGCCGTTTCTGGCCTTCATCGTCAACAATCCCTGGCCAGGCAGTTCCTTCGGGTAGTTGGCGGGACGCAGCAGGCGCGGCTGGCGCGGCAGGTAGTCGAAAATCTCCTTCTTGTCCCAAACGTGGTTGCCCGTCGTCAGCACGTCCAGCCCCATCGAAAAAAGTTCCTCTGCGATGAGCGGCGTGATCCCAAACCCGCCGGCGGAGTTTTCCGCGTTCGCGATGGCCAGCGAAATTTTTTCCGCCGTAATGATTTCCTGGAGGTAGCGGGCCACCAGACCTCGCCCGGTGGAGGCGAATATGTCACCGATAAAAAGAATGTTCATCCGTGCCGGCTGGTGGGTGGGAAAAAGGAGCGAACCACACCAGCGGACCGGCCCCGTCCTTGACCCCAAAACTCAACAGGGGCGGAGTCCCCCGAGCGTCTTCAGGCTTCTCCATGGCAGCCGAAGCCACCGGAGCTTGCTCACCAACGCTTAATCCGAGTCGGACCCCAAGACAATTGACTGTCGGATCAATTATAGGAAGCCGATCCAAACAAAACCGATCGGAACGCTCCTTGGGCAATCATAGCAGAAGCCGGATGTTTCGCCTAGGAACTAAGGATACATTCTCGCGGACTGAAGGCGCCGCTTTGAATTGTAGGGCTTTACTAGTTGGAAGAAAACAACTTATCAAGAGACGGTTTCAAACTTTGAGCCCCTGGGAACCGATTCGTCCGTCGGCGAAGTAAGGAACAGTGAGGCCGAAGGCGGGCGACCTGAGACAGGTCGCGCGAGAGGTAATGTTTTCAAAGCGGGGATTTTGGGCGGTAGTTTCTTCACGGTGGGCTTGCGAGGCGCCTCCTTATTCCTCTCGCCAAACGGCTGAATTAACTGGATCCCAAGGGCTCGAAAATCTTTGAACAACGCATAGTGGGCAATCCGGCTACCAATGTCACTTCTGGTAGCTGCAGAGATCGTCGACGGCCGTGTTCCCGCCGCATAGGACCAGCACCACCTTGGATGTGGGTGTGAACTGCTGGCGCAAGCGCTCGGCAGCGGCCAGCGTGCAGGACGCGGCGGGCTCGGTCAGGACCTTGGTGCGCTCCAGCAGGAAGCGGAGCGCGAGAACCGCTTCGCGATCCGGCACCACCGTCACGCTCTCGACATATTTCCGCGTCAGCTCCAGGGTGCGCTCAGAGACGGCCGGCGCTCCCAAGGTGCGCGCGATGGAAGTAATGGCCGGGAGGTGGATCACGTGGCCGGCGGCCAGCGCTTGGGACATGGCGTCGGCGCCTTCGGTCTCCACGCCCCAGATGCGGGCTTCGGGTCTCAAGGACTTGATGGCGGTGGCGACGCCTCCGATGAAACCGCCTCCGCCGATGCTGACGATCACATCCGTGACCTGGGGCAAGTCCTCCATGATTTCGAGGCCTACCGTTCCCTGCCCGGCCATAACCAGTGGATCGTCGAAGGGATGAATAGAAGTCCAGCCGTCCTTTTCATAGCCGGCGATCTTCTCGAAAGCGATGGCCGCGCTCGGAACCAGGACCACCTCGGCGCCATAACCGCGAGTGGCATCGATGTAGTTGCGCGGCGTTTTCTCGGGCATGAGGATCAACGACGGCAGTCCAATTTCGCGCGCGACATACGCTACGGCCTGGGCGTGATTGCCGCCGCTGACCGCTGCCAGCCCTCGCCCGCGTCGCTCCGGCGCGATGCTGAGCGCTTTATTGAACGCGCCGCGCACCTTGAACGACCCGGTCTTCTGGAACAGCTCGAGTTTCAGAAAGACCGGCGCGCCCAGCCGGGCGCTGAGCGTCCCGCTCGAAACCAGCGGCGTCCTCGCGACGCGGCCCGCGATGCGCTCGCGCGCGAGCCGGATGTCATGCAGCGTGATCAATCTATTCCCCCAAGTCGGCCTGGATCTGCGCCGCAATTCGATGCGCGAACGCTTCCACTCGCTCCAGGTCCGGCCCTTCCACCATCACGCGCGCCAGCGGCTCGGTCCCCGAGAAGCGCACCAGCACGCGCCCGGAATCGCCGAACGACGACTCCGCCGCGCGGATCTCGGCCAGCACCCCAGGCAACTGATCGAGCGGCTTGCGTTCGCGCACCCGCACGTTCACCAAACGCTGCGGGTAGACTTGAAGCTCGCGGGTGAGCGCATCCAGACTCTCTCCGGTCTGTAGCATGACCTCGAAGACCCGCAGGGCCGTGAGCATGCCGTCACCCGTAGTGGCGTAGTCGTGAAAGATGATGTGACCGGATTGCTCGCCGCCCAGCAGTGCGTGGCGCCGCATCATTTCCTCGAGCACATACTTGTCGCCGACCGGTGTGCGGATCATCTGGATGCCGTGCGAGGCGAGTGCGCGCTCCAGGCCGAGGTTGGACATGACGGTAGCCACCACCATCGGTGGCGCACCTGGCCGCGAAAGCCTTCCCTGCCCCTTCAGGTAGCGTGCGGCCAGGAGAAGCACCGCGTCGCCATCCATGATTTTTCCCGACGGCGCGACGAACAGCGCGCGATCGGCATCGCCGTCGAAAGCCACCCCGGCGTCCACGGGTTGCTGCAGCACGGCCGCGCGCAGCGACTCCAGATGCAGCGATCCGCAGTTCAGGTTGATGTTCCGGCCATCCGGCGAACAGTGGATCGAGCGCACCCGCGCTCCCAGCCGCTCGAACAGTTCCGGCGCCAGCGCGGAAGCCGATCCATTGGCGCAATCGGCCACGATCCGCAGCCGTCGCAAGCCGCCGGGCAGCGTGGACGCCAGATGTTCGAGGTAACTTCGGTCCAGGCCGGCATCGACTTGGAGCGACGCCGGGGAAGACCGGCGATTCGCGGCGAGTAACGCGGAGATGGTGGCTTCGAGCCGCTCTTCCTGCTCATCCGGCAGCTTGTACCCGGTGTGCCCGATCAGTTTGATGCCATTGTCCTGATACGGATTGTGTGAAGCCGAAATCATGACGCCTGCCGCGAACGGCCCGGTCTTGGCGAGGTAAGCGACGCCAGGCGTGGTGGTGACGCCCGCAAAGTCCACCGCAATGTTCCGGCTCGCCAGGCCGCCGGCAACTTCGGCGGCCAGCCACGGCCCGGACTCCCGGGTATCCATGCCAACCACGACCTGTGGCTCGGTGTGCGATTCCAGGATCCATTCGCCCAGCGCAGCGCCTGCCGCGTTGGCCGTCTGGTGGTCCAGCGGGTAGGCCCCTGCCTCGCCCCGAATGCCATCCGTCCCGAACAGAGTCCGAGCCACTATCGGACTGCCTTCGATCCGATGCGCTCCAGTGTGACGCGAACGGTGATGACAGTTGGAGACTCGAGGCGCACTTGCGGGTCGCCGACATTGACGTGCATGTGAAATTCTTTTTCGCTCACCACGCCAGTGAGATCCACCGGATCGGTCATCACGTGATCCACGGCCTTCACCCGCTCCTCCGGCCCTCGAATGCGCACCTTGGCAGGCTCGGTGCTATCGCCCTGCACGCGGTAACCCTCGGGGGTCTTGACGAAGAGCGGCTGCACTGGAACATCGCGAGCCAGCAAGCGGTCGAACCGGAGCGTAATCTGCGAAGGCGTCGCGCGATAGAAAGAAACACCCGACGGCAAATTGAGACTGGTGTTGCGGATGGTATAGGTGCGCTCGCCGGCACGCGCGTCGGAGAGATCCAGGATCACGGCCAGATCCGCCAGGTTGTTGCGCGAGAGCCGGCCGGAGGAGCCCCGGATCTCCAGTTGCACCCGGTCCGGCACGCTGGAATTGAAGTCCAGGTCGTCGGGCATGTTCTTGAACTCGACCGGCACCGAGAGAGACGTGGCCAGCTCGGGCTCACGCGCCACGGCGATCCAGAGCGCGATCGCCATCACGAGCGAGAGCAGCTTCCATCCGATGTTGCGTGTGAACAGTTGCCTCATGGACGGTCGAAACTCGATTCATGGGCGGCTGCCGAACGATGCGTCATGGAGGGCGATGGCCGCATGTCGCGCCGCTGCAGCCGGTCGGCGAGAAAATGCTCGACGCGCTCCAGCGGCACATCCAGCTCGATCTCGCCAAAGGCCGCGATTGAAATGCGGCCAGTCTCTTCGGAGACCACCACCGCCAGGCAGTCGGCCTCTTCGGTGATTCCGAGCGCGGCGCGATGCCGCGTCCCCAGCTCGGTCATGAGCAGCGGATTGGTGCTGAGCGGGAGGAAGCAGGCGGCCGCGCCGACGTGGTCGCCTTGAATGATCACGGCGCCGTCGTGCAACGCGCCGCCGGGATGGAAGATGGCGCACAGCAGGTCGCGCGAGATGGCCGCGTCCAGATTCACGCCGCTTTCGGCGAAAGTCTTCAGCCCCAGCTTGCGCTCCACCACGATGAGCGCGCCGATCTTGTGCTGCGACAGGTGGGCGACCGCCAGCACGATTTCCTGCATGACCTCGCGCCGCTCGATTTGACTGACTCCCAGAAAGGGCCGGCGGCCCAGCCGGGCCAGCAGGCGCCGCAGCTCGGCCTGAAACATCACAATCAGGGCGATGGCGGTGTAAGGCGCGAGCGTCGCCAGGATGGTGTGTAACAGCTCCAGTCTCGCAACGATGGAAAGGCCGTAAATGGCTCCAAGAATGCCCAGGCCGAAGATGATGTGAACGGCGCGCCGGCCACGGATGATCAGAAAGAATTGATAGATGAGGACGGCGACGACGAGAATGTCAACGACGGCGAAGGGAGTGAGCCGCGGCAGCTCCGACCAGGAAGTTGGCGGGAAAATCGCCATGCATTCCTCCTTATTGTAGCAAGCAGGTCAAGCGAGTCCGTCCAGAATTAAGTGTCCGGAACAGGAGAACAAAGCGGCCGCAGCTAGAGCGCGCGCCAGCTCAGTACCAGACCGCTAAGGCGCGCCAACCGCCTCATTTGTAATTGCCTTAGTACCTATCTTGCCATTCCGCCCCGGCCGATGAACAGGAATGTACGGTCTTGCGATGCCGCGCATATCTGTATTCGCTTGCGAATCACAGCCTGTCACGCTGGAAGGACTGCAGAAGGTTCTGTCGGAGTGTGACGACCTGGAATTCGTCGGCTCGGTTTCCAAAGCCACCGAGGCGGCGGAGACGCTCGGCCGCGTTCGGCCCGACATCGCGCTGATCGACCTGTCCGGCGGCTTGGCCCCGGCGCTGCGCTTGGTCAGCGGACTGAGAACGTCCTCGGCCAAGAGCCATGCGGTCCTGTGGGTGGTGGACCTGCCCGAAACGGAGGCTTTCCGCGCCTTGCAAGCCGGCGTTCGCGGCATTCTCAAGAAGACCCTGCCGGTGCGCAAGCTGATTGAATGCCTGAGGGAAGTGGGCAAGGGAAAGATCTGGATGGACGAGCCGCAGCCGGGATCCGAATTTCTGCGCGCTCGCGAAGCCTCGCGCCTGACGCCACGCGAGAAGCAGATCGTGGCCCTGATCTGCCGCGGCTTGCGGAACAAGCAGATTGCAGAGCATCTGCACATCACAGCCGGAACCGTGAAAGTTCATCTGATGCATATCTTCGAGAAGACCGGGCTCAAGGACCGGCTGGCGCTGGCGGTCCACGGGCGGGAACTGATCGGCGCCGAACAGCCGCAGCCAGAGCCGGTGGCCCATTAAAGGCTTCCGGGGCGCAAGCCGATCAACCTGGAGGGGCGCACCAGGCGCTCAGCGCAGGCAAGATCCTTGGCCACTTCCACTCAGTCCCTTTGGCGTCCGCCGGCGCCGACCGAAACGACCGGAGTAACCCGGCCGGGGTCGAGCCGCTGGGCGCGGGCGCTCACGCCTTCCTTTGCAGACTGCTTTTTCGTCGCCCTCTTGGCCTGGCTCTTCATCTGCGGCGCGAACGGGTGGAAAACGCTGTTGGGCGACGGTGACACGGGCTGGCACATTCGTACCGGTCAATACATCCTGGCCCACCACAGCGTGCCCAGGCAGGATCTGTTTTCCTTCTCCAAAGCCGGCGCGCCCTGGTTTGCCTGGGAATGGCTCACGGACGTGGTTTTTGCGGGGCTCTTCAGGCTGGGCGGTTTGAAGGCCATCGTGCTGTTTGCAGCCGCGCTGATCGCGATTTACGCCACCGTGTTGCTGCGCTTCACGCTGTGGCTGGGAGCCAACGCGCTGGTAGCGGCCATGACCATCTTGCTCGCGGTGGGGGCCTCGTCCATGCACTTTCTCGCGCGCCCACATTTGTTTACTCTGCTGCTGTTGCCCGCCTGCCTCTGGCTGGTGGAGGCGGATTTCCGGAAGAACACCGGCTGGCTATGGCTGCTGGTTCCCGTCACGGCGCTGTGGACCAATCTGCATGGCGGGTTCGTGATTTTCCTGGCGTGCCTGGCGCTGATTGTTCTGGGCCATGCCATCGAGGCCTGGCTCGGGCTTCCCCGCTGGCCGGCGGTTCGCCGCTATGCAGCGCTGCTGGCGTGCTGCTCGGCGGCATCGCTGATCAACCCGTATGGGACCGCGTTGCACACTCACATCGCCGCATACCTTCGTTCGGACTGGATCAAGAACCTGGTCCAGGAATTTCAAGCACCCACGTTTCGCTCGGAAGGACAGCTTCAGTTTGAGGCACTGCTGCTGGCCGGTCTGGTCATGACCGGACTGTTGCTGAGAAAACAGCGCGTGAGCGAGGCGCTGTGCGTGCTGTTTCTGGCGCACGCCTCGCTGATCAGTGTCCGGCACGCGCCCTTGCTCTCGGCGGTAGCGGCGCCGCTGCTGGCCAGGGAGCTGAGCGCGGGCTGGAAGGGCTGGGCAGAGAGATTGAAGAAGAGCTCGGCGCCCCGAATTCTTCATCAGCTCGGCGAGGATTTGAAGCCAGCCTTTCGACGCAACACCATCTGGCCGGCGGCGGTGATTCTGGCTCTGGCGGCGTTGGATGCTCCACTCAAGTGGCCGCGTGACTTCCCCGGCGAGGCTTTCCCGGTGGCCGTGGTCCACCAGAACTCCAGGCTGCTCGAGTCCGGCCGTCTACTGACCACCGACCAATGGGGGGACTACATCATTTACTCGCTGTATCCGAAGCAGAAAGTTTTTGTGGACGGGCGGAGCGATTTCTACGGTGAAGGCCTGGGGAAAGACTACCTCCACCTACTCCAGGGAGAGTATGACTGGCATGCCATCCTGGAGCGCTATCGGTTTCAGGTGGCGTTGCTGCCGGTGGATTTGCCTTTGACGACGATGCTGAAGCTGGACCCGACCTGGCGCGTGGTCCAGGATGACCACCACGCGGTGCTATTTGAGCGCTTAGGTCGCCAAAGCTTAGCAAATTAGGTATATCTTCACCCCATCGCGCGGCAGCCGTACTAAAGAAAATGCCGCTGAGAGCTAATGAAAACCTCCCAGTTTGCCGAACTAGTAAGGCAGGGAGACCGACGGGCATGAGAAGCAACCAGAACCTTGAAGGTTCCAGCAACGGTAGTGTTGCGGGCAAGCTAAGTATGCCGCGCATGCCGCTGGAGTGGCTGGACGCCGGCTGTTGGCGCTTGCCTTCTGGAAAGGCTCTGGCGGAGTTTGCGTTGCAGGCGGGCTTTCTCGCTCCGCTGCTGCTGCGCTCGGAACGGCTGCAAGAACAGGCCCCTGGTACCGAACCGCCGCTGGGGGAAAGCGTGCTGTCGGGCGCTTCCAACGATTTCGAAAAAGGGGAATCACGGTGACGGCGCAGGCCTGGGTTGCGGCCGTGGTGGGCATCGCGGCCATCGCGGACGATTTGTGGAAGCGGCGCATCTCCAACTGGATTCCCTGCCTGGCGTTCGGGTCCGGATTGATCCTGCAGAGCCGCACAGCCGGATGGCGTGGTGCGGGCGCGGCATTGCTCGGGACCGCCGCCGGCGCGGCTGTGTTTCTGGTGTTCTACGTGGCCGGTGGAATGGGTGGAGGAGATGTGAAGCTGATGGCCGGCTTTGGAGCTCTGCTGGGAACCAGGCAATTGCTGGAAGCAGCCCTGTGGACGGCCGGCTGCGGAGGAATCATGGCGATGCTGGCAATCGCCTATAGCAATAGTCGCGAATTTTGGCGGAACAGAAACTTGGCTCGAACGGGACAAGACAGCAGCGCACCGGAAAGCTCTCCGAGCAGACGCTTGGAAGCGATTCCTTATGCTCCGGCGATTGCCGCCGGAGTGTGGCTGAGCCTGGTCCCGAAGTCGTGAGTTGGGACACCGATTGCGCTCAACTTCCAGGGAAGTGAGCGGGAGAGAGAGATATGGATCGTAGATTTTTGACCGTGCTGGGAGTGAGCCTGCTATTCGCGCTGGTGATCTCGAGCGTCTTTTACCAGATGACCGCGCGCGCCGGCAATTCCAAGAAGGCCGAGCCGCCTCAGGAGCTGCGCGATGTGGTGGTGGCTGCCAAACCGTTGTCGGTAGGGACGATGGTGAAGCCGACCGACATCAAGTTGGCCAAGCTTCCGGCGGTGGCCTTTCCCAAGGGCGCCTTCGCCAAAGCGGAGGAAGTGATCGACCGCCCGGTGATCAGCAACATCCTGATGGACGAACCCCTTCTGGAGGGACGCCTGGCGGCGCGCGGCGGCGGCCTCGGGCTGGCGCCGATCATTCCGGTGGGAATGCGGGCCGTGACGGTGCGAGTCAACGACGTCAGCGGCATTTCGGGATTCGTTCTTCCCGGAATGCGCGTGGACATTCTGGTCACCGGCAATCCGCCCGCCGGCGGCGGGATCGTTACCGTGACGCCGCTGCAAAACATGTTGGTTCTTTCGGCCGGCACGGCGGTGCAGCCGGATGCGAAAGGCCAAGCCATCCCGGCCGCGACGGTCACCCTGCTGGCGACGCCGGAGCAAGCCGAGATGCTGACGCTGGCCAACAACGAAGGCCGCATCCAACTGGTTTTGCGCAATGGCAGCGATCAGAACGTCGAGCGGGTGCGTGGCAGCGAAGTAGCCGAGCTATATGGCGGACTGACGCGCAAGAAGGCGCCCGAGACCCCCGCCGCGCCGCGGCCTCGTCCCCGCCCGGTCGAGACAGCGGTTGTGGCCGCGCCCGCTCCGCCGCCACCGCCACCGCCTCCCGATCAGATCGTAGTGATTCGGGGCACGCAGAAATCCATAGAAGTAGTCGGAGTCGGGGGAAGGTAAACCATGTCATTGACGAGACGTGTCAGCATCGTGTCCGCGCTGCTCGTGGCGGCGGCGGCTTCCATCTTTGCTCAAGCCGGGCCGGAGGAGATCCGGCTGACGGTAGGCAAGAGCATCGTCATCGACTACCCGGCCGATATCGCGCGGATCTCCACCAGCAATCCCGACATCGTGGACGCCTCGCCGGTGACCGCCCGCGAAGTGCTGCTCCACGCCAAGTCTTTCGGCACGGTGACGCTGGTGGTATGGAGTAAGAGCGGTCAACGCAATTTCTACAACATCACGGTGGAACAGAACCTGGAGCCCTTGCGGCAACTGCTGAAGGATACCTTTCCGCGGGAAGACATCCACGTGCAGTCCTCGCGGGACTCGCTTTCGATGACCGGGCGAGTTTCGAGCAAAGACGTGGCGGACCGCGCGGCCGCACTGGCGGCCCCCTTCGCCAAGACCATCGTGAACAACCTGCAAGCCGCCCCCGCGCCGGTGGAGAAACAGATTCTGCTGCGGGTCAAGTTCGCCGAACTGGATCGCACCGCCTCCAGTCAGTTTGCCGTCAATCTGGTTTCGACGGGAGCCACCAACACCATTGGACGGATCACGGCCGGCGGAGCGCCGGCGCCCCAGCCGACCACCATTCAGGGCGGCACGGGACTGACCGCCAACTCCGCCTTCAGCATTTCCGACGCCTTGAACATTTTTGCGTTCCGCCCGGATCTGAACCTGGCCACCTTCTTGAGGGCCTTGCAGCAGAGGAACTTGCTGCAGATTCTGGCCGAACCCAATCTGGTCACCACCAACGGCAAGGAGGCGAGTTTCTTGGTGGGCGGCGAGTTCCCGATTCCGGTCCTGCAGGGCGGAGCAAACTCCGGCGCGGTGACCATTCAATTCCGCGAATTCGGCATCCGGCTGAGCTTCAACCCGAGCGTGACCGACAGCAACACCATCCGGTTGTACGTAAAGCCGGAGGTTTCCTCGCTCGATTTCAGCAACGCCCTGTCTTTCAACGGATTTAACATTCCAGCGCTGTCGTCCCGCAAGATGGAAACCAACATCGAACTGGGCGAGGGACAAAGTTTCGTGATTGCGGGGCTGATTGACAACCGCGTCACGGAGACGATCTCGCGCATCCCCGGGCTGGCCAACCTGCCCATCCTGGGGAACCTGTTCAAGAGCAAGACGCTGGACAAGAACAATACCGAGCTGGTGGTGCTGGTCACGCCGGAGATCACCATGCCGCTGCAGCCTGGCGATGTCAAACCCATGCCGGTGATGCCCCGTGATTTCCTGGGTCCGATCACACCCGACGCCAAGCCGGCTCCCAACTCCACACGGAGGCCCAAATAGAAGTGCGGTGCATTGCCATGGCCGGGAGGGAGCGACGATGACGCGCCGGGGGCCGGTCTTCACAGCTTTGTCGATTGTGCCCGATCGCAGTCTGGCCAGCGAGTTCGCGCGTGCGATCGAGCGGTCGCACTCATTCCAGATCCTGGCGGAACTGGACTCGTATCCATCGCAACAAACGCTGGAGGCCCGGCTTCGCCAAACCCGGGCGGAAGTGGTTTTGCTGGATCTGGCCAGCGACCTGGAAGTAGCCTGCGGCCTGATCCGTGCCATCGTCTCGATGAACCTGCACGTGCAGATCGTCGGCTTGCATGTGCGCAACGACTCTGACGCCATTTTGCGGTCGTTGCGGATGGGCGCCAGCGAATTCTTGTACGCGCCCTTCGCCCTGGAGATTCAGAATGAGGCCGTCGCGCGGTTGCACCGGCTGCTCGAGCCGGCGCCCGACGACCAGACGCAGCCCGGCACGCTGGTGGCCTTCTCCAGCGCCAAGCCTGGCTCAGGAGCGTCCACGCTGGCGGCTCAGATCGCGTTCGCGCTGCGACGAACCACCTCCAAGCGTGTCCTGCTGGCTGACTTCGACCTGATGGGAGGCATGGTGGCTTTCTATCTGAAGCTCACCAACACGAAATCCCTGCTGGACGCCCTGCACAGCGCGGATCATTTCCACGAGTCGATGTGGCCCACCTTGGTCACTCCCTTCGAAGGCGTGGATGTATTGGCGGCGCCGGAAACTCCCTACGTGGGACCGGTGGACGCGGCGCGGCTGCACGCGGTGCTGGAACAGGCCCGCCTGGCCTATGACTGGGTGGTGGTCGACCTGCCGGTGGTATTTCAGCGCATCAGCCTGATGAGCATTTCCGAGTGCGACCGCGCCTTTCTGGTCTCGACTGCGGAATTGCCCAGCCTGCATCTGGCCCGGAAGGCGGTGAATCTGCTGGAACAAGTCGGTTTCCCCAAGGAACGCTTCCAGATCATGATCAACCGCATCAACCGCCGCGACGAGATCAGCGGCTCCGATATCGAACGATTATTCAAATGCACCGTGAACGCGCGGATTCCCAACGATCATTTCTCATTGCACCGGGCCGTCACCCTGGGCCAGCCGGTGGACTCGCACTCTGAACTGGGCAAGGCCATTCACGGTCTGGCGGCGCAATTGTCGGGCAAGGGCGGAAACGATCGCAAGAAAACCGATGTAGCCGATTGGAGGGCCGTCCCCTCCGCCGTTTAGGTGAAGAGTCCCTATGTTTCCGAATCTTGAAACCAAATCGCAACCGCAACTGAGCTGGGAGCAGCGCCTGCTGAAGAGCAACGGCAAAACCAAGGGCGCGTTGAAACCCGAATACCAGGAGTTGAAGTTCACCCTGCACCGCAAGCTGGTCGACAAGATCAACCTGGAGGCGCTGGCCACCATCGACAACCAGAGGGTGCGGGGCGAGGTGCGCCAGGCTCTGATCTCGTTGATCGACGCCGAGCCGACGCTGCTCAGCTCGCTTGAAAAGCAGCAGATCTGCGACGAGGTGCTGGACGAGGTTTTCGGGCTGGGACCGCTGGAGCCGCTGCTGCAAGATGCCAGCATCTCCGACATTCTGGTGAACACGCACAAGCAGGTCTACATCGAGCGCAAGGGCCTGCTGGAGCTGACCAACGTCTCGTTTCGCGATTCCCAGCACCTGCTGCGAATCATCGACAAGATCGTCTCGCAGGTGGGCCGGCGCGTGGATCAGTCGACGCCCATGGTGGATGCCCGCCTGAGCGACGGCTCGCGCGTGAACGCCATCATTCCGCCGCTGGCGGTGGACGGGCCGCTGCTGTCCATCCGCCGCTTCAGCACCGACAAGCTGATGCCGACCGACCTGGTGGAGCGCGCCGCAATGACTCCGGGCATGATGGAGCTGCTGGAGGCCACGGTTCGGGCCCGGCTGAACATCATCATCGCCGGAGGCACGGGCGCCGGCAAAACCACGCTGCTCAACGCGCTTTCGGCCTTCATCTCGCCCAAAGAGCGCATCGTGACCATCGAAGACGCGGCCGAACTGCAATTGAAGCAGCCGCACGTGGCGCGCCTGGAGACGCGCCCGCCCAACCTGGAAGGCAGCGGAGCGGTGCGGCAGCGCGAGCTGCTGGTCAACAGTCTGCGTATGCGGCCGGACCGCATCGTGGTCGGCGAGGTCCGCGGCGAAGAAGCGCTGGACATGCTGCAAGCCATGAACACCGGCCACGATGGCTCGCTCACCACCATCCACGCCAACAGCCCGCGCGACGCCATCTCGCGCATGGAGGTCATGGTGGCTCTGGCCAACGCCAACATGCAACTGGTGTCCATCCGGCAGCAGATCGCCAGCGCGGTTCAGCTTTTGGTGCAGGTCTCCCGCATGAGCGACGGCTCCCGGCGCGTGACCAGCCTCACGGAAGTCACCGGCATGGAGGGCGACATCGTCACGCTGCAGGATGTCTTCGTTTTCGAAAAGCGCGGCCTCAACCCGGACGGGCACGTGGTGGGGCGCTTTGCCGCCACGGGTATCCGTCCGAAGTTCTACGAAAAATTGCTGGCGGCCGGCATCCGGCTGCGCGCGGACCTGTTCGACGAGGTGGTGGAGGTCTGATGCTGACTTATGCGCTGATCGCCGGAATGGTTTGGGTGGTCGCCCTGGTGGTGTGGTGGGGCTGTTCCAACGCCTTTCGCCACTCCGATTTGGACAAACTGAAAAGCCGTCTGCTGGGCACCAGCAAGGCCAAGAAGGCCGATGCCGCCGGTCACGCCGGTTCGTTGCTTCAAACCAAAGAGAAGAACACGCTGCTGGCCACCAAGCTTTTGCGCCGCTTCCAACTGCAAGCCAAGCTGGAGCAGATCCTCGAGCAAGGCGGGCTGAAATGGAGCACGCACCGGCTGGTGAACACCACGCTGCTCGCGGTGGTGGCCGGCTGGGCCGCGGCTTGGCTGGTGCTGCCGGGCCAGTTCCGCCGGTTTTCCTACCTGGTGGCGCTGGCGGCGGGGACGCTTCCGCTGATCTACGTTTTGCGCAAGCGCGGCGCGCGCATGCGCCGCTTCGAAGAACTCTTCCCCGAGAGTCTGGAGTTTGTGGCCCGCTCGATGCGGGCCGGACACGCCTTTTCTGTGTCGCTCGAAATGATCCAGCGCGAGTTTCAGGAGCCGCTGGCCGGCGAGTTCCGCCGCACCTTCGAGGAACACAACCTGGGGCTGCCGCTGGAAGTGGCCCTGCAGAAACTGGCGCAGCGCATACCGTCGCTGGACGTGCATTTCTTCGTCTCAGCCGTTCTACTGCAGAAGCGAACTGGAGGCAACCTATCTGAAATCCTGGACAAACTGGCGTACGTGATTCGAGAGCGGTTCAAGCTCCGGGGCCGAATCCGCGCCATCAGCGCACACGGGCGGATGACCGGGACGGCGCTGACCTGCATTCCGATCGCGGTGGCGGTGATCATGTTCTATACCAATCCCGACTACGTGAAATTCTTCTTCCTGGACGATGTGGGCAACATCATGATTGCCGCGGCCGCGGGGCTGCAGATCATTGGCTACACCATCATCAAGCAGATCGTGAAAATCGAGGTTTAAGCCATGCCCATTGTAATTGCCCTGGCCCTGTTTCTGGTGACCGTCGGCGGTCTGTCCTACGCCGGGATGCGGCTGTACGTCAAGCCCAAGGAAGCCATGGAACGGGTAGCGGGAACGAGCCCCGGCAGCCACGAATCGGCGCCCATCCATCCCAGCCTGATCTTCCATGACATGGTGAAGCGGCTCGGCAACCTGGTGCCGGCCTCGCCCAAAGACGTCACCGTGATGCAGCGCCGGCTGATCCGGGCCGGTTACCGGAATCCGAACGCCCTGAAGATCCTGTATGGAGCCAAGGCCTTGTTCGGGATTCTGATTCCGCTGATCACATTGGGCACGCTGGTGAACCGGACCATGGACACCAGCAGCAAGTTCGGCGCGGTCCTGGCGGCGGTCGCGGTGGGGCTGTTCGGGCCCAACGAATATGTGCGCATGGCCGCCAAGCGGCGCCAGCACCAGATCAATCGCGGGCTGGCGAACTCGCTGGATTTGATGGTGGTTTGCGTGGAGTCGGGACTGGGCCTCGATCAGGCCATCATGCAGGTATCCAAGGACCTGGAACACGCCCATCCGGAAATCAGCGAAGAGCTGGCGATTGTGAATCTCGAGCTCAAAGCCGGAAAACGGCGCGCCGAAGCGCTGCGGAATCTCGCGGACCGGACGGCGGTGGAAGATTTGAAGAAGCTGGTGGCGGTGTTGATTCAAGCCGACCGGTTCGGCACTGGCGTGGCGCAAAGCTTGCGCGCGCATTCGGATTTCATGCGGGTGCAAGCCCGGCAGGTGGCCGAAGAGAAAGCGGCCAAGCTGGGGGTAAAGCTCGTGTTCCCGATTTTCTTTTGCATCCTGCCCTCCTTGTTTGTGGTGACGGTGGGGCCGGTGATAGTCAAAATCATGCGGGAGTTGCTCCCCATGATGAACAATTTGTAGCGGAATGTTTTTTCGTGGGAAAGGAGAGAAACGATGGATAGCTCGATGATTCGCATCGTTTGCGCTGTGCTGGCAGTCCTGTTTTTGGGGCTGATCGTTTTGCGACGTAAGAAAAACGTCGAGTAGGCGGTTGGCTCTCGCTCGTCGCGCTGGACACAGCAACCGCAGTCAGAGGCTGCCGGCGGTGAAGCAAGGTCGAGGCACGGCCTAGTCGTGCCTGGGGCAAGCCAGCTCTATAAAGGAGCTGGAGAATTTCGTTTTGGGAGTGCACTGTTTATGTTGAGCAAATCTTATTGCTGGAAGGCCGCCCTGGCGATTGGGTTCGCCGCGGTGGCTTGGGGAGGCACGTTCGGCACGGTGGTGTCGATCGGGGGACAAGCCTCGGACGTCGCGCTGGATGAACCGCGCGGCCTGCTTTATATCGCCAACTTCACCGCCAACCGGGTGGATGTGATGTCGCTGGCCAATAACACGATCCAGACCTCGATCAACGTGCCGGCCCAGCCCAGCGCGCTGGCCGTGTCGCCGGATGACCATTTCCTGGTGGTGGCGCACTTCGGCAATGCAGCGCCGCCGGGTTCGTCGACCAACGCGCTGAGCGTCATCGACCTCGGCAGTAATGCCATTCAGACCTTCGCGCTGGGAAGCCCGCCGCTGGGCGTGGCTTTCGGGATCGATGGGATGGCGCTGGTGGTTACCACCACCGACTTTCTGCTATTCGACCCGGTCTCCGGCAGCACCATCGAACTGGACACCATTGCCGGCGTTTCGGCCAAAACTCTGCCCCAGCCGGCCGGCAGCACGCCCACCAGCATCGTGGCGGCCTCGGTGGCTGCTTCCGCGGATGGCCTCACGATCTACGGATTGGGCGACACGTTGGTATTCCGCTACGCCGTGACCAACCGGGCCCTCAGCGCGTCTTTATACACGGCCGCTCCGCCGCTCGGCCCGCGCGTCGTCAGCGTCAGCCAGGACGGATCCTCGTTCACGGCGGGATGGACGCTCGAAGATCGTTACTTCTTCGACATCTCCGAGTTTCCGAATCCTTCCGGCATCCTGAACGTGGGCACGACGGCCATCGACTCGGCCCACAACCTCATCTACGCCCAAGTGCGCGCCAAGGGCGACCAGCCGTCGCCGGTATTGCAGATCGTCGATGCTGACAATCTCACGGTCGAGAGCAAACTGAATCTTCCGGAAAATTTCGCCGGCCGCAGCGTCCTGTCGTCCGACGGATCCACGCTGTACGGCGTGTCCGATAGCGGTGTCATGGTGCTGACCGTCGGTTCGCTGTCGGCGGCGCACCAGGTTGTCGCCACCCAGGAGGACATGGTGTTCCGCGGCAACTTCTGCGACCGCTCGGTGGCCACCCAGGTGCTGACCGTGGTCGATCCCAGCGGCGGGAATACGGCCTTTTCCATTACCAGCAACACGCCCGGCCTGAGCGTGAGCCCCAGCTCGGGCGTCACGCCGGCCACCATCCTGGTCACGGTGGACCCCAACGTCTTCGCCAGCCAGAAAGGGACCGTGGTGGCGGCGCTGCAACTGCAGTCCGACCAGGCTGTCAACATCCCCAAGGCGGTGCGAGTCCTGATCAATTCCCGGGAGCCCGTCCAGCGGGGAATCTTCGTGGACGTGCCGGGAGTGCTGGTGGACATGCTGGCGGATCCCACGCAGAACCGTTTCTACCTTCTGCGCCAGGATCTCAATCAGGTGCAGGTATACGACGGAACCAACAACACGCTTATCGCGACGCTTCGAACCGGCAACGTGCCGAAGGGAATGGCCATTGCGCGCGACGCCTTCAACCGGCAGTATCTGCTGGTCGGATGCGACAGCGCCCAGTACGTGAGCGTCTTCGATCTGCAGACGCTGCAGCCCACGCAACCCATACGAATGCAGAACGGAGACTACGTGCAGTCGCTGGCAGCCGCGAACAATGCGATCCTGGCAGTCACGCGGAGCTCGGCGGGCCTCGATCCGAGCATCCACAGCATCGATCTCGGCACACGCAGCAGCACGCGGCTGCCGTCGCTGGGCGTTTTTCAGAACAAAGTGGCTTTGAATTCCGTGCTGGTGGCGTCCACCAACGGTTCCTCGATTCTTCTGGCCTCAACCGACGGCAGCGTGATGCTCTATGACGCCAACAGCCACTCGTTCACGGCCTCGCGCAAAGACTTCACCAGCCTGTCCGGCGCGTATGCCGCCTCCAACTTCAATCAATATGTAGTTGGCAACAACGTGCTGGATTCCTCGCTGGTTCCGCTGGGCAAGCTTGAGGTTGGCACCGGTGCGCCGTCCGGATTTGCGTTCGTGGATCAGTTCGCCTTTCGCACCACCGCGCCTGGTCCTCCGGCCGGCAGCGTCCAGAGCACGGCGCCCGGCATCATCCAGCGCATCGATCCGACCAATCTGACCAGCAACGTGACGCGCGCGACCCCGATGGTCGAAGCCCCGCTGCTGGGAATCACCGGGGCCGCGTTCACGCGCACCCTGGCGCCGCTGTACAGCCGCACCGCGATCATCAACCTAACCGTCTCGGGCTTCACGGTCTTGCCGTGGAACTACGACGCTGCGTTGGCTCCCCCGCAGATCACTTCGGTGGTCAACGCGGCGGATCTGACGGTGCCCATCGCTCCCGGCGGCCTGATCTCCGTCTTCGGGACGCAATTCAGTTCCGTCAACCTAGCCACCAACGCAGTTCCGCTTCCCACGCAGCTGGCCGATACTTGCCTCAGCGTGAACGGCCAGCCGGTTCCTATAAGGCTGGTCTCTTTGACACAGGTCAACGGCCAGATGCCTTTTGAGGCCATCGGCGACGTGACGATGATTCTCCGCACTCCCGGCGGAACGAGCAACAACTACAATCTGAAGGTCCTGCCCGGCGCTCCCGCAGTGTTCTACAATGCCAGCGCGGGACCCGACACCAATCTGCCGACCGTTTTCCGCGGCGACGACGGGCTGCTGGTCACCGACTCGCATCCCGTGCATCGCAAGGACAATGCGGATCTGGTCATCTATCTGACCGGCCTCGGCCAGACCAATCCGGCGGTCGGCGATGGATTGCCGTCGCCCTCCAATCCGCTGGCCGTTCCACTCAACGCACCTGGCGTCACCCTCGGCGGTGTGTCGCTTCCTGTGGTTTCGTACAATCTGACGCCGGGCCAGGTGGGCTGGTATCAGATCGAGGTTAACGTACCGACCAGCGTACCGACCGGTTTGTCGGTACCGCTCGTAATTGCGCAAGGCCAGAATTCAACCTCGCTGGCCGTGCGCGTGGTGGACTAAACACAAGCAAAGGATCACTATGAAACATTGCATATACGCTATGTCGTTTGTGCTGCTGGCCGGCGCGCCCGCGGCTCTGGCCCAGAAGTGGGAAGTGGGCGTGGCCGGCGGCGGCAGCTTCTATACCTCCCAAACCATCACTAACCCGGCCGGGAACGCCGACGCCGGGCTGGCCAAAGGCTTCGCGGTCAGCGGATGGCTGGGCAACAACGTCAGCAATCTGATTGGCGGCGAGCTGCGCTACGACTACGAACACTCCGGCCTGAGGCTCTCCTCCGGCGGCACGTCGGTGAATTTCGGCGGCATGACCAACGCGATTCACTACGATTTCCTGCTGCATCTCGCTCCCAGCGAATCGCCCGTGCGGCCCTTCCTGGCGGCCGGAGCCGGCGTGAAAGTCTACTCCGGAACCGGGACCGAACAGCCCTTCCAGCCGCTCTCCAATATTGCGTTGCTGACCAAAACTCAAGAGGTCAAGCCGCTGGTCTCGGTCGGCGGAGGCATCAAGTTCGCTCTGGCGAAGAACGCGCTGCTGCGCGTGGAAGTTCACGACTTTCTGACTCCTTTTCCGCAAAACGTAATCGCCCCCAACGCAGGATCGAAAACGGGCGGCTGGCTGCAGGACTTCGTGGTGATGGCCGGTCTCAGCTTCGGCTTCTGATTGTTTTATAGTTAGGTAAGTGTCGGGTCTCGGGCGGCTAGTCGCGCTCTTCTTCGTGTGTGTGTTTTGGCTGGCCGCCCAGCCCGGGTCGAGCTACGTCGGCAGCAACGTCTGCCGGAGCTGCCATCCCGACGTCTGGGCCAACTTCTTCAAAAACCCGCACTACAAGAGCATCGCCTCGGGGAAAGAGCCGCCCGAGCGCACCGGCTGCGAGAGCTGCCACGGCCCGGGCCAGGCCCACGTGGAAGCGCGCGGCGGCAAAGCCAGCATCATCGCCTTCTCGGAGCTGCCGCCCAAGCAGATCCTGGACAACTGCCTGCGCTGCCACGCCGAAACCCTGAGCCGGGCCAACATCCGGCGCTCGTCGCACACTCTGAACGACGTCGTCTGCAGCAACTGTCACTCCATCCATAAATCGCCGGTCCCGAAATTTCTGCTGGCCAAGCGGCAAGCCGATCTGTGTTACGGCTGCCACCCCGACATTCGCTCCCAGTTTTCCCTGCCCTTCAAGCATCGCGTCAACGAGGGATTCATGACGTGCACGGATTGTCACAATCCGCACGGCGCCTTTGCGCCCACCTGGCGGATGGCGGCGCGCCCTCGCATGACCGACCAGGCTCTCTCCAACGAGGAGCCCTGCCTGAAGTGCCACTCCGAGAAGCGCGGGCCGTTCCTCTACGAACACGAACCGGTGCGCGTGGACGGCTGCGAAACGTGCCACTACCCGCATGGTTCAACCAACTCGCGCCTGCTCCGGCGGCCAGTGGTCTTCACCCTGTGCCTGGAATGCCACAACGGAGCCGACAGTTTTGGACGCCAGAACGGCGGAATCCTGGCCATAACCGCCAGCCACAATCTGGCTGATCCGCGCTACCAGAACTGCACCACCTGCCATGTCCGGGTGCACGGATCCAATTCCGACGCATTGTTCCTGCGATGAGCCCCCAAGGCATGAGCCGACCGACGCGCTATTTCTGGGCCGCATCGCTTCTAACGGCGGCCTGCTTCGGCCAGCCGACGGTGGCGCCTACTTCCGAACCCGTGGGCCCGGTGCGAGGAGAAAACTGGAGCGACTACAACGTCGTGGATTCGTTCGAGACCGGGTACCGCTTCCGCACCTTCGGCGGCAGCCTCGACCAGTACCGCAGCACCGTGAACTACGGCGACGGCGTCCGGCTGCTCTCCAGCTTTTTCACCATCAACTCCAAGGACGGGCACGGCAAATACTTCGACGAGATTGTCCTCACCACGCAAGGCCTGGGAAACGACCCCTACGAGAACGCCACGCTCCGCATCCAGAAAAACCGGCTCTACCGCTACGATCTGAACTGGCGTCTCAACGATTATTTCAATCCCGGCCTGCGCACCGGCGGGCAATCAGGCCAGCATCTGCTCGACACCGAGTACACCACGCAAGACCAGGACCTGACGCTGTTTCCTCAGTCCAACATCCAATTCTTCCTGGGCTATTCGCGCGGCGATCAGAACGGGCCGGCCATTTCCACCATCCAACTGTTCAATTCCCGAGGCAACGAATTTCCGCTGTTTGAGAACGTGCGCCGCGTGCGCAACGAGTACCGCATCGGCAACCAAATCCGGCTGTTCGGGGTGCGTTTCACCTGGACGCGCGGCTGGGAAGATTTTAGAGAAGATTCGAACTATCTTTCCGGCCCCAACGCCGGCAACATTCCCGGCAACCCCACCACGCTGTCCTCCTTCCAGCGCGCCGAGCCGTTTCACGGCACCAGCCCCTATTGGCGAGGCGGCCTGTTTGCGGAGCGAAAGCGATTCAGCGTCAACGGCCGCCTGACTTACACCTCGGGCGAGCGCGCCTTTGTGTTGGACGAGACCGCGCTTGGAACCGTCCGTCTGACTCCCGACGCGCGCCAGGTGCTCACCGCAGGCAATGCGCAGCGGCCGGTCTTCGCGGGCAACCTGACGTTCAGCTTCTTTCCAACTTCCAAGCTGACGGTGACCAACCAGACCACGGTCAACAACATCCGCATCGACGGAAACTCGGCCTACGCCGAATACGACAACGCGACGCAGGCTTTCAGCTACACGGATTTCGAATTTCTCGGCATCCGCACCGTCGCCAACGAGACCGATCTGAATTTGCAGGCTACCCGCTGGCTGGGTCTGTTCGGCGGTTATCAATACTCCGACCGCCAGATCCGCTCCACCGAGTACAGCAACACCAGCGGAAATATCTTCCTGGCTCCATCCGAGCAGACCAACCTGCTGCACGAAGGCCAGTTCGGTATCCGACTGAAGCCGGCCAAAGGGCTTAACATTCTGCTGGACAGCGCGATCGGCCGCGCCAACCGTCCGCTCACGCCGATCGCCGACCGGAATTATCAGGTGCTGGGCGGGCGCGTACAGTACAGATTGAAGACCCTCCAGTTCAGCGCGTCCTCGCGCGAAAATTACAACACCAATTCCGTCCTGCTGTCGGCCTACGCATCGCACGCCCGCACGCACAGCGTCGACGCCTCCTGGACGCCGCGCGACTGGTTCGCCTTGGATGCGGGCTATTCCAAGCTGCACCTCAACACCGCCGGCGGAATCGCCTACTTCGCCAGCGGACAGTTCATTGCGGGTCAACCGTCCATTTACGTCAGCAACCTGCATGTCGGAACCCTGACGGCCCGTTTCGACTGGAAGAAAAAGGCTGATTTCTTCGTGGGTTACAGCCACACCCAGGATACCGGGGACGGCCGCGACACTGCGTTGCTGACGCAACTCGGCCCGGCGCTCGCGCCCTTCCAGGCGGCTCAGACTTTTCCCTTAAGGTTCCTCTCGCCCATGGCCCGCCTCTCTATTCGAATTCGCGAAAAGATCCGATGGAATATCGGGTACCAATATTACGGGTACAACGAACGCTTTTTGAATGGTGAGGACTACCGGGCGCACACTGGTTACAGCAGCGTGCTCTGGTCGTTCTGAGAGATGGATTTCCAGGCTACACCGTACACCGTGACGACGGCCCTCATGGTCGCTTTTGCCCTGTTCGTCGTGTATGTCCGCATGAAGAACTGGATGGACAGCAACGTGCCTCTGTTTTTCTATGTGGCGATGATCGCCTACATGCACGCCGTGGATGGCCAAGTGCCCACCTGGCTGCTGTTGGGAGGGTTCGGGCTGAGTCTGATCCTGCGTTTCGAGTTCATGAATACGGCTCTCATGAAGGCCGTCAAATATTTCGAAATCTGCGCGCTGGTGGGGATGATCTACTTCAGCATGCGCATGGTGCTGCAGATCTGACTATTTTTCGGTGGGCAATCCGGCCTTCTGGTAAGCGCGCCAGCCGCCATCCAGCGAGATGACGTCGGTGTAGCCCATCTTCTGCAAGGCCTCGGCCGACAGCACCGAGCGAAAACCTCCGCCGCAATACAGCACCAGCTTGGTGTCCTTGGCCGGCACCTGGCCCTCGATGTCGCGCTCGATGATTCCCTTGCCCAGGTGCATGGCTCCGGCAGCGTGGCCGGCCGCCCATTCGCTCTCTTCGCGGATATCCACCAGGAGGTGCGGCGCGCGCGCGGCGAGCATGCGTTGATATTCCGCGATATCGATCTCGTGTACTCTCTGCCTGGCGCTGTTCACCAGCGCCAGGAAGGCCGCACTATGTGCTTTGGGTGCGCTCATTTCACCATCCTGCTCTCAACTCACACGCTCGATCCGCGCGCCGGCGCGCGCCAGTTTCTCCTCGATTCTCTCATAGCCGCGATCGATGTGATAAACCCGATCCACCAGCGTCTCCCCGCGCGCCACCAGTCCAGCCAGCACCAGCGAAGCGCTGGCACGGAGGTCGGAAGCGAGCACCTGCGCTCCCGTGAGTTCGCCGACGCCGGCTACGATGGCCTGCCGTCCTTCCACGCGGATGTTGGCTCCCATGCGCGCCAGCTCCTGGGTGTGCATGAACCGGTTTTCGAAGATGGTCTCGGTGACGAAAGAAATTCCCTCCCCTACAGTCATCATGGCCATGTACTGCGCCTGCAGATCGGTGGCAAAGCCGGGGTATTCTTCCGTTGTGATGTCGGTGGAGCGCAGCCGGCCCTGAGCCCGGACGCGCAGCGCCCCCGGCCGGACCTGTTCGATCTCGGCGCCCGCGCGGCGCATCTTGCTGGACAACGCATCCAGATGATCGGGAACACAGCCGGAGACAATCAGATCGCCATGCGTCATGGCGCCGGCGATCAGGAAAGTGCCGGCTTCGATCCGGTCGGGAATGATGGTGTGCTCGGCGCCGTGCAGCCGGCCTACGCCCTGCACGCGAATGGTGGAACTCCCCGCGCCTTCGATGCGCGCGCCCATTTTGTTGAGCAGCGCGGCCAGGTCCTGCACTTCCGGCTCGCGGGCCGCGTTACGGATCACGGTTTCGCCGTACGCCAGTACGGCGGCCATGAGCACGTCCTCGGTGCCGGTGACCGTAATACGGTCGAACTGCACCAGCGTCCCGCGCAGGCCGTGCGGCGCTTGCGCCTCGACGTAGCCGTGCGATTGCTGGATGGTCGCGCCGAGCTGCTCCAGCGCGGAAATATGCAGATTGATGGGCCGCGCTCCGATAGCGCAGCCGCCGGGCATCGAAACGCGCGCACGGCCGGTGCGCGCCACCAGCGGCCCCAGCACCAGGCTTGAGGCGCGCATGGTCTTCACCAGCTCATAGGGAGCCTCGGGCCGCTCCAAACGGGCGGCGCGCACGGTCACAGCTCCGGCGCCGGTATCGAGCGAAGCGCCCGCGTGCGCCAGCAGTTCCTGCATGGTGCCGATGTCGCGCACCGGAGGAATGCGGCAAAGCTTGACCGGCTCATCGGTCAGTAAGCAAGCCGCCAGCGCAGGCAGGGCGGAGTTCTTCGCTCCGCTGACCGCGATCTCCCCTTCCAGCGGACGCCCGCCCTCAATCCGGAATTTATCCATGCGACGCCTTCAACGCCTCCGCGACGCGCCCGCCGGCTGCGGCCAGCTTGGCCTCGGCGGCGGCGCGATCCACCCCGAGACGCGACATCACGATTGCGATCTTCACCTCGCCACCCGCTTCGCGCAGCAGTTGAGCGGCGCGATCATAAGGCACTTGCGCCGATTCGGCGACGATGCGCCGGGCGCGATCTTCGAGCTTGGCGTTCTTCGGCTCGACGTTCACCATCAGGTTGCCGTAGACGTATCCCAGCCGGATCATGACCGCCGTGCTGATCATGTTCAACACCAGCTTGGTGGCGGTGCCGGCCTTCATGCGCGTCGACCCGGCGATGACTTCCGGCCCGGTCAGCGGCGTTATCGCGATCTCAGCGGCGCGCGCGAGCTCCGAATCCGGAGTGCAACTGATCCCGACGGTCAGCGCGCCCAACTCGCGCGCTCCCGCTATGGCACCCAACACGTATGGCGTCCGGCCGCTGGCCGCGATCCCGACCAGTACATCACGCTCGGTGAAGGCGTGGCGCATCAGATCGCGCCGTCCGGCGTCCGGATCGTCTTCGCTCAGCTCGGTGGCGCGAGCCAGCGCCGCTTCACCTCCCGCGATGATGCCCTGCACCACCTCCGGCGAGACGTGAAACGTAGGCGGGCATTCTGCTGCGTCCAGAACGCCCAAGCGGCCGCTGCTGCCCGCTCCGATGTAAAACAGCCGGCCCGCCTTGCGGATGGATTCGACTATGCGATCCACCGCCTGCGCGATGCCAGGAATCTCGACGGCCACCGACAATGCCACTTTCTGATCCTCAAGATTGATGATGCGCAGGATCTCCTCGGTCGACCGCGAATCGATATCGCGCGAGGCCGGGTTGGACTGCTCGGTGAGGAGGCTTCGCAGGTTCATGAATATTTCTTAATACTCCGGATTTGCCCGCCCTCAAACACGAAGAGCGCCGGAGGACTCGCCTCTCGACGCCCTGGTTTGATTCAATCCCGTGAAACCGCTATACGCTGAAGGAGCTTCCGCAGCCGCAGGTGTTCTTCACGTTGGGGTTGTTGAACTTGAAGCCCGACCCTTCCAGGGTTTCAACGTAGTCCACTTCCGCCCCATCCAAGTACAACAGGCTGGCCTGATCGATGAAGACTTTCAGCCCATCGAAACTATACGTTTTATCAAGCATATTGGGCGTGTTTTCGAACGCCATCGAGTAGCTGAACCCGGAGCATCCGCCGCCCACGACAGCAATCCGGAGCCCGGCCGGCCGCGGCTCCTGCGTGTCGAGAATCTCCTTAACTTTGGTGACTGCCGTCTCGGTCAGTTGAACCATAGGCTTTGCGATCTCCTTTTCCGCAGGGACTCTCCCTGAATCTTTCATTATCCCTTGAAGTTATCCGGCTGGCAAGCCCTGACAGTGGAAGCTAGCCGCCGACGCTTAGCAGAACCGGAAAGCGGGGCAGATCGTCGCCTCGCAGACCAGATTGGCCCGGCAGAGCTGGCCCTCCTGCTTTCCCTGGTTGTTTGGATGCTACACTCCCCCATAGGATGCGAGATCCGGACCAAGGCGCCCGATCTTACGGCCAAAGGGCTGCAACCGCAACAGGTTGGGATACGTCTCGGAGAGTGTATGAGCGGTCTGGCTGGTGTACTTCCCTTCCCAGTTTCGGGCGCACGGCGCCAAGCGAAGATCAGAGTGGACCACCGGAATTCTGAAGAAGCGGCCCTGGTCCGTCGCGTCCAGGCCCGGGACGAAATAGCGTTCCGGGAGGTCGTGGAGCGATACCAGGCCAAGGTCTTCTCCATCATCTACGGCATTCTTCGCAATCATAACGACGCCGAGGATATCGCCCAGCAGGTTTTTTCCAAGATCTATTTCTCCATCCAGAATTTCGATTTTCGCAGTTCATTGCTGACGTGGATTTACAAGATCACGGTAAACGAGTGCTACGACTATCTGCGTAAGAAGCGGGTGCGGAAGCTGGTCTACGAGAGCGATTTTTCCGAGGAAGACGCGCAGCGCATGCAGAACACCGAGACGGCCACCGATCAAGGGCCTGCGGTGGACACGCAACTGGCGCAGAGGGATTTAGTGGTCAAGCTCCTGGCCAAGCTTTCCACCGAGGACCGGAGCCTGCTGTTGCTCAAGGAGGTGGAGGGGCATTCGGTGGAGGAACTCGCGCAGATGACGGGCATGAACGAGAACACCATCAAGGTGAAATTATTCCGGGCGCGCCAGAAGCTGTTCAAGGCGGCGCAACGGCTGACGCGCGGGAGCGGGCAAGTTCCATTATGATGTGATAAAGGTATTAGAGCGTGGAAGCGGGCGATTCGATCCGCGACGCTTTTAGATGAGTGGTCTTTTGAGGGAAGAAGTTATGCACCAACCAATCCGGGACAATCTTGAGGAATACCTGGGGACTTCCGCAGGCAGGCTTCCGCGGGAATTTCAAGCGCACCTCGAGGCGTGCGAGGAGTGCGCCGAGGAAGTTCGCATGCTGGAAGCCCAGGCGCGCATGTTGCGTGGGCTTCAGGCCGGGCAGCCCGTGGAGCCGCGCGCCGGTTTTTACGCCCGCGTGATGGATCGGATCGAGGCGCAGGCGGATTCATCCATCTGGTCGGTGCTGCTTCAGCCCCGCATCGGGCGGCGGCTGGCGGTAGCATCGGCCGTGGTAGCGCTGTTATTGGCTGGATACCTGGTTTCGAGCGAAGCGATCCAGCCAAGCGTTGTCTCCGCCCCGTCTATCGCGGCCACGCAAGCGCCTTCCCCGGAACCGGCCGCCACACCGGATACGCTCGAAGAGCAACAGCAGCGCGACGCCGTGCTGGTGAACCTGGCCAGCTTCCGCCAATAGCGCCATGTTTGCCGCCGACCGCGCTTCCTGGCAAAACCCCCGCATCCTGGCGTTGCTGCTTCTGGTGTTTCTGTGCGGCGCTCTGGCCGGCGCCATCACCATGCAGTCCGGTTTGCACGAAAAGCTGCATCGCAGCAGCAGTTCCGCGTACTGGCGGGACGGCAAGAACGAATTCTCCTACGAAAAGTTGCAGAAGGAGCTGAACCTCACGCCGGATCAGTCCGAGCGGTTGAAAACCATCCTGGACGACTTCGTGAAATACCACGCCGATCTGGAAGCGCAGATTGAAGACGTGCGGGCCACCGGACGAAACCGCATCAAGCAGATGCTGACGCCGGAGCAGCGGCAGCGCTTCGAAGAACTCTCCCAGCAGCTTCCATCACAGTAAAAGGGCCGCCTCCGCGCCGGCTTTGGAGTCCCGATGGCGCGAGCGCCGTCGCCGAACCACATCGAAGGGCTGAGCCGTGCGCTCCTAAAAGGTGACTTTCGCCGCCAGTTGCAAAACGCGCGATCCAACTCCGGGATCGTAGTTGCCCAGCCGGGCCCCGAAGTTCGAGGCCGGCGTAAAGATGAAGTTGCTGTAGGTGTACAAGTTGGTCTGGATGCCGAACGTGCCCGTGGAAACGCCGGTGCTGCTGCCGAAATTTGAACGATTGGTCAGGTTGAAGGCCTCGCCGATGAGGTCCAGATGCAGCCGTTCCCGGAACGAGATGGTCCGCATGAGCCGCAGATCGACCGTCATGAGATTCGGACCGGTGTAGGTATTGCGGCCCACGTAGGGCGGCCGATCGCTGTTGAGATTGCCGTCGTTATTGGGATCGCCCGTGACGCTGATGCTCAGAGGACGTCCGGACTGCACCTGCGAGATGGTGGACAACTGCCAGTCCGATCCCAACTGACGCCAGAACGCGCTGGCAGCCTTCCTTCCATAGTTGATGTCCCAGACCCCGGAGAACAAGAACCGATTCGTGATATCGGTGATCCCACGAGCGCGTTCCAGGTTGGGATGCAGCGTGTCCTGCGCGACTTTGGTATCATCTCCACCATTGTTAGGGACCACCGAGGTCGCGTCGGGCGCCGAGTCGATGACGCGCGACCAGGTGTAGGACGTCAGCACTTGAATCCCTCCGCTGAAACGTTTCCGCAACTGGATGAAACCGCCGTTGTAAATGGAGTTCGCGCCGCTCTCGAACAAAGAGATGCGGCCATAGCTGGTGTTCACGCGCGCCGGCGCGCCGGTGCCGGGGTGCCGGTAGAACTGCATGGGAATGACGCCCGCAGTAGCCGCGGTGCAAGGCGCCGGCGACGGGCAAATGAAGCCGTTGGTCAACACCTCCGGAAAGAGGTTGACATCGCGCGTGCGCGTGAGGTGTACCGCGTTGACGCCCAGGTAGCCGATGGTCACCGCGAAATCGTGTCCTAGGGCGCTCTCCACTTGCGTGCTGTATTGCTGCGTTCGCGGGGACTTGAAATTCTGATCGATCACGTTGATGTTGGGAACCGCGCCACCGCCGGTGGGGGCCGCGCTCAAAATACTCGGATAGACCGGCAGATTCGAAGTGAGCGTGAAGTTCCGGACATCGATTCCGTTGTTCAAGATGTCCGCGCTGGTCAGCAGTCCCGGCGTGCGCGAATAGTAGATGCCGTAGCCGCCGCGAACGACAACCTTGTCGCTGTTGAAAACGCGGTAGGCGTAGCCGATGCGCGGGCCGATGTCCGCCGAGTCCGTCGGGAAATGATTGGTGAGGCTGGAGCCGCCAAAGGGCACGGTGATGATGTTGCCGGGTTGGGTATAGGAGAAATGATCGTACCGCAAGCCGTAGTTGAGCGTCAGTTTTTCGGTAACCCGCCAGGCGTCCTGCGCAAAGAAGGCCAGCTCGTTGGAATTCGGATGGCTGATGGGCGGCGCGGTAGAGCCGGAAGAGCCGGAAAAGGCCTGGCTGAAGGACGACGGCGTCTTGTTCAGATAAGCGTCGTAAGTGGGAAAAACATACTGTCCCGCGAACAGACCGGGGAAAAAGTTGTCCACTCTTTGGAACGCGAAATCGTAACCGAATTTGATGGAATGACGGCCCGCAACCCACGAAAGCGTGGTCACGGGTTGATAGGTGCGGCCGTTGGTGAAGCGCGGGCTGAAGTTGTTCTTGCCGAACGTCACGCCGTTAGTGATCACCACTTCCGGGCCGGTTGCGTTGGCCAGACCGGGCTCGTTGTCCTTTACGAAGTTGAAGCGAGCGTCCAGCACTTTGTTGGTCCCGATCAGACGGTTGTAGGAGGCTGCGATGTTGTCCGTGTTCACCTGGTTGTTGCCGGTGTGCTCGCGGGCGCTATTAGGGCTGTTGCTTTCGAAATTCACGCCGTTATAGCGGCTGATGTTGTAGCGCACGCTCAGACGGTCGTTGTCGCTGATGTTCCAGTCGACTTTCACCAGACCGACGTTGTTGTTCAGGCCCAGTGGATAAGGCAGAAGGAACTGCTGTAATGCAGCCAGCGCGGCGCCCGTGGGTTGGATGACCGGAGTGATGATCTGGTTGCTGGTGTTGCGCTGGCCGTCGTAGCTTCCGAAGAAGAACAGCTTGTCTTTCTTAATCGGCCCGCCGACGGTCCCGCCGAATTGGTTGAAGTGATAAGCCTGCTTCTTGGTGCCGTTGCGGTTGTTGATGAACGAATTCGCGTTCATGCCCTTGTCCCGGTAGAACTCGAAGGCCGAACCGTGAAAGTCGTTCGTACCAGACTTGGTGATGACATTGATGGCCCCGCCTCCTGCGCGGCCGATCTCGGCCGGGTACTCGCCGGTGTTGACTTGAAACTCCTGGACCGCATCCTGGCTGAAGGCATAGGGGCGGAACCCGGTGCGCCCGGTGGCCTGGCCGAAGAAGACATTGTTGCTCTCGGCGCCATCCACCGTGAGCGTGTTGGACGTCCCGCGCTGGCCGGCGAACGAAATGTCGCCGCTCCGAACCAGGTCTTTCACGACGCCCGGCGTCAGAGTGGTGAAGTCGATGAAGTTGCGTCCATTCACGGGTAAGCTCGCGACGGCGTGTTCGTTGACGGTGGTCGAAGTCGAAGAGCGCGTGGTCTCGACGATGGGGACTTCCGCGGTGACGCTGACGGTTTCCTGGGTTGCGCCGAGCTCGAGCGTCGCATCCAGCGTTGCCACCGCGCCGACACTGAGAGCGACGCCGGTGCGTTTCAAAAGCTTGAAGCCCTGCTTCTCCACGGTCAGGTCGTAAGTTCCTACCGGCAAGTTGGGGAAATCGTAGAGGCCCGCATCGGTAGTCTCAGTCGCGCGGGTGATTCCGGTGGCCGGGTTAACGGCCGTGACTTTCGCTCCCGCCACGGCCGCCCCGCTCGGGTCCATGACAGTTCCATTCAGCGTAGCTCCGCCGCCCGGCGTTTGCGCCCAAACCCCCGCGGAAAATAAGAAGACACTTGTCCATACTCGTAAGGCTCCGGTCATATAGTTCAGAATAGTCCATTTCCTGGAGGCCAGGGGCCTCGAAAGCATGAAAATGCGAGCTTCGAGGCGGCTGGCTGCGAGGACTTTCCTATTGCATTCCCCCAGGCCAAATGGTAAGCTGAAGTTGAACGTGGATTGATTTAGGTGCCGTCGCAAGGCGGGGCTGACTAATTGCAACCACGATAAAAAGTGCTAAAGGTGAGTCGGTCTTCACGAAACTAAACCCCCTGGCGGCACTTGCCCAGGGGATTTTTATTTGCCCTAGACCGGGTCGCCGTTAGAGAGGAGTTACTCGATGACGGTGCCTCCCCAGCCCGCAGGCCCAAAGCCCGCGCTATTTGGTTCAGATGGTGAATTGATCGCCGTGCGGATCGCCGTCGAGCCCCGGTTGTTGGAAGAATTGCTCGACGCCCTGGCGAGCCTCGATTTTCCGGTGAACCCCCAGCTTTATCATCAGACCGCGCAAGTAACGGTGGATTTCCCCGCCTACTCGGCGCAAGTCGAGCAAGTGCGGGAAGCGCTGCGAACGCGCGGCTTCGACCCGGAAAGCCTGGAGCTGAAGCGGGCCCTCGCGGAGCAGGCTCACCACTGAGCAAGCCTGTCTGCGGGCTTAGCTTACGCCCGACTTCCCCCGGGCGAGCTTGCGCTCGACTGCTTTGAGCAGCCGGGCCTGCACGTCCTCGGGAAGAACCTGAGGCTGCATTCCTTTGTAGACCTGGATGGTCTTCTTGGTGGTGTCAAGAATCACGAAACAGTTCGGACATTGCGTGATGTGGGCTTCGATGCGCTGTCGAAGCTGGACATCCACGACCTCATCCAGGTAGTCGTTCAGCTCCTGCAAAAACTCCTTACAGGTAAGCAAACACGTCGTCCCCTTTCCGCTTGAAAAAGCGCGTCAGCTTCTCGCGAAGCTGCAGCCGCGCCCGCAGCAGCCGGCTCTTCACCGCTGGAACAGAGATCCCCAGGGCCTCGGCGGTCTCTTCGGTGCTCAATTCTTCGATGTCTCGAAGCACGAATACGGTGCGGAAAACCGGGCGCAGGCTCTGCACCGCTTCGTCCAGGATCCGGCCCAGTTCCTCCCGGGAGTACTGTTGTTCGGGGTTCTCATCCCACACCGCAATCTCCCGTACTACGGTGTCCTCTCCGGTATCCAGCGGTTCATCCAGCGGCACCGTCCGGTCCGATTTGCGCTTGCGCAGCTTCATGAGGGATTCGTTCACCGCGATGCGAACGATCCAGGTGTAGAACTTGGACTGCCCCTGGAAGTCGCCCAGATGCTCGAACCCCTTCAGAAAAGTCTCTTGCAGGACGTCCTCGGCGTCCTCGTCATTCTGGGTGATGTGCTTGGCCAGCCGGTAAATCTTTTGAGAGTACCGGTTGACGAGCTCGTTGTAGGCGGTCGAATCGCCCTCACGGGCTTTGGCAACCAAGCCGGACTCGTCGAAGACCCCCGTCTCAGTGGTGGCAGGCATTCTTTTTCATGGTAGCGCAGACCGGAGCGAAAACTAGAAACGAGCAACCGGAACTTGTTACCCTGAGAATCTGCATGAGTGAGAGCCTTAGCATTACTTTGCCGGACGGCAGCCAGATACCCGCGCCGGAGGGAAGCCGGCCGCTGGACATCGCCAGGTCCATCAGCCCGAGGTTGGCCGAAGACGCTGTAGTGGCGCGCGTCAACGGGCAGCTCTACGATCTGACGCGCCCGCTGGAAGGCGACGCGAGGGTCGAGATTCTGACTTCGAGGAATCCGGAGGCGCTGGAGGTGTATCGTCACTCGACCGCGCACTTGCTGGCGGCCGCGGTGCTGGAATTGTTCCCGGAAACCAAGCTCGGCATCGGCCCGCCCACTAACACCGGCTTTTACTACGATTTCCAGCGCGAGACGCCGTTTACGCCCGAGGACCTGGAGAAGATCGAGGCCCGCATGTGGGAACTGCAGGCCAGGAATCTTCCCTACGAGCGCAAGCTGACGGCGAAAAGCGAAGGCCTGCGAAAATACGCCGACGATTGGATGAAGGTGCAGCTCATTCAGGAAAAAGCCGACGAGATTTTTTCCGAGTACACGCTGGGCCCTAATTTCATCGACTTCTGCCGCGGCCCGCACGTGCCGGCGACTGCGCGCATCAAAGCGTTCAAGCTGCTCTCGGTGGCCGGCGCGTACTGGAAGGGCGACGAGCACAATCCCAAGCTGCAGCGGATTTACGGCACGGCGTTTTTCAACAAGAAAGATCTGGAGGCGTACCTGGCGCGGCTGGAAGAAGCCAAGAAGCGCGACCATCGCAAGCTCGGCCAGGAGCTGGACCTGTTCAGCATCCAGGAGCTGGCCGGCCCCGGGCTGATTTTTTTTCATCCCAAGGGTGGGCTGGTCCGGAAGATCGTCGAAGACTGGATGCGCGACCAATACCTGGCGCGCGGCTACTCGCTGGTCTTCACGCCGCACGTCATGCGGCACGACTTGTGGAAGACCTCCGGGCACGCGAATTTCTTCAGCCAGAACATGTTCAAGCCGATAGAGCTGGACGACGCCGACTACCAGCTCAAGCCCATGAACTGCCCCGGCCACATCCTGATTTATCGCGACAAGCCGCACAGCTATCGGGATCTGCCGGTCCGGCTGGGCGAGCTGGGCACGGTCTATCGCTACGAACGCGCCGGCGTGCTGCACGGACTGCTGCGCGTGCGCGGCTTTACCCAGGACGACGCGCACATCTTCTGCACGCCCGATCAGATCGAAGATGAGATTGTCAATTGCCTGCAGTTCGCCATCGACGTGCTCACCACCTTCGGCTTCGATGAATATGAGGCGGAAATTTCCACCTGGGATGGCGGCGCGAGCGGGAAATACGATGGCTCCCCGGAGCAGTGGGCGCTGGGGGAAAAGGCGCTCAAGCACGCCGTCGAGCGTCTCAACGTCAAGGCCAGGCTGGTACCCGACGAAGCAGCTTTCTACGGACCCAAGATCGACATGAAACTGTTCGACGCCATCGGACGGCCGTGGCAGCTCTCCACCGTGCAGTTCGACTTTGCGCTGCCTCGCCGGTTCGAGCTCGAATACGTGGCTGACGACGGCCGGAAGCACCAGCCGCTCATGGTGCACCGGGCGCTGTTTGGATCGGTGGAGCGATTTTTTGGAATTCTGGTGGAGCATTACGCCGGCGCCTTTCCGGTTTGGCTCGCTCCGGTGCAGGCCGCCGTGCTGCCCATCACGGATCGCCATGTCGAGTACGCGCAGAAGGTCGCCGATCAGCTCCGGCAGGCCGGAATCCGCATCGAGCTGGACGACCGCAAGGAGAAAGTGAACCTCAAAATCCGCGAAGCCCAATTGCAGAAGATTCCCTACATGCTGGTGGTGGGCGATCGCGAGGCTCAAGCCGGCAGCGTCTCGGTCCGCAACCGGAAACACGGCGATCAGGGAGCGCAGCGCGTGGATGAATTTCTGGCCGCGATCCGCAAACTGATCGAGACCAAAGCCCGGACCGAGTAGTGCTGGCGATCGCGGCCGTCGTGGGGCTGCTCGTGGCCGGATCGCTGATTTACTGCGTCCTGGCGGTGGTCGCCGCCCGCAGTTATCTGGCGCAGAAATCTCCGTCTTCCGGGCCGCTCGCGCCCATCAGCGTGCTGAAACCGCTGGCCGGCGTGGACGAGGGCCTGGAAAGCAATCTCCGCACTTTTTTCGAGCAGGATCACCCCGAGTTCGAGATTCTGTTTGCTGTGCGCGAGGCGGGCGATCCGGCTATCGGCATCGTCCAAGCGCTACAACACGAATATCCGGGGCGCGCGACGCGTTTGATCGTCACCGGCCCGCCCCCGTATCCGAACGCCAAGATTTTCAGCCTCGACCAAATGCTGGCGCAGGCAAAGTACGACGTCCTGGTCATGAGCGATAGCGACATTCGCGTAGCCAAAGGCTTCCTGCGCGCGATCGCCTTGGAGTTTTCCGACCCCAACGTGGCGCTGGCCACCTGCCCGTATCGCGCCATCGCCGGGAAGAGCTTGTGGTCCGAACTGGAAGCCGAGGGCATGAATTCCGAATTCCTGGCCGGGCTGCTGGTGGCGCGGCTCATCGAGGGCGTGAAGTTCGCCGTGGGCCCGACCATCGCGGCGCGTAAACAAACCGTCGCAGCCATCGGCGGTCTTGCCAAGTTGAAGGATTACCTGGCGGAAGATTTCGTGATGGGCAAGTTCGCAGCCGCCGCCGGCCTGGGCGTGATTCTCTCGCGAGCCACGGTGCAACATCACATCGGCAGCGAGGGATTCCAGGCCAACGCCGCGCATCGGCTGCGCTGGGTACGCAGCACGCGCCGCTCCCGGCCGGCGGGCTACCTCGGCCAACTGGTCACCTACCCGCTGCCGCTGGCGGTCCTGGCTTGCGCCGTCCAGCCCTCCTGGTGGCCGTTACTTCCGGTGACGTGCGGACTTCGCGCGCTGGCGGCCTGGTCAACGTGCGCCTGGATCCTGCGTTCCAAACCACGCTGGCATCTGCTCGTCCTGCAGGATTTTCTCAGCTTCTTTTTCTGGCTGGCGGGTTTTTTTGGCAATACCATCATATGGCGCGGGCGGCGGTATTATCTTCGCCCGGACGGCCGCTTCGAGCTGCGCTAGACTGGTCGAAGCCTGGAACAACCGATGGCTAAAGCCAAGCTGCTGCTTGAGATAAAGGTTTGTAAAGTGTAACCTGAAGAGTCCCTTGGACGCCAGATCAACGTTAGGAGTCGAATTCGCATCCGCATGAGTTTCTCTACACGATTTCACTATGTCCTCACGCCCGTGTCGGCCGGTCTCCTTGCGCTGGCTGTGTTCACGCTGCCCGGATGCTCGAGCAAGACTTCCGCGGATGCATCGTCTACGGACGGCGGAGGGCGAGGCGGCCGAGGCGGGCGTGGGCGTGGCGACGGCGGAGGGCCCGTGCCGGTCGTGGTGGCGACCGTCACTCAGCGGGATGTGCCGATCAATATCGATGTCATCGGCAACGTTGAAGCATACTCCACTATTTCAGTGAAAGGGCAGGTCGGAGGGCAGCTTACGAAAGTTTACTTTCAGGAGGGCGACTACGTTAAGAAGGACGACCTCCTGTTCACGATCGATCCGCGCTCGTTCCAGGCGCAACTGAACCAGGCGCAGGCGCAGTTGAGCCAGTCGCAAGCCAACCTGGCGCGCGACACGGCCGCCTTGGGACAGGCGGAAGCCAATCTGGCGCGCGACACGGCCAACGAGAAATACGCCCAAACACAGGCGGGCCGCTACGCGCAGCTATTCGAGCAAGGCATCGTCTCGCGGGAGCAGACCGATCAGATGCACGCCAATGCCGACGCGCAGTCACAAACTATACTGGCCGATAAGGCCGCCATTGAAAGCTCGCGCGCGCAGATCGTGGCCTCCAAGGCCGCGGTCGAAAATGCGACCGCCATGGTCGAGAACGCCAAGGTTCAGTTGAGCTACACCTCGATCCGCTCGCCCATCGACGGCCGTACCGGAAACCTCACGGTGAAACAGGGCAATATTGTGGCGCCCAACACGATGGAACTGATGACCATCGCGGAAGTCCATCCGATATACGTGACCTTCTCGGTCCCCGAGGCTCAGTTGGGCGACATCAAGCGGTATATGGCGAGTGGCAAGCTTCCAGTGACAGTCCGCCCGCAGGACAACAGCGCGGACGCAGAAACCGGGGTGCTGACGTTTATCGATAACACAGTGGACCCGACCACGGGCACGATCAAGCTTAAGGGCACGTTTCAAAACGCCGACAACAAGCTGTGGCCGGGCGAGTTCGTGCGTGTCACGCTGCAGCTCACCACGCGGCCCCACGCAGTGGTGGTTCCCAATCAGGCGGTGCAGACCGGGCAGGATGGCCAGTTCGTCTACGTAGTCAAGCAGGACCGGACGGTGGAGATGCGTCCGGTGGTGACAGGCACGCGAGTGGATCAGGATCTGGTGGTCGATAGCGGCCTCACGCCGGGCGAAACGATCGTCACCGAAGGGCAGCTTCGGCTGGCGCCGGGCAGTCGAGTTCAATTCGGCGGCGGCCGCGGCCGTCCGGATGGTGGCCGCCAAGGTCCAGGCAAAGCCAGTTAGTGCTGGGGTTGGGTCTTGAATATTTCAGAGGTCTTCATCCGGCGTCCCATTGCGACCAGTCTGCTGATGGCGGCTATCGCGCTGTTCGGCGTCGTGGCCTACCGGGCGCTGCCGGTGAGCGACCTTCCGAATGTCGACTATCCAACCCTGCAAGTATCCGCCAGCCTTCCGGGCGGCGATCCTACGACCATGGCGTCGGCGGTGGCGACTCCGCTGGAACGGCAGTTCACCAGCATCGCCGGCCTGGATTCGATGCTTTCGAGCAGCACCATCGGGAGCTCGCAGATCACGCTGCAATTTGACCTGGCCCGCAGCATCGAGGGCGCGGCCGTGGATGTGCAGACCGCTATCGCCGAAGCCATGCCGCTGCTTCCGGCTGGTATGCCCGCGCCTCCTTCTTTCCGCAAAGTGAATCCCGCCGACCAGCCCATCCTCATGCTGGGCGTCACTTCGCGCTCGGTTCCCATCTGGACCGTGGACGAGTATGCCGAGACTCTGGTGGCGCAGCGCATCTCGATGGTTCCGGGCGTGGCCCAGGTGCAGGTATTCGGCGCCGCCAAGTACGCGGTGCGCGTGCAGGTGGATCCGGATGCTCTGAATGCGAAACGGCTCGGCTTGAATGAAGTCGACACCGCTCTGAATGGGTGGAACGTCAACCTTCCCACCGGCACGCTGTATGGCCCGCACACCGCCTACAATATCCAGGCCAGCGGACAGTTGATGAAGGCGGCGGATTTCCGGCCGGTGGTAGTGGCCTGGCGCAACGGAAGGCCGGTGCGGCTGGAGGAAGTGGCCAACGTCCAGGACAGTGTGGAAGACGACAAGAACTGGTCCTGGATCAACACGCGGAATTCGGTGGAGCGGGCCGTCAACCTCCAGGTCTTCCGCCAGCCCGGCAGCAATACC
This sequence comes from Bryobacteraceae bacterium, assembly GCA_035632015.1. GTDB lineage: Bacteria > Acidobacteriota > Terriglobia > Bryobacterales > Bryobacteraceae > Palsa-89. The sequence goes on from DASQHQ010000207.1 coordinate 53,629, forward strand.
ATCGAAGTCACGGATGCTGTGAAGAAGTTGCTGCCGTTTTTCAAGACCCAGCTTCCGCCGGCCGTGAATCTGACCATCCGCCGCGACAGTTCCAAGAACATCCGCCAGGCCTTTCGCGATGTGCAAAGCACTATGCTGGTGACGCTGTCTCTGGTGATCCTGGTGATCTATCTGTTCCTGCGGAACGCCTCGGCCACCCTGATCCCCAGCATGGCGCTGCCTTTCTCCATCCTGGGCACTTTCGCGGTGATGTCGCTGTTCGACTACAGCCTGGACAATCTGTCCATGATGGCGCTGATCCTTTCCATCGGCTTCGTGGTGGACGACGCCATCGTCATGCTGGAGAATATCGTGCGGCACATGGAGCGCGGCGAAAGCGCGCTGCAGGCGGCACTAAACGGCTCGCGCGAAATCGGATTCACCATCGTTTCGATGACCGTCTCGCTGGCCGCGGTGTTTATCCCGGTGCTCTTCATGGGCGGCATCCTGGGGCGGCTGTTCCGGGAATTCGCCGTGACCATCTGCGCTGCCATCCTGATCTCGGGACTGGTCTCGATCACCCTGACGCCCATGTTGTGCAGCCGCTTCCTGCGAGTCGGGCGCGCTGAAAAGCAGTCCTGGTTCAAACGCGGGATGGAACGGTTGTTCGACCGCCTGCTGGCCGGCTACAAGTGGAGCCTGTGGCGGGTTTTGCAGCACCGCTACGTAATGATCGCCGTCTTTTTTGCGGTGGTTGGTGCGACGATCTACCTGTTCGGGGCGGTCTCCAAGGGCTTTATCCCCGAGGTGGACAACGACAGCATGAGCGTCACGGTGGAAGCGGCGCAGGGCACGTCCTTCTACACCATGAAAAACTACGTCCAGCGCGTGGCGGACGTGATCCGGCAGGATCCCAACATCGAATCGTTCATGTCCAGCGTGGGCGGCGGTTTCGGGTCTTCCTCCAACATGAGCCGGTTCATGGTGACCATGAAGCCGCGCAAGCAGCGCGCGCTCTCAGTCCCGCAGGTCATCAACGAACTGCGTCCCAAATTGTCCCGGTTTCCGGGCGTGCGCGTCTTCATGACCATGCCTCCCAGCATTCGCATCGGCGGCCGTATGAGTAAAAGCTCCTACGATTTCACCGTCCAGAGCACGGACAACGGCGAATTGTACAGCGAGGCCGCCAAGCTGGAGCGGGCGGTCGCGAGAATCCCGCAATTGGTGGACGTCACCACCGATCTGCAGATCAAGAATCCGCAGGTCAGCTTGAGCATCGACAGAGACCGGGCGGCGGTGCTGGGCTTGAATGCCACCCAGATCGAGAGTGCGCTGTATAGCGCTTTTGGCCCGCGCTGGTCGTCCACCATTTACGCGCCCACCAATCAATACCGGGTGTTGATGGAGATTCAGCCCAAGTATCAGGCCTACGCGGACTATCTGTCCAAAATTTATTTCAAGTCGCCTAAAGGCCCGCTGGTGCCGCTCGATAATTTTGCGCATCTCAACGACACCGTCGGGCCGCAAAGCATCAGTCATTCCGGCCAGTTACCTTCGGTGACGATTTCGTTCAACATGAAGCCGGGCGTCTCGCTGGGCGAGGCGGTGGACTTGGTGCAACAAACCGCCAAGCGCACGCTGCCCGCCAACATGACCACCAGCTTTGAAGGCAATGCCAAGGCCTTTCAAAGCTCGCTGAAGAACCTGAGCTTGCTGCTTACGGTGGCCATCCTGGTGGTGTACATCGTGCTAGGCGCGCTGTACGAGAGCTACATTCATCCGCTGACTATATTGTCCGGCTTGCCTTCGGCCGGAGTCGGCGCACTGCTGACGCTGATGATCTTTCACGTCGATCTGAACATCTACTCGTTCGTCGGACTCATGATGTTGATCGGCATCGTCAAAAAGAACGCCATCATGCAGATCGATTTCGCGCTGGAAGCAGAGCGGAAAGAGGGCAAGACACCCGCCCAAGCAATTTACGAAGGTTGTTTGATCCGCTTCCGGCCCATCATGATGACCACCATGGCCGCGATGCTGGGCGCTCTTCCCATCTCCTTCGGCTATGGCGCGGGCGGTGAAGCGCGGCGCCCTTTGGGACTGGCGGTGATCGGCGGCCTGATGTTCTCCCAGTTGATCACGCTGTACCTGACTCCGGTTGTTTACACTTACATGGCCTCTCTGCTCGAGTGGTGGCGCGGGCGTCACAAGCCGGTTTTTGTGCCGGTTTCGAGTCCTGAAGGTGTCCTTACGGGTGCTGATTAAATGAACGTTTCGGAAGGATTCATTCGCCGGCCGATCGCCACCAGCCTGCTGATGGCGGCGATTGCCCTGTTTGGACTGGTGGCCTACCGCTCGCTGCCGGTGAGCGATCTGCCCAACGTGGACTTCCCGACGCTGCTGGTCACGGCCACGCTTCCGGGAGCCAGCCCGGAGACCATGGGCTCGGCCGTAGCCACTCCGCTCGAGAACCAGTTTTCCAACATCGCGGGACTGGACTCGATGACGTCCATCAACTCGCTCGGCTCCACGCAGATTACCTTGGAATTCGTCCTGAGCAAGAGCCTGGACGGCGCCGCGGTGGACGTGCAGGCGGCCATCACGCAGGCGGCGCGGCTGCTGCCGCAAGGCATGCCCACGCCTCCCACTTTCACTAAAGTGAATCCGGCCGACCAGCCCATTTTATATATTGCCGTCACCTCCAAGACGCTCCCGCTCTGGACGCTGGACGAATACGCCGAGACGCGCATCGCGCAACGCATCTCGATGGTCAGCGGTGTGGCCCAGGTGCAGGTACTGGGCGCGCAGAAATACGCCGTGCACGTCCAGGTGGATCCGCATCTGCTGGCGTCCCGGCAGATCGGCATCAACGAAGTGGAGACGGCGCTGCAAGGCTGGAACGTGAACCTGCCCACCGGCACCATCATCGGGCCACAACGCGCGTTCACTTTGCAGGCCAGCGGCCAATTGATGAGCGCTGCGGCATACCGGCCTCTGATCGTGGCTTATCGAAACGGATCGGCGGTCCGGCTGGACGACCTGGGCCAGGTGATCGACAGCGTCGAGGACGACAAGACCGCTTCCTGGTTCTATACGCCGGACGGAACGCAGCGCGCCATCATTCTCGGCATCCAGCGCCAGCCCGGAACCAACACCATTCAAGTGACTGATTCGGTGAAGAACCTGCTGCCTATGTTCCGCGCGGAGATCCCAGCTTCGGTCAACATGGATGTCCTCTACGACCGCTCCGACACCATCCGCGAATCCTATACCGACGTGCAGTTCACGATGCTGCTCACGCTCGGCCTGGTAGTGATGGTGATCTTCCTGTTCCTGCGCAACGTATCCGCGACCGTGATTCCCAGCCTGGCCCTGCCATTTTCCATCATCGGAACGTTCGCCATCATGTACCTGCTGCACTACAGCCTGGACAACCTGTCCATGATGGCGTTGATTCTCTCGGTCGGCTTCGTGGTGGACGACGCCATCGTGATGCTGGAGAACATTTTCCGGCACATGGAAATGGGCGAGAAACCGCTGCACGCCGCACTGGAAGGATCGGGCGAGATTGGATTCACCATCGTATCGATGACGCTGTCGCTGGCCGCAGTTTTCATCCCCGTGCTCTTCATGGGCGGCATCCTGGGCCGGCTGTTCCGCGAATTTTCCGTCACCATCTGCGTGGCCATTCTGATCTCGGGCGTCGTTTCAGTCACCTTGACGCCCATGCTGTGCAGCCGCTTCCTGCGGTCGCCCGAGCAGCAAAAGCACTCCTGGTTTTATCGCATCACCGAGCGTTTCTTCGACGCGATGCTGCGCGGCTACGACCGCACGCTCCAGGTGGTGCTGCGGCATCGCGCGTTGACTATGGGCGCCTCCATGCTGGGCCTGGCGGCCACGGTGATCATGTTCATGAAGATCCCCAAGGGCTTCATCCCGGACCAGGACACCGACCAGATCTACGCTGTCACTGAAGCGGCGCAAGGCACCTCCTATTACCAGATGGTCGAATATCAGAAAGCCATCGCCGACGTGTTCCGCAGCCACAAGGACGTGCTGGCTCTGATGTCTACCGTGGGCGGCACGTCCGCGTCCACGCTGGGCGGACCTAACTACGGCGAACTGGTGGTGCACCTGAAGCCGCGCAGCGAGCGCCAGGAACTGGTGAACGACATTATCGAGGACCTGCGGCCGAAGCTGTCCGGTTTTCCCGGCATGCGCGTGTATCTGCAGAACCCGCCCACGGTTCGCATCGGCGGCCAGGTGACCAAGAGCCTGTACCAGTTTTCGATGCAGTCGCCCGATAAGAAGGAACTGTACGCCGGAGCCGAGCAGCTCGAAAGGGAGATCGAGAAACTGCCCGAAGTGCAGGATGTCACCAGCGATCTGGCGATCCTGAGCCCGCAGGTCAACGTCACCATCGACCGCGACAAAGCGGCCGCGCTGCAAGTGAATGCCACCTCCATCGAAAATTCGTTCTATGACGCCTACGGCCCGCGCTGGGTGTCGACCATTTACGCCGCGATCAACGAATACAAGGTCCTGCTGGAACTGAAGCCGCAGTACCAGGCGGATCCAAACGCTCTGTCGCTGTTGTACTTCAAGTCCACCGGAGGCGCGCTCATCCCGCTGGGTACCTTGGCCAAGGTGCATCAGGACATCGGCCCGCAGGCGGTGAACCATTATGGCCAGCTCCCCGCCGTGACGGTGTCGTTCAACCTGAAGCCGGGCGCGTCGCTGGGCGATGTTGTGGCCAAGGTTCAAGCGCTGGCCAAACAGACTCTGCCGGAGACCATCAGCACCAATTTCCAGGGCGCGGCCAAGGCTTTCCAAAACTCGCTGGGCAATCTGTGGGTGCTGCTGATTGTCGCCATCCTGGTGGTGTACATCGTGCTCGGCATTCTCTACGAGAGCTACATCCACCCCATCACCATTCTTTCCGGTCTTCCGTCAGCCGGCTTCGGCGCTCTGGTCACGCTGTACCTGTTCCGCATGGATTTGAACATCTACGCGTTCGTGGGTCTGATCATGCTGATCGGCATCGTGGAAAAGAACGCCATCATGCAGATTGACTTCGCGCTGGAGGCCGAGCGCCACCAGGGACTCACGCCGCTCAAGGCCATTTACGAAGGCTGCCTGATCCGGTTCCGGCCGATCATGATGACCACCATGGCGGCCCTGTTGGGAGCGGTGCCCATCGCGTTGGGTTACGGCGCGGGCGGAGAGGCGCGGCAACCGCTGGGACTAGTGGTGGTCGGCGGGCTGCTGTTCTCGCAGCTCGTGACGCTGTACTTGACGCCGGTGTATTACACCTACATGTCGGCGATCCTGGAGAAGATCCGGGGGCGCCGCAAGAAGCGCGTCAAGCAAGCCGTGCCCGAACCAACGGTCGCTTGAGGCGACGACGCGGCACGATGGCAAGCTGCGCCGCGGTCACTTAGGCTGGATGACCAGCGTCGCCTTTGCTTCGACATGCTCGAACTGCATCGGAAAACTTCGCCCGCTGTAATACGCGTCCCACTGGTCTTTGTAGTGCGCCGACAGAACCTGGCCCGACTGTCCGATCGTGATGTTGTTGAGCGAATGATCCCAGTCGCTGAAGTCGGCTACGAAGCGCATCGACGGCCCTAGCGCCTCTGTGGTTTGCTTGATGCTGGTCGATGCGCCGCTCATTTCCACCGGCCCGATGTTGAAGTACGCTCCCACCAGCGGCAGTCTCCCGCCGACCGGATGGCGGATCGTTAGCTGGTTGTATTTTCCGTAGTCCCAGCGCTTGACGTTGCTTCCCTGATCGCGCCGGCCGGCTTGAATGGCGTCGGCGAGGGCGCGAATCAACAGACCGTCCCGGTCTTGGAACCATCCTTGCGCATCGTTCCTTAAGATCTTTTCCACGACCGCAGGCGCAATCTGCGGGCTGTACAAGCCGGACTTGCCGGGCGAGGAGGATTCGGCGATGCGCTTGCGCAACTCCAGGTAGATCAGCGAGACCAGCATCGGCGCGGGCGTCTGCTTTTCCACCTGCCCGTTCCACGACCGCAGCAACGCGATCGCGTCCGCGAAGTCCGACTTCGGCGGCTTGGCTCGATCGCAGGCGGCCACCACTTGTCGCGCCAGGAAATGCAGAAAAGCGGAGTAAACGTCTTTCTGGACTGCCAGTATCTGATCGGGCTTCCACCCGCGGTGCGCGGCCAGGCCGCTCCGAATCTCCAGCGAGCGGTAGGGCGGGGCGAAGTTGCCATGCACGCGATAGGGATAGTTCTCGGGGAAAGGGTTCTGATTGGCGGTTACGATCCACCCTTGCGGCGGGTTGTAGAAGCTGGGCAGTTGGTCGAATGGAATAAAGCCCTGCCATTCGTACTCGCCCGAACTTCCATCCACCGGCACGTCTCCGTCGTAGTTGTTGCGAATCGGGAGCAGCCCGCTGGCGTGGTAGCCGATGTTTCCATCTACGTCCGCATAGACGAAGTTCTGTCCAGGGCCTGGAAAGCGCGCGACCGCGGCGGTGAATTCCTGCCAATTGCGCGCGCGGTTCAAATCGAGGAATGGAAACTGAAAGGCGCCGGGCTCGGCCGCGCTCCAGCGCAGCGCCAGCAGGCGATTGCCCTCGGAAACGCTCAGCGGGCCGTGCCGCGTCACCCATTGATGGAATTCCACCGGCCGGCCGCCCTTCACCGCGATCCACTCCGATTCAGCGCGCGCCTGCTCCACCTGGCCGCGGAACAAATATCGACCGCTTCCCGGATCGATTTTCTCGATGTACAGATCCTGGACGTCGTAGCCCAGGTTGGTGACGCCCCAGGCGATGCGCTGGTTGTGTCCGATGATGACGCATGGCACGCCCGGCAGCGAAACGCCGATCACGTCCAAGCCGGGCGCTTTCAGATGCACTTGATACCAGGTGGAGGGAATGCCCCACTCCAGGTGCGGATCGTTGGCCAAAATCGGCTTGCCGCTGGCCGTGAGCTTTCCGGAGAGCGCCCAGGCGTTTGAGCCAGGCTGAAATTCCGTTCCAATCCGCGACGGGAACAGAAAATTCACTTTCGCGGGATCGCCGCCCTCCAGCATGGCTTGCTTTTGCACCTCGTCTTTCCAGGTGCTGGTGAGATTGCGATACATCTGCAGACCGCACAGAATGCTGTCGGTGGCGCTCCACGGCCGCGGATCGTAGCGCAGGATGGTAAATTCGAGCGGAAGCCGCCCGCGATGCGTCTCGATGAAGTAATTCACGCCGCGCGCGTAAGCGGCCAGCACCACGCGGTCCGCCGCCGGCAGCGTCCGGTAGTGGTCCTCGGCCAGCCGCCGCATTCGCAAACGGCGCGCTTCGCGGTCCAGATCGAGCGCGGACGGCCCGACCACTTCAGACAGTTCCCCGGCGGCCAGCCGGCGTAAGGCGTCCATTTGCCAGAGACGATCCTGCGCGGTGACGAAGCCCTGCAAGAAAATGGCGTCTTCCCAGTTCGCCGCCGTGATGTGCGGAACGCCGATGGCGTCTCGCGAAACGGTGGCGCGTGCGGAAACCGGCGCGGTAATCTGTCCGCTGGTTTGGGGCAGCGGCCGGTAGGCGGTCCAGTAGGTTGCAAAGAGCCCCGCTACGAGCAAAACCGCTATGCTCAAGTTGATGTACTTGAGGAATCTTCCGAAGGGCACGTGGAAGACTCTAGCGTACCAGCTTCCTCCCGGCTGATGCCGTATCGTTTCATCATCCTGATCGCGGTCCTGCTGCTCAACGGCTTCTTTGCGGCGGCCGAGGTGGCGCTGGTCTCGGTTCGCAGAAGCCGCTTGCGCGCGCTGGCGGAGCAAGGACAAGTGGGCGCCCAGGCGGCGCTCAATCTGCTGGCCAACCCGGCGCGCCTGCTTTCGGTCACCCAAGCGGGAGTCACGCTGGCCAGCCTGGGACTCGGATGGGCCGGCGAAAACAGCGTCTATCACCTGCTGTTGCTGCTGTTAAATCCGCTGCTCTCTCCTACGCTGGCGCCGTGGCTGCACGTGGCCAGCTTCGGAGTGGCCTTCCTGCTGATCAGTTACGCCCACATTGTACTGGGCGAGGTGGTTCCCAAGAATCTGGCGATCGAAAAGGCCGACCGGCTGGCGATTCTGGTCGCTCCAGCCTTGCTGATTTTCGATCGCATTTCCCGGCCCCTGGTCTTTTTGGCGGAACGATCGGCGGCCGCAGTGTCGCATTGGATCGGGCTCCGCGGCGGCCACGGCGGCGGCGGCCATTCGGCCGAGGAATTGAAGTTCATCGTCAGTTCCAGCCGCCTGGAAGGCCACCTGCATCGCTTCGAGGAGGACGCCATTCAGGCCCTGCTCGAACTCCCCAACTACAACGCCCGCGAGATCATGGTGCCGCGCAACGCCATCGTTTCGGTCTCAGTCGACGCCGGCCTGGATGAAGTGCTGCGGCGGATGCGTGAAAACCAGTACTCGCGGCTGCCGGTCTATCAAGGCGACCGCGAGCACATCATCGGCTACGTGCACTATAAGGACATGCTGCGCATCCTGGAAGAGCGGCGCATCGCGGCAGAAAGAAAGCGCGTGCTGCGGCCCTTTCATCTTTCCCGCGTGGTGCGCAAGCCGCTGGTGGTGCCGGAGACCAAGCCGCTGCACGATCTGGTCGACGAGTTTCGGAACACCCATACGCATATGGGTGTTGTGGTGGATGAGTTCGGAACCATCGTGGGCCTGGTGACTTTGGAAGATGCGCTGGAGCAGATACTCGGCGAGATCGGCGATGAGCACGACGTGAAGCGCCCCCGGCCCGCCGCCGAGGCGTCGGTGATCGAGGTGGACGCCGCCACCACCATTCGCGATCTGGACACGCAGTACGGCCTCGAGCTTCCCGGCGACGCGGGCTTCGAGACGCTGGCCGGATTTTTGCTGTTCCAGCTAGGCTACATCCCTAAGCAGGGCGAGGCGGTGGAATACGGCGGACGTAAGTTCACTATTCTCGAGATGGCGCACAATCGCATCGCGCGCGTAGCCATCGAACGGCTGCCCGCGGCGGCCAAGCAGAAGCTGGAATTGGAAGCTAACGAACATCGGCGTAGTTGACCTTGCTGTCCACCACGGCGTGCTGAAAATCTGCGTTCTGCAGCGACAGGCCGATGCGGCGTGAATAGAGGAACAACGCCTTCAACCTGAACTCGCCTCCGTAGGTCACGGGAAACCAGAGCCCCTCGTCGAATTTCTGGTAGCCGACTTTGAATCCGCGCTCTTTCACGTCCGTCCCAAACACGGCCTTGCGGATGCATTGGAAAATCTCCTCGAAGTGGACCGGTTCCAAGTCGAACAGGATGTGCTGGTCCGTCGCAGTCTGGATGCGTGCCGGAACGGCCCAGGCAGCTTTTCAGACTATTTGATCGCCGAGATCAGTCTGCACTATGGATGCCGGGACGTCGTAACATTCGACCATTCGCTAAAGCGGGTTCCTGGAATCTCGGCCCTTGGCTGAATTCCGTCCGATGTGAATTTGCTGGGCCTCGCGTTTACAATGGCTATGCATGCGCCCACGCAAGCTGGAAGGTGTCCGGTGAGCAGTCCCGCAGTAATGCAAATCGCACCCGTGGTGCTGGAAGGCCGGCACATCCGGCTCGAGCCGCTGGCCCTTCACCATTTGGACGCGCTTTGCGAGGTCGGCCTGGACGAAGACATCTGGCGCTGGATTCCATTCCAGGTCCGCACGCGGGACGACATGCTCGGTTACATTCAAACGGGCCTGCAACTCCAGGCAGGCGGCAGCGCGCTGCCTTTCGCCACCATCGAGCGAAGCACCGGGCGCGCCGTCGGCAGCACGCGGTACATGAATATCGACAAGCCCAACCGGCGCCTGGAAATCGGGAGCACCTGGATCGGCCGGCCATGGCAGCGCACCGCAGTCAATACCGAAGCCAAGTACCTGATGCTGCGGCATGCCTTCGAACAGCTCGGCTGCCTGCGCGTGGAGTTGAAGACGGACGTACTCAACCAGCGGTCGCGAAACGCCATCCTGCGGATCGGCGCCAAGCAGGAAGGGATCTTCCGCAAACACGTGGTGTGCACCAGCGGCCGCATCCGCGACAGCGTCTGGTTCAGCATCGTCGATTCCGAGTGGCCCGAGGCAAAAGCGGCCCTGGAAGCCAAGCTAGCCCGAACTTGAAGCCTGCTCCTTAAGACTTTGCGAACATCAGCACGTCGATTCCGTCGAGCGCCGGGACGATGTGCGTCAGTTCCACGCGCATGCTCTTGCCGTCGTCGGCGAGCTTCAGCCGGTAGCGGACAACGTGATCGCCGCGCGTCTCCATCTCGACCAGCAACGGGCCGTTGTACCAGAACGAAGCCTTGGCCTTATCGCTGGCATCGCAGTCTTTGCCGTCCGTGCTGCACTTCAACTCCAGCTTCCTGCCGCCCTCGGTCTCGGTGATGTGTATGGAATTATCCTTCTCCTCGATCAGCCAGGTTGCGCTGGCCATTTTGACGTTGTGCAGTTCGCTTTTTGAAGCGTCGAACTGCCAGGTCCCGGTGAAATTCGGCTTATCTTGCGCGAGGGCCGGCGCGGCGAGCCATGACGCGACCAAGAACGCAGCGGCCGCACACAAGTTTCGCATAGAATACCTCCTTCCTCGACCATCTATCCTATGCCATCCGGCAGTGCTCTGGCGTGGCGTCCGGGGGCCGGGCCGTTTTAGGCGAGGCGTGGCGCCACCCGTTGACGGCGCGGCGCCGCGTGCTGGCTGCACCGCATGCTAGGATGAATCGGAATACTCAGACGCTCTTATGAAGCTCACCGATAAATTTACGCTCGAACAAGGCCGAGTGTACCTGACCGGCATCCAGGCGCTGGTTCGTCTGCCGATCGACCAGATGCGCCGCGACCGGCGGGCCGGGTTGAACACGGGCACCTTCATTTCCGGCTATGAAGGCTCGCCTTTGGGCGGCTACGACATGGCGCTGGCGCGCGCCGGAAAGCTGCTCTCCGAGCACAACATCCACTTCCGGCCCGGCGTGAACGAAGACCTGGCGGCCACCGCCGTAATGGGCAGCACGATCAGCGACGTGATCGGATCGAGCAAAGTAAACGGCGTAGTGGGCATCTGGTATGGCAAAGGGCCGGGTGTCGACCGCAGCGGCGATATTTTCCGCCACGCCAACCTCGCTGGCACCGGCAAGAACTGCGCCGCGCTGGCGCTGTGCGGCGACGATCCAATCTCGAAAAGCTCCACCATTCCGAGCCAGAGCGATTTGAGCCTCTACAACCTGGGCATTCCATACTTTTATCCGGGCAACGTGCAGGAGATCCTCGACTACGGCATGCTGGCCATCGCGCTGTCGCGTTTCAGCGGCGGCTGGGTGGCGATGAAGATGGTCACAGACGTTTGCGATGGCGGCGGCACGGCGGAGCTGGATCCGGCGCGGCCTGCGATCCGGCTGCCGGAAGGCTATGAGCGCTACACCGACGTGCGGCTGGTCCCGCCCGTCACGCTGGCGCTCGAAACCGAAGTCAATGTGCACAGGCTGGAAGCCGCTCGGCAATTTGCGCGGCTCAACGGCGTCAACCGGCACAACGGCGCAGCGGCGCGCATCGGGCTCCTCAGCACCGGCAAGTCCCATTTCGATCTGATGCAAGCGCTGCGCGACCTGGGCGTATGTGACGGCATTCGCATCGGCAAGGTGGGCATGCCCTTCCCGCTCGATCCCGACTTCGTCCGGGAGTTCGCCGCCGGCTTGGAGACCATCCTGGTGGTGGAGGAGAAGCGCAGCTTTATTGAAACACAGCTTCGCGAAATCCTTTACGATCTGCCGGTGCGTCCTGCGATTTTCGGCAAGTCGCACTTCCCGCCCACGGGCGAATTGGATCCGGACAAGATCGCGCAAGTGTTATGCGACATTCTGCACGCCGCGCCTCGCGCACTGCCGGTGGCAGGACCCGCGACGCCGCTCTCCAAGCCGATCGGAGCGCGTCCGGCGGCGTTCTGTTCCGGATGCCCGCACAACCGCTCGACGCTGCTGCTGGACGGGCAGATCGCCGGCGGCGGTATCGGCTGCCACACCATGGCGATGCGCCTGAACGACGCCAACCGCAACTTTGTTTTTCTCACGCAGATGGGCGGCGAAGGCGCACCCTGGATCGGCATGACGCCGTTTGTCGATCAGACACACATCTTTCAAAACATCGGCGATGGAACGCTATTCCACTCCGGATATCTGGCCATCGAGGCCTGCGTGGCCGCCAAGGTCAACATCACATACAAGATTCTGTACAACGGGCACGTGGCCATGACCGGCGGGCAGTCGGCTGTGGGCGCGCTTCCGATTCCGGACTTGACGCGCAAATTGCAAGCCGAGGGCGTCCGCAAGACCGTAGTCCTGGCCGAAGACGTCGGCAAGTACGCCAACGCCGGCGAGCTGGCCTCCAACGCCGAGCTGCGCCCGCGCGAGGAATTGCCCCGAACGCTGCGGGAGATGGAGCAGATCCCCGGCGTCACGGCCATCATCTACGACCAGGAATGCGCGGCCGAAAAGCGCCGCAAACGCTCGCGCGGCCTCTACGCCGAGCCCAGCATGCGCCTGGTGATCAATGATGAAGTCTGCGAAGGCTGCGGCGATTGCGTCAAGCAGGCCAACTGCATGAGCCTTACGCCGGTGATGACCGAGCTGGGCCAGAAGATCCGCATCCATCAATCCTCGTGCAACAAAGACTATAGCTGCGCGCTGGGCGATTGCCCGTCCTTCGTCTCGGTGGACATCCAGCCCGGCACCGGTCTCAAGAAGAAAGTACTGCCCAAGCTGCCGCCGGCCGAGGTTCCGGCGCCGCGGGGGATGGTAAAGGCGGGCGACGGCTACCGCATCATCGGTCCGGGAATCGGCGGTACGGGAGTCGTCACCATCAACGCCTTGCTCGCCACCGCCGCCTGGATCGACGGCTTGCACGTCGCGACGCTGGATCAAACCGGGAGCGCGCAAAAGGGTGGTGCGGTGGTCTCGCACCTGCAGGTGAGCGAGCAGCCCATCGAAGCACCCGCCAAAGTGAACGCGGGCAACGCCGACCTGATTCTGGGCTTCGATCTGCTGGGCGTCATGGAGCCCAAGAACCTCGCCACGGCCAGCCGCGATCGCACTATCGCGATTCTCAATACGGATCTGGTGCCCACCATTGACAGCATTCGCAATCGCGTGGCCCTGAGCGGCTCGGGCCAGATGCTCGACGCGATCAACTCCGTCACCAACCGCGGCCGCAATATTTTCGTCGACGCCAACCGCATCGCGGAAGGGCTCTTCGGCAGCCACATGGCCGTCAACCTGTTCATGACGGGCATCGCCTACCAGGGCGGGCTGATTCCGATTTCGCTCGAAGCCATGGAGAAGGCCATCGAATGGAACGGAGTGGATGTCGAGCGCAACCTGCTGGCATTCGCCTGGGGCCGCAAGTATTACGAAGACGCGGCGTGGGTGGAGAGCCTCCTCAAGGCGGAAACAAAAGCGACGCCGATGTTCGATCGCGTGGCCGAGCTGAGGGAATACCAGAACCAGGCCTACGCGCAGGAGTACATCGAATTCCTGGACAAAATCCACGAGCCATCGCTGCGCGACGCGGTGGCGAGATATCTGTACAAACTGATGGCTTACAAAGATGAATATGAAGTCGCGCGGCTGTTGACCAAGCCGGAGTTCGAGCAGCGGGTGCGTGACATGTGGGAAGCGCCGGAGGCGATCTCCTATAACCTGCATCCGCCCGTGCTGCGAAATTTCGGCCTGCACAAGAAACTCAAGTTCGGGCCGTGGTTCCGGACGCCGCTGCTGATTCTCAAGCGGCTCAAGGGGCTGCGCGGCACGCCGCTGGACATCTTCGGCCTCGCGGCGCATCGCCGCCTGGAGCGCTCGCTGATTCAGTGGTACCGGGAGCTGATCGAGCAGGTCCTCGCGAACTTGACGCCGGAGAATCTGCCGCTGGCGCTGGAAATCGCGGTGTTGCCGGATCAGATCCGCGGCTACGAGAAGATCAAGGAGCAGAACATCGCCAAGGTGAAGCAGTTGGCGGCGGAAAAACTGCAAGCGATGAAGACTGGCGCGGCAGTCGCGCAAGTCTGAGCCCCCGAGCGCTGCTAATCCTGCCCGACCAAGAACTGCACGCCGGCGATAGTGATGACCCCTTGCCGCGGCGCGCCGCTGGCGTTGGGAGCCACGGTGATTTGCACCGCGCCGTTGCCGCTGCCACTGGTGGGCGATAGAGTGACCCAATCCAGGCTGCTCGAAGCAGTCCAAACGCAGTCCGGCTGCTGCCCGGTAACTTGGACCGTGTCCGACCCTCCCTGCCGGGCGAATTGCTCGCTGCCGAAAGAGATCGCGAACGTGCACGCGCTGAATCCCGCCACGAAGGCATCGGTGTTGCCTGAGTCTGTGGGCTTGCCAGCGCCGCCGAAAGCGTCGAAAATGGGGCCGCTGGTAGAACCGGCCAGGTAGAGATTGCCGCTCGCATCGAAGTCCACGCCATAGGCGATCTGCAACCCATCGCTTCCCAGGTAGGAGAAGTAGTCGAGCCCGTCAGCACCCGCGCGGGCCGGATTGAACTTCAACACAAAAGCATCCATGCCGCCGTCATACTTCGGCTGCAGCGAACCGCCGTTGTTGGGAAGCCCCGGAGACTGCGTAAAGCCGGCCAGGTACAAAACGCCAGCGGCGTCGCGCTTCAGATCGAAAGCCACGTCTGCGCCTGACCCGCCGAAATAAGTCGAGTACACGAGCTGCAGATTGCGGTTTGGATTGAGGATGCTGACGAAGATGTCCGTGTTGCCACCGAATTTCGGCTGCAAGGCGCCGGTGGTGGTCGGAAAATTCGGGGACACAGTGTAGCCGCTCACGATCACCGCACCCGATGGATCGAGCAGGAGGCTGCGAGCTTCGTCCAGGCCCGCGCCTCCCAGGTAACTCGAATAGAGCAAGCCGTCCACGCCAAACACGGGATTGATGTGCGCCACGAACGCATCTCCACCGCCGCGATAGGAAGGCTGATAGCCGGATCCAATAATTGGCAGATCGAAGGAGTAGGTGCCACCCGCCACCCACACGGTTCCGTCCGCCGCGACTGCAATGCCACGTCCGGTGTCCCATCCGGCGCCGCCAAAATAGGACGCATAGATCAGCGAGTTTGGACCGGCTTGGTTGCCATCCACCCCCACGATGAAGGCATCCTGGCTGCCGGCGTTGGCGTTTTGGGCGCCGTTTCCTCCGTTTATGAAGTCGCTGGATTGCGTATAGCCTGCGATCCACATTCTTCCTTGTGAGTCGACCGCGATCGCGGTGCCGCCGTCCGGATTGCTGCCGCCTAAATAGGTGGAGTAGGCCAAGTTCGAATTCGAATCGATCCAGGCCACGAACGCGTCGGGAACAACTATGGGATTGGACTCAAACGCGTTCACCGCGGGGAAATTCGCCGACGTGGTGGTTCCGGTCAAATAAACATCGCCCCGCGGTCCCACGGCCATTCCGCCGAATGTTTCCACCTTCGATCCTCCGAGATAGGTGACATAAAGAACCTGGGAACCGGCGGGCGCTGTCGGATCAATCTTGGCGATGAACAGATTCGTCGCCCCGGACGCGAGAGTGCCCTGCCGCGCGTCCGAGGTGACCGAAAAATCCGCCGAATCGGTGGTTCCCGCTACGTACTCGAAGCCTTGCGCGTCATGGCCGATCGCGAAGGCGATGTCCTGCTTCGATCCGCTCAAGTAGGCCGACACGGTGAGCACCGGATCGATTACCAGCGCCCGCGCACGATCGTAGGGGCCGAGCGCGAATCCAAAAGATCCGTCGCGGTTGCGCCGATAACGGCTCTCCACCGGTGTTCTGGTTCCGTTCTGATCGAGCTGATAGGCAACCGGGCGCTCCTGGATGAGGGCCGCGATCAGATTTCCGTCGTGATCCAGCCGCACCTGCTCACCGCGGATGCGCAGGCAGATTTGCCGCGGATCGGCGCCTGGTTTCACGTTGAGGTCGTATTCGATCTCGCCCGCTTTTCCGTAGTAAACCAGATCGATGCCGGAATAGAGGCCATGCACTTGGAGACGGCCGAAGTTGGGGATCGCCGAGCGCCAGTTGCGGCGATCGTTTCCGAGAAAGAGTCCGGTCTTGGAGCGGAGCGGGTCATCACCTTCCAGGCGAGCGTCCCGCGCCGCGCCCGCAAATTCGAGGCGGACCACTTTATCGCCGGCCGCGAGCAATGCCTGGTTCTTCGAAGCTTCGAAACGGAATCGCGCGCCGCGCGCCAGGAAGCGTCCACCGGCGCCGCTATCGGCGGGCTCGAATCGCAGTGGGGCGGTGGCCAGGCTTCGGGCGGCTTGGTGCGGTGCGGCGGCCAGAACGCCTGAGGCCACACAGATCAGGGTGACAAAAAAACTTGGTTTCATGGTGAGGCGAATTAACGTACCGACGTTCCTGGCGAAGAACAGGTTAACGGGAAAATCTTCGGGGCGTCCTGGAGGGCAGTCCGGCCGTTACAAATGTTGACAGTCTGAAAATGCATAAAACATGAGTTTATCCTAACGGGCCGTGCCGCACGGCGTCCAGCCAAACAGGTCCAGCCAGACAAGATGTACCGAATGAGCTCTGCACCTTGGCATCGCCGGAACGCGTGTGCCGCCGCACACTTTGCCGCGGACTCCTGGAAGAGCAACGGGCCACAATCCGCAAGCGCATTAATCGGATCTCGGAACTCGTTCGGGAGATCCCTGCGCCCATGGGTGCGGGCGGCAGAGGAAAGCTGTATCGCACTTGCGACACAAATCAGAAGCGCGGTTCGGAACAAGCTTGCCCACGTACTGTATACTCGATCAATCCGAGGTTCGAAGGTCCATATGTCGGCGTGGCTCCGCTGGTGCTTGCTCGCTGCCGCCATTGTCTCGCCCCCGCTGACATCGGCACCAATTCCACCGCGTGAAGCGGATAGCCGGCTGCCGCTGAGTTTTGAGCCCAATCAAGGTCAGGCGGATGGGAGAGTGAGGTATCTCGCGCGCGCCTCCCGCTACACGCTGTTCTTGGAATCGAACGGCCTGGCGCTCGCCGGGCACGACTCCTGGATCGTGCGAATGACGCTGGTACATGGGAATCGAGCAGCGAAACTCGAAGCGCTGGACCCGCTGACGGGCCGCAGCAATTACTTCCTGGGGAACAATCCCAGGAAGTGGCGAACCAGGGTCCCCAACTACGCCAGAGTCGCGGTGCGCGACGCCTATCCTGGGATCGATCTGATTCTCTACGGCAAAAACGGGGAGCTGGAGTACGACTGGGTGGTGGCGCCGGGAGCCGATCCGCAACAAATCCGGCTGAAGCTGGAAGGCGCCGTGCCGTCGCGCGTCGAGTCAAACGGCGATCTTAGGTTGAGCGCTCAGATTCGTCAGAGAAAGCCGGTCCTATATCAGATGGTGGAGGGCAGGCGTTTCGAAATCGATGGCGGCTACGTGGTCCGCGGTCGGGAGATTTCCTTCCGTGTGCCGGCGTATGACCGGCGACGGCCGCTGGTGATCGACCCGGCGCTCACCTACACCACGTTTCTGGGAGGCCGCGGCCAGAGCAACATCGGCGAGGCGGTCGCCGTGGATGCGGCGGGAAATGCCTATGTGACGGGCTATACGGATTCGCCTAACTTCCCGCTGGTCCATCCGCTGAAAGGCAATTTCACCGGGGCTCCCACCACGGGGTTTGTGTCGAAAATCAGCGCCAGCGGAAAGCTGGTTTACTCCACTTTTTTGGGTGGGCTTGGGCAGGATCAAATCCATGGCATCGCGGTGGACGCCGCCGGCAACGCCTACGTCGCGGGCATCACGGGCTCAGCCGATTTTCCAACCGTGAATGCGCTCCAGTCCAGCATGGCGGGCGGCTACGACGCGTTCATCACGAAGATCAGTCCGGACGGCTCGGCGCTACTTTACTCCACGTTTCTCGGCGGGAGCAGCAGCGACTATGGATACACGGTTGCGGCGGATCCTGACGGCAATGCGTACCTCGCGGGGTACACGCTTTCGAGCGACTTCCCAACCGTGAACGCCGTGCAGGGCAGCTCGGCCGGATATGGCGATGTGTTCGTGGCGAAGATCAATCCGAGCGGAAGTGCATTGATTTACGCGACGTATCTGGGAGGGAGCCTGTCGGACTACGGCATGGACGTCGCGGCGGATCCGGGTGGCAATGCCTACATCACCGGCTACACGAATTCGACCGACTTCCCCCTGGTCAACGCAGTGCAGGCGAAATACGGAGGGGCGCGCTGGAATGGGTTTGTGACCAAACTGGCCGCGGATGGCTCGTTCGTCTACAGCACATACCTGGGTGGAAGCGGAGCATCCTTGACGGGGGACCGCGGCTTCGCCATCGCTGCCGATGCGGCCGGTAATGGCTACGTTTTAGGCTATACCAGCTCGGCGGATTTTCCCACCGCGCCGAATGGACCGCCGGGCATGAACGTCCAGCGCACGGTTGTCACGAAGATCAATCCGGACGGCAGCGGGCTGGTGTATACCGCATATCTCGCCGCGGCCTTAGTCGGGGCAGACAGCCAGGAACGGAACTGCGGGATCGCAGTGGACCTGGCGGGCAATGCCTACGTAACAGGCGCCACGCAATCGGCGAACTTCCCCGCCACTCCCGACGCATTGCAGAGCACGTTCGGGGGTGGGATGCCCGGATACACTCCGGATGACGCATTTCTGAGCAAGTTGAGCGCGGACGGTTCCACCACGCTCTACGCCACTTACTTGGGTGGAAACCATATCGACTATGCGACGGGGGTCGCGGTGCGAGGCAACGATGCCTATGTGATCGGATACACCTGGTCCTCCGATTTTCCGACGACCGATCCGACCCAGGCCAGGAGCCCATTCGGGGACGTGTTCGTGACCAGGATTGCGGGCGACGGGCCACAGCCGGCCGCGATCCTGAACGCCGCCAGCGGACTTCCCGGTCCGATCGCGCCGGGTGAATGGATCACAATTACGGGCACGCAACTTGGGCCGCCGAATGGGGCCGCGTATAGCGTAAACGCAGACGGAACGGTGGATTCCACCTTGGCGGGCGTCCAGGTGCTTTTTGACACGATTCCCGGAACGCCGGTCTACGTTTCCGACAACCTCATCACTGCGATCGCGCCATTTGAGATCGACGGCCTGGCTGCGACGAACGTCTCAGTGATCTACCAGCCGAGGGTTTCGCTGCCCGTGCCGCAGCTTGTTGGGGCAGCCTCACCCGGAATCAAGACGATCGATGGGAGCGGGCGGGGTCAGGCTGTCGCGACGAATGAGGATGGAACTCAGAACGGACCGGCGGGCAGCGCGGGAAAACCTGCGACGGCGGGGTCAATCATCTCGGTGTATGGAACCGGAGGCGGCCAGACCGATCCGCCCAGCATGACAGGGTTTCTGACTCCCCTGTCGCCTCCTGTCCCGCTCGCGAAATCGATGATGGCCACCATCGGCCAACAGCCTGCGATGGTCATGTTCGCCGGCGCCTCTCCGGGAGATCTGCCAGGAGTCCTTCGGGTGGACATTCGGACGCCGGATGGACTGGCCGGCGACGCTCTGCCGATCGTCATCACAATCGAAGGGGTATCGAGCCAGGTTGGTCCGACTGTTGCCGTTCAGTAGGGATTTGGTAATGGTGGACCGTCCACCAGCATTCTTTAAAGGCCTCCAACGAAGTCGCGGTGCCGGATCAAAAGCGGCAGGAGCCCTTCCGCGGCTGAGTTCCTACTCGCGGCTTTGGACCATCCGCTGCCGCTGACGCCGGTGGTCGCCCGGGAAGCACCGCGCCACAGGTGCCCATTTCTATCGGCGCTTGGAATCAGACTCTTTTCTCGGCTGCCCGACAGGCACTATTGGAGTCTTGCGATCTCGACCTAACCGTCGATACGTACCGCCCAGTTGGCAGTGTAGAGCTATCGGCGCAGTTCTGGAGGGATGACGGCTATCGCGATCAAATGCAGATGTCAGGCCGCTCGGCCCGGATTAGTAATGAAGAACGCGCCCTCGCTTCTGGCCGGCAGGCAATACCGGGTCAACTCGCCTTGTAGAGTGGAGTGCAACGCCGAAGCGCGGGGCTCCCAGAGGAAACGCGATTGCGGGTCTGCTGGCTTACAATCGAGACATATGCCGCCGACACGGATCCCGGCCTTACTCCTGGCGTGTGCCATCGGCCTCAGCGCCCAGAAGCAGCCTTTCGATGTCCAAGCGCTGCTCAAGATCGCACGGATCAGCGAGCCGCAGCTCTCGCCCGACGGCAAGACGATCGCCTTTACCGTGCAGACCGTCAACCTGGATCAAAACACCAAGCCGAAACAGATCTACGTGGTTTCCACCATGGGTGGCATACCGCGGCAGATCACCACCCAGGGCACGGACAACGAGCGGCCGCAATGGTCGCCCGATTCCAAACGTATCGCTTTCATTTCCGACCGCGGCGGATCCGCGCAGGTCTGGATCATGAACTCGGACGGATCGCAAGCCCGCCAGGTCACCACACTCGCCACCGAAGCCGGCGGCGTTCTGTTCTCCCCCGACGGGAAGAAGCTGGTCTTCACCAGCGACGTCTACCCGGACTGCCCGGACGATGGCTGCGCCAAGAGGCGTCTCGAAGCCGAGAAGAACAGCAAGGTCACGGCGCGCAGCTACACCACCTTGCTCTTTCGGCATTGGACCGAATGGCAAACCAAGCGGCGCTCGCACCTGCTGGCCGTGGATGCGGAAGGCGGGCCGGTGAAGGATCTGACGCCGGGCGATCGCGACGTTCCGCCCTTTTCGCTGGGTGGTCCGGACAATTACGCCATCTCGTCCGACTCCAAAGAAGTCTGCTACGCCATGAACGCGGATCCGGTTCCGGCCACCAGCACCAACACGGACCTGTTCGTGGTTCCGATCAACGGAGGCGACTCGAAGAAAATCACGTTGAACCCCGGCGCGGACGAAAGCCCGCAGTATTCTCCGGATGGCAAGACGCTGGCCTATCGGAGCCAGCAGCGCCCCGGGTATGAGAGCGACCGCTGGCGCCTCATGACGCTGGAACGGGCCACCGGGAAGGTGACGATTCTCACCGACACCCTGGATCGCTCGGTCGAGAGCTTCGCCTGGTCGCGCGATTCGAACGCCCTCTTTTTCACCGTGGTGGATCGCGGACGGCAAACCATCCAGATGATTCCCGCCGCAGGCGGAGCCACGCGCGTCATCGCCAGCGGCGCCAGCACCCTGGATGACATGCAGCTCACCGCCGACGGCAAGACCATGATCTACACCGGACAAAGCGGCTCCGCGCCCACCGAAATCTACCGGGCATCTTCGTCCGGCGGCACGCCCGTCGCGCTCACGCATCTTAACGACACCCTGCTTGCTGACCACTATCTGACGCCGCTCGAGGATTTCTGGGTCGACAGCCCGGACAAGACACGCGTGCAGAGCTTCGTCGTGAAGCCGCCGAATTTCGACTCGAATCGAAAATATCCGGTTCTGCTTCTAATCCATGGCGGGCCGGAAGGAGACTGGGGCGAGAGCTGGACCTACCGCTGGAACGCGCAGGTCTTCGCTTCGTCCGGCTACGTGGTGGTCATGCCCAACCCGCGCGGATCTTTCGGATACGGTCAGAAGTTTACCGAAGAAATCCGGGACGACTGGGGCGGCAAGGTATTCGACGACATCATGGCCGTGGTCGACTACGTGACTTCCCTGCCTTACGCCGATTCCAATCGCATGGCAGCCGCGGGAGGTTCCTACGGCGGCTACATGATCGACTGGATGCTCGGCCACACGCAAAAGTTCAAGGCCTTCGTTTCGCACGCCGGCGTTTTCGATTTGCGCAGCATGTTCGGCAGCACGGAGGAACTGTGGTTCCCTCTATGGGAGTTCAACGGCGCGCCGTGGGACAATCCCGACAGCTACGCGAAGTGGTCGCCCAGCTATTTTGTGAAGGATTTTCACACGCCCACGCTGGTGATCACCGGCCAGCAGGATTTCCGCGTCCCCTACACGCAAGGCCTGCAGCTATTCACCGCCCTGCAGCTTCAGAAGGTGACTTCCAAGCTGCTCGAGTTTCCCGACGAGGGACACTGGATCCTCAAGCCTCAAAACAGCGTGCTGTGGTACAACTCGTTTCTCGATTGGATCGGGGAGTGGACCAAGACTTCCGCGCAGTCCTCGTCGTCGCGTTAGGCTGTGTTCAAATCGAGTCTCTCGTGATGCTGTCTTTCCGGAACATCCCTGCGATTTCCGGGCGTTTCGATTCTGATATACTCAACCGAAGACCTCCGAATTTTCTTATGTCGGATTTCCGCTTAGGGGACATCATCGACGATCACTGCGTCAAGTGCCGTCGCATCACCAATCACGCGATCGTGTCGCTGGTGAGCGGCGCGCCCGCCAAGGTGCGCTGCCGGACCTGCTATCACGATCACGATTATCGCCACGAGCAGGCGCCGCCTTCCAAGAAGGACCTGAAGAAGCAGGAGCTGTTCAAAGAAGTGCTCTCGGCCGTTGTTCCCGCGCCTGTCGACGGAGGCGACCCGAAAGACTCGCCCAAGCCGGATAAGAAAGCCAGGTCGCGCGGCAAGAAAGCGTGACTTCGGCCTGGGACGCCCAGCGCTATCAAGGCCGGCACTCCTACGTCTGGCAGTTCGGCCAGAGTCTGCTGGAATTACTGCAACCTCGCCCTGGCGAGAAGACCCTGGATGTAGGTTGCGGCACCGGGCAGTTGACCGCCGAAATCGCTCGCTCCGGGGCGGACGTGATCGGGCTGGACAATTCCCCGGACATGCTGACCGAGGCGCGAAAGAACTACCCTGACCTTACGTTCGTTCTCGCCGACGCCACCGGTTTCCGTTTCCCTCAGCCGTTCGACGCGGTCTTTTCCAACGCCGCGCTGCACTGGGTGAAGGATCAAGAGCCGGCAGTCGTCTGCATCGCGCAAGCACTCCGTCCGGGCGGCCGATTCGTGGCCGAGTTCGGAGGCCAGGGCAACATCGCATCCATCCTGGCGGCCCTGAATAGCGTGTTGGGTCCGCAAGCAGGCCAGCACTCACCCTGGTGTTATCCGAGCATCGGCGAGTTTGCAACGCTGCTGGAGCGCCACGGCCTCGAAGTTCGCGACGCGAGCCTGTTCGATCGACCGACTCCGGTGGAAGGCGAAAACGGGATGGACGACTGGCTGCGGATGTTCTGCGCCAGCTTTTTCCGCGGTCTCTCTCCTGAAGAAACCAGCCGCGCCATGGCGGAAATTACGGCGCGCTTGCGCCCGTTCCTCTATCACGACGGAGTCTGGAGCATGGATTATCGCCGCCTGCGGGTCGCGGCGGTGAAAGCCCGCTAACTCGGCTTGCGCAGCTCGTCGTCTAAATCCTTGAGCACTTGATCTCGTTCGCCCGCGGTCAAGTCCCGCTCCAGGCGGCGCAGCGCTACACCGACGATGTCGCGATGATGCAGCTTGGCGCCCACATCTTCGGTGTCGCTCAGCCGCAACCACAGCTCATGCAGCCGGTCGACATCTTCCGGCCAAAGTCGCGGCGGATGCGGGCCCAGGTTGACGAAGATCGACGGCCGATCCGGGCTTATGATTTCAAGCGAGAACGCGTGGCGCGGTTCCGGCAGCCGCTCCCACGCCAGGCCGATGCGGCGCGCCAGATCTTCGGACGTCATGCGTTCGGAAACGCCCGTCACCAGCCGCGAGGCTTTCAGCTTGGCCGCGGATTGCACCATGGCGTCGAAGGGGTTTACCGCCGGAACTTCCAGCAGTTCCACCGGCTTGCCTTCCTTCTCGGCCATCTCCACGACGTGGCTGAACAGCTCGCGTTCGTAGTCGCTGAAGATCTGCTCATCGGCCAGATCGTACTCGCCGGCGCCGGCGGAAATGGTGCGCACGGTCATCACCACGATATCGTGACGCCGCAGGTTGGTCTTTTGCAGCACCTTCCGCAAGTGTTCCATGTGATGATAATCGCGCACCGCTACCAGCAAGCAGCCGGGGCGCGCGCGCAGAACCGCGGCGCTCACCTGCGGCTGGTGCTCCAGATTGAATTCTTCCAGCGCCTTCTCCCCGGCCGGCTGGATGCGGCGCTTGCGCGCATTCACGTGTTCCGAAACCGTGAAGACGACGAACACCACCAGCGTAAACGCCACACCATAGATGGTGGCAATCTGCTTGGAGAACAAGTTCGCGATGGCGACGAAACCCAGGATCAGCGTCGTCACTCCCAGCCCGATGGGGATCTCCACGCCGCCCATGCGGATATTGAACGGGAATTTGTACTCCTGATCGTGCCGCTGATAGCGCAGCACCAAAACGCCCAGCGACTTCAGGAAGAAACTCCAGACTACGCCGAACGCATAGGCCTCGCCCAGCAGGTAAACATCGCCGCGGCTCAAGAGGATGGTTACGATCTGCAGCAGCGTGATCAGATTGATGATGCGGTGGGTGGTTCCGAAGCGCTTGTGCGGCTTTCGGAACCAGTCCAGGAGCACGCCGTCTTCAGCCACGCGGTTCAACACGCCATTGGCGCCGATGAGCGAGGTGTTCATCGCGCCCGACAAGATCAGCACGCCGACGGTAACCACAAAGATGTGAAATGCGAGCTTCAATAGTTCCGGTCCCGCCAGCCGCATCGCCAGTCCGCCGAGAAGATTGTCGGCGTACAGATTGCGAATGTCGGACGAACTGATGATGAAGCTGGCCAGCACCGTGACTACGCCGGTGCAGATTACCGCGTACCAGCACACGATGTTGGCCGTGAAGCGCAAATTTCTCAGCTTCGGGTAGGCGATTTCGCGGTACACCTGGGCCAGCGTTTCGAAACCGCTCATGGAAAGCAGCGAATGTCCAAAAGCGATGACCAGCGCCACAATCGGAATGGATGGCCAGAAGGTCCCCTTAAACCAGCCCAATGCTTCCGGGCTGAATTGCAGATTGCGCGACAGCGGCGCGGGCGGCACTTGGACGTGGCCGCGAAGCAGAAGCGTGATCGGGCACCAGATCACAAACGCCAGCACCATGATGGTGGTGATCTGCATGATCCGCAGCGCCTTGCCGCTCGATTCGTGCAGGCCCTTGATGTTCATCCACCAGAAATAGGCCGTCACCGCGACCGCGAAGAACACGGCGAAATAGTTCACGTTGAACGGGAACGACTGCCCGAGCATCTTGGCGATCTCATCCAGCAGATGCCCGAGGTATTGGCCGGCGCTGACCACGCTGATGGGGCCGGTGAGGATGTAATCGAACACCAGCGCCGAGACGGATAGCCGCGCCATGAACGGCCCCATGCTGTCTTTCACCACGATGTACACGCCGCCGCGCACGAACATGCTGCAGCTTTCCATGTACACCGAGCGCACGGCGAAGCTGAACAGCATCACGCCCAGCACGAACCAGGGCGCAGCCGGGCCCACCGCAGTTGCCGCAATGCCGCCCGCGTAAAACGCGGACGAGGCGAGATCCGCCAGAACGATGGCCGCTCCCCGCCAGAAGCTGATGAAAGACAACGCCACTGTGGTCGCCACCACGACTTTGGCGGTAGTCGTGGTGGATTTGCTAGCTTCCGGTGACATCAAATCGGGCAATTCCCACACTCCATTCTACTTCGTAAAACATTTGCACAAACGCGGTGTGAAGTGGCGCCTCCCGACGCGGGGCGGCGCCGGCCGGAAGCTACGCGCTTCAGACACAGCTTCTATCCTACGATGAGCATGTGGGACGTTCCAAGGCCATCCAGATCGCTTCCGAGCTTCGCGCGCGCGGGCACCAAGCCTGGCTGGTGGGGGGCTGCGTGCGCGACCTGGTGCTGGGGCGGGAACCGCAGGACTACGACATCGCCACCGAAGCTGCGCCCGATGAACTGCTGAGGATCTTCCCCAAAGCCCAGTTGGTGGGAGCAAAATTCGGAGTCGTGCTGGTGGACGACGTCGAGGTCGCCACCTTTCGCAGCGACCATTCTTATCAGGATGGGCGCCATCCCTCGGCCGTCTCGTTCGAGTCAGATCCTCGTCAGGACGTGCTGCGCCGCGACTTCAGCATCAATGCGCTGCTGCTCGATCCCGCACACCTGGAGCCCGCTGCTGCTCTAGCTTCCCATGTGGTCGACTACGTGGGCGGCTTGAGCGATCTCGGAAATCGCATCATCCGCGCGATCGGCGATCCCGAGCGGCGCTTCGAAGAGGATCACCTGCGCATGCTCCGCGCCATCCGCTTTGCGGCGCGTTTCGGTTTCGAGATCGAGCGCGCGACCATGGCGGCAATCCAGAAGATGCACCAGCGCATCGCCCGCGTCTCGGCGGAACGCATTCGCGACGAGTTGGTCCGCATCCTGACAGAAGGCGGCGCGCGGCGCGGCTTTGAGCTCCTGGACGCTTCCAGCCTGCTGAATGACATCCTCCCCGAGGTGGCCGCTATGAAAGGCGTCCGCCAGCCGCCGGAATTCCATCCCGAGGGCGATGTCTGGATTCATACGCTGCTCATGCTGGAGAGTCTCAAGAATCCCACACCGGCGCTGGCGCTGGGCGTTCTGCTGCACGACGTGGGCAAGCCCGGCACCTTCCGCATCGCGGATCGGATCCGCTTCGACGGGCACGTCGAGCTGGGCGAGCGCCTGGCCCGCGACATCCTGACGCGGCTGCGCTTCTCCAACGCCGACATCGAGCAGGTGGTGGCGCTGGTGGCGAATCACATGCGGTTCACGCACGTCCACCAGATGCGCGAGAGTACGCTGAAGCGCATGCTGCGCATGGACCGCTTCGACGAGCACTTGGAATTGCACCGGCTGGATTGCGTATCGAGCCACGGCAATCTGGAGAACTACGAACTGGCGAAAAGCCGGTTCGAAGAATCGCCGGAGGAGGTTTTGCGCCCGCCGCGCCTGGTGACCGGGCACGATTTGATCGCAGCCGGGTACGCGCCCGGCCCGGAGTTCTCGCGCATGCTGGAAGCCGTGGAGGATGCGCAGCTCGAGTCGCGCGTTCAAACCAAGGAGCAGGCGCTGGAGTTAATCGGCTCGCTTTTCGGCCCGCCCGGTGCGAAGAAAACCTCAACGCGATAGAATTCGGCGAGGAGAAAACGATGAGCGATACTGAGAGCGAAGAGAAAGACGCGCGGGATAGCGAAGCCGGGACTGCCCGCCGCGATTTCTTGTCCAACGCCGCC
The DNA here is from genome assembly GCA_035632015.1 of Bryobacteraceae bacterium. Lineage (GTDB taxonomy): Bacteria > Acidobacteriota > Terriglobia > Bryobacterales > Bryobacteraceae > Palsa-89. The sequence goes on from DASQHQ010000207.1 coordinate 80,734, forward strand.
GCGGCCGGCTTGATCGGTGCCGTGGCCATGGGTTCCGCCGTGGCGCAACAGACTTCCAGCAGCCCGAGCGCGGCCGTCGATCCGCAAGCGCCCAAAGGGCTCGGCCCCCGCGCGATGGTGGATAATCGCTTCCCGCTGACTTACCAGACTTCCGTGCCCGAAGGCGTTCGCGTACTGACACAGTTCTTCGCCGCGTTGAGCGCACGCGATCTCAAGGGCATGGCGGACTTACTGCACTTTCCTTTCGTCTCCATCGAAGGCACCGAGCCCGTGTTGGTCCAGTCGCCTGAGGAATTGTTGGCGCGCGCACCGGCTTCGCTCAACATGTCTGAGAATCCCGAGCGCTACACGGATCACGACGGCTACCTGAAGCCGGGAGCGTATGACGTGTTCGACGGCCTGGAAGTCCTGAACTGCGATCCGGTGCTGGCCGGCCTCGCGATGCGCTACAACCGCTACTCGAGCGATGGCAAGAAGCTGCTGCGATGCGAGGGCGTTTATTCCGTGACGAACAACGACGGCAAGTGGGCCATCCAGATGATGTCCACGATTTTCACGCCCGCGCACATGACGGGCGTGACCTTCACCGACACGATTGAAGCGGCCAAGCGGTGCCGCATCGATCACGACCTGGCCTACCAGGTCTCGGACCGCAGCGTGGACGCACCGACGTCGCAACTGGGCCGGACCGCCGCGGTCGCCAACACCGGCGGCCAGCCCTGGACGCTCGGCCCGGCGGGCCGAGCCATGGAGCAGTTCAAGGTGAAAGGCATCAAAACTCGGCTCCGGATTTCCGAGGTCACTCCTGAGAGCCGCGCGCGCATTCAGCCCAGCGCGAATCCTCCCGCCGATTACGCCAATTACCGCGCGCTGTTTCCTCAGGCGGGCGTCGGAAATTGGGGATGGGTTTACGGCGTCCTCCCAGAGACGCGCGTCCTTCACGCCACGTTCGACAAGGCGCACATGTTCTCCGGCGCGATCCGCTTCACGGTGGCGGGCGAGGAGTGCAGCTACAATTCGGACCTCTCGGTGATCACGTACCGGAAGGGGCATTGGGGCAGAGCGGGCACACTGGCCTACACGACGCCGCACGACCGCTCCAACGACGTGCTGCGCGCGTAGACCGCCAGAGCCGGGCCCTCTGATCCGTCGTTGACACGTGAAACACCGCAACGATATAGTGTTACGCAGTCAATAGCGGCGCTGGGTTCGCTGGTCGAACCGAGCGCGCCGTGGTCGGACCGGGGATGGTGTTCGCGAGAAAGGAAGGAAGCGTGAGTCGAAAAGTTTTTGAGAAGATCGCCCCGGTAGCGGGCTTGTTGATTTGCATGACTGTCCCCCTGGCCGCCCAGTCGGGCGCCAAGAATGGAGAGTGGCCCACCTACGCGGGCGACCTCGGCGCCACGCGCTACTCGCCGCTCGATCAGATCAACGCGTCCAACTTCAACAAGCTCGAGGTGGCCTGGCAGTTCAAAACCGACAGCCTCGGGCCGCGCCCCGAATTCCAGTACGAATCGACGCCGCTCATGGTGCATGGCACGATCTACGTGACGGCTGGAACGCGCCGCGCCGTGGTCGCGCTCGACGCCGCCACCGGCGAGATGCTCTGGATGCATAGCGAGAACGAAGGCAAACGCGGCGAGGCCGCGCCCCGCCAGCTCTCCGGACACGGCGTCGCTTATTGGACCGACGGGCGCGAAGAGCGCATCCTTTATGTCACGCCCGGCTACCGGCTCATCGCGCTGAACGCTAAGACCGGCGTGCCGGTCCCGACCTTCGGCAACAACGGCGCGGTGGATCTGAAACAGGATGACGATCAGGAGATCGATCTGATCACCGGCGAAGTGGGACTGCACTCGACACCGCTGGTGGCCGGCGACGTGGTGGTGGTGGGCGCCGCACACAAAGCCGGCGGCACTCCCGAAAGCTACAAGCACATCAAGGGATACGTGCGAGGCTTCGACGCGCGCACCGGCAAGCGCCTCTGGATCTTCCACACCATTCCCAAGCCTGGCGAGTTCGGCATCGAAACTTGGCTGAACGATTCCTGGTCCTACACCGGAAACGCCGGCGTGTGGGCGCAGATGGCGGCGGATGAGCGAACCAACACGCTGTACTTACCGGTCGAGTTGCCCACCGGCGATTACTACGGCGGCCATCGCCCCGGGTCCGGACTTTTCGGCGAAAGCCTGGTCGCGCTGGATCTGAAGACCGGCCAGCGCAAGTGGCATTATCAGCTCGTGCACCACGGGCTGTGGGACATGGACATTCCGTGCGCGCCGATCCTCACCGACATCACGGTCAACGGGCGCACGGTCCCAGCGGTGGCGCAGCCCACCAAACAAGCTTTTCTGTACGTCTTCAATCGCACGACCGGCCAGCCCATCTGGCCGATGGAAGAACGGCCGGTGCCGCAAGGCGATGTGCCGGGCGAGTGGTATTCGCCCACCCAACCGTTTCCTACCAAGCCCCCAGCCTACGATCGCCAGGGCGTTCAACCCGACGATCTGATCGACTTCACGCCGGAGCTTCACGAGGAAGCGCTCAATATCGTCTCGAAATATAAGATCGGCCCCATATTCACTCCGCCGGTGGTCAGCAAGGCGGACGGCCCGTTGGGCGCCATCACCGCGCCGGGATCGCTCGGCGGCACCAACTGGCCGGGCGGCTCGTACGATCCCGAAACGCATATCCTATACGTGTTCTCGCAAACCGCAACGGCGACGCTGGGCCTGGTGCCGCCCACCAACGGCCGATCGGATATGAACTTCATCCAGGGCAGCGCGGCCGCTGGACGAGGAGGGCGCGGCGCAGGAGGAGGTGGCGGCGTGGGCGCACCTCCGGCTCCCGGCGGCGGACGCGGACCAGCAGCCGCGGGCGGCGGGCGCGGACCGGCGGCTGGCGGGCGCGGCGGTTCGGGCGAAGGCGGCGGCTTTGGGTTGAACGTGCGAGGCCTGCCGCTTCTGAAACCGCCATACGGGCGAATTACCGCAATCGACTTGAACAAAGGCGAGATCCTGTGGCAGATCGCGCACGGCGAAACCCCCGACAACATCCGGAATAATCCGGCGCTCAAGGGTCTCAGCATTCCGCGCACGGGCCGATCCGGTATCATCGGCGTGCTGACTACGAAGACGCTGGTGATCGCCGGCGAAGCGGGCTTCTTCACTACGCCCAACGGCCAGCGCGGCGCGATGCTGCGCGCCTACGACAAGGCGACCGGCAAGGAAGTGGGCGCAGTCTACATGCCCGCGCCACAAAGCGGTTCGCCCATGACCTATATGCTGAACGGCCAACAGTACATCGTGCTCGCGATCAGCGGCGCCGGCTACAGCGGCGAACTGCTGGCATTCAGGCTGGGCGCCTGACCGGCGCTCGTTAGCTCAGTTTCGCTCAAGAAGGAGGACGCCATGCGAAAGCGTTCCCGGTTGATCGTTCTCGCAGGCACGCTCGCGTGCCTGTTCCTGATGGCCACCTTCCCGGCCGCTGCGCAGTACGGCGCGAAAAACGGCGAGTGGCGCACTTACGGAGGAGACCTCGGCAGCACGCGCTATTCGCCGCTCGACCAGATCAACGCCGCCAACTTCAAAGATCTTGAAGTCGCCTGGCGATTCAAGGCCGACAACCTCGGCCCGCGCCCGGAGTTCAATTTCGAAGGCACGCCTCTCATGGTGAACGGCGTTGTTTACACCACGGCCGGAACGCGCCGCGCGGTGGTGGCGCTGGACGCAGCTACGGGCGAGATGCTGTGGATGCACGGCGAGAACGAGGGCAAACGCGCCGACCTGGCGCCGCGCAAACTCTCCGGCCGAGGCCTGGCGTACTGGACCGACGGGCGCGAGGCTCGCATTTACTACGTCACCATCGGCTACCGGCTGGTGGCGCTGGACGCCAAGACGGGCGTTCCTGTGGCCGGCTTCGGCAACAACGGAATCGTAGATCTGAGGCAGGAAGACGACCAGGACATGGACCTGGTCACCGCCGACATCGGTTATCACGCGGCTCCGGTCGTCGCCAAAGACACGGTGATCGTGGGCGCGGCCCATTCGCCCGGCGGAGTGCCCAAGAGCCGCAAGAACGTGAAAGGCTTCGTGCGCGGCTACGACGCGCGCACCGGCAAGCGCCTCTGGATTTTTCACACCATCCCCATGGCGGGCGAATTCGGCCTCGACACGTGGCAGAACGATTCCTGGTCTTTCACCGGAAACACCGGCGTGTGGGGACAGATCACGGTGGATGAAGACGCCGGCGTGGTTTACCTGCCCGTGGAAACGCCTACCGGCGATTACTACGGCGGACACCGGCCGGGCAACGGATTGTTCGGCGAGACTCTGGTCGCGCTGGATCTCAAGACCGGCCGGCGCCTTTGGCACTACCAGTTCATCCATCACGGCATCTGGGACTGGGACATCCCGTGCGCGCCGATTTTGACCGACATCACGGTGGGCGGGCGCCGCATCAAGGCGGTTTCCCAGCCAACCAAGCAGGCCTGGATCTACACTTTCGATCGCACCAACGGCAAGCCGGTGTGGCCCATCGAGGAGCGGCCCGTGCCGCAGTCCGATGTGCCTACCGAGAAAACCAGCGCGACCCAGCCGTTCCCGACCAAGCCGCCCGCCTTCGACCGCCAAGGCGTAACGGCGGACGATCTGATCGACTTCACTCCCGAGTTGCACGCCGCCGCGCTGGAGTTGGTTTCGCACTACAAACTGGGACCGATCTTCACGCCGGCGGTGGTCAGCAAGGCGGATGGCCCGCTAGCGACGCTGATGATGCCGTCGGCCACCGGCGGCGCGAACTGGCAGGGCGGCTCGTTCGATCCGGAGACCGGTATCCTGTATGTTTTTTCGGACACTAATGTGACAGCGCTGGGCCTGGTCAAGCCAGACGCCAGCCGGTCCGACATGGATTACATCGCGGGCAGCGCGCGGCGTCCCAACCCGAACGCACAACCAGGCGGAGGCGGCCGGGGCCGGGGAGGCGCGGCCGCTGGTAGAGGCGCGGCCGGCGGTGGCGGCGAGGGCGAAGGCGGGGGCGGCCTCAACGTCCAGGGACTGCCGCTCATCAAGCCGCCCTATGGCCGCATCACCGCAATCGACATGAACAAGGGCGAGATTCTCTGGCAGATCGCGCACGGCGAGACACCCGACAACATCAAGAACAATCCCGCGCTCAAGGGCCTGACCATTCCGCGCACCGGCCGTCAGGGGCGCATCGGAACGCTGGTGACGAAAACCCTCGTGGTCGCCGGCGAGGGCGGTTTTTTCACCACGCCGTCCGGCGCGCGCGGCGCGATGCTGCGCGCCTATGACAAAGCCACCGGGAAGGAAGCCGGCGCGGTCTACATGCCCGCGCCGCAAACCGGCTCGCCCATGACCTACATGCTGAACGGCAAGCAGTACATCGTAGTCGCCATCAGCGGCGGCTCCTACAGCGCCGAGCTGATCGCGTTCCGGCTCGGCTCCTGAGAGGTGGCGTCCCAGAGCCGGTCGCCTCGCGGGCGTTTCAAGGCGGGTTCGCATGAAAATGCCAAGACTGCCCATTGACACTGCTTTCTCAACGACTTAAACTAGTTAAAGGTGTACCAGAAGGAGGAATGGATCATGACCACTGACGTCAGATCCCGATCTCGGATGTATCTTCATCTGGGGATGAGCGTGCTCGCAGCCGGTGCGTTTCTGGCTTTCGCGGGCGAACCCTCGGTCGGAACGCAATCCAGCAAGCCGGTGACTTTCACCAAGGACATTGCTCCCATCTTTCAAGAAAAGTGCCAAAGCTGCCATCGCAAGGATTCGATGGCGCCCATGTCGCTGGTCACCTACGAGGAGACGCGGCCCTGGGCCCGCTCCATCAAGGAGCGCGTGATCAAGCGGCAGATGCCGCCGTGGCACCTGGACAAGAGCGTGGGCATCCAGAAATTCCAAAACGACATGTCGCTCAGCGATGAGCAGATCGCTGTGATCGCGAAGTGGGTCGACTCCGGCTCGCCGCAAGGTGATCCGAAGGACATGCCGCCGCCCAAGACCTGGCCCGCCGACGACACCTGGCAATTGGCCAAGGTTTTCAACCGCCCGCCCGATATGATCATCAAGTCGGACGATTACACCATGCCGGCCGTGAGCCAGGATCAATGGTGGAAGCCGGTGGTTGACCTGAACGTGAAAGACGAGCTGTGGGTGCGTGCGGTCGAGATGCGTCCCGGCACGACCGCGGGTCGCAAGATCACCCACCATGCTCTCGTGCACCTCATCCAGGATGACCCGGACGCCAAGGCCGACACCGGCGATGATGCCGCGGCTCAGCAGGGCGGCGTCCTGATGGAATGGGCGGTCGGCAAGAACTACGACATCTACCGGCCCAACACCGGCAAACTGATCCGGCCGGGCGCAAAAGCATGGTGGGACATTCACTACCATGCCGTCGGCGAGCAGGTCACTGACCACGTCGAACTGGGCGTCTGGCTCTATCCGAAAGATGAGAAGCCGAAGTATCGCACCTATCTGACCGGGTTCCAGGGCACCAATGCCGGCGCCGGCAGCCGTCTGGACATCGAGCCGAATTCTATCGGCGTGAGCCAGGGCTTCCACGTGCTGAAAGAACCGGCCATCCTCGGCAACTTCCAGCCGCATATGCATCTGCGCGGCAAGGCCATGTTGCTGGAGGCCATCCTGCCGGATGGCACTACGCAGACCATCAGCTACGTCGACCATTTCAACTTCAACTGGATGACCAACTACATCTACACCGACGATGCAGCGCCGGTGCTGCCCAAGGGCACCATCATCCACGTCACTGCGTGGCACGACAACACCACGGCCAATCCGTTCAATCCCGATCCGAACCAGTGGGTCGGATGGGGCGATCGCACCGTGGATGAGATGGCGCACGCCTGGGTCAATGTGACTTACATTTCCCAGGAGGACTACGACAAGTGGGCCGCGGCGCACAAGAAGCCTCGCTCCGGCGGTCCCCGGGCGGCTTTAACGGCAGCCGATCCGGCTAACAACTAAGCACCACGCGAAAACATTCCGGGAGCGGGAGTTCATTCCGAGCTGCCGCTCCTTTTGCTTTCTTGGCCGGTCGCGGTCCGGCATGTCGCGCCCCGGTTGAAACTGCCCCATTGACACCGGTTTCTCAACGACTTAAACTCTTAACAGTCGCATCAAGAGGAGGAATGGATCGTGACCACTGACGTCAGATTCCAATCTGGGATGTCGCTTCGTCTGGGAGTGAGCGTGCTCGCTGCCGGCGCTTTTCTGGCTTTCGCGGGCGAACCCTCGGTCGGAACGCAATCGAGCAAGCCGGTGACCTTCACCAAGGATATCGCTCCTGTCTTTCAAGAAAAGTGCCAAAGCTGCCATCGCAAGGACCAGATGGCGCCCATGTCGCTGGTCACCTACGAGGAGACCCGGCCCTGGGCCCGCTCCATCAAGGAGCGCGTCATCAAGCGGCAGATGCCGCCGTGGCACCTGGACAAGACCGTGGGCATCCAGAAATTCCAAAGCGACATGTCGCTCAGCGATGAACAGATCGCTATGATCGCGAAGTGGGTCGACTCCGGTGCGCCGCAGGGCGATCCGAAAGACATGCCTCCGCCGAAAACCTGGCCTAAGGATGATGAGTGGCAACTGGCCAAGGTCTACAACCGCCCGCCCGATATGATCATCAAGTCGGACGATTACACCATGCCGGCCGTGAGCCAGGATCAATGGTGGAAGCCGGTGGTTGACCTGAACGTGAAGGACGAGCTGTGGGTGCGTGCGGTTGAGATGCGTCCCGGAACCGCTGCGGGCCGCAAGATCACGCACCACGCTCTCGCGCACCTGATCCAGTCAGATCCGGACACCAAGGCTGACAACGGCGATGACTCCGTTGGGCAGCAGGGCGGCGTCCTGATGGAATGGGCGGTCGGCAAGAACTACGACATCTATCGGCCCGATACCGGCAAACTGATCCGGCCGGGCGCAAAGGTGTGGTGGGACATTCACTATCATGCCGTCGGCGAGCAGGTCACCGATCACGTCGAACTGGGCGTCTGGCTTTACCCGAAGGACGAGAAGCCGAAGTATCGCACCTACCTGACCCTTTTCGGGGCGACGGGCAATCGCCTCGACATCGAGCCGAATTCCATCGCCGTGAACCAGGGCTTCCACGTGCTGAAGGAACCGGCCATCCTCGGCAACTTCCAGCCGCATATGCACCTGCGCGGCAAGGCCATGTTACTGGAGGCCATCCTGCCGGACGGCACCACGCAGACCATCAGCTACGTCGACCACTTCAATTTCAACTGGATGACCAACTACATCTACACCGACGACGCGGCGCCGGTGCTGCCCAAGGGCACTATCATCCACGTCACTGCGTGGCACGACAACACCACCGCCAATCCGTTCAATCCCGATCCGAACCAGTGGGTGGGAGGCGGCGATCGCACCGTGGATGAGATGGCGCACGCCTGGGTCAACGTGACGTACATTTCCCAGGAGGACTACGATAAGTGGGCCGCGGCGCACAAGAAGCCTCGCTCCGGCGGTCCCCGGGCGGCTCTAACGGCAGCCGATCCGGATCGCAACTAACCAACGCGAAAACATCCCGGGAGCGGCAGTTCATTCCGAGCTGCCGCTCCTTTTGTTTTTCTGGCGGCCTTCCGCCTACTTGGCCGGCTTGGCTTCCTCGGGAATATCGGAATCGACCACGAACACCTGCATCGCCAGCGAGACGTGCCCCTCGATAAAGTGTCCACCCTTGGTGGTTCCGTCCTGCAAAGCGACCACGCAGTGCGCGTGAAGGAAAGGCTTGCCGTTCTGAATGGAGATGTTGCCGATGAATGAAACGACTTCCGCCTCCTGATCGATCACAATCTTTTTGTAAGCGCGCTTGTCGGGATCGAACCAACCCAGCACCGCCGAGCCGACCGCGCCAACCCCGGTGAAATGCGCCAGCTTCAGATGGTTCTGCTCGGCGAATTCGGCGAGACCGGCGCCGATATCGTCACCTTTGCGCATGGTCACTTCAAAAGTGCGCCCGGTGCTGGCGAGCTGCTTGACCTGCATGCCGGGCGCGAGCCCGCGCGCGGTGACCGGCGCCCGCCGGACGTATCCATCCTCCAGCGGCGGCGTCTGCGCGATCAGTGAGCCGCTGATTCCCAAAGTAATCGTGCACACTAGCAAATTCGTTCGCATGGTCATGTATTCTACCGCGTCCCGGCCCGGCAGGCTCGACGCGAGGCTTGCGCTTGCGGCGAACGTCAAGAAACCCTCGGTCGGTTGCCCGATTGGTAACATAGTTGTCAATCGCGAAGGAGTGAAAAGAAATGAAGCGACTTGCCCTCGTTCTCTCGTTGGCGTCGTGTGCGTTGTCGGTGCTGTCCGGGCAGCAGGAGCCCGCCCCGCCATCCACGGAGACGCCCCAGACGCCGCCCGCCGGTGGCCAGCAACGCAACGGTCCCGGATCCTCGTCTCAAGAGCCCCAGCCGTACGAGAAGGTGATCACTAAGGATGCCAAGTCGAAAAAGGGCATCTTCACGGTGCATCAGATCAAGGACAAATATTTCTACGAAATCCCCAAGGGCGAATTCGGCAAGGAGTTCCTGTTCAACACCCAAATCGCCAAGACCACGCTCGGCGTCGGCTACGGCGGCCAGCAGCTTTCCAGCCGCGTGGTCTACTGGGAGCTCAACGGAAACAAAGTCAACCTGCGCAGCGTGAGCTACGATGTGGTGGCCGACCCGAAGACTCCCATCGCGCAAGCCGTCAAGGCGGCCAACAACGATGCCATCCTGCTGAGCTTTCCGGTGGCCGCGTTCGGCGGCGACAAAGAGACCGCCGTCATTGATGTGACCCGCCTGTTCACCGCCGACATCGCCGAGTTCAGCGCGCGGCAGCGTCTGAATGCGACTTCGATGGACTCCTCGCGCTCCTACATCGAGCGCGTCACGCCTTATCCCGAGAACATCGAAGCCGAAGCCGACCACACGTACACCAAGAGCCCGACGCCTCCCGGAGCGCAGAATAGTCCGATCAACCCGTTCCTCGGCGGGGGCATGCGCCCCGGCAGCGCCACCGTGGTGTTGCACTACAGCATGGTCAAGCTGCCCGAACAGCCTATGACGCCGCGCGTTTTCGATCAGCGCGTCGGATATTTCTGGGTGGACCAAATGGACTACAGCCGCGACGAGCAGCGTGCTCCTCACCGCCGCTACATTGCACGCTGGCGCCTGGAGAAGAGGGATCCATCGGCCGCGCTGTCGGAACCCGTCAAACCCATCGTTTATTACATCGACTCCGCTACGCCCACCAAGTGGGTTCCGTGGCTGAAGCGCGGTGTCGAGGAGTGGCAGCGCGCCTTTGAAGCCGCCGGATTCAGGAACGCCATCATCGCGAAACCCGCGCCGACTCCCGAACAGGACCCGGAGTTCAGCCCCGAAGACATTCGCTACTCCGTCATCCGCTGGCTGCCTTCCACCATCGAGAACGCCTCCGGCCCGCACATCAGCGATCCGCGCACCGGCGAGATCCTCAACGCGGACATCCAGTTCTATCACAACATCATGAACCTGGAACGCGACTGGTATTTCATCCAGGTCTCACCGCTCGATCCGCGCGCGCAGAAACTCCCCTTCCCCGACGAGCTCATGGGACGGCTGCTCGAATGCGCGCTGGCCCACGAGATTGGCCACACGCTCGGGTTCCAGCACAACATGAAAGCCAGCTCTACCTATCCCCAGGAGAAGATCCGCGACCGCGAGTGGCTCAAGAAAATGAGCCACACGCCGTCCATCATGGATTACTCGCGCTATAACTACGTGGTGCAACCAGAAGACAAGGTGGATGTCGC
>DASQHQ010000208.1:0-6343 GCA_035632015.1 Bryobacteraceae bacterium
GGCGAACCTGGACGATCCGATTCCCGCGCTGATGTCGTTCCAGCAGCGGGCGGGCGACCGAGTTCCGCAAGCGCGCGCGCTGGCCTTCGAAGCGGTGGCTCGCCGGCGCGGCCGGGTCCTTGATCAGGTGCGCGACTGGCGGGATAAGCTGCGCGCCAGTCCGGATGCCGCGGTTCTGAAGCGCTTCAACGAATGGGAAAGCTTGCTCGAATGCCAGGCTTCGTTCACCATCGCGCTGGGGTATCGCGATCTGAAGCCCGCGGTGGCATCGGGCTGCTCGCTCTCCGACACCGAACTCGAGGGCCGCTACGAGCGGCTGCTTCAAGACCTGCGCACTAAGTGGACGCCCGAACTGGGCCGGCAAGCTCTCGGCGCCTTGCAGATTCTGGAGCAGCGCCGGGAGGTTTTGGAAGCGGCGCTGAGCCGGGACTCGTCGCAATTCCAGGCCGCGGTCAGCGGGGTGCGATTCGAAGACATCCGATCGCGCCTCGATCCGGATGAACGCTGCATCGAGTTCGCCTTGTATCAACCAGGCGAGGAGCGGAGCCAGGCGGGTCATGGCCAAGCCGGCCCGCGCTACGGCGCCTTTCTGCTGGATCGCACGCGCGACCTGCGCTGGGTGGATCTCGGACCGGCGGCGCCTATCGACCGCGCGGTGCGGGATTTGTTCGAGTCCGCCAACGACTGGAGCGTTGCGCTCGGCCGCCGCGAGAATCAGAGTGCTGCTTCCGCCGAAGCGACCGCCGAGGACACTCTGCGCGAGTTGTCGAAAACCGTGCTGGCTCCGCTGGAGCCATGGCTCGACCAGGGCACCACAGCGCGCCGCTTGCGGATTGCTCCGGACGGAATGCTCACGCTGGTTCCGTTTGGGGCGCTTCTGGACCGCCGCGGGAAATCGATTGTGGAGCGCCTCGCCGTCAGCTACGTCCCGGCCGGGCGCGATCTGGCGAGTCCGGAGCGCCAGGCGATTCGCTCCGGTCCACCCGTCATTGCCCTCAGCCCGGGCGCGGGAGGCAGGCGCCCCGCGGCCTCCTCTCTGATCGCCAGCGCTTTTCGCGCCGACCGGCTGAACCGGCTGGAAGGAGCCGAGGCCGAGGCTCGCAAATTGCAACGCATCATTCCCCGCGCCCGCCTGCTGGCCGAAGGAGAGGCTACCGAGGAACGAGTGAAGCAAATGCACGGCCCGGCCGTGCTGCACATCGTCGGCCATGGGGTCGTGCGCGGAAATGAGGATTGTCAGGCCAATCCGAAGAGTCCCGGCTGTGCCGTTACGGGCCTGGATCCGGCCTCGCTGGTGATGAGTCTATCGGCCATCGTTCTGGAAGAAGCCTATGGGCGCGGTGGCGCTTCCTCGCAGGATGGCATGCTGACCGCGCTCGAGCTCGAGAGCGTGGATCTGCGCGGTACCGAATTGCTGGTTCTCTCGCAATGCCAGATGGCCGAGGGCGTGCCTTCCTCCGGCGAAGGCGTGTACGGGATGCGGCGCGCCGCCGCCATCGCAGGCGCGCGAACCTTCGTTGCCCCGTTGTGGAAAGTCGCAGATGCCCCGCAGGAGGAGCTCATCGAGCGGTTCTACAAGGAACTGAGCGCCGGAGCGAGCCGTGCGGAGGCCTTGCGCCAAGCCGAGCTCGAGCTCCTCAAGAACCCGAAAACCCAAGGCTTCCTGTATTGGGCGCCGGTCATCCTGTCGGGCGATGAAGGGCCGCTGCCGAAAACGCTTTTCGCGCCGTGAATGGCTAGCGCGCCGGCGCGACCGGCGTCCAACCGGCCGGCGGCTCCTGCAACAGATCCAGAAACGCCTGCCCGGCGCGGTGGAATCGCTTCTTGCGACGATACACGATTCCGACCGGCCGGTACAGGCGGAACCCGGCGATGGGAATCGGCACCAACCGCCCCTGCCGCACCTCTTCCTGCATGACGCGCGCCGGCATGATGCTCACGCCCGAGCCGTGCGCCACCGCTGCCTTGATCATCTGGATATTGTCGAAGTGCAGCGTCAAATTGACGTGCACGTGATGCTCGCGCAGGAAGCGGTCGATCTCGCGCCGGATCGGCAGGTCTTCGTCGAAGCCGACGAAGTCGAGGCCCTCCAGCTCCTGAGGCCGCACCTCCCCGCGCGAAACCAGGGGATGATGCGGCGGAGCCGCCACCACCATCTGTTCCTGGCGCCAGGGAAGCACCTTGACATCCTTGGTCGACTCGGCATAGCTCATCAGTCCCAGATCCGCCTGATCGGTGACCACCGCCTCGTACACTTTCTCCGGCCGCAAGTACTCCACTTCCAGATGCGCCTGCGGATGCCGCCTGGAAAACTCCTCCTCAAGCTGCGACATCTCTACCAACCCCACCGAATAAATCGAAGCTACGCGGACCGTTCCCTCCACCTCGCTTTTCAAGCGCTCGAGCGACACCAGGAATTCGTCGCGGCGATGCAGAACGTCGCGGCACATTTCGTCGTACAGCTTGCCGGCCTCGGTCACAGTGAGCGGCCGGCTGGTTCGGTCCAGCAGGATCACGCCGAACCGCTGCTCCAGTTCCTGCAAATGCTGGCTGGCCGCCGACTGACTGACGCTGTTCATAGAAGCGCCGCGGCTGATGCTTCGATTATGGGCTATGTCTCTGAATAGCTTGAGATGATCGAGATCCATTCGACACCCCTATTATATTAGAAGTGCTAATATAACGTCAATTCAAAATTGCGCTGGACTTATGGTTGGAACTCTGATACAGTCAAGCATGGCCGGTCTCCCTGTCGCGCAAGGTCTCTACGACCCGAGGAACGAGCACGACGCTTGCGGTATCGGTTTCGTGGTCAACACCAAGGGCGAGCAGTCCCACGACATCATCCTCAAAGGGCTGCAAATCCTCATCAATCTCACGCATCGTGGCGCGTGCGGCTGCGATCCGGAAACCGGCGACGGCGCGGGCATCCTGATCCAGATCCCGCACAAATTCTTCGCGCGCGAGTGCGAGGCGCTGGGGTTCACGCTGCCACCGCCGGGCGAATACGGCGTGGGCATGGTGTTCCTGCCGGTGGAACCGTCGCACCGCCTGATCGCCGAGGGGATTCTCGAGCGCATCGCGCGTGAGGAAGGGCTGAGCGTGCTGGGCTGGCGCGACACGCCGGTGAACGTGGATGCCATCGGCCGCGTGGCGCGCGCCTCGCAGCCTTACATCGAACAGGTTTTCATTCGCGGCGCATTCGGCATGACCGAGGACCAACTGGAGCGCAAGCTCTTCGTGGTCCGCAAGCGCGCGGAAGTGGAAATCGCGGCCTCCGATCTGCCCGACAAGAGCTTCTTCTATATTCCGTCGCTTTCGGCGCGCACCATCGTCTACAAGGGCTTGCTGCTGGCGCCGCAGATTGCCGAGTTCTACAACGAGCTGACGGACCCGGACGCGATGAGCGCGCTGTGCCTGGTGCACCAACGTTTTTCCACCAACACATTCCCCTCCTGGCAACTGGCGCATCCGTACCGCTATCTCTGCCACAACGGCGAGATCAACACCATCCGCGGCAACATCAACTGGATGCATGCGCGCCAGAAGATTCTGTCCTCGCGGCTGTTCGGCGACGATCTGAAAAAACTTTTTCCGGTTATCGCGCCCGGTGGCAGCGATTCGGCCTCCATCGACAATGCCGTCGAGCTGCTCACGCTGGCCGGCCGCGAATTACCGCACGTCATGGCGATGCTCATTCCCGAAGCCTGGGACGCCGACAGCACCATGCCGGCTGCCAAGAAAGCTTTCTACGAATATCACGCCTCGCTGATGGAGCCTTGGGACGGCCCGGCTGCCATCGCGTTCACCGACGGCCGCGTGATCGGCGCTACGCTCGACCGCAACGGCCTGCGCCCGGCTCGCTATCTGGTCACGCACGACGACCTGGTGATCATGGCGTCGGAAACCGGCGTGCTGCCGGTCAAGCCGGAGGAAGTGAAGTTCAAGGGACGCCTCCAGCCCGGCCGCATGCTGCTGGTGGATACGCGGGAAGGCCGCATCATCCCCGACCTGGAGATCAAACAGCGGCTGGCCGGCCGGCAGCCTTACGGCGATTGGATCAAGGAAAACCAGATCACGCTGGATAGCCTGCCCGATCCGCCGCGCGTCTACGAATCGGACCTGGACACCATCGTCATGCGCCAGCGCGCCTTCGGCTACACGGACGAAGATCTGCGGGTGCTCATGGGTCCCATGGCGGCGACGGGCGATGAACCGGTCGGCTCCATGGGCACCGACACGCCGCTGGCCTGTCTCTCCGACAAGGCGCAGCCGCTGTTCCATTACTTCAAGCAGTTGTTCGCCCAGGTGACCAATCCCGCCATCGATCCGATCCGCGAAGAGCTGGTTATGTCGCTCACCAGCTACATCGGGACCGAGCGCAATATCCTGGATGAGACTCCACAGCACTGCCACACGCTGAAGCTGCCGCATCCGCTGCTCACCAATCGCGATCTGGAAAAACTGCGGCGCGTCTCCACCAGCGATCTGCTGGCCACCACGCTGCCCATGCTCTTTCGCGTCTCAGGCGGCGAGAAGGAACTGCAGCGCTCGCTCGACGAGCTGTGCCGCAGCGCGTCTATGGCGGTCAAGTCCCGCTACACGCTGCTGATTCTGTCGGACCGCGGCGTGGACGAAGAATACGCGCCCATTCCCAGCCTGCTGGCGCTCTCGGCCGTGCACAATCACCTGGTGCGCGAAGGCTCCCGCACCCAGGTGGCTTTAATCATCGAATCCGGCGAGCCGCGCGAGATCATGCATTTCTGCCTGCTGATCGGCTACGGCGCGAGCGCCGTGAATCCTTATCTGGCTATCGAGACGCTGGAGGACCAGGCCGCGCGCGGCGTTCTTCCCAACGGCATCGCGTTTGAGACCGCACTCAAGAACTATAAGAAGGCCGTCAACAAGGGCCTGCTTAAGGTCTTCTCGAAAATGGGCATCTCGACACTGCAGAGCTATCGAGGCGCGCAGATCTTCGAGGCCATCGGATTGAACAAGTCGCTGGTGGAGCGCTACTTCACCGGAACCGCGTCGCGCATCGAGGGCGTCGGCCTGGACGTGCTGGCGCGCGAGGCCAAGATGAAGCACGATCACGCGTTCCGCCCGCTCTCGGACGCCGACACCGAGCTCGCCCTGGGCGGCAATTATCAATATCGCGCGCGCGGCGAATATCATCTCTTCAATCCGCTGACGGTGAGCAAGCTGCAACACGCCGTCCGGCAGTCGAAGTTCGAGACCTTCCAGGAATACACGCAACTGATCGATAACCAGAGCAAGGAGCTGTGCACGCTGCGTGGGCTGATGGAGTTGAAGCCCGCGGCCAAGCCGGTCCCCATCGAGGAAGTCGAGCCCGCCAGCGAAATCGTCAAACGCTTCGCCACCGGCGCCATGTCATACGGCTCCATCAGCAAGGAAGCGCACGAGACCCTGGCCATCGCCATGAACCGTATCGGCGGCAGATCCAACACGGGCGAGGGCGGGGAAGACGAAGCACGCTTCCAGCGCGACCCGAACGGCGATTGGCGCCGCAGCGCTATCAAGCAGGTCGCCTCAGCGCGTTTCGGGGTGACCACCAACTACCTGGTGAACGCCGACGAGCTGCAAATCAAAATCGCACAGGGCGCCAAGCCCGGCGAGGGCGGCCAGTTGCCGGGCCACAAGGTCGACGAGGTGATCGCGCGCGTCCGGCATTCCATTCCAGGCGTGCAGTTGATCTCGCCGCCGCCGCACCACGACATCTATTCCATCGAGGACCTCGCCGAACTCATCCACGACCTGAAGAACGGCAACCGCCACGCGCGCATCAGCGTGAAGCTCGTGGCCGAGGTCGGCGTCGGCACCGTCGCCGCCGGCGTCGCCAAGGCCCATGCCGACGTGGTGCTCATCAGCGGCCACGACGGCGGCACTGGCGCCTCGCCGTTGTCCTCGATCAAGCACGCCGGCGCGCCGTGGGAACTCGGCCTGGCCGAGACGCACCAGACGCTCGTGCTGAACAACCCCCGCTCGCGCATCGCGGTGGAGACCGACGGCCAGCTCAAGACCGGCCGCGACGTCGTCATCGCTGCGCTGCTCGGCGCCGAGGAGTTCGGCTTCGCCACAGCGCCGCTCGTCGCCACGGGCTGCATCATGATGCGTGTTTGCCATCTGAATACGTGCCCCGCCGGCGTCGCCACGCAGGACCCGCGTCTGCGCGAGAAGTTCGCCGGCAAGCCCGAGCATGTCGTCAACTTCATGCGCTACATCGCCGAGGAGCTGCGCGAGATCATGGCGTCGCTCGGCTTCCGCACCGTCGAGGAGATGATCGGCCACGTCGACCGCCTCGAGCCGAAGCAGGCGATCGCGC
>DASQHQ010000209.1:0-118515 GCA_035632015.1 Bryobacteraceae bacterium
ATGGTGGGCGCGACAGGACTCGAACCTGTGACCTCCTGCGTGTGAAGCAGGCGCTCTAACCAACTGAGCTACGCGCCCGGAGGCGGGACCTGCCTCTCTAGTTTAGCAATGAAGCCGCAGCCCGCAAGGCCGCTCGGTCCCCAGGCCCCTCACCACGCCGTACCGTGCGCTCAAAAGCCGGTCAGGGTCGCTCGCCTTCTTGACCTTTGGCCGATAATTGAGAATTGAACCTCCGCAGCCTCCAGAAGCAGTGGGATTCGTTCGGCCTGGAAGATCCTCTGCGGGCTATTCTGGCGTGCGCCGAAGTCCAGGACCGGCCCTGGGACACCGCCCGCTTCTTCCAGAGCGGGGTCGTAGAAATCGACTCCGCGCTGCAGTACGCTGAATCCATTCATCGGCTCGGGCAGAAAAAATCCGCGCTCGACTTCGGATGCGGCGTCGGACGCCTGACCCAGGCTCTCGCTGCGCATTTCGACCGCGTGTGCGGCGTCGATCTGTCGCCTGCGATGATCCAGCATGCTCGCCGTTATAACCGTCAGGGCGACCGTTGCGAATACATACTGAACGAGTCCGGCGACCTGCGCCGCTTTCCGGGAGACCGCTTCGATTTCATTTACTCCAGCCTCACGCTGCAGCACATGCCGCCACGCTTCGCGGCGCGCTACATCGCGGAGTTTCTTCGCATACTCAGCCCGGCGGGCCTGCTGTTGTTTCAACTGCCCAGCCGGCGCAGAGGCCCGCTGGGCTGGTTGCGGTCCGGTGCGCCCGCCCTGCTTGCGTCCTTGATGCATCCTTTCGCACCGCGCGCGGTGATGCGTGGAATTCCCAAACAAAAGGTGATCCGATTGTTGAGCCAGCCAGCGGGCGAAATTCTGGACATTGCAGCCGACCAGTCGGCCGGCCCGGCGTGGGAGAGCTTCCGCTACCTGGTGAAAAAGGCCGCGGCGCGCTCTTAGCGCCCGTCTTTCAGCGCCTCGTTGCGAAGCACGCGGCCGCCCTTCATCACGAACACCACGTTGCGCACCGCGCCGATGTCCTCCAGCGGATTGCCGGCCACCGCCACCAGATCCGCCTGCCTGCCGCTCGCGATGGTTCCGATCCGGTCCTCTAAACCGAGCGAGCTCGCCGCCAGAGAGCCCGCGCTCACCAATGCGTCCATGGGCGCCTGCCCGCCGTCGCGGACGCGATAGATGAATTCCTCCGCATTGCGGCCGTGCGCGCCGGCTACTGCATCCGTGCCGAACACAATCTTGACATGATGCGCCATGGCGCGCTTCAGCACCGCGGCCATCAGGGGAACGCCCTGCTGCATATACGCGAAGCCTTCCTCGGTATAGTTGCCGATACCCAGAAACTTGGGCTTGTTCTCGAGGTAATTGTGCAGCACCAGAAAATTCGGGTCGAAGTACAGGCCGCGGTCGGCGATCAACTGCAACGTGGCATCGTCCAGGAAAGCTCCATGCTCGATGGACGTGCAACCGGCCAGAACGGCCGCGCGCGCTCCGCCGGGGGCGTGGGCGTGCACCACCGACCGCAGACCCAGGGCGCGCGCCTCGCCGCAGGCCGCCTGCACCTGCTGGTCCGTCATGGTCTGTTTGCCTCCGTCGCGGATACTCGCAGTGGCGAACAGCTTGATCACGTCGGCGCCGTCCGCTTTCATCTTCCGGACATAAGCGCGAATCTGATCCGGCGTGCCGGTTTTCTCCGTCACGGCACGCAGCGAGGTGAGTACCCGAGGCCCCGGCAGCAGGCCCGTCGCGATGAGGCCTCGCAGATCGCCGTCGATCTCCTGCCCCAAACTCTGCACGGTGGTGAAGCCGCCTCGCAGCGTGGAGTAAGCATTGGCCTCGGCGCGAAGTGCAATCTGCTGCGGCGTTTCCCGGCTGCCGGGCCCGCCGTCATCGAATCGGTTTTCGCGATTGAAGTGGTAGCCCAGATGGACGTGCGTGTCGATCCAGCCAGGCATCACGGTAAGACCACGCAGGTCATACTCCGCCGCGCCCTCAGAGGCCCCCACACGCGCGATGCGGCCGCCTTGCACCACGATGTCTTGATTGCGCAGGATGCGCCCCTGGCCGTCGAGGATGGTGGTGGTTCGCAGCACAATCGACTGCGCCCGGCACAACCCCAGCAGGGCGACGGCAACCACGATGCCCTCTTTCTTCATACCGCTCGTTGAGGTAGTGTACCGCACCTCTCGGGCGTCCTACGGCATCCGCCGCAGCGCCATTCGAAAAAACCATTAGGCCGGCTAAGGCCCCTCAAGCAGGTCCCGCAGCCGGCCGATGTTAGTGCAGAAGCCGGTACTACGGAACAACACTCAGCCATGACGGCCATCGGCAAATATCAGTTGCGCGGCGAGTTGGGACGCAGTGGGGCCGGGGCAACTTACCAGGCTTACGAGCCGTTTCGGAAATACGAGTTCGCTCTCAAGGTCCTCGGTCCCCTAGCCGCCTTGAGTGCCGAGTCCAAAGACCAGCTCTATGCCGAACTCGCCGCGTGCCTGGAACTGTCCCATCGGCACATCGCTAGAATCCGGGATGTGGGCGAAGTGGACGGAGGCGTTTATCTTGCCACCAAATTTTTCACTGGCACGGATCTCAGGAGCCACCTGGCCGACTCGGACGCCCCCATCGCCCACAAGCTCGCCTGGATTGCGCAGGTGTGCGAGGGACTGGCTAGCGCGCACGGCAAGGGAATCGCGCACGGAAACATCAAGCCGTCCAACATCTTTGTGACGGAAAGCCGGGACGCAGTTGTCCTCGACTTCGCAGTGGCGAACTGGTACCGCCGGCTGGCGGCCACGGGCGCCCGCCTGGATGGCTTGCTGCCCAACTACCTCGCGCCGGAGCAGATCCTGGGGCAGAGTTTCGATCCGCGTTCCGACATATTTTCGCTGGCCGTGGTGTTGTACGAGCTGGTGACCGGCCGCCATCCGTTCAAGGCGGCCGCCAGCGTGATTGCGCGTGAAATCGTCCATGCCGATCCGGTGCCGCTGCGCCAGGTGAATCCGCAGCTCCCGGAAGACCTCGAGCAAATCGTAGCTCAGGCGTTGACCAAAGACCCGCAGGCGCGCCTGCAGAATGCCAATGAGTTCGCCGCCGGTTTGTATGCCATTGCGCTCTGGCTGCGCCGGGAAGCGGCGCCGGCATCCGCCGATGGGTCGCCCGCGACCCTGCCAATGACCGTTGTCGAGGAACCAGCGCGGCCATCGAAGGCCGCCCAAGCGGCCATTGAGCCCCAGGAACCGGAGCCACAGCCCTGGACGGCGCGCTCCTACCGAGCCAACCAAGAACTCGACCGCACGGCGGGGATGGAACCGCTCCCGGCCGGCGCGCCTGCAGCGATGTCGCTAGCCAAGGAAGAAGCGCCGGCTGGTCCAGCGCGCGATGCGGCGCCGGTTGACACACCGGCCGTTCCAGCGCGCGATGCGGCGCCGGCTGATGCACCGGCCGTGCTAGCGCACGATGTGGCTCCAGTTCCTCCGCCCGAGGCGTTGCCCGCGCCACCGGCTGCCGTTGCGTCGCATAAAGTGGTGGAGCTCACGCCTGTTCCGGCATCCGCTGTCCCTCTCGCGCCATCGCCCGCTCCGGAGCGGCTGGTGCCGCGAAAGGAGCCGGTCGCGATGCCGCCGCTGCCACCGCCGTCGCCGGCCGCCAGGTGGAACCGGGCGGCGAAGCAGCTCGTCAGCATTGCGGTGGCAGCGGTGCTGGCCCTCTCGTTAGTCCTGCTCATGGTCTCCAGGCAGCGTCTGCGCGCGTCGCAGAACCAGCGTCACAACGCGCCGCCTCAAGTCGCCGTGACACCCGCACAGCCAGAAATGCCCCGAGTCGCGGCCCCTGCGGCGGAGGTTACCGCGCCGGCGCCAGACGCAGCCGCGTCCGCGGCGATTCCAACCCGAGCTGCAGCTCCGGCCACTTCGCGGCCTGCGCCCAACGAGAGCACGCAACCGCCCGCTGACGAGATGCTCCGCGCCCAGGTGAAACCGCTCTGGGAGGCCGGCCGGTATGCCGAAGCCATGCGATTGGTGGATCGCGTTCTGGCCGTCAATCCGGCCTCCAGCGAAGCGCGCGCCTGGAAGAAGAGGATTCGAGCCGCACAGGACGCCGAAGCGGCCGTCAAGTAAACGTCATGCCAATCAATGTGCGATCGACGCTGTGTATCATCGGACTGCTGGCCGCGCCGCTGTGCGTCGTGGCGCAGCCGCGTGCAGCCCTGGATCCAAAATCGGCTCGCGCCGCGAAAACCGCGGATGCATTTCTCAACGGCGCCCCGTTCACCCTCGACCAAGTTCTCCACCTGGTGGGACAGGATGCCATCCCGCTGCGGCGCCGCAAAGAGGCCATTCAGAATCGTGGCATCGACTTTGTCATCAGCGCGGAAACGCTCGGTAAGCTGAAAGCCGCCGGCGCATCGGAAGACATGCTGGAACTGATCAAGAGCAAAGCCCGGTCTGCGCCGGTCGCCGCCGCGTCGAAGCCCAGGCCCGTGGGTAACGTCAGCGTCCATTGCGCTCCCGCGGAATGCGATGTCGCCGTCAACGGCCACTCCATCGGATCCACCAAGGATGGCGCGCTCCAGCTCGCCGGCCTGGCCCCCGGGAAATGGGTCATCGACTTTACCAAGAACGGCTTCATCGGCCGCCA
Organism: Bryobacteraceae bacterium; assembly: GCA_035632015.1. Taxonomy (GTDB): domain Bacteria; phylum Acidobacteriota; class Terriglobia; order Bryobacterales; family Bryobacteraceae; genus Palsa-89. The sequence continues at coordinate 4,647 of DASQHQ010000209.1, forward strand.
GAGCGATGTGGTCGTGGAAGAGAACAAAACCGCGGCGATCTCCGCCACGCTGAACCCTGACCGCACCACCCAGGAAGTGTTCGGCGCCGCTCTGTTCCGAAAAATCATGCAAGCCCTCGGCGGCGAGGAGGGACTGCAGTCGCTGGCCACTGTTCAAGCCGCTGGAAGCGCCACCATCTGGTCGCACGACGGCAACAGTGTTCGCTGGTCGCTGCACATGCGCAACCGGCCCGACCGCGCTCTTTTTCAAGTGAAGTCCGGTAATGTGACGCATGAAGTCATGTTCGAGGGCCACGAGTTCAAAGCCAGCAAGAGCCTGAAGGGACAGGACGCGTTGGAACTGCCCGCCAGCCTCGGACTCATCCGCGACAATCTGCTGGCAGCCCTGATAGCGCGCCTGGAAGGACCACAGTATAAGATGTTCGCCAGCCAGCTGGAGCCTTCCCCCAACGCCGAATTCGCGTTGTTTGCCGAATCCGGCGCCGGGAAGGTCGCCATCGGCGTCGATAGCGAGCTGCGCCCGCAGCGGGTGCGCATCACCACCGAAACCGGTGTAGGCTCGGTCGTGATCGCCTACTCGGATTATGTCCGGACCGACAAGGCCCCGTACCCCAAGAGCATGCAAGTGAAGCCCGAGGGCCAGCAGAATGGCATCGAAGTCCACTTCGACGCCGTGGAACTCAATCCCAAGCTGAAAGATAGCGACTACAAGCTGAAGAACAAGTTCTTCTCCACGCTCTACAACTGACCTGCAGGCCGTCCGCTCCAGCAAAACAATTCCGAACCGTTTGCGACGCAGTTTCGTCTAATACTGCATGAGAACGGCGAAAGAAGCGGAACAGGCCTATCGGAGGGCCTTCGCGGAATTCTCCGAGAAGGTGCAGCAAGTCCAAGCGTTGACAGCACATCCGCATCCGGATGCGGTCCGGATGGAGCGAGCTTTGCTAGAGCTTGAAAGAGCCCATGTCATCTACGGCGCCTGCCGCGACCAGTGGGTGAGGCATCTGCTGCCGTCCGCGAGCGCGAATGCTCTGGTCCAGGCAGATGACGAAGCCAAGCGCGCGCATGAGGACTGTGTGCGGAGCATCGCCGAGCTTTTGTGGGAAGGAGCAGGCCGTCCGGAGGGCACAGCCGAGGCCAACTGGCGCAAGGCGGAAGAGATCGTCAAGGCTGCCACGGCGGCGTAGCGCTACGCCCCGCAGCACTTCTTAAATTTTTTCCCGCTGCCGCATGGGCAGGGATCGTTGCGTCCCACCTCGACTGGTGCCGACGTGTTTGGACGGTTTTCGTCCTCTTCGTCGCCGCCCGATTCCTCGGAAAAGAAAACCGGCTCGTAGCCGCGCAGCATCAGCCGCTGATCGAGCGCCAGGCGCACCAGGTCTGCTTCGTCTTGGTCGAACCCATCGGCGACCTGCTCGATTTTTCTCAGCAGGGCTCGGGCGCGGCCGCGCGAGGTTTCTCCTGGCACGGCGAGCGCGTAGGCAAACAGCGCCGGGCCGCGCAGCTTTGCATGGTCGAAAAATTTTTCCAGGCGTGGCGCTTCCGCCGACAGGTTGAGGTAGCCGGCGGCCCAGATGGCCTGGCCCAGGATCTCGGGATCGGGATCATCCAGGTGCCGCGGCGGATAGGCGGCGAAGCGCCGGTCCAGAGAACGGGCCATGGCCTTCAGAGCCATCGCGCGCCCGAGCGGATCCTGATACAAGCCCTCGATCGCCCGGAACACCACGGGATCGTCGGACGACTTCGCGAGCCCAACCACGGCGCCAGCCCGCTCCTCCAGGGAAGCTTCTTGGTTCGCGATTAACGCCAGCATGGCGCGCCGGATCTCGGGTTCCTGGCTGATCTCGCCCAGCGTTTGCCAGCCGGCTCCGCGCACCTTCGTGTCGGGATCGGTTTTGGCCATTTCCAGCAGCTTGGCGCGAGCTTTGTCCGGGATATCGGAAGACGCGTAGCTCGCCGCCGCCTCGGCCCGCAATTCGGCCGAATCGCTCCCCAGCATGGCCAGGCGATCCTGCTCGCTCAGCAGATCGAACTCCGGCGATTCCTTATCCGGATACTGCTCCCAGATGTCGAACGGCTCCTCCACATACCCGGGAAGGCTGAGCGGCAAGGAGAGAATCCGGATCGCGGACTCGATCAAGCTGCGGGTGCGATCGTCGGCTGGACATCGAGACAACGCGACTTCCAGCGCTGGAATCGCAGCCCGGTCGCCATAGATTTCCAGGCACAGCGCCGCCCCCAGGACGTCCTTGTCGAGCAATCCGATGAGCGTTTGGAAGATCCGCTCATCGCGAACGCCCAGCGAAGCCAGGATGAACGGAACGTCGCCAGGATCTTGTTCACCCAGATCTTGCATCAATCCCAGCAACGGTTCGAGGGCGCCGGCGCCTAATGGCGCCACGGCCTCCACCAGTTCGTCGGGCACCGTCAGTGGATTTCTGCGGATGCGATCCACATAAAACGGCATCGCTTCCGGCGTTCTGAGATGGCGGAACACATTCAGCAGCACTGCTTCCAGGTCCACCGGATCCTGCTCGCGGTCCTCGGCCGCGAAGCGCAACAAATCCGGAATAGCGCGTTGGGGCTGATCGACGAGGGCGTGGAGGAAACGATGATCCACCCCGACGTATCCATGCGCGGCCGCCTCGAGCAGCCGATACACCGGTGCGTCTGCGTATTGCCCGGGACTGAGGATCAGGTCCGTACGAACTATTCTGCCTCTTTCACCACGTGCACGGTGATGTCGGTGGTCACCTCACGATGCAGCCGCAGTGGAACCTTGAATTCACCCAGGGTCTTGATGGGCTCCTCCAGGATCACTTTGCGGCGATCTATGGTGTAGCCTTGCTTCTCCAGCGCTTCCGCGATGTCCTTGGAGGTGACGGAGCCGAAGAGCTGGTCGTTCTCGCCGGCCTTCTGCGAAATGGTGACGCTCAGGTTGTCCATCATCTTCGCCAGGTCCGTGGCGTCGGCCACGAGTTTGGCTTCGCGCCGCAAATGCGCCTGGCGCTCCTGCTCGATGATTTTCTTGTTGGCCTCGGACGCCGGCACCGCCAACCGCTTAGGCAGCAGAAAATTGCGCGCGTAGCCCGCTGCGACCTTGACCAACTGGCCGCGCGTGCCCAGCTTGTCGACGTCTTCTCTCAAAATGACTTCCATGACTGGCTCCTTATAAGCGCAAAGGGCGCGGCGCGCACCGCAAAATTCTACCCGGAGCTGCGCGACGCGCTCCGTTTTGCGCGCCTGAATTAGATTCCCGCCGCAAACGGGATCAATGCGATGTTGCGCGCCTGCTTGATGGCCTGCCCGAGCCTGCGCTGGTGCGGTGCACACACGCCCGAGATGCGGCGCGGCACGATCTTGCCGCGTTCGGAAATGAAGGACATGAGCAATCTCACATCCTTGTAATTGATGTCGTCGATCTTCTCGACGCAGAACCGGCACACCTTCTTGCGCCGGAAATACTGTTTCTTGGTGGCCAGCGCTTTGTCGCCGCCGGTAGGCCGCTGCGATGCGCTGATGGGCCGTCCGCTTTTGGTTTCCGCCATGCTGCTTCGCTCCTATTCCTTCTCTTTGTCTTGCGGAACTCCGGGCATCGGAGCGCCCGGCCGCGGACCAGCGGGCTCTGCCGCTCCCGCCATCACGTGCTCGGCCGAGGGCAGACTCGGCGCGGCCACCGGTGGCGCCGGCCGGCGCGCCGCCCGTTTCTCCCGGGCTTTGCGGCGCTTCTCCACCTTCTTCATGCGCTCGTCCACCCGGACCGTCAGGAACTTCAGGACCAGATCGGACACCCGCAGCCGCCGCTCCAGTTCGCGCACCGTTTCCGGCTTGGCGACAAACTGGAGCAGCACATAAAAGCCCTCGCTGCGTTTCTGCACGCGATAGGCGAGCTTACGCACGCCCCACTTCTCGGATTTGTCCACATTGCCGCCTTGGCCGGCAATGAGCGCGGTCAACTGCTCGATCAGTTGATCGATCTCTTCCTCCGGCGCATCCGGCCGGACAATAAACAACTCTTCGTAAACTCTCATTCTTCCTCGTTTGAGCCTGGGGCGCGACGATTGTATTTCGCCATGGACTTTTCGACGCCTTCGGCGATTATGGACTCCACTGCCTGGGACGCGTAGTCCAGCAGCTCGTCCAATTCCTCTTTATGCGCCCGCTTTAACTTCGCGAGCACGATGCGGACGCCGTCCTTCTCGCGACGGCCCCCATGAATCCCCAGGCGAACCCGGGGAAAATCCTTCGTTCCGATCGCGCGGATGATCGAATCCACTCCGCGATGCCCGGCGGCCGACCCATCCGGCCGGATCCGCACCGACCGCCAGGGCAGATCCAGCTCGTCATAAACCAGGATCAGATCGGCCGGCGCGATTCCATGCTTCACCAACAACCCCTGCACCGACTCGCCGCTGAGGTTCATGTAGGTCTGCGGCTTGGCGAGCATCACTGGACGGCCCGCCGCACTTCCCTGCCCGATCAATCCCTGCCCAACCAGCGCCCGCGAATCCTTGCGGCTGACTTTGATCCCGTGGCGCGCCGCCAGCCGGTCCACTACCAAAAAGCCGAGATTGTGCGCCGTGAGTTGGTACTCTTCGCCAGGATTCCCCAGGCCCACGACGAGCTTCTCAAACTCGGCCATGACAAGCGGGACGAATCGCGCCGCCCCATCTCGCAAACGTTCCTGATCTGGTCAGGATCAGCCCTTCTTCTTGCCTTTCTCGGGCTCGGCCGCCGCAACCTCCGGCTCTTCCTCCTTCTTGCCCTTCTTGATGACTTCCGGTTCGGCGGGCGCGGCCGGGGCTCCCTCGACTACGGCTTCGGCGGCCGGCACTTCTTCGGCCTTCATCGCAACGCAGTGCGCGATCACCTGTTCGGGCGGACTGATCAGCTTCATCGATCCGCTCAGCGAGATATCGCTGGCGCGAAGGTTCTCGCCAATCATCAGCGGGCTCACATCCACCGTGAAGGAGTCCGGGATTTCACTCGGAAGACACTCGATCTCCACTTCGCGGGTTACGATCTCGAGCAACCCGCCCTGCACCTTGACGCCCTGCGGCTCTCCCACGGTCTGAACGCGCACCTTCACCTGGATGCGCTCCGTCAGATCGATGCGCTTCAAATCCACGTGCAGCACCGTTTCCCTCAGGGGATCGGTCTGCCAATCCACGATCATGGCCGGCGTTTCTTCCAGGCCCTGGACCGTCAGTTGAAAAATGGTGTTGTGCCCGGTGCTGCTGTGCAGGATCCGGTTGACGTCCTTGGGACTCACCGAAACCGCGACCGAAGGGCGGTCCGCGCCGTACAAGACGGCGGGCGCCAGGCCGCGCACTCGCAGCCGCCGCGCCTCGTTCTTGCCGCGCGTGGAGCGCTGTTCCGCGCTCACTGTAATCTCATTCTTCATCTCATTGCTCCGGCAGGCGCTCGCCCTGCATGCTCCCGCAAGGTCTCAGCCCCCGCAATCTTTCTTATAGAAATAGCGTGCTTACCGAACCGTCCTCGTGGATGGATTGAATGGCTCTGGCCAGCAGCGGCGCCACCGACAGCGTCTTGATGCGGCCGCACTTCATGGCGTCCTCGCGCAGCGGAATGGAGTTGGTCACAACCACTTCTTGTAGCTGCGAGATCGCGATCCGCTCCACCGCGCCGCCCGAAAGCACCGCGTGCGTGGCGCAGGCCGTGACACTGAGCGCTCCCTGCTTGAGCAGAGCCTCCGCGCCTTTCACCAACGTACCGGCCGTGTCGATCAAATCGTCCACCATCAAACAGTGCCGCCCCTCCACTTCGCCGATGATGTGCATCACTTCCGCGACGTTCACATCCGTCCGGCGCTTATCGATGATCGCCAGCGGGGCGTTCAAATGCTTGGCGAAAGCGCGCGCGCGCTCCACGCCACCGGCGTCCGGCGAAACCATGGTCATGTCCCTGCGCCCGATGGAATCGAAATATTCCAGCATCACCGGCGCGGCGAACAGATGATCCACGGGAACATCGAAAAATCCCTGGATCTGGGCCGCGTGCAGGTCCAATGTAAGCACACGATCCGCTCCGGCTCTTTGAATCAGATTCGCAATCAACCGGGCGGATATCGGCATGCGCGGCTTGTCCTTGCGGTCCTGCCGCGCATACCCATAATAGGGTAGCACTGCCGTGATGCGTTCCGCTGAGGCCCGCCGCAGCGCGTCGATCATGAGCAGCACTTCCATCAGATGCCGGTCCACCGGCGTGCAGGTGGGCTGCACCACGAACACGTCCGCTCCGCGAACGTTTTCGAGAATCTGCAAGCGGATCTCGCCGTCGGAAAACGGCTCCACCGAGGCCGCGCCCAGCGTGCATCCCAGCGATGCGCAGATTTTGGCCGCCAACGCCGGATTAGCGTTGCCGGTGAAGATTTTCATTTGCTCGAATCTCATTTTGCGTACCGGTCTTGGAGCGGCCATAAGTTGGAATCCACAAAAGCTGCCAATTGCCGCCGCCACAGTGCGCGGTATTGGCCGCGGCTTACCATCGTAACAGGATGAACCTCGTATCCGGGAAAGTCCGCCCGGAACGACACCGCCGCCCGGTCGCGTTTCTCATGGCTCTCGAAAATCCCAAAGATACAGGAGCCGCTCCCGCTCATCAACGCGGTCCGTGCTCCTAGTTTTCGCAGCTTTCCCTGGATTGATTTTAATTGAGGGTGAAGGCTGAAGACAACACGTTCGAAGTCGTTGGTCCAGGCCTCCGAGGCTCCCCACGCCACGGAAAGAAAATCCGACGGTGCGCGGGCCGGCTCGGATTCTCTGGTTCGGCCGAGCGCTTGATAGGCAGAGGCTGTCGAAACATGCACGCCGGGTGCGACCAGCAGCACCGGGCGCTTCGGAAAATCGGTCAGCGGATAAAGCTCCGTCCCCCGCCCGACGCCCGCCGCTGTCCCGCCCAGCAGAAAGAAAGGCACGTCGCTTCCCAGCTCCGAGGCGAGCTGGATCAGTTTCTCGAGCGGCAGCGCTTTTCCGAGCAGCGCCGGCAGCGCCAGCAGCACCGAGGCCGCGTTGCTCGACCCTCCTCCCAGGCCCCCGCCGAGCGGAATCCGCTTTCGCAAAACAAAGCCGATCCGGCCCGTACGGCCAGTGGCTCGTAAAATGCTATGTGCTGCTTTTTCAATAATATTATCAGAAATGTTCAAGTCGGACTTTATGTCGACCCGCGTACTCCCCCGGCCATATTCGATCTCGATCGAATCGGCCAGCGAGATGGTCTGGAAGATGGTCCGAAGTTCGTGGAATCCGTCCGGCCGCCGATTGAGAACCCGGAGGTCCAGATTGATCTTGGCGAGCGAACGAACGCGAACGCGCACGGCCATCAGTAGTGCAGGAGCGAGTACACGTCGTGGCCCGCCAGCTTCTCGCGCCCTTTCAGAGAATCCAGCTCGAGGATAAATCCCAGCCCAGCCACTTCGCCGTGCAGCATCTTAACCAGCCGCGCCACTGCCGCGGCCGTTCCCCCAGTCGCCAGCACGTCGTCGATGATCAGCACGCGCTGGCCGGGTGTGATGGCGTCTTTGTGGATCTCCAGAACGTCGGTGCCGTATTCGAGGGCGTACTCGATGCGGGCCCGCTCGGCCGGCAGCTTCTTTTCTTTTCGCACCGGAATGAAACCGTAACCGAGCGCGTAGGCGATCGCGGGCGCGATGATGAACCCGCGCGCCTCGATCCCCAGCACCACGTCAACGGGCGTCGATTTATAGTGCGCGCTAAGGCAGTCGATCACACCGCGGAATCCGCCGGGATCTTTGAGCAGCGTGGTGATGTCGTAGAAGTTGATGCCCGGCTTCGGAAAATCGAGCACTTCGCGGATGAGCGCTTTCAGATGTTCCATCGGGAGAGACCCGTATTGTACCCTATTCCGCTTTTTTTCAACGCCGCCGGCATCCCTCCGCTTGCGCCGGGCCGCAGCGGGTGCATACTGTACGTATGTCCAGCGCTTCCACCAGCCCACATGAAGAACCGTTGCTCGGCTCGGCCAAGCTGACGGCGTTCGCCGCCACGCGCGACCCAGCTCGCGCGAAAACCTTTTACCGCGACACGCTCGGCCTGCGATTGGTCTCCGAGGACGGTTTCGCGGTGGTGTTCGATGCCAACGGCGTCATGTTGCGTGTATCCACAGTTCGCGAACTCGCCAAAGCAGAGTACACCGTTCTGGGCTGGGAGGTCACCGACATCGTTGGCAAGGTGAAAGAACTGGAGAAGGCCGGTGTGAAGTTCGAACGCTATTCCTTCCCTGGCCAGGACGAGCTAGGCATCTGGACCGCGCCCGGCGGCGCACGCGTCGCCTGGTTCAAAGATCCGGACGGCAACATCCTGAGCATCAGCCAGCACTGAAAGCGCGCGACGGATCGCGAGTGCCCGGCGCTATACTAGCCGCAATGCCTTCTCGCCGGAAAAATGGCGACTTCCCTGCCGTGTTCGCCGCGCTCAAAAGAATTCTTGAAAAATACGAGGGCAACAAGCTCGCGGTCCTGGCCGACAAACCCGATTCCTATGCGCTCGAGAGCGTTTCTACCAGTTATCGAGGAAAGCCGCTGTACTTCGCCGGAATTCAGGTTCGGAAAAAGTCAGTCAACTTCTACTTGATGCCGGTGTACGGCTCCAACTCCTGGATGGGATATCGCCCGGGCTCAAGGCCCGCATGCAAGGCAAAGCGTGCTTTAACTTCGCGGCCGTGGATCGCGATCTGTTCCAAGAATTGGCGAACCTGGTGAAGGCCGGTTTTGAAGCCTTCAAACGTGCCAAAATCCTGTAGTGGCCCACTGACGGCCACGATCGGAATGCACCCTTTGCTCGAACTGAGAGGCATCCAGAAACACTTCGGAGGCGTCGCCGCGCTGCGCAGCGGCAATCTGGAAGTGAAGGCTGGCGAGGTGCATTTGCTGATGGGCGAGAACGGCGCCGGCAAGTCCACCCTGATGAAAATCGTGGCCGGCCTGCTGGCGCGCGATGGCGGAGATTTTCTATGGCGAGGCCGGGGCGTGCACTTCCGCAATCCCGCCGAAGCGGCCGCGCATGGCATTGCGATGGTGCACCAGGAATCCCTGCTTGCGCCGCATCTCTCGGTAGCTGAAAACATCTTCCTGGGCCGCGAGCCCCGCCGGCCGCTGGGCTGGGTGAACCGCCGCGAGATGACGGAGCGCGCCGCACGCATCATCGCCGACCACCGTTTCCCGCTGCAGGCGGAATGGCGCGTGGACAAACTCAGCCCGGCCGGCAAGCAGTTGGTCGAGATCTGCCGCGCTATCCAGCAAGGCTCCAGCCTGCTGATCTTCGACGAACCCACCTCGTCACTTTCGGAAGCTGAAACGCAGGAAGTCTTCCGCATCGTGCGCACGCTGCGTGAGCGCAACCTGGGAGTGATCTACATCACGCACCGGCTGGAGGAACTGCGTGCCATCGGCGACCGGGTCACGGTCCTGCGCGACGGCGAGACCGTCCACTCGGGGCCGCTCGGCGAAATCTCCGCGCCTGAAATCATTCGCCACATGGTGGGCCGCGAGCTGGCCACCGTCTACCAGCGCGCGCCGCTTCCGCCCGGTGCGGAGGTGTTGCGCGTCGAACATCTCACTCGTGAGCCCGCGCTCGACGACATCACGTTTTCTCTGCGCGCCGGCGAGATTGTCGGCATGGCCGGCCTGATGGGCGCGGGCCGCACCGAACTGTGCCGCGCCCTGTTCGGCGTCGACCCGATCCGCAAAGGGGCCATCCGGATCGCCGGCCAGCCCGTCCGCATTGCTTCGCCGCAAGACGCTGTGCGCGCCGGCATCGCCCTGATTCCGGAGGATCGCCAGCGCACCGGCCTGGCCACGGCCCTGCCGCTCAGCCACAACCTCACGCTGGCCAGCTTGAAAACCGTATGCCGTGCCGGTTTCCTGAATCACACGGCCGAGCGCCGGGTCACGGCCGAATTCATCACGCGCCTCCACATTCGCGCGCAGTCGGGGAAGCAACTGGCCGCGCGGCTGAGCGGCGGCAATCAGCAAAAAGTCGCCATCGCCAAGTGGCTGCTGCGCCAGGCGCGCGTGTTCCTGTTCGATGAACCCACGCGCGGCATCGATGTGGGCGCCAAGAGGGAAGTTTTCGAGATCATGGATGAGCTGGCCCAGCGCGGCGCAGCCATACTGATGGTCAGCTCGGAAATCTCGGAGCTTTTGCAAGTCGCCGATCGCATCCTGGTGATGCGCCAGGGACGCATCAGCGGCGAGCTGCCCGGCCGCACCACGCCCGACCAGGTGATGCGCTATGCCGCCTTCGCCCAAAGCCCCGCCGCCGCTGGGGGCGCACCCGAATGATCCAGCGGCTGCTGCCGTTCTTCACCCTCATCGCCCTGTTCGTGATTCTCTCGCTCGCATCGCCGAATTTTCTTACCGCCACCAACCTTTCGAGCGTGGTGCGCCAGACCGCGGTCATCAACATCGTGGCGCTGGGCATGACGATGATCATCATCTCAGGCGGCATCGATCTTTCGGTCGGCTCCATTCTGGCGCTGGCGGGCCTGCTGGGCGCGATGACCATGGGCCGGAACGGCATCGCCTGGGGCCTGGCTGCCGGTTTGGTGGCCGGAGCGCTGGGCGGCTTGGCCAACGGCCTCATGATTACGTCGCTGCGCATCAACCCCTTCATCGTCACACTGGGGACCATGGGAATCTATCGCGGGCTCGCGCTGATCATATCCAAAGGCCTTCCGGTGACCGACATTCCGTCTTCTTTTTCGTATTTCGCCGAAGGCACGCTGCTGCGCGTTCCTTTCGTGCTCTGGATTTTGCTGGCTTGCGCGGTGGTGGTGCACGTGATGCTGGAACACACGCGGCTGGGCCGCTACACTTTCTCGATCGGCAGTAATCCGGATGCGGCCTACTACGCCGGCGTGCCGGTGCGCTTCCACACCACAGCGGTGTACGCCATCGCAGGCCTGCTGACCGGCTTGTCGGGAATGATCGAAGCCTCGCGCTTGATGACCGGCCAGCCCACCAGCGGCCAGGGCTACGAGCTCACCGCGATCGCCGCGGTGGTGATCGGCGGCGGAAGCCTGCGCGGCGGCGAGGGCAGCGTGGTCGGAACGCTGGTCGGAGCGTTCATCATGGGCCTGCTCGCCAACGGCAGCGACCTGCTCGGCACCAACCCGTATTGGCAGCAGGTAATCATCGGCGCGGTCATTATCCTTGCAGTGGCCTTCGACGAACTGCGAAAACGAAAAACGATTTCCTGATACCTTGTGAGCAGCCCATGTGCCGCAACATCAAGACGCTTTTCAATTTCGAGCCCCCGGTGACGCCAGAGGAGATTCGGGCCGCTTCGCTCCAATTCGTGAGAAAGATCACGGGCTTTAACAAGCCGGCGAAGGCCAATGAAGGGCCGTTCCTGGCTGCCGTGGATGAAATCGCGGGCATCTCCACACGTCTGCTCAGCTCGCTCGAAACAAGCGCGGCGCCGAAGAATCGCGAAGACGAAGCCGCAAAAGCGAAGGCGCGCGCCGCCAGGAGGTTCCACGCTTGATCCGCCGCACCGCGCCGTTGTACCTGTTTGCTGTCATGATCGCGAGCTTGGTTGTCTCCCTCACTGCGCAATCCGGCTCGGTCCCGAACAACCGGCCCTCCGCATCGGAACTCACCGAAGCATATCGGCGCGGCCACGACCACCGCGATCTTGCGGCGCTCTCGAAGCTTTTCTGTTGGGACCGCGTCACGCAGGAAATCAAGCAGGTCAACGAAGAACTTATGAAAAGCGGGTTCGATGAAAAAATTATTCGAATCACGGTAACCACGGAGCGTCCCAAAGGCAGCCTGGATGGCTACCTGCGGAACGGCGTCCCTTACAGGTTCAATCTGCCGGTGGTCGCCTGGCTGGCAGTGGAAAATCCTCCGCTGGACAAGGGCAGCTTCCGCGGGACTTTGCTTCCGCTGGGAATCAAGGACGGGCGATATCTGATCGCGCTGATGGCACCGGCTGGACCAGCCGCGCCGCAGCCGAATCCATCAGCGACGGCCGCTCAAACCCAGCCGGGTGCCCGATCCGCCAGCGTGGGGCCGTCACAGTTCCTAGTTGTGCCGGCGAAAACTCCGCTGGTCGTGCGCTTGGGGGCGGATGTCGGGCTGAAGACCATTCAGGCTGGCGGCTTTTTTCCCGCTACCATCGCGCAACCGGTCGTGGTGGACGGGGTAACCATTATTCCAGTGGGCTCCCCGGTCCAGGGAATTGTTGCGAAGTCCGGCGCCTATAGCCCGTACATCGAGTTGAAATCGGTCACCGTAAACGGTACCAAGTACGGCATCGAGACCGCGCAGAGTGTTTTCAACGAGACCATCCTGTTTCCGGCCGGGTCCCAGCGAAGCTTCGAGCTTCTGTTTGCTCTGCAGCTCAACGGCAAAGCGGCGAAGGATCCCGGTAAAAAATAGATCTGTTGCAAAGCCGTCCACCAGCGCCTCTTTAGAGAAGATGCCCTCCGCCATAAGAAGAGTCGATTCGCCTCCCAGGTAAAAGTCCAACGCGCGCCACTCACTGACGCTCCGTCACTGTGAACTCACCACTTTTCTGCATTCAATATCCGGTCCTGTTCAGTTAGCCGACACAAATGCGTTAACTGTTTGATATTTTCGTTGCAGCGGCGTCTCACCTTGCGTAGGCGAGCCATTTTATTTCGGAATTAGAACAGCACATGCGACCATAGGATAAGACACCGGCGCTTCTCAGACATGATCCGTGGGAGGAAGGGACCAATATTAGGCAACCATTAGCCAAAACCCGCTGCCCGGCCCTTCCCTAATATCGTAAAGCTTTACAATGGTCCTGCGCGGAATGGAAGCAGCAGCAGCTCACACTCAAAAAAATACTTGCATTCCTCGTCAAATAGTGGTAAACATCTAAATCATCGTATTACTATTCTCTCCGATGCGAAACGGGACGGAGATTTCATAAATCTTCCCGGAGTTTCAGTGCGCCGGGCCGTTCAATTAACAGATCCATTAGTCCAAGAGAACCTTGTTAAAGGAGGGACCAAATATGGCTGAATTACTTTCTGTTGCGCCGGCTACTACCAGCTGGGCGCCAACGGCGAAGGTGAGCGCTGGGATGCTGGCTGGCTCTGCGACAACTTTACTCGCGGTATTTCTAAAACCGTGGTTCGCAAAAAACAATTATCAATTCACGCCAGAAATAACTACGGCTCTCACGGCGATGATCACGTTTGTCGTTCAATACATAGTACCGGAACGCAAGCAGGTAAGCTGAAGCGGGCGCCGTTTGGCTCTGGAGCGTCGGTCAGGCTGGACTGCCGGTATCTGGAGCAGAGTACCAGCCCATTACGCCGGGTTGGGCTTTGCGACTCTGGATGGCGATCCGTCGGCGAAGGCCAAGACTATCAAGCTCTCTAGTGTGACTGCCTTGCTGAAGACCGAAGCTCTCGCTGCCACCAAATCGCCCGACACCTAATTCGCGGGTTAGGGCGACTGGCCTGCCTGCGGCTCGAAGAACGTAGGACGTTTACGAGGCATCATGACCAAAAAGGACTCTTTCACTTACAGCGTCGCAGCGGCGGATTTTCCGATTGCCGTCGAAGTGGAGTCGTTCGATCAGGCGAATAACATGAGCGTGATCAGCGACGGGATGGTGACGCGTCCGGCAGACGGCAACATCATTACCACCTTCCCGCTCTCATTACAGCCAGTTCCGGGAAAGGCTAATGTACAGGGGTGCCAGATTCCTGATCCCAGCGCTGCAGCCACCCCTGCTGCCGCGAGGTATCCGCCTCCTGCCGACCTAAATCTCACGTTCGTCTTCAGTTTTGCGACCGCTAACGGTCCCAATCCCAAGTATGAAATCAGGTTGATCCCAACAGCAGGCGCTCCTCAGGTTCGGACCGTGCGCCAGCCTAACTTACGCGATTTTGTCGTGTTCGAGTACAGGTAGGGGAGGCACTGTGAGGAAACTGTGGATTGTGGCGTCGCTCGGAGGGCTCGGATTGTGGGCGCAGTCCTCCGATACTAAGGCGGCAGTATCCGCTCTGGTAAAGGCGGGTGCAGGAAACGCGCGCGATGAGGCCGTCAGTACGGTGTGGAACTCGCTGGTCGATGAGCTCATGTCAGGTGGCGCCAGCCAGTTCCTGGCGAGGCGGCGCGCCGACATCCGGAATGGAGCTTCCAGCGGAGCGGCAGGCTCTACGTCAACCGTACTGAATCCGTTGCTGCCCGCGGCCTTCGGGTTCGCCTTCGAGAATGGCTCGGCCGTCCGCACGGTCAGTGGCAATACAACCACCATCTCCGTCAATCCCGCGGGATTGATTTGCGCGACCCGAGTCGGCGCGTCGGCAATCGGGCTGCGCGAGGAGGGCTGCCAGGACTATTTGCGGCGGTGGGGAATCTCGCTGACCTTCGATACCAGCCGCGGCAAGAATCCCACCGCAACATCCACGCTCAAGGCTCTTTCCGATCAGTTCGCCGAAGCCGCCATCCGCTACGAGGTTGTGAACCAGCGGAAGCCCGGCAGCGCCCGCTTCAAGCAGGCGTTGCACGACTGGACTGATAAGGCGAAACCGGCCGCCAACAGCATGAACCGGCTCGATATCAAGTTGCGTCCCTTCCATGCGGAGTTGGAATCAAAACTCAAGGCAAAGCTGGACTCTTTTCAAGGAACCAATAAATCCGACGATCAAAAAACCGCCGAATTGCTCGACGTGGTGCGGGAAGTCAAGGGCAAGATTCCGGTCGCCGATCCGGATGTGAGTTCGGTTCTCACCGAAGCGGCCGCTAACTGGCGCGACTTGCTCAAAGCCGATGACAGAGCATACAACACCTTCGCCCACGGCTGGGTCGCTACCGCCGAGTACTCGCTGGAACGTCCCGATATCGCCACGGACGCGGTTGGCGCCAGCGTCCCTCAAGGGACACGGCCGCCCAGCCTGCATACTGCCAGGTTTGTGGTCTCACGCGGATTGATGAACTACAACCTTGATTTCACCCTGAACTTCTCCTCCTCCTGGTTCGACCAGAAGCGTCCGGGTATGACCAGTCTGTGGCGCGATGCGCAGGTGGCCGGAGACGCCAAATGGCGGCTGCGCGACATCCCCGATTTCGGAACACCGATTCTCTCGATGGCGGGATTGTATATGCACCTCAATCAGCGCCCGCTGGGTTTCGCGATTCCGGAGTTCTCGGGCACCAAGATCAATGAGCCCGGCAATATCGGCGTGTTCCAGGCCAAGCTGGAGCTTCCTACTGCGAACGCAGCCGTGCGCATCCCCATTTCATTTACCTACGCGAATCGAACGGACCTCATCAAAGAAAGCGACGTTCGCGGGCAAATCGGAATTAGTCTGAATCTGGACTCGGTCTTCGCCAATCCCTCCAAGTAATCCACACCGCATGTCCGATTGATTGCTCCCTGAGGCCTCGCCCGCGCGCCGATCACGCAGCCGACCAGCTCGGATGCTTCTTCGGTTGACTTCTAATGATAACGTGGCGGCGGCTGAATCGCGCTCGACGCGCGGCGCTATAATCGCGACACGATGATCCCCCGAATCCGAAACGGAATCCTGGGCCTGCTTGTGGCCACGGCTCTCGCTCGCGTTCCCCTCCAGGCACAGAAGGCTCCCGCGCAGGCAACTCCGCCGGCGGCCGCCCAGCAGCAGGCGACGCCCCAGTACTCGCTCCCTCCCGACAAATTGCAAAAAGCCATCGAATACGCTCAGGCACGGAATTGGCTGCATTTCGCCGGCGCGCTTTGGGGTGTGCTGGTGCTGGTGGTAATTCTCGCGCTGGGACTCGGCGCCAGGTTCCGCGACTGGGCCGAGGCGGCCTCGAAACGCCGCTTCGTGCAGGCCCTGATCTTCGTTCCTTTAGTCGTGCTGGCCAACGACATCCTAAACCTGCCGCTTGGAATCTACGGCCAGCATCTCGACCTGGCATTCGAGCAATCCATTCAAAGCTGGCCCTCCTGGCTGTGGGACTGGACCAAGAGCGAGCTGCTCGCCATCGCCCTGTCGGTGCTGTTGGCTTTCCTCCTCTACGGCGTCATCCGCCGCAGTCCCCGCCGCTGGTGGTTTTACTTCTGGCTAGCGGCGCTGCCGATTCTGTTCGTGGTGATGTTCCTCGAGCCCATCTTGATCGAGCCACTCTTCTTCAAGTTTGACCCGCTGGCAGCCCGGCATCCCGCCCTGGTCGAGCAGCTCGAAAAAGTGGTCGCGCGCGGCGGCCTCGCCATCCCGCCCGATCGCATGTTCGAAATGCAGGCCAGCGAAAAAACGAACTCGCTCAACGCCTACGTAACCGGCTTCGGCGCTTCCAAGCGAGTCGTAGTGTGGGACACCACCATCCGGCGTTTGACAACCCCCGAGACGCTTTTCGTCTTCGGCCACGAGATGGGACACTACGTGCTCGGGCACGTCCGCAATACTCTGATTTTTCTCGCGCTGCTGGTCCTGGTTCTTTTGTTCCTGGGCTACCACCTGCTGCACTGGGAACTGCGGCGTTGGGGCCCGCGCTGGCGGGTGCGCGACATCGCCGATTGGGCCTCGCTGCCGGCCTTGGCCCTGATTTTCACCATCTTCAGCTTTCTCACCGAGCCGCTCATCAACGCCTACAGCCGCCAGCAGGAGCATCAAGCCGACGTTTACGGCCTGGAAGTGATTCATGGAATCGTGCCGGATTCGCGCGCCGTCGCGTCGCACTCCTTTCAAGTGCTCGGCGAAGTGGATCTGGACGAACCCAATCCGAACCCGTTCATCGAATTCTGGCTGTACTCGCATGCGTCCATTTCCGAGCGCATCGCGTTCACCAACAGTTACGATCCCTGGTCTGAGGGGACGCCGAAATACGTGCGGTAGCCCTCGAGCCCTGGCCCTCCCTGTTCGCGCTGCGACGGCTGTGGCTGAGAATCCTCTGCACGGGTGAACAGCTCGTCGCCCGTCTCGTCCTGGTTGGCGGCCGCGCCCGATCGGGTTCCAGAGGACCTGCGTACCCAGCCTTGCTATACTTGGGATCACGCTGGCGTGAGCGTTTTCATGAACAGAGCTCGGCACTACACGGCGTTGCTGGCACTTTGCGCGTTGCTGGTGGTGACGACCGTCTCGGTGTTGCCCGGACACGCTCACACCAACGATAGCGCCCGTCCCTGCGACATTTGCCACAGCGGGCATTTGCCCTGCCTCCAGCCGGGCGGCGAGATTCAGTTGTCGGCCCACTTGCGAGTCGTCTGGCAGCAGACTCCGCAGCATTTTGGGCGCCGGCTGGACGCCGCCACCGTCATCCGTTCGCCGCGCGCACCCCCGGTTTAGATCGCTCCACCCGTACTTTTTTGGAAGACGAAGAGCCCGTCTAGCGAGGCATTTCGTCTTCTGAGATGACATTGCAAAATTGTACGAAGAAAAAGGGGAGTGATCTGAATGGCGAAAAGTTTTCCAATTCCCGCGCTGGCGCTAGTGGCCTGCTGGGCTGCTTTTCCGGCGGCCGCTCAGGACACGGCGGCGCTGTTGAGCCGCCTGCAGGCCATGGAGGACCGCATCAAATCGCTGGAGGCCGAAGTGCAGGATTTGAAATCGCAGCAGGCTGCGACTACCGCGGCGTTGACCGCGGCAACGCCGCCGCCCGGTCCATCAGCGCCCGCGGCACAGCCCTCGTCGGCCGCGGCTGCACCGCCGCCTGCCGGCAGCCAGGCGGCCGCCCAGCCTCCGCCGGCGCTTGGCGGCGCCGGTCCGGCCGCCGCCAAGGTGCTCAATCCTGACATCGCGGCCATCGGCGATTTCCTGGGTGCGGCCGGCAACCCGGCCGGCCGGCCGACCTCGGCGCTGCAAATGCACGAGAGCGAGCTCGCCTTTCAAGCCATCCTGGACCCTTATGCCCGCGCCGACTTCTTTCTGAGCTTCGGCGAGCACGGCGTCGACCTGGAAGAAGGCTTCTTGACTTTCCCTGCCCTTCCCGGCCACTTCGAGCTGCGCGCAGGCAAGATGCGCGCTGCGTTCGGAAAGGTCAACACCCTGCACAATCATGTGCTGCCTTGGGTTGATCGGCCGCTGGTTACCCAAAACCTAGTGGGCGGCGAGGATGGCATCGATGACGCCGGGCTGGCGCTTAGCCGCATCTTTGCCGGCCCGAAGGACATTTTCTTTGAAGGAACCGCGCAGCTCTTCCGGGGCGATTCATTCAACCTGTTCCAGTCCTATCACCGCAGCGATCTCTCTACCGTGGACCATTTGCGGGCCTACCGCGACATTAGTGAATCCACCAACCTGGACTTAGGCGTCTCCTATTCCAGAGGCCACTCGGTGTGGAGTCCGGCCGCTATCGACCAGATCTACGGCGTCGACGCCACGCTGCGCTGGAAGCCACTCCGCCGCGCCATCTATCATTCCTTTGTGGGACGCACCGAAATCGTCTGGAACCGTCTGGAAGTGCCCGGCCGAACCTACCTGCCTTTCGGCTACTACGTGTCGGGCGACTACCAGTTTGCGCGGCGCTGGTTCCTGGGCGGGCGCTTTGACCGCTCCGAACGTCTGGGGAACTGGTACACCGTGGACGGCGACTTTTTCGGACTCCCCGCCTTCGCCAATCTTACCAGTCTGCCGCAATTTCAGGACACCGGCGGATCGCTGGTGCTTACTTATTGGCCCAGTGAGTTCAGCCAGATTCGCGGCCAGTTGCGGCGCACCGACTACGGCGACAACCGGACCGCCAATGAGTTCCTCTTCCAATTTCAATTTTCGATCGGTGCGCATGGCGCGCATCCGTTCTAGAGAAGGCACAAGACTATGAAGGTTTCACATGTTCTTCTGATGCTGGCCGCGGCGCTCTTGGCCGCCATCCGGCCGGCTCAAGCGGCCGGCAAAATCAGCGTCGTCACCGCGACCCAGGATCTGGCGGCTCTGGCTTCCGAAGTGGGCGGCGACCACATTACGGCGGATGCCATCGCCAAAGGCTATCAGGATCCGCACTTCGTCGAGCCCAAGCCCAGCTTCCTGCTGAAACTGCAGAAGGCCGACCTGCTGGCCGTGGTCGGCTTGCAACTGGAGATCGGCTGGCTGCCACCACTAATCAACCAAAGCGGGAATCCCAAGATTCAGCAGGGCAACGCCGGCTATCTCGACATGTCGCAGTACTGCGAAATTCTCGAGATTCCCACCGGCCAGGTGACGCGCGCCATGGGCGATGTCCATCCTCTGGGCAATCCGCACTACTGGCTGAATCCGGAGAACGGGCGCCGGATCGCCAAGGCGTTTCAAACCAAGTTTTCCGAGATGCGCCCATCCGAGGCTTCTTACTACGCGCAGCGCTACGCCGACTTCGATAAGCGCTTGACCGAGGCCGAGAAGCGCTGGGACGCTGCGATGGCGCCGTATCGCGGCCGCAAAGTGATCACCTATCACCGTTCCTGGCCCAATTTTTGCGAGCGCTTCGGCCTGGTGGTAGTCGACTACGTCGAACCTAAACCGGGAATCCCGCCCACACCCTCGCACACGCTGGAGGTCATCAATACCATGAAGCGCGAGAACATCAAGGTGATTCTGGTGGAACCTTACTTCGATTTGCGGACCCCGAACTCTATCGGCCAGGCCACCGGGGGCACGGTGCTGGTTCTCATGCCTTCGGTGGGCGGCGTCAAGGAAGTAACCAACTATTTCGAGCTGTTCGATTACGATATCAATTTGCTGACCAACGCCTTCGCGAAGATCAAGTAAAGACAACATGGACACACTCCATTTCTTGTTGGCTCCTTTCGTCGCGAGCCTGATTTTGACCGGCATTCACGCCTACCTGGGTGTGCACGTGGTCGAGCGAGGCGTAGTATTCGTGGATCTGTCTCTGGCCCAGATCGCCGCGCTCGGCACCACCATCGCGGCGCTGTACAGCTTGGACCCGCATGGCCGGGGCGCCTACTGGACCAGCCTGGCCTTCACCTTCCTGGGGGCCGCGGTCTTCTCCATCATCAAGCCCCACCATACCCGTATCCCGCAAGAGGCGATTATCGGCATCAGCTACGCGGTGGCCTCGGCGGCTGCGATCTTGGCCATGAGCAAGTCAGTCGCTCAAACCGAGCACCTCAAGGAAATGCTGGTCGGCAATATCCTGACCGTCTCCTGGCAGGAAGTGCGTACCACCGCGATGGTCTACGGCGTGATCGGCCTGTTTCACTACCTCTTCCGCAAGCGCTTTCTGCTGATTTCGCTGGAGCCCGAAAAAGCCGAACAGCAGGGCCTCTCGGTGCGCTTTTGGGACTTTTTGTTTTATGCCTCCTTCGGATTCGTGGTGACTTCCTCGGTGGCCATCGCCGGCGTGCTGCTGGTATTTTGCTACCTGATCGTGCCGTCGGTAGGTGCCATGCTGTTCGCTGAAAAGATCGGCGCGCGGCTGGCCATCGGCTGGACCATGGGCACGCTGGTTTCGGCGCTGGGCGTGTTTTTGTCGCTGCAAATCGATTTACCCACTGGTGCGACCATCGTGTGCACCTTCGGCATCGTGCTCATCCTCATGGCACTACTCCGCCAGGTTATAAGGCGCGGCGCGGTCTGAGACCGAGAAGCTTTCGTCGCGTTTTCAGGCTTTCACCCGAGCGACTTAGAAGGCGATTAACCGTAGGATCGGGGCATGACCGGCCCGATCCTGTTCTTCTTCGCTGCCCTGGCGGTGCGAGACGGTCAGACTCCGCTGCGATCCGGCTGCCATTCGAGCGACCAGGTCATCGCCAGCCTTCCGGTCGGAACTCCGGTCGAAATTCGCTTCCGCCTGGCGGACGGTTCCGATTGCATCAAGATCGCGGCCAACGTCAACAACCAGAGTGTGGTGGGCTACGTCTCCGGCTCTGCGCTGGCCGGTCTGGATGCCTTCGAGAAAGAGCGCTCGTCCGCCCCGGCGGCCGATCCCGTCCCGCGCCCCGCGATGAGCAACCTGAGTGTGACGGTCACCGGGCGCAGCGGCGATCCTTCGCTCGACCGCGCCGCCAAACTGCTGGTCTTGAACCAACCCCGGGAGGCGCTTGAACTGCTGGAACCGGCGGTGCGGCGGTACCAGAACAACGCCAACGTGCTGCTGCTGGCTGGGCTGGCAGCCTATCGCATGGACCAGCTCGACACGGCGCTCGGGTACTGGAGGCAGTCGCTGGATCTGGCGCCGAACGATCGCCTGGCCGGGATCTATGAGCGAGTGAAGCGGGAGACAAACGAGGACCGGGCGGCCGAGAAACTGTACGGCATGCGCGTTATCTTGCGCTACGAACGCGAAGCCCTGCCGGTGGAAACGGCGCGCGCCATCCTGGGCGCATTGGACCAGGAATACAGCCGCGTCGCTGCCCAGCTTGGATGCTCCACTAGTGAGCGCGTGGTGGCTATCGTGCAAGATCGCGACACTTACCTGCGCAGCACCGGAGCAGCGGAGTGGAGCGGCGGCTGGTACGACGGGCGCATCCACATCGCCTGGACCAATGAAAAAGAGGTGGGGCCGCCAGTGCGTCGCGGGCTGGCTCACGAGCTGGTGCACGCCTGCTTAACCGGCATTCCATCGGGCGCCGCTCCCTGGCCGGTCTGGCTGCAAGAGGGCCTGGCGCAGAAACTGTCGGGCGATAAGCTGGATGCGGGCGCACGCGAACGCCTTCGGCAGCAGGCGCAAGCGCATCAGGTCTCGCGTTTGGAAGAGCTGCACTCGGATTGGTCGGCCATGAGCATCGAAGAAGCGCGCCAGGCCTACAACATCTCGCTCGCCGCGGCGGAGGCTCTCATCGAGAGCTCGCCCGACAGCCTGCGCAACATGCTGAACAATCCGGATTCCCTGCCCCAAGTCACCGCCGAACTGGACAAGAAGCTCGGCTTCTAGATCCGTCCGCCGACCCAGCGCCGGTGTAGCCGGCTCGCGCCGGCTGGAGCGCTGTTCCGCTGCGAGCCTCAGTTTAGGCAACCGAGCGGCTGGAACCAGACCGCTGGAGCACCCCTGCCTGGGGCCGGCCGCCGGAGCGTCGCTCCTCGAGCCCCCTGCTGGAGCCTCCTCGCAGCCGAAGCGCCGCCACACCTGAGCCCGGCCACTAAACTAGCGCCCTTCCGATCCTGGAGCGAGTTATGTTAAGATTCACGCACCCGAGAGAGCGTGCGCGTCGGAGCATTCCATGGCAGAGAAGACCGGAGACATTACATATCTCCTGCACAAATGGCGCGAGGGAAGCCGCACTGCCGAGAATGAGCTGTTCGCGCTGGTGCTTCCGAACTTGCGGCGTTTAGCGCACCATCTGATGCGGAGGGAACGCCGGGGCCATACCCTGCAAGCGACCGAGCTGGTCGACCAGGTCTACATCCGGCTTGTGGCCGCGCGAGATCGGGATTGGCAGAACCGGCAACATTTCTTCGCCATCGCCGCGAGAACGATGCGCAGGTACCTAATCGACCACGCACGCGGACGTCCCCGCGCCGATTTCGTCGCGCTGGATGATATCCAGAATTCTCTTCCCCACCCGGAAAGCACCAAGCTCGACTTGGCCGTTACGATGGATCGGCTCCTGGACGAGCTGGAGAAGACGAACCCGGAATGGTGCACGCTCGTCGAGACGAAATACTTCCTGGGGCTCACCGACGATGAGGCGGCGGAGGCCATGGGTTTGAAGGTACGCACCTTGCAGCGAATGTGGCGCGACGCGCGGCGGTGGCTGTTCGATCGTATGGAGTCCAGCGGAGCCGATGAGAGCAAGGAAGAATGACCGCATCTTTCCCGGTTCCTCTCGGGGCTCGGCGGATGCGGATGGCCCGCCCTCTTAAGCGGTGAGGATTTCAAAGGGGTAGGGCGGCCCTTCCGCCCCACCCCACGGAGAGTGTTCAATCACACGGGTCCGTCTCAGGCCCTAACGTGTCAATTCTCGGCCAACCGATTAGAACCCCCGTCTGCGTTTCGAGGATGCCGCACGGCGCCTTACGACTCGTCCCACCCGGGTCCTTCAAAACTTCTACCGGCCCAGAGGTGGGAGTAAATACACTCGGCTTGTACGCCTCGGGATTCAGCTTGACGTAAACCTCATAGCCTGGCTGATCCGAGACGAATTGTATAAGCTCACCCTTATGGAACGAGAGCTTTTCAGGGGTGATTTTGTTTCCTGCATAGTGCAGGGTAACCGTTCTTATGGCTCTTCCAGTTGTCACTGATGCCATGTCGTATCTCCTTTCTCTTCTACCTCCAGCTACTTTTCGGCTGCCTTATTTCTGAGCAGCTCTCGGAATCGTCGGTCTCTCTGCAAGTCCCTCACATCGGGCTGGATGCTCAACTCCTCCAGCAGGCTTGCTGGTGCGTTGCCTAGCACCTGCAATGTCTTGTCTCGCTCTTCCAGGGCTTCGAACGTAAGCACCGCATCTCGCAAGACTCTTACATTGCCGGCGCCCATGCTCAGAGCCTGCGTGATCTCGAACTCGGCCCGGTCGCGTTCTCCCAGCAACGCGAACAAACAGGCAAGACGCCCTCGAGAAGAAGGCTCTCTCGGATTCTGGGCCACTTCCGACTCAGCGACTAGCAAGCCTCGGCGGAAGCTCTCAGCGGCTGCTGAAGGCTGCCCCAGGTGGCGATAGGCCTCGCCAAGGTTCTCATATAGAAGCGCCTTTGGCGGCTCGGCATTCACGCTTTTTTCGAAATAAAACGCGGCTTCCCCGAAGCGCTCTTGCTGATAATAAAGAGCGCCCAGGTTAGTCAGAACCTGCGATGTCTCCTGAAGATGCAATGCCGTGAGCAGGGACCGCTCGGCTTCCTGAAGACGGTTCTGCTCTTTGAGCGTGACACCCAGATCCATGTGACCCTTTGCGAGACCGGGAGCAATCACGGTCGCGCGGCGGAAGAGCTGCTCCGCTTCTTTGAACTGGCCGCGATAGTAATAGAAGAGCCCAAAGTCAATATAGGGCGCATAGTAGTTCGGTTGAGCTTGAATGGCTTTCTGATAGGTGGCGATCGCCTCATCCGACCGGTTCATGCTGCCGTAGGCATTGGCGAGGCGGTTCCAGCCTTCCGCGCTGTTTGGCGCGAGTTCCACGGCCCGGCTGAAATCGTGGGCAGCTTGTTCGTACCAGCCGCGTTGTTGTTCCAAGAGTCCCGCGGCCAGCAGCACCAGAGCCGAGTCGGCGTTCAGGCTTTGGGCTTTCGCTACTGAATGGGCGGCTAGATCCAGCCACTGGCTTCCTTGCCTTCGCCCGAATTTCTGTATTTGTGCCTCGGCGAGGCCCGCGTAAGTCAGAGCCGAGCGAGGGTCCAGCTCAATGGCTTTTTCGAAAAACGGAATTGCCTCGTCAGCGCTGACCGTGTCGCGCCGCAGTAAGTTGATGCCTTGAATATAGGAAGGATAGGCTGCGGCCGAAACCAGTTCCATCGGCACGCCAACGCGAAGATGGAACGCCCCTGTAACTGTCGCGGTGAGCGCTTTGGCCACCAACGGCGTGTCGTTGGCCGAATAAGTGCCTTTCAGCTCCTGCAGCGCGCGGCCGGACCCGGTATCCACGACCGAAGCCAGCACCTCGATTTGATTCCCCGAATTGTTCAGGCGCGTTCGGAGCACGTGAGTCGCCGACAGCACGGTGCGGGCTTTATCGAAGGAATCGACCTTGCTCCGCTGCGCTTCTTCGGGCGGTACAATCACCAGACCGCGGCGCAAGCCCTGCAATCGGTCCGTGACGTCCAGCGCCAAACCTCCAGCCGTCGTGAGCGTGCCGCCCGCAACTTCAAACGGCAGCACCGCAAGCCGTATCGCCGCAGGGCGTCCAATCCAAAACAATGTAGTGAGAATCGCCGCGATGGCCGCCGCGCGCCGGGTCCACGTACTCGCGCGGCTGGGCGCGCCCAATTGATCGATCAATTCATCGACCGAACCGAACCGGTTCTCGGGCCGAGGCTCGAGACAACGCGTTACGATGACGTTCCAGGGCGCGGGCAGTTCCTGGCACTTGCGCGGAGCGTTCAGATCGCCCGGGGCCGTGTCCACGGCGCCTGTGCTGGCATCCTGAGAAAGTCTCGGTAGCGTTTTCTGCCGGCCAGGTATTTCGCCAGTCAGCATGACGTGAAACACTACGCCCAGAGCGTAGAGATCGGAAGCGACGCTCGCTGGTGAGCGGGAAAAAAGCTCGGGTGCCATGTAGTCGAAAGACCCGGCCTGCTGGCTTGCGATGTTGTCAACGCTCTCAGGAAGTTGCAGCGAGGCCAGTCCGAAATCTGTCACTACAGCCCGCATCCCTCCTTCGGGCGACTGAGCCAGAAGAACGTTGCCACACTTCAGGTCGCCGTGGATGACTCCTTGCCGGTGCGCTTGCGCCAGGCCCGCGCAAATCTGCAGAGCGATTTCCCGCGCCTCGATCTGGTCCAGAGGTCCCTTGCGCCTCAAGCGATCGCTTAACGTTTCTCCTTCGATGAACTCCATCGTCAGAAATTCGACCTCGCCGAACTTGGTTTGGGCGGAATGTAAGTCGTGAACCTTACACACATTAAAGTGGCTGACTTCGCGGGCAGCCCGCGCTTCCGGCGGCAGCCGGTGGCCGTGACCGGCCTGCGCGCATTTCAGGGCCACGCGCCGATTGAGCTTCTCGTCGAAGGCCTCGTAGACAACTCCCATTCCTCCCTGACCTATTTCTCGAATGACACGGAAACGCCCAGCCAGGTATTCGCCGGACTCGAAGGAGCGATCGAGGGTTCCCAGCGTGGTGGTGACGGTGTCGAGTAAGAAGCCCTGGATGCGCTCCTCCCACTGGACGCGTTTCACCACCTCAAGGCGCAGCCTGGGATCGCCGCCACAGGCCGAGTTGATGTAGCTCAGGCGCGATTCCGGCGGTTGCTCGAGGGTCGCGTCCACGAGCGTCATCACCAGTTCGCCGAGCTCGCCTTTATCCTGCATAATGGCGGAGTAGCCCGAAAAATGGCCTTGACCTCCCTCGCAACTTCCTATTCGCTGGTCGTGTGCCAGCAGTTTATCATAATCCGGGCGCTTCAAATGCAGAAGAACTCTCCCCGCAATGGTTAGCGAGAAAAGCGGCAAAAGTTCGCCACGGATCCTTAAACATTGCAAACTGGCCCCTCTCAGGCGGACTTTTTTCTTTTCCTCGCTTACCCCGGTGAGGCTGAACAAGCCTCGATTCCAAAGCGAGGAAAGAGAGGTAGAGTATGAAACGATTGCACTTAGCAGCGGGGCTGCTGGTCGTCGCGTCCTGTATGGGCTTGCAGGCGCAGGTCCTGGATGCGCGCGCGGAAGTCCCTTTTGACTTCTGGCTGGGTCAGAAACTCATGCCCGCCGGCGAGTACCTGATCTATCACATGGGGACGGGAGCAGTGATGCTTCAAGAGCGGCGCGACACTCGCGCTAGCGCGATATTCCTTGCGCAGCCGACGTCTCGCGCGGACAGGCGCGAGGGCACTCTGGAGTTCACTCGATACGGCAATGCATATTTTCTCTCGAAAATATGGAACCCGTATGAAACGGACGGCTACGCCGTTCCCAAGAGCTCCCGGGAAAAAGAGATCGCGAGCCACGTTCCTTCAAGCACTGCAGGGATCGCGCTCTTGCGCAAGTAACTCGATGATTGCCTTGGGCCGGGAGTTGCAATAGGGCGCCGATTGCGTTCCGCTAGCCGCTCCCGGCATTTTTTACCCGGAATTCTCATGCAAGCGGTATCAAACTGGTTTATTGTGGCTGAAGACCGAAAATAAGGAGGATCAAAGACGGCCGCGATGGAGAACAAATTGATCGGTCCGAAAGGACAACTTTACGCTGACCCCCAGCCGGGGAAAGATGAAATCGCATTTCGCCAGGACAACACCAGTTCGGCGTACTACCAATCACCCTACTACCTGGCCCACAAGAATCAGGTTCAACGCATTCCGGCCCGCCGGACCAGCGCGCCCGTGAATCTCGCCGACTTCGTTCCGGCTGAAGTGGTCCAAACGATACAGAAGGCTGGGAAAATCATCTTTCATGCAGTCGGCGACACTGGAGCGGCCAAAGCGAACCGGTCGCAAACGGCGGCCACGGCTGTCGGGCATGAAGGCGCAGTAGCAGACGCAATGGCCGCGGAAATCCAGGGCCCGGACGGTCCGGCTTTTTTCTTCCACCTGGGGGACGTCATCTACAATTTCGGCGAAGCCCAATACTACTATGATCAGTTTTTCGAGCCATTCCGCGCGTACGACCGCCCCATCTTCGCGGTCCCCGGAAACCATGACGGAATGGTGTTCGGCCAGGGATCCAGCGCGCCTCAGGTCCCGACATTGGACGCCTTCTTGACCAACTTTTGCGCTGCCGCGCCGGGTCCTTCGCCCGATTCCGGCGGGCTGGTTCGCAGCGTCATGACCCAGTCAGGCGTTTACTTCACGCTCGATGCACCCTTTGTGTCCATCATCGGACTGTACAGCAATGTGCTGGAAGGCCCCGGCGTCATCTCGTCGCAAGGTGGCCATTTCCCGATCGTCGATGACCAGTTGGATTTTCTGAAGAGCGAGTTGGCGCGTCTGAAGCCGGACCATGATGCGGGCAAGCGCGCTGTGATCCTGGCGGTTCATCATCCCCCGCTGTCAGCCGACGCCAAGCACGGCGGCTCCACCGGCCTTCAGACCGACATGGACGCATGCTGCAAAGCCGCGAATCTGTGGCCTGACGTGGTGCTTTCGGGCCACGCGCACCTCTACCAGCGCTTCACACGCACCCTGGCGAACGGAAAGCAGACGCCCTATCTCGTTTCGGGCAGCGGAGGATTTTCCGCTACCGCACCCGTGGGTACGTTACCGCCGGCGCCGATCACTCTGGGCGACCACACTTTGGAGATCGATCCGATCGTCGCGTTCGGGTATCTGACTATCGAAACCGATGGCCGAACCGTCACCATTCAATTCAAGACGGCCACGGGCGGCAGCGTCGTGGTCAGAGACTCCGTTGCGGTGAACGTACTGACGGGAAAGCTGATGTCCGGAGGCACGCCGAAGCCGGCAAAACACGCTGGCGGAAAGAAACCAGCCAAAGGCGCGGGCAAGCGCAGCGTGGCCAAGAAGTGACGTATGGTTCGCGACGCGCACGGTTCCGGGGCGAGATTGTCGCCAGCTCAGCAGCCGCGTCAAGACCCGCTGGACGAGACATGCTGTGAAGCTCCGTCGTTCGCGGGTCGTGCCGGAAAATCCAAAATGGAGATCCCGGTTCAATGTGAGCAAGAGCAGCACACGATTCGAATCAACCGCTGAGAAAGTGAGCCCCTACCGAAAAGGAGGATACGAATGAGCAGAGCATCCATCAAGCTGCCCAGTGACTTCAAATTCAGGGAAGTTCGCCCGCATCATGGAGTGGCCGTCCCGGCTGCACCCCCGCCGCTTGGACCGCTCGCCGCATTTGCCGGAGATTGGGTTGGTAACGGCTTCAACACCATCTTCCGGCCAAATAACACGGCGACGCCAACGCCGCTACCCGTCCCGGTTACCAGCGACAACATTCTGGAACTGAACCTCACGTCCGAGAACCTCTCGTTTTCACCGAGCCTGGGCTCGGTTCCGAACCGGGGCACGACGCCGCAGGGAGACATCTTCCTCAACGGAGTGCCTTATCTGCAGACTATCAACGATATTACGATCGACGAAGAAAGTGTCGGTATCCACGTCGAGCCCGGAATCTGGATTCATGTGCCAGCGACGACCGTCCCACCAGGGGGGGAAACCGTGGTACGCATGGCCTCGATCCCGCACGGGACCACGATTGAAGCTCAAGGCAACTTTGCGTCAGTCGCCGGGCCGCCGACCATAAGACCCGTCGATATCACGCCATTCCAAACGGGAAACCCTGCCAACAGGATCAAGTTCCCCAGTCAGACCGCCAGCGACCCAAGAACGGCGAGAATTCCGCAAGATCTGAGTAGCTTTATCGCTGCCGGCACCATCACGCAAGCCATTTTGGATGATCCAAACACGCTGTTGCGCAATCACATCAGCAACCAAAAGATCACCAAGACGATCGCCCTCATCATTTCCACGGCCCCGAATCCGGCGCCCTTCGGGGGCGGAGTCGACAACATCGCCTTCTTGCTGGGTCAGGCCGCTGCTACAGCCCCGAACGCCCAGGCCTCACAGATGGCAGCGATTTTCTGGATCGAAACCGTCGAAGAGGTCATTCGGGTGCCGCCCTTCAAGGTAGGTCAGCCGCCCTTGGCGATCAAAGCGAAACCGAGCGTTCCTGGTCAGCGCGTGCCCACATTTTCCGTCACACCGCCGCTTGACCTGGAAGCTCCGCGTGAGATTACGGTCAATTTCACGCAGATTCAGTACACCCAGACGGTCCTGCTGAATTTCAAGGGCCTTGCTTGGCCGCACGTTTCGGTGAACACGCTGGTGCCGGCCGATGAGATCGTTGTCCCTCGCTCTGCCTGGAATTAAGCCGGCCCGATGTTTAGGGCGGCCGTCCCTCTGAGCAAAGCACCATGATTTGCAGGAGCGCCTCGCTGCTGGAGCCGGGCCGCACACGCCGCCTGCGAAAGTCCGGGCTCACTGCCGGATTCCCTCCGCTGCTATCCTGAGACTTAAGGACGTTTGGATGCCGTTTTCTTCCATCCCGGAGGCGATCGAGGACTTTCGCGCCGGCCGCATGCTGGTCATCGTCGATGACGAAGACCGCGAGAACGAAGGCGATCTTACGGTTGCGGCTGAAAAGGTGACGCCCGACATCATCAACTTCATGGCCAAGCACGCGCGCGGGCTGATCTGCCTTTCCCTGGACGGGGAGATCTGCGAGGCGCTGCATTTGCATCCAATGTCACAACGGAACACGTCGCGATTTGGAACCGCGTTTTGCGAATCGATCGAAGCGGCCGAAGGCGTGACCACGGGAATCTCGGCCGCCGACCGCGCCCGCACCATTCAAGTTGCCATCGATCCGCGCAGCACGCCCTTCGACCTGGCGCGTCCAGGCCATGTCTTCCCGCTGCGCGCGCGCGAGGGCGGCGTTCTGGTTCGCACCGGGCAAACTGAGGCGGTGGTCGACTTAGCGCGGCTGGCGGGACTGCGGCCGGGGGGCGTGATCTGCGAGATCATGAACGACGACGGGTCCATGGCGCGGGTCCCGCAACTGAAGGAGTTCTGCGCGCGCCACGACTTCCGCATGATCTCGGTGGCGGATCTCATCCGCTACCGGCTCCAGACCGAACGCTTCGTCCAGCGCCAATCGGAATCCTGCCTGCGAACCAGGTTCGGCGATTTCAAGACCATCGTTTATGCCGGCACCATCGTTCCAGAACAGCATCTGGCGCTCGTGCATGGCGAGCTGGCCGGCCGGGAAAACGTGCTGGTTCGCATGCATTCGCACTGCATCTATGGCGACGTGTTCGGCTCGGTGGGCTGCGAATGCCATGAACTGATCCGCAAGTCGCTCGAACGGATCGCCGGGGAAGGGGCCGGCGTGCTGGTGTATCTGCACCAGACCGGATCGGGCTTCCGCGATCACGCCGGTTTTGCTACCCCGGACGGACAGCGTCGGGCGCAGCACGAAAGCGGCATCGGCGCGCAAATCCTTTCCGACCTGGGCCTCCACACCATCCGCCTGCTGACCAATCATCCCCGCAAGGTGGTCGGACTGGACGCCTACGGGATCGAGATCGTCGAGCAGGTTCCAGTCTAAGCCGGCTCCCGTGTAAGAGCTGCGGAACTTTCCCCATGCTAGGCTCGTAGTGTCGGCAGAGAGGTTCCCCATGTTGAAGCTGCGCCAGATCGTTCTAGGATTGGCCGTTCAAGCCGCCGCGCTGGCAGCGGATCCCGGCCTGCTGCGGCTGGTGATGCCGGATGCCAAGGTGATTGCGGGCATGCAGGTGGATCAGACCAAGAACTCCCTGTTCGGCCAGTATGTGCTCGATCACATGCAGGTGGACGACGCGAGCTTCCAGCGATTCGTCGCCGGCACCGGCTTCGATCCGCGGCACGACGTCAGCGAAATCCTGATCGCGTCCAACTGGGGTTCCGCCGCGCCGCAGAGCCGTTGGCTGGTTCTGGCCAAGGGCGTTTTCGACGTCCATCGGATCTTGAGGGCGGCCGAATCCCGCGGCGCGCACACCTCGAACTATCAGGGCGCCGACCTCTTCACGTTTTCAGACAACGCACCACCCGCCGCTTCCATCAATCCGCCGGCTACCGCGGTCGAGAATGCGATCGCGTTCTTCGATTCCGGCACCGCCGCGATGGGCGATCTGCCCTCGGTCAAGGCCGCTATCGACCGCCGGCGAAACAACACATCCGCCGCCAACCAGGTCGTCGCCAAGGTGCGCGACCTGAGCGCCAAGAACGATTTCTGGTTTGCCACGCTGGTCCCGCTGGCCGAGTTCGCCGACGCGATGCCCGACCCGAACCTGGGCGGTGCGATGAGAACCAGTACCTTTGCCGCGGTTACCGAGGTGAGCGGCGGCATCCGGTTCGGCGACACCGTGACCATCTCGGCCGAAGCGATCACACGCTCGGAAAAAGACGCCCAGGCCTTAGTGGACGTGGTCAAATTTGTCGCCAGCATGCTACAGATGAATCGGCAAGATAACCAGACCGCGGGACAAGTCGCCAGCCTGCTCGATGCGCTGAGTTGCCAGACCAGGGGTAACGTCATGACCATGTCGTTAGCTATTCCGGAACGGCAATTGGAGCAAATGATGGAGCAGATGCAGCAGCAGAGCCGTCCCAGAGGGAAGCCGACGCCCCCGCCGTCCAACTAATCTTTCGCCCGTGGCCCGACGGTGCCACCAGTAGCGTGCTCCGGAAAAAATAGCTGAGAGTAACAGACAACGCTGGCCACCTGTGCATCAACCGCAGGCGATGCCGGGATCCCTGTATGCGATGCCGGGAGAGCACAGCGTCCTGGTTGTGGACCTTTTACACGGAGTGTGGGGCGGCCGAGTTGCTGCTTTACCCGCAACTTTTTTCCTCCGGGAGCCATAAATGTTTCTGGGGTTGAAGTCGATAAGAATCAGGTGCTCCGGAGCCTGACCGAAAGAGTTCGGCCGGGCGATTTGGGGGGGAGTGAGAATTTTTTGGGCTGGTACTTGAATTGCTGGGCGGATGTGGTATGATTTTGGGAGCTAGACTGCTGACCTTCCCGGCCGACGGGCGCTGCCGCCGGTCGCTAAACTTCAGAGATCATTATAGTTCAGTCATCTTCCCCGACGGCTTGAACCTTTCTGGAGGATCGTGCGTCTAATCGACTTGAACACAAGAACAACAAAGTTAACAGGAGAGTTAACCCTATGACGAAGACCGAGTTAAACAAATTCAAAGAAGTCCTGGAAACCAAACAGGCTGAGCTGGCACAGGTATTGAGAAACCGCGAAGGCATCGCGATCGAAAAGAGCCCCGATGCCCTGGACGAGGTCCAAAACGCTGCCGAGCGTGAGCTGGCCATCCGCAACCTGGACCGTGAATCCAATATGTTGCGCAACGTTCGCGCAGCCTTGCACCGCATCGAGGAGGGGACGTTCGGCGTCTGCCTTCACTGTGAGGAGGATATCAGCATTAAGCGGCTGCATGCCGTGCCTTGGGCCGCTTACTGTATCCAGTGCCAGGAAATTGCCGACAAGAACCAGGAAGACGGCACCGAGTCACTCGACGACATCCTCGTCCACGCGGCCTGAGGTTTTCAACCCGGGGCCTCCGAGGATCAGGCAGTTTCGAAATGGCGCGAGCGGCTCTCGCGCCTTTCCTATTCTTGAGCACACTGAGCCAGTTAACCCACCTCGGGTCTATGCCAACCGGCGCAGCCGCTAGAGGATCCGAATGCTAGTTAGCATTCGTCCGGCTGCATGTCGCTGCCGCCGGTAAGAGTAGAACAGATCCGCCCTGCAATAGGTGCATAACCCGCTTGGGTCGATTTGTCCCAGCGTGCCGCCATTTCGTCTCAACTGCCGATGAATCGTCTCGGCCAGGTCGATCTTGGTTCTGGTGGTGAGGTCATTGCGTTCTGGGAAGAACCTTGTAAATCTCGCGGCGACATCGGAGCCGACCTCATAGCAGCGCTCGCATATCCCGGGGCCAATGGCGACAATGAGGTCCTCTGCGCGAGTGCCGAACCTATTAGCCATGGCCTCCAGCGTGGCCGGCACAATCTCCAGGACGACGCCGCGCCAGCCGGCATGAATTGCCGCTACGGCATGGTTTCTAGTGTCGGCCATCAGGATCGGAAGGCAGTCAGCGGTTCGAATTGTGAGCGTAACGCCCGCCTCATTCGTGATCATGGCGTCAGCCTCGCCGAGATCCCCCGGCTTGGTGGCAACCAGCACCTGATTGGAATGGATCTGCCGGAGCGTGGCCAGGTTCACCGTATCCGGCCAAGCCATGCTGAGACGCGTTCCGAAGCCGTGCTCCAGCCAGGAAAGCCGCTCAAGCGCCTCGGAACGAAAAATTTGGCGAGTATCCAGACGGAACAACTCTTATTCTAACTTGGCGCAGTGGACGCATTGAAAAGAGCGGGCGCGGGCGTGAGCCGCCTGCACGCCATTTACACGAGAGTGAAGTATTTCTCGACCGCCTGGACGAGTTCCTTAGTCCGCACCGGCTTTGACAGGAAGCCTTGCATGCCGGAGCGCAGACAGCGGTTCCGATAGTCTGACGAACAATTGGCCGTTACCGCGACAATCGGCGTGCTGGCATAGGCCGGCAGCTTGCGAAGCTGTTCGGCGGTTTCAAAGCCGTCCAAACCTGGCATCTGAAGGTCCAGCAGTATCAGATCGAACTTGGAGCGGGCGGCGATTTCAAGAGCCGACAGGCCATCGCCGGCACATTCGACATCGTAGGCGCGGCGGCGCAGGACATGGCTGGTGATGGTTTGCGCCACCGAATTGTCGTCCACCACCAGGACGCGGCCCTTGGTCTGCTTCGGTCCCGCCGACAGGGCTCCTTCCGACGGCGCACGCAACGTAAGGTGGAGAAAAAAAGTGCTTCCACGCCCTAGCTCGCTCTGCACTGTAATTGAAGCGTCCAGCAAGCTCGCCAGCTTCTGGCAAACCGCCAAACCCAAACCCAGGCCACCATAGTTGCGCGCGAGCCCGCTCTCCAACTGCCGGAACCCTTCGAAAATGAGGCGTACCTGATCGGGGGCGATACCAATGCCGGTGTCTCGCACAGCGATGGTGACCGGCATAGCGTCGCCCGAACACTGTCCGGCTGAGGCCGCCAGCTCGACTTCCCCTTGGCTGGTGAACTTGATCGCGTTGGAAAGCAGATGCCAAATCAGCCGCCGCAGCCGCACTGCATCGCCCACTGCGGCATCCGGCAAGCGGCTATCCAAGCTGCAGGTGACCCGCAGACCCTTGGACTCGGCTTTGGGCGTGAACTCCGTGATCGCGCCTTCCAAGATCTCACGTAGCGAAAACTCGGTTTCCTCGAGATGGACGTGGTTAGCGGCGAGAGCCGAGAACTCGAGTGTGACGTTCAGGATCTCGAGCAGGTTCTCGGCGCAGACCCGCGTAGAGTTCACGTACTCCTTCTGCTCCTCGTCTAGCTTCGTCTCGAGCAGCAGATCGGTCATGCCGAGGATACCGCTGAGCGGCGTCCGGATCTCGTGATTCAGGCTGGCGAGAAACTGGCCCTTGATTTCGCTAAGGTCGTCAGTTTTCAACACAATACCGCCTATTCAACACATCGGCAAGGAAGCCTTCGCGCTTTAGGCGCCGAGCCGGCTCAACGAGCCCGGGCCCGCAGAGCATCCGATCCCCCTAAGGCGGGCTTGGGAAAGGTGGGGGCAGACCGGTACGAGATCAACTGTGTCTGCCCATTAACGTTTCCCCGTGGTACTTCGTGCCCGCAGGGTGCCCCAGCCAGGATCGGGAAAACGTTGCAAGGGCAGGAGCAAAGAGCGACACTGAGGGGGCAAGGCCGACTCTAAGACCGACTCTACTTGCCCGTGTAACTGACCCGCCAGATGGACCTCGATCCATCGTCGGTCACGTAGAGCGATCCGTCTTTGGCCACGGTAACGCCCACCGGCCGGCCCCAGACCTGACCTTCCGCCGTCACGAAGCCGGTGAGGAAGTCCTCGTACACTCCGCTCGAATGGCCGTTCTCCAGCGGAACGCGGATCACCTCATAGCCGGAGCGGACGGCTCGGTTCCAGGAACCGTGCTCGGCGGCGAAAAGATCGCCGCGATACTCTTTGGGCAACTGGGCGCCCTCGTAGAAAGTGAATCCGAGCGAGGCGTTGTGCGGTTGCAGCAATACGTCGGGGACCAGTACCTTGTCCTTCAACTCGGGATGTTTGCCTTCCAGGCGCGGATCGGGATGGCCGCCGATATAGTACCAAGGCCAGCCGTAAAAGCCGCCTTGCTGGACATGACTGACGTAGTCGGGCGCCAGGTTATCGCCCAGTTCGTCGCGCTCGTTGACTGAGCACCACAGCTCGCCGGTCTGGGGATTGACGCCGATTCCGACCGGGTTGCGAATGCCCGACGCATAAACGCCGACGAACTTGCCCTCGGGCGTGTACTCGAGAATGTTGGCGCGGTGGAATTCGCTGGGATGCGTATCGGGGTCGTCGATGTTGGAACCGGAGCCAACCGCGACGAACAGCCTTTTTCCGTCCTTGGAGAACGCCAGGTCGCGGGTCCA
This sequence comes from Bryobacteraceae bacterium, assembly GCA_035632015.1. GTDB lineage: Bacteria > Acidobacteriota > Terriglobia > Bryobacterales > Bryobacteraceae > Palsa-89. The sequence goes on from DASQHQ010000209.1 coordinate 40,195, forward strand.
GTGAAAGCCGCCGGAAGGAAGATCGGACACGATGGTCTCTGCGGGGCCGGAAGCCTTCAAATCGCCGGCGTGGTACGGAAAGCGGAGCACCGAATTCGTGTTGCCCACGTACAGCCACTGCGGATTGGAACCGAGCGGATAAAAGGCGATTCCGAAAGGCTGCTTCAGGCCGGACGCGAAGGTGGAGACCTGACCCGGCTTGCCGTCCTTGTCGCGGTCTCGGAGAATCTTGATCTCGCCCGAGCGGCTTTCGGCGACGAAGAAGTCCCCATTGGGCGCCGTGCGAATCTGCCGGGGTTCGTCGAGCCCGGTGGCGTACAGCTCCACCTTGAATCCCGGCGGGGCTTGCGGCCAGGCGTTGGCGGGCCGGGCAACCACGCGGCCGAAAGTGGCGGAGGACTTGGTCTCAAACGGCCGCGGCAGATCCTCGGAGGTAATGCGGTGGAATACGCCTGGCTTCAGCGAGCGGGCGTCGGCGAAGGCGCTCTGTCCGGTCAGCAGATTCTTGCCGTCGACCTTGCCGCTCTCAGCCTGCGCGATCCACAGCGCCCCCAGCGCCAGCACTCCGGCGGACACGATCCAGCGGGTCTTATGCATATTCCCTCCGCGCTCCGGGATGAATGATTCATTATAACGTCCGGTCAGCTATGCGCGTGCTAAACTCACGGACAAAGCCCCTCCATGTTGTTGCCTTACCTGCACCGGGTAGCTGCCCGCGAGAATCTGTCGGCTGAAGAAGCACGCCAGGCCATGCTGGCGGTGCTGAGCGGCCAGTCGAGTACGCCGCAGATCGCCGCATTCTTAGTGGCGCTGCGCATGAAAGGCGAGACGCCGGACGAGTTGCTGGGATTCGCGCGAGCCATGCGCGAGCGGGCCGCGCGGGTGGAGGCGTGCGTCGATTCCCAACCGCTGCTCGACACCTGCGGAACGGGCGGCGACGGCGGATCGACGTTCAACATCTCCACCATCGCCGCCTTCGTGGTGGCGGGCGCGGGCGTGCGTGTGGCCAAGCACGGCAACCGGTCGCTCGCCAGCGTGTGCGGCAGTGCGGATTTGCTCGAGGAACTCGGCGTTCGGCTGGAGACGGAGCCGGAGGGCGTGGCGCGCGCCATTCGCGAGGTCGGGATCGGATTCATGTTCGCGCCCGCCTTTCATCCCGCCATGAAGCACGCGCAGCCGGCGCGCGCCGAGCTGAAGATGCGGACCGTGTTCAATCTGCTGGGGCCGCTGGCGAATCCGGCCGGCGCCACGCGGCAATTGATTGGGGCGCCGTCGGCCGAAGCGGCGGAGTTGATGGCGAATGCTCTGGCGCAGCTCGGCTCCGAGCGCTCCTACGTCGTGCACGGCTCGGACGGAATGGACGAAGTCACCACCACCGGGCTGACGATGGTCTTCGAAGTGACGCAGGGCCAGGTGCAGAAACTCTCCTGGAGCCCGGCGGACTTCGGCGTAGCGCTGGCCGTCGCGGCCGATCTCACGGGAGGCGATCGGGCGCGGAATCGTCACATCGCGATGTCGGTGCTCCAGGGCGAGTGCGGCGCGCGGCGCGACATCGTGTTGGTGAACGCAGCGGCGGCGCTGGTGGTGGCGGGCATGGCCGCGGATTTGCGCGACGCGATGCGATTGGCGGCCGAGTCCATCGACTCCGGAGCGGCCCTGAAAAAGGTCCGGAAACTGGCGGAGTTCAGCGGCCGTTGAGCACGTACTCAGCCAGTTGATTCATTTCGTCGACCACCAGATCGGGAGGGTCCTCGGCGAAGCTTTCTGGTTGGAATCCATAGCTGACGCCGCACGCGAAGACGCGCGCGTTGCGGGCAGTACGGACATCCACGCCGCTGTCACCGACCATGATGGCGCGGTCGCGCGCCACGCCGCTCTCCTGGAGCAGGGCCTCGATGCCGGCCGGGTCGGGCTTCTTCTGCTCAAAACTGTTGCCGCCGTAGATGCGAAAGAAGTGCGAGCCGAGCCCCAGGCCGTGTACCAGCGCCTGGCTGAAGCGCACCGGTTTGTTGGTGAGCACCGCCATGCGGGTTCCGGCATCGTGCAGGCGGTCGAGCGCCTCCCGGACCCCGGGATACAAGTACGTGTTGTCGAGCATGTGCTCGCGGTAGTAATCGAGAAAGTATCGCAGCGCACGATCGACGTCCACCTGGCTCGCTTCCGGGCCCAGAGCGCGGCGCATGAGGATAGGCGCGCCGCTGCCTACAAACGTCGCCACCAGCTCGGCGGAGATCGCCGGAAGCGACATCAGCGCGCGGGCCGCGTTCACGGAATGGACCAGATCGAGTTTGGAGTCGATCAGGGTTCCATCGAGATCGAAGATCACCAGCTTCATTCGCGGCGCTCACCTTGAGGCGGGCGGGGAGGATGAAGCGCCCAGGCCTTTTGCACTTTTTCCTTGGCGTCGTGGAAGGCGTCCTTGATCTCATGCGGCGTCGCGGCGGCAAGCACGTCCGAGACATCGATGACGTAGGGCAGCAGCCTGGATTCGGTGACGGCATGCGGCAGGGGCGGCGGCCAAAAGGCGAGCCAAACCGTAACCAGGGCGGCGGCGATGATGAAGCCTCGCACCACGCCGAACAGCCCGCCCAGCAGGCGGTCGAACCAGGACAGCCCGGCCCATTTGAACAGCTTCGCGATCAGGCTCCCGAGAACCGCGCCCAGCAGAACGACGCCGAGGAAAATAATCAAGAAGCCAGTCAGGTTGGCCAGATGCCGGGAAGACACGTAGCTGCGCACGTAAGCCGCCACGATTCCGTAAGACCAGAATCCAAAAAACATGCCCACCAGAACTGAAATGAACCCGATGCCCACGCGGGCGAAACCGGCTCTGAGACCTGAGAGAATGGACAGGCCGAGCACGAGCAGCAGACTGATGTCGACCCAGTTCACAGCGTCTTTCCCGTCAGAACGCGATACGCCTCGCGGTATTTTTCCGAAGTCTGGCGGATCACATCGGGCGGCAGCGCGGGCGCGGGCGGCTGCTTGTTCCAGTGGATGGACTCGAGGTAGTCGCGGACGTACTGCTTGTCGTAAGAAGGCTGCGGGCCGCCCGGCTTGTAGCTGGCGCGCGGCCAGAAGCGCGAGGAATCCGGCGTGAGCACTTCATCGGCCAGCACGAGCTGTTCGCCCAGAAAGCCGAATTCGAACTTGGTGTCGGCGATGAGGATGCCGCGCGTTTCGGCATAGCGGGCGGCGCGGTTGTAGATTTCGAGCGTGAGCCGTCGCAGACGCTCGGCCAGAGGTTGACCGATCTGGGTTGCGACGGCGTCGAAGCCGATGTTCTCGTCGTGACCGGACTGCGCCTTGGTGGCGGGCGTGAAGATCGGTTCGGGGAGGCGGTCGCTTTCGCACAAACCGGGCGGCAGAGCGATTCCGCAGATGGAGCCGTCCTTGCGATAGTCCTTCCAGCCGGACCCGGAAAGGTAGCCACGCGCCACGCACTCGATCTCGATCATCTTGGCGCGGCGAACCAGCATGGAGCGCCCTTCGAGCTGATCGCGGTAAGGATGAAATTGAGGCGGATAGTCGGCCACGTTAGAGGAAACGAAATGGTTGGGGACGACCTCGCCGAGCAGGTCCAGCCAGAAAATGGTGAGCGCGGTCAGCACCCGGCCCTTGTCGGGAATCGGCGTGGGGAGCACGTAGTCGAAGGCTGAGAGACGGTCGGTGGCCACGATTACCAGCAGATCACCGGCGGCGTAGACATCGCGGACTTTGCCGCGCGCATACCGCTCGATGCCGGGCAGGTTGGTCTCGAAGATAGGCTCCAATCTCTACTGGTAGCACGTCGCGGGTGAAGTTGCTAATGCGCGCGCACGTCTAAACCGCGGAGTCCTTTCCCCGCCCCGTACGCCTTCTTTCGAGGAACCTCCCCGATATACTTAGGAGTTGCTCCTGTCAATCCTGATTCCGGTCTACAACGAGCGCACGGTGGTGGAGCGAAGCCTGGCTCTGGTGCTGGCCGCGCCCCTTCCGGAGAACATGGACCGCGAGCTGATCATTGTGGACGACTGCTCGACGGATGGGACCGCAGAGATCCTGGAGCGGCTGGCCGCGCAGGAGCCCTCGATTCGTCTCACGCGCAAGCAAGTCAACGAAGGCAAGGGGGCGGCGGTTCGCTCGGCGATCCAGTTGGCGCGCGGGGATTTCTGCATCGTGCAGGATGCCGACCTGGAATATGATCCGTCCGAGTATCCCCGGCTGCTGCGGCCGCTGCTGGACGGCAATGCCGACGCGGTCTTCGGATCGCGCTACCTGGTGGGCGAGCAGACCCGCGCGCTACCCTTCTGGCACTCCATGATAAACAAATACCTCACGCTGCTCTCCAACATGTTCTGCAACCTGAATCTGACGGACATGGAAACGGGCTACAAGGTTTTTCGGACCGACTTACTGAAGAGCATTCCGATTCGCTCCAACCGTTTTGGATTCGAGCCCGAGATCACCATGAAATGCGCCAAGCGCAAGCTGCGCATCTACGAAGTTCCCATCAGCTATCACGGCCGCACCTACGAGGAAGGCAAGAAGATCGGCTGGAAGGACGGGCTGAAGGCGCTAGGCGTGATTCTACACTATTGGCTCATTGACGATCTGTACGCCGAGCCCTACGGCCGGGCGTTCTTGAACAACCTGACGGGAACGCCGCAGTATCTGAGCTGGATGACGCGGGTGCTGCGGCCGCACCTGGGCGACACGGTGCTGGAACTGGGCGCGGGCATCGGAAATATTTCCGGACGTTTGATGGGCCGGCGGCTGCAGTATGTCGCGGCCGAAAAAGATCCGCTATACCTGCACGCGCTCAACAACCGGTTCTTGCGCACACCCAATGTGTCTGTACGGCGCGTGGATCCGGAGCAGCCCGCGGACTTTCAAAGCATCGGCGGACCGTTCGACACGGTGCTGTGTGTGAATGTGCTGGAATATGTCGAAGCTCCCGAGCAACTGCTTCGATCCGCCGCTGAGATCCTGAAGCCCAACGGATCTATCGTCTTGCTGGTGCCACAAGGACCGGCGCTGTTTGGGAGTCTGGACCAGGCGTTGGGGCATCGGCGGCGCTTCAGCAAATCCGAGTTGGGGCCGTCGTTGGCGAAGCATGGCTTTCGGGTGAAGCGCATGTACCAGCTCAATAAAATCGGTACTCCCGGTTGGTGGCTGTACGGGAGAGTGCTGCGGAGGAAACACATCAACAAGCTCATGCTCAAGATCTTCGACAAGACCGTCTGGATCTGGCGAAGGATCGACCGGCTGCTGCCCTGGCGCGGGTTGTCGCTGATCGCGGTGGCGAGCAAAGAATAACCGGAGCGATTCCGCATGAAGAAATATGTCGTCACGGGAGGCGCGGGCTTCATCGGTTCCTGCCTGGTGCGCGCGTTGCTGGCGCAAGGGGATGGAACGGTGCGAGTGATTGATAACCTCCTGACCGGGTCGGAGAAGAACCTGGAGCAAGTGGGGCCGCAGATCCAGTTCGACCGCAGCGACATTCGAGACTACGACGCCGTGGCCGCGGCTGTGCGCGGCGCGGACGTGGTGTTTCATCTGGCCGCGATTCCCTCGGTGCCGCGATCGATCGACTCTCCGGAGCTTTCGCACCAGGTGAATATGGACGGAACTTTCAACGTGCTTCGCGCCTGCGTGGAGGGCAAAGCACGGCGCGTGATTTACGCTGCGTCGTCGTCGGCTTACGGCGATACGGCGGCGCTGCCGAAAGTGGAAAGCATGGCGCCCCGGCCGCGATCGCCTTACGCGGTTCAGAAACTGGCGGGAGAATACTACGCCAGCGTGTTTCATTCCTGCTTCGGCCTCGAGACGGTCTCGCTGCGGTTCTTCAACGTGTACGGCGAGCGCCAGGACCCTTCCAGCCCTTACTCGGGCGTGATTTCCGTGTTCATGCGCGCTTTGATCGAGCGGCGCTCCCCGACCATCTTCGGCGACGGCGAGCAGACGCGCGACTGGACCTATGTCGAGGACGTGGCGGCGCTGTGTTTGAGAGCAGCCGCGGCCGAAGGCGTGGCCGGCAAAATGTACAATGCCGGCAACGGTGGGCGGTATTCCCTGAATCACGTTTGGGAACTGCTGCAGCGGATCGAGGGCGTCTCGTTGCCGCCAATCTACGCCGCGCCGCGCAAGGGCGACGTGCGGGACTCGCAGGCCGACCGGACCGCAGTGGACCGCGATCTGAGGTACCAGCCGCACTATACGCTGGAGGAGGGCCTGCGGCGCACGCTGGCCTGGTATCGCGTTCACTGATCCATCATGCTCGCCACGATTCGCGACACCGTTCGCAAGATTCCACGCGGCAAAGTCGCCAGCTACGGCGACGTGGCTCGGGCGGCCGGGTTTCCAGGCCGCGCGCGCCAGGTGGTGTGGGCGCTGCGCGGGGCGCGTGGTCTCGCGTGGCATCGCGTGGTGGGCGCAGGCGGCAAAATCCTATTGCCCGGCGAGAATGGATTGGAACAGCGCTTGCGGCTGGAGAGCGAGGGAGTGGCCTTTCGGGGCGGGCGGGTCTGGATGGAGAAGCATCAGCACAAGTTTGGGAAGAAGGCGAAGCGGCGCCGAGCGAAGGCATGAGTGCCGGCGCGGCACGCACGAGTGCGAGCGCTACGTTCAGGTCAAAAGCAGCGGGGTTATTTTGCGGACGAATTCTTGCTCGGAAAATCTGGTGGAGTGGGCTTGGAGCGCGCGCACATCAACCCGTGCCTCTTGGCTGTCCCACTGCTCGATGGCCTCTCTGAGCCCTTGGTCGCTGGCTTCGGCGTAGAGCAGGCCGCCGACTGGATCCGTCTGGGGTACGATCTCCACCGCACCCCCGCGCCCCAGAGCGATTACTGGTTTGCCGCTGGCCAGCGCTTCTACCGGTGTCATCCCGAAGTCTTCTTCGCCCGGCATGAGGAAGGCCCGGCAGCGGGCGTATAATTCGCGGAGATCAGCGTCGCTGACGCGCCCGCAAAATTCGATATTCTTGGCAGCGGCGCGCCGCAACGATTTGAACTCCGGCCCGTCGCCCACCAGGCGAAGCTTTCGGCCATTGCCGGAGAAGACGCGAACGGCGGCGTCCAGGCGCTTGTAGGCCACGAACTCGGAGACGATCAGATAGTAATCTTCGGGCGGCTTCCAAAAGAAGCCTTCCACCGCGACGGGCGGATGGATCACCGTCGATTCGCGGCGGTACGTTTTCCAGATCCGGCGCTTCACGTTCTCGCTATTGGCGACAAATTCATCCACTCGCGCGGCCGTCGCATAGTCCCACAGCCGAAGATAGTTGGCAAGCGGCGTCATGACGGCGCGTTTCAACCGCGAGCGCGTCCATTCGTTGCGGTAGGCCGGATACAGATCCCAGAGGTATCGCATGGGCGTTTCGCAATAGCAGACATGGCGCGCGCTGGAAGGCAGGATCACGCCCTTGGCCGGACCGGACTCGTTGGACACTACCAGGTCGTACCCGCGCAGGTCGAAACTTTCCAGCGCCATTGGCATCAATGGGAGCAGTGAGCGATAGTGTTTCCGAAATGGCTGGAGGAAGGAAGCCTGCACGCGCTGCGATCTGATAAACGGCGAAACGCGCTCCGGGTCGTAGAACAGCGTGAACAGATCCGCGCCCGGCAGCAGACGGCAGAGAGCTTCCACCACTTTCTCGCCGCCGCGCATGTTCAACAGCCAGTAGTGGACGATGGCGGCGCGCATTTAGGGGTTCAGGCTATCGTAGGAAGTATGCCACGCCTGGGTCGCCGATGAAAACTTCGTTCGAATCCGGCGGCACGGCGCGTGCGCTTCCCTTGACGAGCTGGCGCATGCTCGCCGACACCGTGACGGTGGGCGGATGGACCGCGGTGGCCAAGGTGGCGGGCGCACTGAAAGTGATCCTGGCGGCGCGGCTGTTCGGGACCAGCGATGCCATGGACGCCTATCTCATCGCGTTCCTGGCGCCCTCGTTCTTCATCGACGTGCTGGCGGGGCCGCTCGATTCCGCGCTGGTTCCGTCGCTGATCCAAGCACGGGAACGGCGCAGCGCGGACAGCGAGGAAGCGCTGTATTCGACCGTGCTGGCCGGCGCGGGCGCGGCCCTTCTGGCTGCCGCCTTACTGGCCGCAGCTTGTTCCGGGTGGATCGTGCCCGGTCTCGGTTCCGGCTTCCCCGCGGATAAGCTAAGCCTGACGCGGCACATGTTTCTTCCCATGCTGCTGGCGGTGCCGCTGAGCGGGCTGAGTTGCACCTGGCGGGCGCTGCTCAATTCGCATCGCCGGTTCGCGTTTGCGGCGGCCGTCCCAGCGGTCACCCCGCTGGCGTCGATAGCCGCGTTGCTGGCTTTTGGAAAGCAGTATGGCGTCATGGCGCTGGTGATCGGCACGGTGGTGGGAGGCGCGCTCGAGGCGGTCCTCAGTTGCGTAGGAGCGAAGCGGCTGGGCTATCCGGTTGTTCCACGCTGGAGCGGATTGACGCCCGCCTTGCGTCAGGTCGCCGCGCAGTATGCGCCGCTGGTCGCGATCACGCTGGTGATGACGGGCTCGACGTTGGTGGATCAGGCCATGGCCGCGCGGTTGGCGCCCGGAAGCGTCGCAACGTTGAGCTATGGGACGCGGCTGCTGGGCGTGCTGATCGTGATTGGCCCTGCGGCAGTCGGAACCGCCGTGCTGCCTCATATCTCGACCTCAGCTGCGCTGTCTGACCCGGCGAGTGGCCGGCGCCACCTGCGCCGTTACGGCCTGCTGGTGGCCGCGGCCATCGTTCCGGCCACCGCAGTCCTCATGTATTTTTCCGAACCCATCATCCGCGTCCTGTTCCAGCAAGGCGCCTTCAGCCAGACCGAAACTCACGTGGTCGCGGGCGTGCAGCGAGCAGCGCTGCTCCAGCTCCCCCTCACGATGCTGCTGGCGCTTGAGATCCGGCTCACTTCGGCGTGGAAAGCGAACCAGGTCCTGTACCGCGTCGCAGCGCTGAGCCTGGTGCTAACGTTTATCCTGGATGCGATCCTGATGCGATGGCAAGGCGTGATTGGAATCGCGCTGGCGGGAGCGGCCACGCGCCTTGTTTCGAGTTTGTATCTTTCTTGTAAAATCCGTAGCTTGCGAATCCCGTCTTATAGCGTTCCGGCGGCGGATGGCTTAACCTGACAACGAGTGCACCGATTGACTAGAGACTTGTCGCAGGAACAACTGGATCTCGAGACAGTCCTCACAGATGTCGACCTTCCGCTGCGCCGGACATTCTATCCGCTGGGATTTCCGCTGCAACTGGAAACCAATTCTCGCCAGGTGATGGAAGCCGCATCGGAATGCTGGAGCGAGTTCGCACCCACTTTCACCGAGACGGCCGTGAAGATCTGTCTGGAGGTCAGCGAGCGTGAGGCGCTGCTGTTGCAACCGAAATCGCGCTTCCGCTCGCGCGGGCACCTGCTGTCGATTTTCGCCGATCCGGACAACTTCGTGATGTGCGACTTCAGCCAGCGCTTCGCGTTTGGCTCTGTGACGCGGACCGTGGCTTGCGACCATCCGCTGCTCCGGTACCGCTTTCTGCATCCCACCGCGAGCATGTTGCTGGAGCAATTGGCGCTGGCGCCGGTGCATGGCGCCCTGATCGTGCGGAATGGCTGCGGGGTGCTCCTGTGCGGCGACTCTCTGGCCGGCAAAAGCACGCTCTCCTACGCTTGCAGCCGCGCCGGATGGACTTACGTGACCGACGACGCCAGTCATCTGCTGCGCGATCGTTCGGACCGTTATGCGATCGGCGATTCGCACACTTTGCGCCTGCGCGAGGATGCGCTCCGTTTTTTTCCGGAGCTGGCCGACCAAATGGCGGTAGTCCGGCCCAACGGCAAAGTCGCTATTGAAATATTCACGCGCGAACTGCCGATCCAGACCGCGCTCGGAGCCGCGGTGGAGCACATCGTATTTCTGGACCGCCAGGAGTCCTGCGGCGTTAGGCTGCGGCCCTATCCGAAATGCCAGGCTCAGGCCGAGTTCGAAAGCCACGTCCTGTTTGGCAACAGCGACGTGCGCGCCGCCCAAAAGGGTTGCTACCAGCAACTGCTGAGCGCGGATTTGTGGGAAATGCAGTACGCGGACTTGGAGGATGCAGTCGTACGCCTCGACCAACTGGCTGGCACCGGATGCTGAGCCGGGCTTCACGAAAAGCTATTCAGGAATGATCAGACACCGAAGCAGTTGGAGCTGCTTGAGGAAGTTTTGTGCCTTCGCGAGCGTGCTGGTGGCGCCGCTCGGCCGCGCGCAGGTGTCGTCCGGCAGTTTGTTGGGCGACGTGCGCGATGCCAAGGGAGCGGTGGTGGGAGGCGTGACGATCACGGCCCGCAACAACGGCGCTGGTTTTGCGCGAACCACCCAGAGCAATGCACTCGGCAGCTATCGCATCGACGACCTTCTTCCCGGGGCGTACACGGTCACCGCGCAGCATGACGGTTTTCAGACGGTGACCGTGTCGCCCTTTTTTGTGGAAGTAAATCAGAAGGGCCGGCTGGACATCCATCTGCCGGTGGGCTCGGCGCACGATACGGTCACGGTCACCGCCCACGCTTCGGCGCTGCAAACCGAAGAGGCGTCGGAGGGATACCTGCTGGGTTCCAGTTTTATCGAAGACCTGCCCCTGCTGGGGCGCAACATCATCGGCCTGGTGACGCTGGGGCCGGGCGCGATTCCGCGCCAGTTGGGCGGATTCACGCACGACCTGATCAACGACCTGCAGGGCAATCGCGGCGCGGTAGCTTTCAACGCGCCGGTGAACGGAGCGCGGTCGACCGAGAACAGCTACATTCTGGACGGCGCGTACAACACAGACCGCAATGTGTTCGCCACCGCCGTGGTGCCGCCGATGGAGACCGTGGCGGAGTTTCGCATCCAGAGTTCGCTGGCCCCCGCGGAGTTTGCGCAGTCGGGCGGCGCCGTGGTCGACGTTGCGACCAAGTCGGGCAGCCAGACGCTGCACGGCAATGCGTTCGAATTCCTGCGCAACGAGGCCACCGACGCGCGCGGCTTCTTTGAGGCGCCCACGCTGCCGCGCGGGGTTTTCCGGCAGAATCAATACGGCGCCACACTGAGCGGGCCGGTATCCCGGTCGACATTTTTCTTCGCCTCGTATGAGGGCCTGCGCTCGCGATCCTCCACGCCGTCGCAGCACCTGCTGCCGGATTCGGCGCTGCGGGGCGGCGATTTCTCCGGCCGCCCGCTGATTTACGACCCGTTGAATCTGGATGCGGCGGGTAATCGCGTGCCCTTCGAGACTAACGCGATCCCGTCCAGCCGCATAGACACCGCGGTGTCGAAATACCTGGCGCAGTACGAGCCGCTGCCCAATGCGTCGCTGGCCAACGGCAAGGACTACGTGGACGCAACGCCCAACCAGGATCACGCCGACAACGGCTCGATGCGCATCGATCGGGCTTGGGGCCAGCGCAGCCGGTTATTCGCTCGCTATACAATCAATGACGATCGTTCCTTGCTGGCCGGCGCGTTTCCCGCGCTGCCGACTTCAGAGTCCCTGCGCGCCCAACAGGCCGCCATCGGGCACACCTTCGCGGGCTCCTCCTGGGTGAACGAAACACACTTTTCATTCACGCGGCTACGAGTCTTCGACCTTCCAACGAGCGCGTTCGGCGCTAATGTACTGGCCAATCTCGGGATTGAAGGCCTGGCCAACGATCCATTCAGCTACGGGCTGCCCTCGCTGATCGTGACGGATTTCGACACCGTGCAGGATGCCAACAATCTGCCCCAGACGCAGCGCGACAATACATCCTATTTCTCGTCCAGCTTTTCGCACAGCATCGGCCGCCACACCTGGAAGACCGGCTTCGCGTTCACGCACTTCACCATGGGCTATCTGCAGAGCCTGTTCGTTCGCGGCGACTTCATCTTCAATGGCGCTTACACGCAAGATCCGGCGAATCCCGCCTCTACTGGCGACGCGTTCGCCGACTTCCTGCTGGGATTTCCAGCCCGGACGCAGCGCACCGCCGGAGCCGCGCAGGCGTATCTGCGCCAAAACGCCTATGCGGGCTACGTCGAAGATGACTGGCGCGTCACGCCCCGCCTCAGCCTGACAGCCGGATTGCGCTACGAGTACGCCGCACCGTTCAGCGAGGATCGAGAGAACATGCTGAACCTGAACTATTCGACCCTGCCCAAGGACCCCGTTCTCGAGCGCGTCGGTACGGTCACGCAGCCCGATCGGAAGGACTTCGCACCGCGACTCGGCCTGGCCCTGCGGTTACCGCATGCGTTGCCGGGCAGCGGCGAAACCGTTTTTCGCGCCGGCTACGGCATCTACTACAGCCCGGAGATTGCGGTAGAAGCCTATGACCTGGTGCGCAACCGAGTGCGGAATGAATTGAATCAGCCGGGCGGGACCACGCCGGTCCTCACGTTGGAGAACGGCTTCCCCCAAACCGGCTCGACCGGCTTGCCCAGCTACTTCGGCGTCGACCGGAACGCGCGCATGCCCTACGTGCAGCAGTGGGCGGCCAGCCTCCAGCACGAAGCGCCAGGCAATGTGCTGCTGGAAGTTGCCTATGTGGGAAGCAAGGGCACGCATCTGGCGCTGTTCCGCCGCTTCAACACGCCGGCGCACGTCGAAACCGGGGAGAATCTTCCGCCGCGCCCGGGCGATCTGCAGGCGCTGAGAACCTTCCCCGACCTGGGGCCCATTTTTCAGCTCCAGCACATCGCGAACTCCGACTACGATTCGCTGCAAGTCAAGGCCGCGAAGCGATTTTCGAAGCGCGTGTCGTTCCTGGCGAGTTTCGTGTGGGCGAAATCCATCGATGACGCCGACACGCAGATCGCGGGCTTGTTTGAAAGCTTCGGCGCGCAAGACGAGCGCAACTTGCGATTGGAGCGCGGGCTCTCCTTCTTCGACGTTCGCCGCAGGCTGAGCGGCGGCTACGTGTACTCGATTCCCACGGCGCCTTTGTGGAAGCCGCTCTTCGCCGACTGGCAGCTCAGCGGCAATCTCACGTTCCAGGACGGCACGCCGCTCAACCCGGTGTATTTCGCCAGCGACTTCGCCAACTCCGGCACGCCCAACCGGCCCAACGTGGCGCCCGGCGTGCCCGTCAATTTGCCGGGCGGGCAACGCAACGCGGACCACTTCTTCAACGCCCAAGCTTTTTCCGATCCTGCGCCTTACACATTCGGAAACGCCGGCCGCGACATCCTGCCGGGGCCAGGCAACGCGGTGCTGGATGTCGCGCTGCACCGCCGGTTCGTGGTTCAGGAAGGCCAGACCCTCCAGTTCCGCGCCGAGACGTTCAATCTGCTGAACCATCCCAACATCGGAATTCCCGGCCCCTATCCGGACTTCGGTCCGTACTTCGGCAAGGCGTTTTCGGCGGGCGACCCACGGCGCATGCAATTTGCTTTAAGATTCGATTTCTGAGCCGATTTCAGCCCGACATCCCTGCCTACGCTCGAGCGGTGCTCGGCTCGCTCCGCTTTCGTTCGCCGGAGTTTGAGCTGCTCGCCCACTTGACCAAAGAGAATTGGAAGCGCGCGCTCGATTTTGCCGACCGCATGCAGTTGACTCTCGCGCTGGGCTTGACGTGCCGCGAGCGCCTTCCAGAGTGGGTTCGCGCGCGGATCGACCGGGATCTCGGGAAAAACGCGGAGCGCTGGCAGCGGATCAAAGGCGAGTATGGCGAGCTGGCGCGCGCCTTCGAAGCGGCGGGGCTCGAATTCGCGGTGCTCAAGGGTTTCGCGCACTGCCCGCTGTTCGTGGATCATCCGAGTCATCGCTGGCAGGCCGATATCGATGCGCTTTTTGAGAGGGAGGAGGCTCTCAAAGCTTACGATATTGCGCTCGGGCTGGGATACGAACCGCTCATCCGAGACGATCCGCATCCGATCGATCACCTTCCGACTTTGGTTCGCAAAACCGGCTGGGAGTGGCGCGGCGATTTCTTCGACGTCCAGATTCCGACCTCGCTCGAACTGCACTTCCGGCTGTGGGATGCGGAAACGGAGCGATTCGGGGCTGAGGGAGTAGAAGAATTCCGGGCCCGCCGGCAGACACAACTTGTCGACGGCATCTGCTTCACCGGCCTCGATCCGGTGGACCAAATCGGCAATGCGGCGCTGCATATGCTCCGGCATCTTTTGCGCGGTAGCTTGCGGCTTTCGCATGCTTATGAATTGGCGCGGATGCTGCATCACGCCGCCGAGGACGCCGCGCTCTGGGCTCACTGGCGCGAAGTGCACGCGGCGCCACTGCGGCGGCTGGAGGCGATCTGCTTCGCACTGGCCGCGCGATGGTTTGACTGCCGCTTGCCGGATGCGGCGCAGGAAGCCATCGCCGAGCTGCCTTCGGAAGCAGCGCGCTGGCTGGAAACCTACTCGGACTCGCCAGTGGAAGGCAAATTCCATCCGAATAAAGACGAGCTTTGGCTGCATTGGAGCCTGCTGGATTCCCCGGGCGCGCGGCTGGCGGTGCTGTGGCGCAGGCTGGTGCCGGGCAAGTTGCCCGGGCCGGCAGATGCGGTGAACATTCCCGCGTCACAGCTCACCTGGCGCATTCGCTGGCGGGCACGCCGCCGATACATGCTGTACGCCACATCGCGCGTCCTGTATCACCTGCGCACGCTCGCTCCCACGGCCGTTAGCGCCGTGCGCTGGTTCCTGGCCGGGACCGGGCTGGGAGCGCAGTACTGGCGCTTCTTTTTCGCCGAAGGCTTCTTCGACTTCGGCATGTTCATTTTCGTAATCCTTTACAACTTGTATCTGCTGCAGCTCGGTTTTCGGGAGAATTTCATCGGGCAGGTAGCCAGCGCAATGACGTCGGGCGCGCTGGTGGGCTCGATCGTGGCCGCGCTGGCCATCCAACGTTTTGGCTTGCGCCGGAGTCTGCTGGTTTGCTTTTCGCTGACGGCGTTGATTTCCGCGCTGCGCGCCTACGCGACGCTCTGGCCGGCTCTGCTCGGACTGGCATTTGCCGCCGGGGTGACGTCTTCGGCCTGGGCGGTCGCTTTTTCGCCCGCGATCGCGCACCTGACCAACCAGCGGAATCGCGCGCGCGGTTTCAGCTTCGCCTCATCGGCCGGGATCGCGATCGGAGTGCTGGGCGGCCAAGCGGCCGGACGCTTGCCCGGCTGGCTCACGCGGCTCAACTGGGCTCACTCGACCATCGACGCATACCGTGAGGCTCTGCTGGCGGGGTGCGCGATGGTGGCGCTCGCCATCTGGGTTTTCGCGGGCGTCAGCATGGACGCCGCGCCGGCGCATGAGGCGCGCAAGCTGCGGCGCCCTAGTCCGCTGGTTGTGCGCTTCCTGATCGCGATGGCGGTCTGGAATCTGGGTACCGGTGCGCTGAACCCGTTCTTCAACGTGTTCTTCTCCCGCCACGTGCACCTGCCGGTGGTGCAGATCGGGACGGTGTTTTCCATCGCGCAATTGGCGCAAGTGGGCGCAATTCTCGCAGCGCCGGCCGTGTTTCGAAGGTTCGGGCTGGCGCGCGGGATCTCCGGGATGCAATTGGCGACCGGGCTCACCGTGATCGGCCTGGCGGCGGCCGGCGGAGCGGTGTGGACCGCGGCCGGATACTCGGCTTACATGATGGCGCAATACATGAGCGAGCCGGGGATGTTCACGCTGCTCATGGAAGGCGTGGAGGTTCCGGAGCGCGGGAGCGCATCAGCGCTCAACTTTTTGGTGTCGTTTGCGGCGCAGGCGGTGGCCGCTGCCGCAGCGGGCGAGGCCCTGGCGCGGTTCGGATACAGGCCGGTGTTTCTTGCCGCAGCCGCTATTTGCGTCGCTGCGGGGCTGTTGTTTCGCGTGCTACTCGCTCGCCCGAAACCTGACGCTCCATCCAGTCCGTGATGCGCTGCTGGTAGATTTCGAGCGTGTAACATTGTTCCCAGTTCCGCCGAGCGTTCGCGACGATTGTTTCCAGCGTGCCGGGGTCGGATGTCATGACGTGGGCGATCCGGGCTGCCAGGGCTTCCGGGGAACGGTCCGGGGTCAGGAATCCGTTCTTGCCATCGATCACCACTTCGGGAATCCCGCCGGAGGGAAAAGCAACCACTGGCACGCCGGCCGAGAAGGCTTCTATGATGACGCGACCCATGCCTTCGTAGCCTGAGGGCGCCGCCAGCAGGTCCAGGCCGGCCAGCACCGGAGCGACGTCCTCGCGCCAGCCGAGAAACTCCACGGGCAGACCCTGAGCGAGTCGGCGCACGGTTTCGTAATAGGCGGGCTCGGCGAAAAGCGGCGCGCCGCAGATCACAAACGTAGCGCTTGGAAATCGAGCATGAAGCAGAGCCGCGGCGCGAACAAACTCGGCCTGTCCTTTTTCCGGGCCGATGCGGCCGATCAAGCCAATGCGCCAGTCCCTCTTGTGCCTAGACTCGCGGCGGCGAAACTCGATCTCGGGGACGCCATTGGGGATGACGCAAAGCTTGGCCGGATCCGCATAACGCAGAAATGACGCCAGCACGGAGTGGCTGCATGCGGCCACGGCGGCAGCGGCACGGCGGATGCTCCGGCCGGCGAGCCGCAACGACACACGCTGCGGAATGTGGCTGTGCGCGTGAAACAGGACCCGAAGACGCCGGCGTGCGGCGAGTGTTGCTGCGGCGGGCAGCAATCGTGGGCCATTCACATAGATCAAGTCGAAGGCCACGCCGCTTGCGAGATCCTCGAGAATCCGGTTTTGCTTGCGCAGATCGGACCCAAACCGCAGCCAGTCGGCCACGCCTTTCGTACGAGACCGGTAGGGACCGGAAGGAATTTCGATCAGCGGCACATTTCGCGATCCAAGCTGTTCGATCAGCGGCCCTCCGGCGGGCAACGCAGTCCAGGCATTCCAGCCGCGCTCGAGCGCCGCATCCACCGTGTCCAGCAGCACGCGCTGGGCGCCGCCCAGGTCACTGAATTGATCCAGAAAAAGAATGTTCACGCTTCTTGCCGCGCCGCCAAAGCCAGCACGAAGAAGTAGACCGGCAGGACGCGCCAGTAAGTGAGCAGGTCGCCGGAGAACATCTGGACCACCTGTCCGGCCCAGAAGCACAACATCCAGGTGCCGCAAAAGGAGCGAAGGTTGTCCGCGGAGCGGGCCGCGCGATAGGCATAAACGAGAATGGAGAAATTCAGCGCCAGCACCGCGGCCAGTCCGATCACGCCGGTTTCGGCCAGCAGAGTCATGTAGGTGTTATCGCCCACCGCTGTGGTTCCAATGAAGTCAGAGTAGGGCAGCGTTTTGTATCCGACGCCGAAGAGCGCGTACCCGGGATTGCCGGCCAGAAACTGCAGCAGCGTCTGCCAGCTCTGCACGCGGCCCGATAGAACCATGTTGGGAGACTCGCCGAAATATTGGAATGCGCTGGCGACTCGCAGCCAGTACGTGCTGGTGAACACGGGAAACAGAATGCCCAGAATCGCGACCGAGGCGGCGCTGAAGACCGTGGCGCCGAACGCCAGGCGGCGCCAGCGGATGCGGTCGCGGTGAAACCATAGGAGGACCGCCAGAGCAACCGCGAGGTTGATGAGCGAGGCGCGGGAGTACGACAGCACCAGGGCCGCTGCCAGCGCGGAGCCGCCCGCCAGCAAGGCCGGGATGGAAAAGGACTGCGCGCCGCGCGGCCGGAACAGCGCCACTGCGATCATCTCGAGAAAGAAGGCGCAAAAGTTGCCCAGCGTGCTGGCTTCATAGAAGATGCCTTGGGCGCGGCGATAGACGCCCGAGTCCAACCACACGAACTGCTCCGCGAAGCCGGCCGGAGCGGGAAATTGAAAGTAGAAATCGACGCAGGCGAACAGCGCCGAGGCGGACGCGGCCCAAAACAGCAGTCGGATGCAGCGAAAGGACTGCGCGGCTTCGATGCGGCCCGGGCCGTTGCGAACGTACAAGAACACGTAGACCGAGATGCCGAACAGCAGCACGCGCGCAAAGCTTGCAGCGGCGATGGTGAAGCCGGAATACAGCAGCGCCCAGCTCACGCTCGCCAGCAAGACCGCGAAAAGAGCCAGCAGCGACGACGTCAGCGCATCGGCCTGAAAGCGCCACTCCGAGAGGCGCAGCAAACCGATCAGCAGCCCGGCAGCGGCGAACAGCAGCGCGACGTGCGGGCCCGAGTCGCCCAACCGGATCGGAAGAGGCGGCAACAACAACGCGCACGCAAAGAACAGCGCCAGCCAGCTATTCGGGGTTCGCAGGATTCGCCAGAGCAGTGGCAGCACCAGCAGCGGCGCTGAGAGCAACAACTTCCAGAGCAACCCCGGCGCCAAAGCGACCGCGACCGCGTACAGCCCCAGCGCCAAGCCGATGACCATCTCCCGGCGGCCCGGCGCGCGCTGGGCCGCGATCATACCCGCATCCCGCGCGAGACGCTGGGTTCAAAACCGACCGGCCTCCGCCGGTACGCAAACGCAAAGCTCACATATACGATCGAAGATACGAGAGCCACCAGGAGCGCGGCGCCGACGTTGAGGGGAATGTTGGGAGAGCTGGGCCGCTCGGGGACGATGCCGGGATCGATGACGCGCAACTGCTCGGAGTGCATGCCGGCGGTCGCGCGCATCTCGCGCTGCCGGGTGGTGTCGCTGTCATAGGCCAGTTGGGAAGTCTTCAGCTCCGCCTGCAATGCTTCCTTTTGGGCTTGCCGCTTGGAAAGGGCCGCGCTCTTGTCTTGAATCTCGCGCGCCACCTCCTGGCTGCGTTTTTCGAGCAAAGCCGCGCGGGACGTCGCCGCGGCCAATTGCTCGCGGGCGAATTGATCCGACTGCTGCTGATACTCCGCGATGTCGGCTTGCGCGTCGACCAACTGCTGGCGCAACTGGCTTTGCAGTTGGGTGGCAGCATCGATTTCGCTTTGCAATCCTTCCAGCGGAGCGGTCGCGGCTTGGTCCGCCAATGCTTTCTGTACGCTTTCCAGGCGGGTGTGGGCTTCGATCACCTCCTTCTCGGCCGTTTGCATGAAAGCAGTGTCCGACGCAAGGCTTTCTCCGTGGCTCATGTTGACGGTCTCGTCAGCCAGGAACTGCGCCACGCGCTGCGCCAGTTTGGCGTCGGGGAGCGTGACGTCGATTTCCAAAATCTTGGTGTCCTTCAGTTTCGAGACTTTCAGAACGCTCCGCTTTAGAGACTCGAGGGACGGCGAGCCGGCGGCCGTCTGTAAATGAAATTGTTGCGCTGCGCGGGCAAACAGGCTGTCGCTGGAAGCGAAACGCTCGTAGGTCTTCAGCGAATCGAGATAGACGGCGCTAACCGCCGTTCCGATGCGAGGGTCGCTGCCGCCAGGCGGTTCGATGACAATGCTGGCTATGGCGGTGTAGCGCTTGGGGAGCAGGAGGCTGACCGGCAGCGAGATGAGCAGCGCAACAGCGATGGCCGCGGCGAAGACGCGCCACCGGCGCCGCAGATATTCCAGGTACTCGAAAGCGTCGAAGGACTCGTACATAGTTCCCCTAGCGGCGAACCTGCGCTAGCCTGTTCGATATGCGTTTTATCGTGCCGCTGGTGGCGGCGCTGGTTCCGTTGCTGATCACGCCCGGACTGCTCTCACATTTCGATATTACGCCCAAAGCCGCCGTTCTCCTATTCGCGCTGCCGCTAATTCTGTTATATCGAAGCGCAAACCTACACAATTTTCACGCGTTGCTCAGGGGTCGGGGTGGTCGGTGGTTCGCGGGGCTTCTGGCCGTACAGTGGGGGAGCGCCACGCTCGCGACGGCATTTTCGTTGCATCCCTGGCTGTCTCTCCATGGGAGCACGTGGCGGCGCTACGGGCTCGCCTCTGAAACAGCGCTGCTGTTATTTGTTTTGCTCGTCGCGGCCTGGCTGGCGGCCGATTCGCACAACATCCGCCGGCTGCTGCGGGCGGCGACGGCCGCGGGCGCACTGGCGTCGTTATATGGCATCGCGCAGTATTTCGGGTGGGATCCTTGGCAGCCGGTGCAGGCGTATCAAGCCGGAGAAGGTCTCTACACCATCGTCCGGCCTCCAGGCACGCTCGGCCACGCCGACTATTTTGGCGCCTGGCTGGTGGTGGTGACGTTTCTGGCAGCGGCCCTCGCGCGGCTGGAGCCGCCCGGGTGGCGAAAATATGCAGCCAGCGCTTCGGCCGGTCTGGCATTGGCGGCAATCATTCTGAGCGGCACGCGCTCGGCGCTCTTGGGCGTGCTGGCGGGCGCGCTGGTTTATGCCGTTTCCCGGCGCTCACGGATGCGAATGCGGACGCTGGCGGCCATGGGCGTCGGCGCGCTGGCGCTAGTGATATTTTTCGTTTCGCCCCCGGGAGCGAAATTGAGGGCGCGATTGCACTGGTCCATCGAGGACGCGCGCGGAGGCGGCCGGCTGCTGCTGTGGCGGGACTCGTTGCGAATGAGCGCGCGCCGGCCGCTGACCGGATTCGGCCCGGAAACCTTTGCCACCGAGTTCCCCCGCTTCGAATCACTCGATCTGGCGCGTGCCTACCCGGACTTCTATCAGGAATCGCCGCACAATTTGTTCCTGGACGCGCTGACGGCAGAGGGCTGGCTGGGCCTGCTGGCTCTGGGAGCCGTTTGCGCGCTAGGCGGCTGGACCATGTTGCGCGGCCTCCGAAGCGGCCACACTCTCGCCGCGCCCTTCGCCGCCGCATTGGTTGGACTGCTCGTCGCGCAGCAATTCATCGTCTTGGTCCTCGCCACCGCGCTGTACTTTTACTTGCTGATCGCGCTGCTGATCGCCTGCGAGCCCGTCGAATCGCGCGATCCGGCCGTCGGGCGCGTGTCTTCGTGGCTGGCGCCGTCGCTGGCTCTGGCCTTGAGCCTCGCGCTGCTTGTCTTCGCCGTCCGACTGGTGGCGGCGGACGCGGCTCTGGCTGTAGTGCAGCGAAGGATCGCCGCGGGCGACGCGAATGGTGCAGCCCGAGCCTACCAGGCGGTGCTCCAATGGGAACCGCCCGGCGCCGGCGCCGATCTTGACTATTCGCGCGCCATGCAGCGGCTCGCCACAAGCAGCCCAATTGTCACCACGCGTTTGACGGCTGAGCAGCAAGCCATACAGTCGGCCATTCGCGCCACCACCACGACCGAAAACCGTCAAGATGCCTGGTACAATCTGGCGGGCCTGCTGGCGAGAGCCAACGATACGGCCGCCGTGGAACGCTGTTTGCGTAACGCCAGCGCCTGGGCGCCAAACTGGTTCAAACCTCACTGGATGCTGGCACAAGTTCTGAGTCTAAGCGGACGCCACGCCGAAGCCTTGGCGGAAGCCTCCCAGGCCCTGGAGCAAGATGGCGGCCATCATCCCGAGGTGTTGGAAACTTGGAACAAACTCCAGCAATCCGGACACTAGGTTTCACAATTCTTTTACAGGTTGCCGCTTGTAACCGACGTAACATCCGGCCTATCATGGGACGAAAAGAAAATCATGCGTACTAAGGCGTTTTCACTTCTGCTTGCGATCATTAGCCAAATTGCATCCGCTCAGCCGGTTGTGAACCCGGCGGCGAGTCCGGTGGCGCCAGGATCGCTGATGTCCATTTTCGGAAGCGGTCTTTCGACCACCATCCAGTCGGCCAGCACCGTGCCACTGTCGGTGACGGTCGCAGACGTGGCGTCGGTCACGATTGGCGGGGTCAACGCACCCGTGCTCGTGGTTTCGCCCGGCCAGATCATCGCGCAAGTGCCCTGGGAAGCAGTCCCGGGAGGGCCGGCGAATGTGGTGGTGACCAATGGCGCGGGCGCTTCCCAGACCGTTCAAGTCCAGGTGGCCGAATTCGCACCCACCGTGATGAATCTCAACTTCGGAACAACGGCGCAAGCCTACGTGATCAATCAGGACGGCACGCTGAATGGAGCAGGGACCATCTTGGGGTCTATACCGACCGCCGTTTCTCATCCTGAGTTTTCCGGCAGCATGGTGACGATTTATGCCACCGGTCTTGGGCCGGTCAGCTCTGCGCCTGCAGACGGCTCTATCTCATCGCCCCAAGCCAGCCCAGCGCTCAGCACTCCATTCGTGACGATCGCGGGAGCCTCGGCTCAAGTGGTTTCCTGCGGCCTCAGTTCGAAGTATCCGGGAGTGTACGAGGTGGTCGTTTCTGTGCCGTACGGTATAACGCCGGGGAACGATCAGCCCATCCAGATCACGATGAACGACCCGAACACCGGGAACGCAGCGAGCAGCACCAACACGGCGACCATGGCATCGCAGTAGCCAAATCCTGCCGGACAGGACTCTCAGCAAACTTGTTGCCGGTTGCCAGCCTGCGATGTGGAGCAGCGACGAGCCGCGGAGGCTCGCAGCGTAACTGTGGGCGCTACCAGGCGTTCTTGCCGAAGATGACTGCCGGAAATGTGCGCAAGAGGATCTTCAAGTACATCGCCGGCGTCAGCGCGCGCACCAGTTGAAGATCCATCGCGCTGCGCCGTGGAAAGCGGATGGCGCTCCGTCCGCAGACTTGCCACAGGCCGGTGATGCCGGGCTTCACCGACAGCAGCTCGGCGGCTTGGCGGCCGTAGTAACGCGACACCTCGCTGCGCGTGAGGGGGCGCGGCCCGACTAGTGACATTTCCCCGCGCGCGACATGCCACAGTTGCGGAAGTTCGTCGATCGAATGCCGGCGGCAAAAGGCGGCGAAGCGGCTGGCGACGCGCGGGTCGCTCTCATCCTTACGGTCTTCCAACGGCTCGGCGATGATGTACTCGACCCATCCCGGGCGGCCCTGCCGCAGCTTGTCCTGACTCCACATGGTGCGAAGTTTCCTGACCCAAAACGGTTCTCCATCCCGGCCGACGCGCAGATGCGCGACGAAGGGCGAACGCCGGGACAAGGCGGCCACCGCCAGCGCCGAAGCCGCGATCACCGGGCTCGCCAGCGCCAACAGAACCAAGCCGGCCGCGCACTCGAGTGTCTCGGGAATGGCGAAGCGGCGAGGGACCGCTGTCTCCTGCAGGACTGTGGTTTCGACCGGAGCCGCGTTGAAGTTGATGCTGGACAAAACGATACGCCCTAATCGAGTATACGTTCCCAAACCACTAATTAGAACGGAAGCTACAAATTGTTTGCATTCTTTTTACAGGGCGCGCTTGGAGATCGCGGCGGGAGCCTCTGGAGTATTGTCTGGGGCTGGCGGACCTGGCTTTGGGCTTGACCTTAGCGGCCGCCGCGAGGCTCCGAGGATGGCGGCACCACGCCCTTCAGCCGCATGTAGACCGACATGTAGCCATACATCTCGTTGTCATGGACGACCTGGCCGTACAGCGCTCCCAGCCGCGTGCGCTGGCCGCGGCCCACGGAGATGGCCTGAGTGGCGTTGGCGTCGGTCAGCGTGTCGAAGGCCTGATCGCATTCAGCGACCGAGTCCTTCAACGCCGCCACCAGATCGGTCTTGGCGGTGAGATTCCCAGCGGTGGCCTGCTTCGGCGCTCCGTTGACGACCGAGCAGCCACGCGTCTGGGAATCGGCGATGTGGCCGATGAGCTGACCCCAGGTGCGGACCTCGGGCGTGGCTTTGAAAGTGTAGTCCGCTTCCGGGACCCTGTCGGCGGCCCGGAGAATGTTGTTCTTCACGTTGTTGTAGGCCTGCTTCACTTCCGCCACCGAGGAAGCTTCTTGAGCCGGCAATGCGGAGGCGGCCAGCAGCGCTGTCAGCACCGACGCGAGTCATCAGAGTCCCTTCCCTGTTTGAAACTGAGTTCTTCATTATGAGCATTCAGCGGCCTCGCATCGCGGAATCGATTTCGACATGGTTGTCTTCCAGGATCGCGCCGACCGCGCGTTCCAGCGCCGCTCGCGCCTTCAGGTACGCGCTCTTGGCCACCACCACCGTGGATTGAGCCTGCCCCAGCAGGCTTTGATACTGGATGATGAAAAAACTGGTGGACGCGCCGACTTCGAATTTGGCCTGTTCGGCTTCGAGCGATTCCTGCTGGAGAGCCTGCGTCTGGAGCGCCGCTTCATAGGAAGAGCGCGCGCGCCGCATGGCCACCAGCGCGTCCTCGACTTCGAGCTGCGCCTGCTTGCGAAACTGCTCCAGTCGGATTTGAGTCTGTCGCAACTGGATCTCGTCCCGGGCGACATCAGCCTGCGCGATGCGGTTGCGCAGCGGCAACGTGACATTGACTCCGACGCCGTAAGTCGGATACTTGCGCGTGAAGATTTGCTCCAACGCGCTGCCGTAGCCTCCCAGGAAACTGCTGTCAGCGCTGGCGGCCAGCGGATTGATCTGACCGGCCAGCGCGTTGTTCTGCACCACGCCGACCAGATCGATTTCGGGCCGCAAGCCGTTGCGCGAGCCTTCCAAGCTGATCTGGGAATTGTCGACCTGCAGACCGGCCTGGGCCAGGTCGGGGCGGTTCGCGAAGGCCTGGGCCAGCAGATCCTGGAGGGGGCGGATCTCATCCCGCTGAGGGACTTCAATGGTATCGGTGGGAATGATTCGCGCCGCGAGCAAGTCCGGGTCGGACGAGGTGCGGCGCGTGAGCACGCTCTTGACGATGGCCTCCTGCTCTTCGAGCAAACCGCGCGCATTGATGAGATCCTGGCGAATCGAATACACCTGCGCGTTGGCGCGCGTCAATTCGATGGGCGCCTGCGTGCCCTCCTCCACCCGCGCCCTAGTGTCGGAGTAAAGCTGGTCCGCCGACGCGAGCGTTCCCTCCTTCACCTTGACGTCTTCATACAGCGCCACCAGGTCGGTGTAAAGCCGCACCACTCCGTAGACGGTGGCGATGAGCTGCTGGCGAAGCAGCAGGCCGGCGATCCTGCGCTCGTTTTTCGCGATGCGAATGAAGCGGCGGTTCACCGCCAGCCCGAATCCGCGCAGCAGCGGCTGGGTGATGGTAAAGCCCAGGCTCGAGGTGGTGAAGGGGCTGTAGCTGGTGTGCGTCGAGTTCAAGGTCTGCCGGGCGTTGTCGAACCCGACGTTGAGCAAAGTGCCCGGCCCAAAGCCTTGTATGTAGCCGCCGTTGGCCGCGGTGAGATTGGACACCAGGGCGTTGGTGCCGATGGCGAACGGGTTGGGCTGCGGCGTGGTCTGATGGGTCCAACTCAGTTGAGCGCCCAGGAGGGGATCGAATTGCGGGATCAAAGGCCCGGTCGAGAAAGGGAGGGCGCCCTGCACGGACAGGTTGTCCTGAGGTTCCGCGAGGACTCCCAGTTCGGACGGATTGGTGGGGACGGATCCGACGCCGAAGCTGGACGAAGCCGCAGTCGTCACCAGCGGGCTGGCGGGGCCGCCCACGCCTACCGGCGTCTCGGCCAGGCCGTAGGAGAGCCCGCGCAAGAGGCCGCCGCCCTTGGCCCGTAATATTTCCGAGTTGGCCGCAGGCAAGGTGTAGCGCTGCAGCTCGATGTCGAGATTGTTCTCGATCGCCAGCGCGATGGCGTCCGACAGGGACAGATAAATGTTTCCGGCCCGCAGGAGCTGGCGGATGCGGGGCGAGTTGCTCAGATCCGCCGCGGGGATCGGCTGTTCCTGGTAGGTCTCCGCGAATCGTTTCCAGCGAGAAGAGAAGAAGCCATCATCGGCCGGGAGACAGACTGATTCGAAGAGCATCAAGAATACGACAAGTGTGCTGGTTTTTTTCATAGGACTCTCTGAGGTATTGGGCCGCTCCGGCGTTCACACCTTCTTGAAAGCGCGCACAACGGAGTGCCACGGCGGCGTTTTCTCTCTTCCGGCAGGTCGCCACGGCGTCCTGTGTGCTCCTGGGAACGCAGCACGCCGGAGTGCGCGCCACATTCAGCGGCGCTTTGTAGCGCCCGCAGCCGCCGGGATGGGATGCACCTTGACGCCCTCCCGCACGGAATCGTTCGGGTTCACGATGGCGCGCTGGCCTTCGGTGAGCCCGGACAGCACTTCGATGCGATCGCCAAGGTCACGGCCCACCGTAATGCGCTGGAAGTGAACCTGGTCGCCCGCATCCAGCACCGCCACTACTGTGCCTTCCGGATGCAGCGCCAGCGTGTCGCTGGGGATCAGCAGCGGCGGATCCTTGCGTGGAAGATTCAGATCGACTTGAACGTACATGCCCGGCAGCAGCCGCCCATCCGCATTGGGAAGCTGCACCTCCGCCAGCAGGGTGCGAGTGGCGGGATCTAGGGCGTTGGCCGTTCGTGTGACAGTGCCGGAAAACTTTCGGTCGGGCAGCTCCGCGGTGTTGACATACGCAGTCTGGCCGACGCGCAGGTCGGAGGCGTTGGCTTGCGGAACGTTCACGTAGGTGCGAAGCAAGTTGGTCTGGGCGATGCGGAACAGCATGGTATTGCCGGTGTTGACCAGCGCACCCACGTCGACGTTGCGTACCGTGATCACGCCGGCAAACGGCGCTCGCACCTTCAGGTAACCTTGCAACTCGGAAAGACGCGCGACATTGGCTTGGGCCGCGGCCAGGTTTCCCCGCGCGGCCGCGACGGCGCGATCGAGCGCCCGGACATTGGCGGCCTGCGCCTGATACTGTGCCTGGTACTGATCGTTTTCCTGTTTCGAAACCACGCCGCGGCGCTGGAGATTCTCCCAGCGGACTGCGGTGACTTGCGCCAGCGATTCGTTGGCTTTGCCTTGTTCCAATGCGGCGGTAGCGCGCTCGAGATCGGCCTGCGCCTGCTGCACCGCCGCTTGCACCTGCCGGACTTGCTGATCCAGGTCCGGCGCTTCGATCTCAGCCAGGAGCTGGCCGGCCGTGACGCGATCGCCGATGTCCGCATAACGAGTCTTGACGTAGCCTTCGGCGCGCGCCAGAATCGGCGCCTCGGTAACCGGCTGGATATTGCCGGGCAGCACCAGCGTGCCGTGGGCCTCGGCGCGGATGGCGACCGCAAAGGTCACTTCCGGCAGCGACTCGTGGCGCACGTCGGCTTCAGCCACCAACTGCAGCTCGCGGCGCTGCCGCGGAATGTAGCCCAGGAAGAAGGCCGCCACAACCGCCACAGCGCCCGCCGTCAGCAGAGCCAGAATCATCTTGCCGGAAGGGCGCGGCGGATGCGAGAGCGCGGACTGCGGATGCTTCTGCTCATTCAGTTGGCGCTTCAGCCGCTCGACCTCGGCGCGAAGCTGCGCCTCCGTGCTCGGCCCCATTTCCACGGGATGTTCAGATTCTTGCCGCACCTAATACACCCCTAGTTCTTTTTCGGTCCATTCGTGCTCTTCTTCCTCGATGCGTTTGTCGTAATCAACGGGCGGGCGCTTGCGCATATACGTGTAGATGATAGGCACGATGAAGAGCGTGGTCAATGTCGCCATCGCCAGACCGCCAATGACCGCGCGGCCGAGCGGTGCATTCTGTTCGCCGCCCTCGCCGAGGCCGAGCGACATGGGCAGCATGCCGAGGATCATCGCCAGGGCCGTCATCAGCACAGGCCGCAGGCGCGTAAAGCCCGCTGAAAGGGCCGCGCTGCGCACTCCGTGGCCGGCCAGCCGCTCGTCGTTGGCGAACACCACCATCAGAATGCTATTCGCGGTGGCCACACCGATGCACATGATCGCCCCCATCAGCGACGGGACGCTGAAGGTGGTTTGGGTGGCGAACAACATCCACAGGATGCCGGTCAGCGCGCCCGGCACGGCGCTGAGAATGATAAGGGGATCCACCCAGGATTGAAAATTGACCGCCATCAACAGATATACCAGAACCACCGCCGCGATGAGTCCCAGACCGAGCCTCTGGAAGGAGGTTCGCATGGTGGCGGCTTGGCCGCGCAGCATCAGCGAACTGGCGCGCGGCAGTTGAGTCTGCTGCATGATTTTTTCCACCTGCGCGGCGATTCCGCCCAGATCGCGCCGGTCGACGTTGGCGTAAACGTCAAAGACCGGCTGCACGTTGTAATGGTTCACAATCTCGGTGGTGCTGCTATGATTTACCGTCGCGAGGTTGGCGAGTAGCTGGGTCGCGTACGGCAAAGCGCCGGGGTTGCCGTAGGCCTGCGATGCCTGGTTGGGCGCGGCGCCGGTGAAGGAACTGGTCGCGTTCGCGCTTCCAGCCATGGCGCCGGGCGTGTTCGAAACCAAGCCGCTGGCGGCAACGATGGGCGTTCGCATCAGAGCGTCCACGGAATCGATCTTGTACTGCGGCGTCTGCACCAGCACCTGGTAGTTCACGCCGTTGGCCCAGTTGAGCCACTGGTTGGGCGCCACCTGGCCGGTGCCGCTCAGCGAGATGAGCATGCTGTTGGCGACGTCGCGCTGCGTGAGGCCGATCTCACCGGCCTTGGTGCGGTCCACGTTCACACGCAGCTCCGGCGCGTCCAGAACCTGATGGATGTGCACGTCCGCGGTTCCGGGAATGCGGGCGATCTGCTCGGCCAGTTGTTGCGCGATTTTGTAGTTCGGCGCTGCATCCCGCCCCGTCACTTGCACGTCGATCGGCGCCGGCAGGCCAAAATTCAAGATCTGGTTGGTGATGTTGGCGGCTTCGAAGTAAATGGTGACGTCCGGAAATTTTCCGTGCAGCGCCTTGCGCAGGCGATCGGTGTAGATCTCTGTCGAGGTGTGATCGCGCTTGAGTGAGATCAGAATGTCGCCGTCGCTGACGCTGATGTTGGGGTTGTCGCTGAACCCGAGGTTGAATCCGCCGTAAGGCAACCCGATGTTATCGAGGATGGTGTCCAGTTCGCCGGCCGGAATGATGTCGCGAACCACATTTTCGATGTCCGCGAAGATCATCTCGGTTTTCTCGATGCGCGTGCCGGCGGGCGCGCGGGCATGCAGCCGGATTTGCCCGGAATCGACGGCGGGGAAGAAATCGCTTCCCACCAGATAGATCAGACCGAGCGATCCGATGGTGAACACAACGAATAACGCCAGCACGCCGGGCCGGTGGTCCAAAGCCCAGTCCAGCAGGCCCGTATAAGCGGCGCGGAAACGCTCGAACCCGCGATTGAACACGAAGTGAATGCGCCAGATCAAAGGATGCGCTTGCGTGGACCCGTCTTCGCCGTGCTCTCCCCGCCGGTACATGTCGACCTCCGGCTTGAGCATGAAATGCACCATGGTCGGCACCAGAGTTCGGGAGAGCAGGTAGGATGCCAGCATCGCGAACACTACGGCCAGCGCCAGCGGCGTGAACAGATACTTGGCGGCGCCGCTCAGCAACAGCACCGGCACGAAAACGATGCAGATGGACAGAGTGGAAACGAACGCCGGAACGGCAATTTGCATGGCGCCGTCCAGCACCGCGCGCACCAGCGGCTTCTTCATGCCCAGATTGCGATGTATGTTCTCAATGGTCACCGTGGCGTCGTCCACCAGGATTCCGACCGCCAGCGCCAGCCCGCCCAGGGTCATGACGTTGATGGTCTGGCCCATGAGATTCAGAACCACGATGGAGGCCAGAATCGAGAGCGGAATGGAAATGCACACGATGACGGTGCTGCGCCAGCTTCCCAGAAAGAGCAGGATCATCAACCCGGTAAGGATGGCGGCGCTGACGGATTCCTTCAGCACACCGGAAATCGCCGCGCGTACGAACAGCGACTGGTCAAACAGTTCGCGCACATGCAACTCGGGAGGCAGCCCCGCCAGGATCTTCGGCAGCGCGTCCTTCACCGCATTCACGATGGCGAGTGTGGAGGCTTGTCCGTTTCGCATCACGCTCAGCAGCGCGCCGCGCGTGCCGTTGGTGCGCACCACGTTGGTTTGCACCGCGAAGCCGTCCCGCACGTTGGCAACGTCCTTCAGATATATCGTCGCGCCGTTGACCGTTTTGACTGGAAGATTGTTCATCTCGGCCAGGATCTGGGGGCTGCTGTTGAGCCGCACCTGATATTCGCGGTCTCCGATCTTCACGTCGCCCGCCGGCAAAATGAGGTTCTGGAGACTCACGGCGTTCGAGACGTCGGTGGCGGACACCTGCTTGGCATACATCTGAGCCGGGTCGAGATCCACCATGATCTGGCGCTGCTTGCCGCCGTAGGGCGATGGAACCGCCGCGCCTTGCACCGTGGCCAGCGGCGTACGAATGAAGTTTTGCCCCAGGTCCTGGATGGCCTGCTCGCTCAGAGTCTTGCTCTCCAGGCCGAGCTGCAGCACCGGAACGCTGGATGCATCGTATTTCAATACGGCCGGAGGAAAAATTCCGGGCGGCATGCCGCGGATGATCGACGTGGCCAGGGCCGTAATTTGTGCCATCGCCATTTCCGGTTTGGCCTTGGGCTGGAAGTAGATGCGAACTACGGAGACTCCGGTGTAGGATTGCGATTCGATGTGCTCGATGTCGTTGACGCTGCTGGTCATGGCGCGCTCGAAAACGGTGACGACGCGCTTCTCCATGTCGTCCGGCGAGATGCCGCTGTAAGACCAGACTACGCTGATGACCGGGATGTCGATGTAAGGAAAAATGTCCACCGGCATGCTGACGATGGCCGCGATCCCAATCAGCAGAATGGCCAGCGACATCACCACGAAGGTGTAGGGGCGCCGGAGCGCAAGTCGAACGATCCACATACGCAGCTATAGCCTGTGCATGTAAAGATGATCGCGCGAGCCGCAAGGTTAGTAGCCCTTTGGAGCTATCGCCCGGCAATGCAGAAAGACTTCATATTTATCCTTGCAACTCTAAGTGTCTACAGCATGTATACGTTCTCTAAAATTCCCAAATCTCATGCACTGCCTGCCGAGCGAAGCAAGAATGTGCGAGGATGATGTGATTCAGTCACCTCTACCTGAAGCCATGAAGACCTCGCGTTCCCTTCCCCTGCTGCTGCTTCTGTTCGCCGGCAGCGGCTGCTCCGCGCTGATCTATGAAATCGTGTGGTACCAGTTGCTGCAACTGGCGATCGGTTCCACCGCGGTTTCGCTCGGAGTGCTGCTGGCGACCTTCATGGGAGGGTTGTGCATCGGGAGCATCGGTCTGCCAAGGATGCGGCTGGCGGGCCGGCACCCGTTGCGGGTCTACGCTGCGCTGGAGGCGGGGATCGGCTTGTTCGGCATTCTGGTCTTGATCGGAATTCCCTTCATCGACCGCGTTTACATCGCGGGAGTCGGCCACGGTTTGCCGGGCATGCTATTGCGCGGTCTTATCGCGGCCGTTTGTCTGCTGCCGCCCACGGTGCTGATGGGGGCGTCGCTGCCGGCGATCGTGCGGTGGGTGGATCGGAGTCCGCGGGGCGTGTCGTGGTGGGGACTTCTGTATGGGGGAAACACAGCGGGAGCAGTCTTCGGGTGCCTGCTGGCAGGCTTCTACCTGTTGCGGACTTATGATGTCGAGATCGCGACGTCTGTGGCGGCGGCAATTAATTTCGCAGTTGCGGCAATCAGTTATGCGCTCGCCGCCCGAGCGCCGGCCGGCGCGGCAGCCGAGGAGACGGGCGACGCCGTGGCGCAGACAACCACCGGCAGTTCCGGACCTTCCTGGACCATCTACAGCGCCATCGCGTTGTCGGGGACTTGCGCGCTGGGCGCCGAAGTGGTGTGGACCAGATTGATGGGCATGATGCTGGGCGCGACGGTGTACGTGTTTTCCATCATCCTGGCGGTGTTTCTGATCGGCCTGGCGCTCGGGAGCGCGGCCGCATCCTGGCTCTTGCGATGGGTGAAGCCGCGGCTGGCGTTGGGCTGGTGCCAGATTCTGCTGGCGCTCGGCATCGCCTGGACCGCCTACGCGATCGCACAGTCGCTGCCACACTGGCCGGCGCTGCTCTACACCACGCCCTGGCGAACGCTGGAGCTGGATATGGCGCGCTGCCTGTGGGCGATCCTGCCGCCGGCCCTTCTGTGGGGCGCAAGTTTTCCGCTGGCCTTCGCCGCCGCTGCGCCGTTCGGAAAAGAACCGGGACGGCTGGTGGGAGGTATTTACGCCGCCAATACATTGGGGGCGATCGCCGGCGCGTTGACGGTGAGCCTGGCGCTGATTCCCTGGATCGGAACGCTCCAGTCGCAGCGTGTTTTGCTCGCGCTCTCGGCGCTGAGCGGGGTGATCGTGCTGGCGCCGTACGTCTGGCGAAACCGGGCGGCAGCGCTCGCTGCGGGCCTGGCTGCTTCCATCGCGCTGGCGGGGGCGCTGGCCTGGAAGATGCACCCGATTCCCGGCGAACTGATTGCATACGGCCGGCGCGTGGCCACCGCCATCGGGTCGGCGAACATTCTCTACACCGCCGAGGGGAGGAATTCTTCGATCGCGATTTCCATCAGCCAGGATGGCTCCTTGGAGGTGGATGTCAACGGCCACGTGGAAGCGACCACCGAACCGTTCGACATGAAGCTGCAGCGGATGGTGGGACATCTCCCGGCGCTGCTGCACCCCAACCCGCACTCGGTGCTCGGCATCGGATTCGGCGCGGGCGTCTCGGCGGGCACCTTCACGCGTTATCCAGGGATTCAGAAGATTACCATCTGCGAAATCGAGCCCGTCATCCCACCCACGTCCACGCGCTATTTCGGCAAGGAGAACTACAACGTGATGCACGATCCGCGCACGCGCATTATCTATGACGATGCGCGCCATTATGTCCTGACGACCACTGAAAAGTTCGACATCATCGCGTCCGACCCGCTGGATGTTTTTGTCAAGGGCACAGCGGCGCTGTACTCGAAGGAATATTTCGACGTCGTGAAGCAGCACCTGAATCCAGGCGGCATGTTCACGTTATATGTGCCACTGTACGAAAGCGACACCGCGACAGTGAAGAGCGAATTGGCCACTTTCTTCGAAGCCTTCCCGCACGGGACCATCTGGGCCAACACCCGGCTCGGCGAAGGCTACGACATGGTGTTTCTGGGCCAGGCCGATCCGCTCAAGATCAATCTGGACGAGGTCGAGCGGCGCTTCCGGCGACCGGATTATGCCCGGGTCGCCGAGTCCTTGCAGGACGTGGGCGTCTATTCGCCGCGGGAGTTGCTCGCGACCTATGCCGGACGGCGTTCCGACTTGAGCGCGTGGATCCAGGGCGCGCAACTCAATCGCGACAAAGATCTGCGGCTCCAATATCTCGCCGGTTGGGGCATCAACTCCCAATTGGAGGCCGAACTCTACCGGCAAATCGTGAGTTACGTGCGTGTGCCCACGGACCTGTTCGAGGGATCGCCGGCGCTGGTTCAAAGGCTGCTCGCGGATCTGGGAGCGATGAGCAACGGCGGAACGCAGCCGTAGCGCGCTGGCTACGCAGGCGAGGGCAGATCGCCGCAAGGGCTGCTGTATATTGAAGTTTGGCTGTGAATCCTCCCGCTGTGCCTCTCGTCAGCATCGTCACGCCTTGCTACAACATGGCGCGTTACCTGCCGGAGGCGATCGAGAGCGTGCTCAATCAGGACTACGGGCGCATTGAGTACATCGTGGTGGATGGCGGCTCGACCGACGGCAGCCTCGACATTCTGAAGCGATATGAAAGCCAGTTGACGTACACCTCCGGCCCGGATCGTGGGCCTTGCGACGCGGCGTTTCAGGGCCTGCGGCGCGCGAGCGGCGAAATTCTCACCTGGTTGAACGCCGATGACAGCCTCCTTCCGGGTGCGGTGCGCACGGCGGTGCAGTATCTGCAGGAGCATCCGGCGACCGATGTGGTCTATGGCGAAGGCTGGTGGATCGATGAGAAGGGCGCGGTGATCGAACGGTATCCGACGCTGGCCTTCGACCCGAAAGTCCTGGAACGGGATTGCTTCCTCTGCCAGCCGGCGGCGTTTATTCGGGCCTCGGCCTATCGCCGCTGGGAGTTGGATCCGAATGTCGAAAGATCCTTCGACTACGATCTTTGGATCCGTATGGCCAAGGCTGGATGCCGGTTCGAATCGATTCCACAGTACCTGGCGAATTCGCGCATGCATCGCGGCTCGAAGACGATTTACGAGCGCGAGGAGGTTTTTCAGGCTTCCATGCGCCTGCTGAGGCGGCACTACGGTTACGTGCCGCTTTCCTGGATCGTCGGTTACACGGCGTATCGCTTGGATCACCGGGATCAATTCTTCGAGCCGCTGCGATACACGGCTTGGAAATACCTGGCGAGCCTGCCGGTGGGCTTGTGGTACAACCGGCGCAAGCCGCTGCGGTTTGCAGGCGAGTGGTTTCTCAAGGGAGCGCGGGAGTTAGCGCGGCGAGGCAACGCGGTTGAAGCTCGATAAGAAAGCCATCCTGCTGGCGCTGGTTTCGATCGTTATTGCCCTGCTGATCTCGGAGGCGGGCTTGCGGCTGTTTACGCCGTTCGGGCCGCGCGACGCGAAGGACCCGGCGCCGGTTGTCTCCGGAGCGCCGGTCGTAACCGACAAGCCGCTCGAGGTCAGCGAAGCCGCGCGCTACATCGCCGCGATGCCCGCAGTTCCCGGCACGGACCGCAAGTGGTTCGGTGACGATCCGCCGCCGCTCGCGACCCGCACGCCGGTCAGCCCGCAGCGCATCGAGCGCTATAGGGATTTTGAACGGCGCGGTCTCTACGGACCGCAGGCTGATTACATCTGGAACCGGAAATACGTGGAAAGCGAGCGCTGTTCGCCCAACAGCATGTTCCGGAACTATCCGGAAACCGTGCTGGCTTTCGATCCGCCCGGAGGCGACCTTCGTCCGCACTATCGTTTCGCGCCGAGCACGACGACGTTTGGGGGGCTGGTCACCAATCAATTCGGGCTGCGCGGGCCGCCGCTAACCTTGATCAAGCCGGCCAAAACCATTCGGATTGCGTTCCTGGGTGCATCCACGACGGTCAACAATCATAACTATCCGTTTTCGTTTCCGGAACGTGTCGTGTATTGGCTCAACCGCTTTGCCGAAGCCAACCGCTACGACGTCCGATTCGAAGTGCTCAATGCCGGGCGCGAAGGTCTCAACTCGCAAGACTTCGTCTCCATCGTGCGCGATGAACTGCGGCCTCTGGATCCAGACTGGGCGGTGTACTACGAGGGCGCCAACCAATTCGATCCCGGCCGCATGCTGGT
Source organism: Bryobacteraceae bacterium (assembly GCA_035632015.1). Lineage (GTDB taxonomy): Bacteria > Acidobacteriota > Terriglobia > Bryobacterales > Bryobacteraceae > Palsa-89. Next base: position 74,975 of record DASQHQ010000209.1, read on the forward strand.
GCCGCCGATCGCGTCGCGCCAGCAGATTGACGCGCGCGATCCCATGGCCGCGCACATCGTCCCGGCCGCGATTCGAAGTCATCTCGCGCTCGGCAATCTGCTGGATCGCGTGCTGAACGGCTTCAGCTCTCTGGACGAGCCGCGCAAGCCTCTGCACGTTCTCATCTGGCCGGTGGGCGTCAGCGAGCAGAATCCGAATGTGGACGGTCCCAAGTTACCGCTGCATCTCACCACGATCGTTAAAGACCTGGACGCGATCCGCCGCAGCCTCAAACCCAACGGCGCCCAGTTGGCGCTATGCTCCTTCGAGTGGCTCGCGCGCGATGGCCTGCCGCTCTCCGCCACGCGGCACGCCTTCATCTACAAACAATTGAACACGGTGCTGTGGCCGCTGCGCTATTCTGAGATCCGCCGGCTGGCCGATTTCCAGAATCGCGTTTTCCGGCGCTACGCCGAGTCGCGCCAGATCCCTTATCTGGATGTCGCCGGGATGCTGCCGCAGGATCCGAATCTGTTCGTGGACGCGATCCACATGACCGACACCGGCGAGCGCGTGAAGGCCTGGATCGTGTTTCAGCAACTCGTTCCACTGCTCCAGAAGCAAATCGAGACCGGCCAACTGCCGCGCCCGGCGTCCGCGCGCCTTCCGGCGCTGCCGTCGCTTGCTGCCGATCCCATGAGTGTCCGCTGCGACGCTGGATCTCGCCGCTAATCCTGACCGCCCCAGTACGACATCCGGCACAGCCCTGCGGCTGCCGAATCGTCCGAAAGCCGGGCAATGAACGATATCGGGTGTATACTGGTTCAAATAATCAAAAAGCATGACTTTTGTGGTTTTCGGCTCCGGCGATCGGCCACGAACGGCATAATACTTGTCTAATTGGCAGTAACGAAGCCGATCGACGCGAAAAGACGACCTTCTGCCAGCGTGTGGGAGTCGTTTCCGCCGCGCCGGCAGGCCGAATTACACAGACGTTCGGGCAGCATCAGACCGCGTCACATTTCGGATCAAGCCGAATATGCTGAGACGGAGCGAATAAGGTGAGTCGAATTACGGCACAAGCTTCTTTCCCGGCGATTCTCAAGGCCGTGCAGGCCCGGTTCGTGATCCAGCCTCCAACACCAGCGCGCCCATCGCAACGGGCTGTTCTCATCTTCGCCTGCCTGGTAACCTTATTCGTTCTCTTGGCCGCGTATTTCACGGACCGGAATGGCGACATGGATGAACTCACCTTCTACAACCCGAGCTATATGCTCGCCCACTTCGGCAAGCTGACTTACCCGGCCTACCCGCATGGCATCTACTTCGACCAGCCAGTCATCACGCATCCACCTCTGCATGTAGGCCTGATCGGCTTGCTGTGCCGTCTCGGGTTCACCTGGTACTATGCCGAAGCCACGCCGGCGGTTCTCTTCTTTCTGCTGGCGATCATCGCAATTGTACGTAGCGCTTTTCCGCCTGCGGTGAAACTCGGGCTTTTGTTTTCGATCGGGTTTGTGATCCTTACAGGTGACAACATTGCGACCTGCTTCGGGACACGGCCCGAAGGCGAGGTGCACGCTGCGTGGCTGGCCGGCTTGGTGCTGATCGAGTCTGGCCGGCTCGCGAATTGGAACCGGGCGCGACTGTTTGCCGGAGCTTTCCTGCTGACTTGGGCTTCTGGCGTGCACTATTACGCTGGGTTTTCTTTTCTGGGAGTGGCTGTCTACATCGTGTGGGCCATCCAGCGTCTCGGCTGGAAGCAGGCCCGCTCGCGCGTTTTGGCGCTGGTTGGCGGCGGGTGCTTGTTCGGAATCCCATACCTTGGCCTATACCTGCTCCCGCATGCTCCAAAAATTTTGACGGCCATCGCAGACAACCAAGGCAGCGGCGGCGTCGCGGCCTCGGTAAGCGCGCACCTGGAACTGTACAAAACTTGGGCACACGCCGCAAACATTCCGGCGCTGGTCCGGAAACCGCTCGGCCTGGGCGTCCCCTTGATGGTCTTCTCCACGGTGGCGCTGTCGCTGATCCGTTCCACACGCGGTTTGGCGCTGGCGGCGCTGCCATTGCAGCTTTTCGTCTTCGTGTTCGCGTCTCACAAACAGCCTCAGTATTTGTTGCACGAAATCGCCTGGTTCACGGCGGCAATCAGCATCGCTGTGCTCACGCTGGGCGATGGTCTTGTGGCCCGCAGTCGAATTGTTGGACTCAAGAAAGCGTACATGCCCCTCGCGACGGTGTTGCTCGTTCTCTATCTTGTTACCAGCAACCCGGTCTTGTCAGCGGTGTCATTGTCTACCAAGCCCCACGTGCACGAGGGGGATCTGGCACGCGCGGCCGCACGCTCGATCTTGGGGCCGCGCGCCAGCGTCGCAGGCCGGCTGGGAGCCTGGTACTCCTCCGGGGCGGACTACTGGTGGGATATCGAGTCAGACATGCTGGGAGTTGTGCCCTACGAGCCCGCTGCCTATTTCGCCAATTTCGACGCCGTCGCCGACTACCCGCACATGAGCGACACTTCGCTCAACGGCGGCACGATCAGTTCCTGGTATGCGAGTGGCGTTCTCAAGTTGCGAGGCTTCTATGTTGGCGAGACGAATCCGCAACTCCAGACGGTGCTGCTGAGCGCCCGCGAGACGCCTCAAGTAATCGGCTATGCCGCCCGCAACGGCCAAGTCTACCGGTTCGAGCAACAAGCCGAAGGAGACTTTCAGGTGCTTTCAGCCGCTTGTCCGATGTCACCGGCGCTCGCCTACCAGAATTGGAGGGAACGCTGGCCGGGCGCATTCGCAGTTGTGCTTCCTCTTCCGATGCGCGCCCCCGGCGAGTCCGCGGTTATGGTGACGGTTTTGACGCCCAGGCGCGCCGCGGAGCCGGCCGGCTGGATCGCCCGGTCCTGCCGCGAAGTCTCCAGAGTCAACGGGACCCTCCAGTTGGCCAACAAAGAAGCGCTTGTCGATTCACTTCGGCGTGAGGGCCAGCCGATCTATTTCGATCGCAACCTGGAGGATCTGCCCGGTTATATCGGCGTCGGTGTGCCTGGGGAAATGACGCCGCCTGGAGACGGCGTGCGGCTTACTCAGGTGCTCAGACTCTCCGACGCCCAAACACCTCACGGAGTCCGGCTCGGCGGAGCGCCGCCTTTCACAGTTCGGGTCCCGAGCTCGCGCGGAGCGTTTGCGCTCGCGATCCCTGTCCAACACGGCGCTGCGGTTGCGACGCCTTGCTGGCTTCAGTTGCGGCTGAAAGTGGACTACGGACGAATCGGCTTGGCAGCCTACAATGGCAACCTCGGGATCCGCAACCGGACCCGAGCCTCGATCTTAAAAAGTAGCGAGCCAATCGATGTTGCGCTGAAGATGCCAAATCTTCGCGACACAACATATCTCATGATTTTCAATGACGGTGACGCGACCGCGAAGGTGGATGTTTTCGACGGCGCCCTCTTAGTGCCTCAGCAGGACTGGGAGCGCCATCAAACGGCGCTTGCCCCCCTGCGGTGAACGCTACCCACGGGTGACCCTCTTGCACGGCCTAGCCCGCTGTTCCTTCCCGAGCGAGACCTCGCTGGAACCATCAGTTTCTGGGATGGAATGCAAACGAGGATGGAATCCAAGCTCTGACAAAGAGCCGCGAATATTGCGCGAACCGCCGCATCCGCCGGTTATAATCAAAATTCCTCTGCCTGACAAGCAGGGCCGCAAGGAACGATGAAGACCCCAGCGTCTTTTACGGACATCCCGCTCACCAAGGTCCGCGATTACTGGAATTCCCGCCCCTGCAATATCCGGCACTCGCCCAAACCGGTGGGATCGCGCGAATACTTCGACGAAGTCGAGGCTCGAAAATATTTGGTGGAGTCCCATATCCCGCGGTTTGCCGAATTCGAGCGCTGGAAGGGCAAGAAGGTTCTCGAGATCGGCTGCGGCATCGGTACGGACACAATCAGTTTTGCGCGGCACGGCGCCGAGGTCACGGCCGTTGACCTGACGGAGAAATCGCTGGAGGTGGCCCGGCAGCGCGCCCAAGTCTTCGGCTTGAGCGATCGAGTGCGCTTTATCCAAGCCGACGCCGAGAGACTCAGCGAGTTTGTGCCCCGGGAGCGCTACGACCTGGTGTACTCTTTCGGCGTGATTCACCACACGCCTCGCCCCGAGCGCGTACTCCAGGAGATCCGCAAGTATGTGGACGCTCAGAGCACGGTGAAAATCATGGTGTACAACCGGTGGTCCTGGAAAGTGCTCTGGATACTGTTCGTCTACGGCAAGGGCCAGTTCTGGAAGCTGGACCGGCTGATCGCCGAATACTCGGAAGCCCAAACCGGCTGCCCGGTCACTTACAGCTACTCGCGCACTCAAGGAAGGCGCTGGCTGGAGAGCCATGGCTTCCGCGTCACGAACGTCATGGTAGACCACATCTTCCCCTACAGCATTCCCGAATACGTGCAATACCGATACAGAGTGGTCTGGTATTTTCGCTGGATGCCTACGTTTTTCTTTCGCGCTCTCGAGCGGGCATTTGGTTGGCACTTGTGTCTGACGGCCACCCCCACGTAATGGCTGGAGCTGGTGATCCATATCTTTCGCTGGTGGTCACGGCTCGCAACGACGATCATGGCGGCAATCTTCTCCAGCGGATGCAGCTCTTCGTGAGCGGTTGGATCGCGCAGGCTCGCCGCTTCCAAATTCCGTCGGAGCTGATCATCGTCGAGTGGAATCCTCCGCCCGACCGGCCCCGTCTGGCTCGGGCCCTCCAGTGGCCACACGATTTTGGGCCGTGCAGCGTGCGTTTCATTGAAGTCCCGCCGGAGTTGCACCGAACCTTCCAGCACGCCGGCGCGCTGCCCTTATATCAGATGCTGGCCAAGAATGCCGGCCTGCGGCGGGCCCGCGGGCGGTTCGCGCTGGCTACCAATATCGACATTTTGTTCTCCGATGAGCTGGCCGGCTTCCTGGCGGAGCAGAGGCTCGAGAAGGATCGGATGTACCGCATCGACCGGCATGACGCGATGAGCGACGTCCCCGGGCAGGCGCCGCTCGTACAACAGCTAGAGTACTGCCGCACGCACCTGATCCGCGTCAACGTGCGCGAGGGAACATACAACGTCTCGCCGGACGGACGGCCGATCTTGAGAGCCGGTGATATCGCCGCACAAGATTCCGGCCTGCTTTTCGGCAGAGGCTGGCTGCCTGTGGAACGCTACACGGCGCAGGAGCCGTTCCGCTGGGCCGGGCAGCACGCTGAACTGCTGCTCGAGACACCTCCGGAGAACGTTTCGGCGTTGGTGGTGGAGCTGGAGCCTGGACCAGGAACCGGCAACGCGGCTCTGGATCTGGAAGTGGTCCGCGAAGATTTCCAAGTGCTCGCGCACGTCAACGTAAGTCGCCGCAGCCGGCTGCGCTTGCCGCTGGCCTCGCCGCTGCCGGCGCGGTTGTGGTTCCGGGTGCGCAACAGGGGATTGCCGACCGAGCAGGACCCTCGGATCTTGAACTTCCGCGCCTTTCGTTTCGCCTGGGAACAGCGACCGGGCGCGCGCGCCGGTTCGGATTCCGCCGCCCTGACGCCGGTGGGCGGAAGAAATTTCATCGTGTCGTCCTGGTTCGCGCTCCAGCATCTGATCGACCGGCTGGCTAAGGGCGGGCGTCTGGTGAAGCTTACCGTGCCGGTTTCCCCGCGCCTGCAGCGCTGGCTGAAGATGTATATCGAATATCGCGGGTTCGTGGGCCTGACGCGCCATTCGTTCTCGATCGTCAAGCGGCGGATGTCGTTTCATGCCGCATGCCCGCCCGGAGAAGATATTTTTCCCTCCGGATCCGGACTGTCGCCAGGCGCAGGCTGGCAACCGCTGGAGGATTATCGCGGAGAATCGTTCCGGCGCGCCCGCGACCGAGCGGAAGTAATCGTCTCGTCTTCCGCGAGCATTTCGAGCGAGCTGGGGCTCCAGGTGGAACCGAGCGCGGACGCCACGCCGCTGGATGTGATGCTGCTCGATTCCAGCGAGCGCGTGATCGCCAAGCAGCGCGTGGCGCGCCTGGCTTTCTTGCGAATTCCCCTACAGCGCGAGGCTGGCCGCACTCAAATCATTCGGATTGGCCTCGCGGGTGGCGAAGCCGCGGAGTTGAAAGTATTTTGGTGCGGCTGGGCTGGCTCAGCGCCCAGTCCGGTCGCGGTCCTGTCGCAGCCCTGGGGCGCTGGCTGGCGCTGGGATCCGGAAACGGACTCCATGCTGGCCTCGAGTCCCGCCGAGCTGGTAGTGCGCGCTCCGGATGGCGATGCCAGGCCATTGTTCATCGATCTCCAGCCTTCTCCGGCCGTCGAGTTCGAGATTCGCGATGGGAACGGAAAAACTCTGGCCGCATCCCAGGTGCACTGCCGCACCGTCCACCGTCTGGATCTGAATCTCGAGCCCGGGCGCACACACGTGCTGGAACTGGCTGCCACCGGTCCATTGCGCGCCTACGGGTGCGACTGGACCGAGACTCCGGGCGCGAACAGCGCCGCATTCGTCCACACCAACGCCTGCGGTGATTTCACGCTCATGGCGCGCGAGCACTGGTTCGACTTGCGCGGCTATCCTGAATTCGATTTGTTCTCGATGAACCTAGACTCCATTTTGTGCGTCGCGGCGCACTACGGCGGCGTGCCCGAGCAGATGCTCACCGAGCCGATGCGTATCTACCACATCGAGCACGCCACCGGGTCGGGCTGGACGCCGGAGGGCCAGGCGCAGTTGTTCGAACGCATCCGCGCCCGCGGGCTTTCCTTCGTCGACAACGAGGAGGTGCTGGGCTGGGCTGCCCAAATGAGCCGCCTCAAGTCGCCCATGGTCTTCAATCACGAAGACTGGGGATTGGCCGATTTCGATTTGCGCGAAACGGTCCTGCCGGAATGATCTCGGTCATCCTGTACGGGCGCAACGACTCGCACGGCTACAACCTTCACAAGCGCGCCGCCATCAGCCTGAACTGCATCGCCGAAGTGCTCGGTGAGCCCGACGACGAGATTCTGTTCGTGGACTACAACACGCCCAACGACCTGCCCACTTTCATCGAAGCCATTTATGACACGCTGACGCCGGAAGCTAAATCCAGGCTGCGCGTTTTTCGCGTGCGGCCGGAGCTGCATGCGCGCCTGGTGGGTCCCACTCATCTGTACGCACTGGAACCTCACTCCCGCAACGTCGCGATTCGACGATCGAACCAGCACAACCGTTGGGTGCTGTTCACCAATTCCGACATGATTTTCCTTCCGCGCCCGGGGTTCTCCAGCTTGGCCGCCGCGGTGCAAGACTTGCCGGATGGACAGTATGTCACGCCGCGCTTCGATTTGCCCGAGCCTCTGTGGGAGTCCTTTCCCCGCAGCGACCCGCGCGCGATCATGCGCCTGTGCGAGGAGCTGGGCCCCAAGCTGCACCTGGAAGAAGTGGCGCTGCGCGTTCCCTTCATGCGTTTCGATTCACCGGGGGATTTTCAACTCGCGCCGCGCCAGGCGCTGTTCGACATGCACGGTTTCGACGAGCGCATGATCCACGGCTGGCACGCCGATTCGAACATGTGCAAGCGCCTGTACCTCTTTTACGGAAGCCGCACCGAGAGCCTCGGCCACAGGGTGAAAGCTTACCACTGCGATCATACGCGCGTAGCTACTCTGGCACACCGGCTCGACATCAAGCTGGAGAACAGCCTGCAGCAATTCGTTTATAGCGTCGAAGATCCGGTGGCGCATCACCAGGCTGAAACCTGGGGAGCGCCTGGAGAGGTTATCGAGGAACTCGATTTCACTCATGATCCTGCGGCGCGTTTTGTGTGTGCATTGGAGCATACATTGAGCACGCCGTCCGAATGGGCCTATCAATCCAACGCGAATGATCTGCGGAACTACGTCTTCTACCAGCAGGAGCACGCCCTACCGTACGTGGCTGGAAACCTCACCGTGTATCCGCCGGAGGCGCGGTTTGCTTACGTGGGCAATAATCCGCGCATGCTGGATCTGACGGCTCGATGCGTTGAGCAGATGGGATTCCGCTACCCGCTGCAGTACGCGGCGGATCTGCTCACTGCCGGAGGCGCGCCGCCTGGCGCCAGCCCCATCCCAGGCGCGTCCGGCGCGGATGGGCTGTACGATCAACTACTGGCGAACCAGGATCTGCTGATCTTCGATTTCGGCCTCGATCCCGCCGGCTCGAACCTTGCCAACGCCGCGCGCGTGACGGATTGGCCTAGAGACCTGCGCTATAGCCTGGGCGCGGTGGCGCGCTGCCTGGAAAAATGCGCCGAGCGAAGCGATGCGCTCTCGAAAACCGGCGCCCGAGTCCCGGATTTCCTGGTTCTCAACGCCAACCATCACGTCTTCGCGCAATTCATGGCGCAATTCCTGATCGCCGCCGACACGCCCTATCCAACGCACGTGCGCAAAGGCCAGCCGCGTCCTGGCGAAGAGCGTCTCTATAAAGCATCAGTCTGGAAGTTTGCCGAAGACGCGATGCGCTCCTACTTCGCCTACGACGAAGAAGACCTCTCGCTGCCGGTTGTGGCGCCGGGGCACGCCGTCGACCTCACTTCGCAAGGACGCCCGGCGCGCTATAAGGACGGTGACTGGGGCGCGATGGATTACACCGGCTCCTGGATCGACGGCTATCGCGCCGCCATCGTATTCCAGCCGGACCCGTCGCTGAACCGGGACCTGGTCGCTTACTTCCGCATCACCGAAGGGTTCCTGAATCTCGAGGACCAGCCCAACTACCTCCAGGTTTTCTTCGAAGGCGAGCTGCTGGCTCGCTGGACCATTTACATGCGCTTCGAGATCACTCGAGCGAAGGTGATCCTGCCGAAGCGCCTCATGGCCGGGAAAGCTGCGTGCCGGCTGGAGTTCCGCCCTGAGAACCCGCAATCGGCCCAGCAGATTCTGATCGCCAAAGGCCAGCCGCCGGTCAGCGAGGACCCGCGCGAGTTGAGCATCAAAGTTCAACAGATCACCTTCACCGGATTGGACCGCTTGCGCTGCCCGCTCAACCAGAACATCGATTTTACGCGCGGCGGCGATGGCGCCTGCCTGGTTGACGAATGTTGGACAAGTCCGGACGACCTGGGCACTTGGACCCTGGGCCCGCACGCCACGCTCGATCTCGAGGCGCCGGACGCGGAGGGTCTCGTTAGTGCGGTGTTCACGATCACCGACGCCGTCGTCACCGAAGCCTATCCGGAGGTGGGCGTGACCGTGGCCGTGAGCGGACGCGAACTGGCGACCTGGACCCTCCGCAGCCGCTTCATGGAACAGCGCCGGATCCTGATACCGGCGCCTCTGCTGCCGGCCGGGCAGCCGGTGAACTTTTGCTTTCAGGTCGATGCACCGCGGACCCCCAAGCAACTCGGCTGGCACGCAACGGACAAGCGGCCGCTGGGCATCCGTCTGACCAGGTTGTACCTGAGTCCGCAAAGCGCCAAGCCTTGCCGGCTGGGCGAGGTGATCGACTTTGCTGAAGGCGGCGACTCGATCACCTTCGTCGGAGACGGCCTGGGATCGCAATGGACCGCGCCCGACGCGTACGGATCGTGGACTATCGGGTCCGAAGCGAGCTTGAGAGTGCCCTTCCAGGATGCGCCCACCACCGGCATTCCCGCGGCCTTCGTGATCTCCGACTGCAACGTGGGCGGAAGCTCGCCAACTCTCGCCGTCCGCGTGAAAGCCAACGGCGCGCCCGTCGCCGAGTGGGTTCTCGGCCCGGAACGCGAACCGCACCAGCGCTCCATTCATCTGCCCGCTGAAGTTCTGTCCAGATCGCCCGAATTGACATTGACCTTCGAGATCCCCGGCGCGCATGGCGGGACGGAAGACCCCAGACCGCTGGGAATTCGGCTCGCGCGCGCCGTATTCGGCAGCGAGGAGATCGAACTCGCGGCGCTGGGCCCGCAGCCACCCCCCAGGCGCCCCATGATCCGCCGTATCCTCGGCCTGCCGTTCTTCGCTGTGCACGTGGCCCGGATTGTGCTCAAGATGCTCATCCAGAAATGGTCCGAGAGATGACCAGGCCGCTCGAAGGCTTGCGGATCGTCGCGACCTTGCCGCCCCACGACTGGTTCGGCGGCATCGACTACAACTTCGCCATCGAGATGGCCGAGGAGTTACGGCAAATGGGCGCGGAAGTGTTCGACCTCCACGTGGCCGGCTTCATCACACAGAACGATATTTATGTCCGCAACGCCATCGAGGCGCTGAGATCCTTCCGCCCCGACGTCGCCATCTCGCTCCCCAACGCGTTGTACGTGCTGCTGTGCAGCGTGCCGGACCAGCAGAATATTTTCCGCGACGTGCTGCAGATTCCTGCGCTGATGTTGTGGGACCACGGCCTGTTGCAGCTTCCCCAGCAGATTGTCGGGCCGCTGCCGATGCATCCCCAGGAATCGACCGGCGGCTGCATCCGCCGGATGAAGCGAGTGCTGAATCATCCCTTGTATCTGCACTACTCACCGGACACCGGCCACATCGCCGCGCTCGACCGACTGGGCATTGTCGACCGCCGCGACGTCCGGTTTTTTCTTCAGCCCGCATACCCGAATTATGTCCGCTACGGATACCGCACTCCTCCGGCCGGCGCTTTCCGGACGCGCATGGCGTTCGCCGGTAATGTTTATCTGAAAGCCGCCGAGACGCTCCCGTTCCGCCAGGAGCCGGAGCTGGCGGCTATCGAAGCCCGCGTCCAGGCCGCCAAGAAGGGCCGGCTTACGGAGTGCCTCTGGGACCTGATCACCACCGAGATCGACGCGCTCGACCCAGCCACGCGCAAGCGATTGCACCTGGAGCCGAACTCTTCGTTCTTTTGGGGTTTCATGCACGAGGAGATCGAGACGGTCGGCAACACCAACGTGCGCCTGGGCGTTCTGACAGCGCTCCAGCGCGACTTCGATTTCTACGGCAACTTCGTCGAGCCGGGCAGCGTCTCCCGATTGCGCGATCAGTACCACATGCGGTTCCGAAAATGCCTGGACTACTTCAACGAACTGCCGCTGCTGTTCATGAACAGCGACATCACGGTGGACGTGGTCAACCTGGGCTACAACTCGGGAGTCTCGCCGAAGATCATGGGCATCTTCGCCTGCGGCGGCTTCGGGCTGTTCGACTACAAGCAGGACTTCCGCGACAACCTGGGCGAGGCCGGCAATGAGGTGATGTACCGGAGCCTGGACGATCTCAACGCCAAGGTCGAGGAGTTTCTTGAGAATCCGCGCAAGCGGCAGGACATCGCGCGCTATCTGCAGAATCGCGTTTGCAATGAATTCACTTTCCGCGCGTTGAGCAAGAGAATCCTGGTGGACGAGCCGGCCTGGAGACGCAGGGGCTAGCCGCCGCGGCGTACAGCCGCCGGACGTTCAGCGACCGCAGTCAAACCGACAACATTCTAATAGCATGTTTGTAACAATTCCGTGCTAGAATGTTCTCGGTGCTCACGGACTTCGACAGAGTGCGCGTCGAACGGTTCAAACAGGCGACGGAAGAGAAGTTGCGTGACATCCGCTGCCCGGAGCACAAGCAGGCTCCACGCGTTCGTTTCCACGGCAGCACGCTGCACGATATCAGTATTTCCCTCAGTGGCTGCTGCTCCAAAGTAATGGAACTCGCCAACGCCAAGATCGGGGCCGCCTGGCCGGAGCAACAGGTGGAATCGAGCCAGGCCGCCTCGTAAGGCGCTTTCGGCTTCCCGCCTGTATCGTTGCCCTTCCCGCTTGTGTCGTTACCCTTCCCGCTCGCATCTTTCGTCCAGTTCGCGCTCGCGGGGCAAGCTGATTGGCAACCAAAATGCTTAGACCATCGTCAGGATGGATTTGACGTGCGCAGTGTGGCGCTTTCGGCTCGCTGAGGCGGCCGGCAGTTCTGCGTTGGAACCTGTTTTCTGAGGCCTCTGAGATCTCGCCCGCAAGTCCTCGAGGCGCGGACGTTGTCCGCTAGAGAACTGGAACGCCGGCCGGTTGACGCTACTCACCGGCGGAGAGCGCGCGATCCCAAACAGCAAGGAGGCGGTCATGGCTCGTTGGATGAGCCGCAGGTGGAGTTGTGTCATCACTCTCACCCTGCTCGCGCCACCGTTCGCAGCGGCCGAAGCAGCAAGCTGGGACAACAATTTCGATCAAGGCTTGTGCGCCTTCAATGCCGGGCGCTATACCGAGGCGCTGCCTCTGCTGGTAGCGTCGCTGGAGCAGTCCCGCGCCTTCCCTCCCCCGGATGTGCGCTATGTCAAGAGTGCGCATACGCTCGCTCTGCTGCACGAGGTCCAGGGACGCTTCGACCAATCTGAACCACTGTATCTCGAAGCCAGGAAGACCGTGGAAGCGATGGGAGCCAGCGGCCGCTCGCTGCTGGGCTACGTGTTGGACGGCCTGGGGGAACTGCGGTTCGACCAGGGGCGCTGGAACGAGGCTGAGCCCCTGTTGCGCCAGTCGATCGGACTTTGCCGCGAATCGCACGGCGCGCAACACCCCTGCACGCTCACGGCGCAGCGCCACCTGGCTCAGGTTTTGTCCGCCAAAGGCTCCGTGCAGGACGCCGAGACCGTTTTCCAGAAACTCCTCGAAACCCTGCACCAGAAACCGTCCACCCCGCCTGAGTTTCTGGCGGGTTCGCTGGAAAACTTTGCCAGCTTGTACATCGCGGAAGCCAGGTATGAACTGGCTGAGCCGCTGCTGAAGGAATCGCTCGCCCTGGGCACTCAGCAAGGCGACGCTCAACCGGTCGTAGCTGACACCCTGTTGGATTTGGGAGAGCTGTACCGGCTGGAACATGATGCCGCGCGAGCTGAGCCGCTGCTGAAAAGGGCGCTGCGGATTTACGAAACGGCGGACGATCCTCACCAGGCGGGCGCGCTGAATGAGCTCGGCTTGGTCGCGCTGGACCAGGGCAAATTCGCCGTGGCCAAGGCGCACTTCAAGCGCAGCCTCACATTTTATCAGCATGTGTTCGGACCGGCGCACGTTATCGTAGCTCGCGTGAAGGCCGGCCTGGCGGAGGCATTTCTGGGCGAACGGAACCTTCGGGAAGCCAAGTCCCTGATCCAAGAAGCGATGGCCACTGAGAAGAAGGCCCTGGGGGAAGGCCATTCCGCTTTCGCCAGAATGCTCATCATTGCCGGGAGAATCGAAGAACAGGACCACTGCGCGTCCCAAGCAGCGGCGTACTATCGAGAGGCGGTTACCGTCTACCGGCGCACTCTGCGCAGCGGCCATCCGGAACTTCTCCAGGCGGAGCAGCGCTACGCGCGGCTCACAAAGTCACTGCCCAAGGACTCGGTCCAGGCGGGCGAGGATGCGCCGTAGGCCCTCGCGGAACGATTCGGGTGGCGTAAGCAGGCTCAACACCAGAAACGCTTCCGCTTCAAAGTCATAGAAGAAGCCCGGCTGGACTAAGACATTATCCTCAGCCAGCAGCGTGAGTACCCATTCTTCTTCCGTCCGAATCCGGGGAGCTTCCAGGATCGCGTACCAGCCGCCTTCGGCGTGGAGAAGCCGCCAGGGGGAAGTGGAACCAATCCGGTTCGCCAAATGCGCTCGATTCTCCCGTACGCGATCCAGGATCTGACGCTGGATCTCGCCCCGAAAATCCAGCAGCGCGGCCGCCGCCCACTGTACCGGCGTTCCGACTGACAGATACGTGTCCGAGATCAGCTCCAGCCGTTCCATGGCTTGTTGGCGGGTCGAGGTCGGGCCGCCGGCCACGATCCAGCCCAGCTTCAACTGTGGCAATCCGGCCACTTTCGATAGGCCGCTGAGCACAAACGTCGGAACCTCCTCGACATCCACGAGCGAGCGTATGCGCTGCGGATCCGGTTCCCACGCGTAGTCGGAAAATACCTCATCGGAAACGATCGCCAGATCATGTTGGCGGCAGATCGGGATGAGCTGGGTAAGCTCGGATTGTTTCAGGAACGAGCCGGTGGGATTGTTGGGGTTCACCAGAACGATGGCGCGCGTGCGCGCAGTCACGCGGCTCCTGAGCGCCTCGAAATCGATGGCCCAACGGCCGTGATAGACCAGCGGATAGTCGACCGGCCGAACCGACTCCAACGCCGCCAGGTACTCGAACAGCGGATAGGAGGGACGCGGCACCAGCACTTCGGCGCCCGGATCGGCCAGCAGCTTGAACACATACGCGTAGCCTTCGCTGGTTCCAGCCGTCAAGAGAATCCTGGCGGCTTCCACGCGGCTGGAATAGTAATCCGCCACTGCGGCTCGAGCGGCCTGCAACCCTGCGGGTTCCGGTTGATAACTGAGGGAGCGCGCGTCCGCCAGCGCCCGCAGGATCCGATCCTGCGGATATTCAAAGCCCGCCGAAGTAGGATTCGACTCCGTCAGGTCGAGTAGAGCCTGACCGGTGGTCCTTTTTTCTTGCAGCAGCTTCGCAAGAGGATTGGGTGGCGCGCTCCAGTTGAGCCGCGAGGAGAACATAAGGCTGCTTCGGCTGGTCCAACAGAACCATGACACAGCCTAGCAGACCGGCGCGGCTGACCGGCGCGCAATTGACGGGCGCGCAGTTGACGGCGCGTAGTTGATTGGCGCGCCACTGACTGGTGCGCAGCGGACTCGTGCGCAGCGGGCTGGCGCGCGGCAACCGCCGGCGATGAATCCGGCGCGGCTGACCGGCGGGCGGTTCTCGAGGAGTTGCGAGACCCACGCGCCCGCCGATCACCGCGACCGCAGCTAGTTCGAGTTCTTCGGCACTTTGGTGCCCCTGTGTGATCCTTTGTTGGCGGTGCTGCGGTGGCGGCCCGAGCTGCTGCTGCGTTTGTGCGTGGTGGTTGAACGGCTGCCGCCATTTCCGTTCTTTTTCGCGCCTGCGAATGCGGCCGACGCGCCTCCCATCAATAAAGACAATGCCAGGAAACCAGACAGAAAGGTTTTCATGCCCTATGAGTGCCCGCCGGGACCGGAAAATCGCAGCCGACGTTCGGGAGTAAACTGGATTAACGCGTATGCCATTGACGGCGGGCCATACCCTGGGCCCCTACCGCCCGTAGCATATCCTTGTAGTTGCTTGGACCGTAATCTTCTTGATGAACTTCTTCATGAATTGCGCCGGCGCGTGCCGTTGACTGGGAAATAAGCGGCAGCGCCCTCAGCCGCGCTCTTCGATGTGCTTGAGCCGGGCGTCCAGCACTTCTTCGACGCGATGCAGTTCCGCCCGCCAGAGGTCGCGCATTTCGTCCATACGGCGATCGACGTCATTGAAGCGCGAGTCCACGTGGGCCCGCAGTTCAGCGATGCGGGAATTGGTATCGTTCAGTCGCAAATTGTTGATCAGAATGCCCACCAGAACGGCGAGCATGTTCGGCACGGCTGCCAGGGCGATAGTGAGAAGCTGAATATCGCTCATACCCGTTCCATAGTATCGCTATAATCGCTGATACGTCGCAAGGAGTCGATCGATGTTGTCGCCTAAATGCTTCCTTCCCTTTCTCGCGAGTGTGTTGCTTATGGCCCAGAACCCACCCGCGCCCACCGGCGTGCCGGAAGACTCGGTGACGCGCGTCTCCGAGCACGTCTACGCCATCCTCGGCTTCCCCAACATCGGCATCGTCGTCGGCAACCGCGCAACGCTGGTGGTCGATGCCGGCATGGGCCTGCCCAACGGCATGACCGTGATTCGCGAGGCTGAACGGCTCGCCAAGGGCCCGACTCTGTATCTCACCACCACGCATTTCCATCCCGAGCACGCCTCGGGCGCGCAGGCCTTCTTCCCGCCCGCAGTGCTCATTCGCCCAACGGTGCAGCAGGAGGAGATGGAAAAGCACGGCGCCGAGTTCATCGAGATGTTCCGCAGCCGGTCGCCGCAATTCCGGGCGGAGTTGGAGGACTACCGGCCGCGCCCGCCCGACCTCCTGTTCGATCGCGAAGTGAAACTCGACCTGGGTGGCGTTACGGCCCGCCTGATGTGGTTCGGCCCGGGCCACACGCAGGGCGACGAGCTGATCTTCATCGAGCCGGACAGCACGCTGCTTTCCGGCGACATCGTCGAAAACAAACTGGTGCCCAGCATGCCCAACGCGGACTCGAGCGCCAAGGGCTGGCTCTCCATCCTGGACAAACTCGAGCCGCTCCAGCCGCGCTACGTCGTGCCGGACCACGGCGCGCTGGGCGACGGCTCCCTGATCGCCAAGGAGCGCGCCTTCCTCCAGCAGCTCCAAACGCGCGCGCTGGAGCTCAAGCGCCAAGGCGTCTCGGTCGAAGACGCAGGAAAGCAACTCGAGGCGGAGTTGAAGGCCAAGTATCCGGACTACGGCAGCCTCAACGCGATTGCTAACGCGGTCCGCCGCGTGTATGCCGAATCGCAGTAGCCGCGGCCGAAGCCTGGGGCCGGCTTGCTAAACTGGAAGCGATGCCAACCAATGTGACAAAAGCGGCGGCAGAACCCGCCCCGGGGCGCTCCTGGTACCCGGTGGTCGGGCTCGGCTGGCTGGTGCCCGGCGGCGGGCATTTTCTGCTGAAGCGGCCCGGACGCGGAGCGCTGCTGGCCGCCTCGGTTCTCGCGATGTTTCTGCTGGGCCTCATGATGCGCGGCGCCATGTTCCAGCCGCAGACCGGCGATGTCCTCACCACCATCATCTATGTCGGCGGATTCGTCGGCGATCTGGCCTCGGGCCTGCTCTACCTGCTCACCGTCTGGCTCGGCTACTCGCAGCCCGATGTCGCCGGCCACGTCCACGATTACGGCACCAAGTTTCTGGTGGCGGCCGGGCTGCTCAACATCCTGGCCATGGTGGACGCCTACGAAATCGCAACCAGGAAAAAAGACTGATGCCGAAGATGAACCTCACCCACTTTGAAGCGTCCGTGCTGTTTGCGCTGTTCTCGTCCGTGGTCCTGGGCGTGATCACCAAGCGCACCGACTCCGAGCGCCTGCGCTACGGCCTGCGCTGCTTCGCCTATTTCATCGCGGCGCTGATCGGTCTAGGTTGGCTGATGTACCTCGGGCACGGCTAGCCCGGCGTCACTGGTTGCAGTTGCCCTTGCACACCGTCTCAGAAAGCTGTTGCGCGGGTCCCAGCTTATTCGCATCGGAAACGCTCGGCCGGCGGACGGCGACGCTTTGGACAACCGTATCGCCTGTGCCTTTCTGCTGATCGATGATCTGCTGTTCCTGAAGCTTCAAGGCGCCGGAGCCGTACACGCCCGGAACATTTTTGCCGAAGATGTCCACTACCGTGTTTTTCGAGCCATCCGGACGCGCCTCGCTCTTGGAAACGGTCTGGCTGTGCAGTTCCAGTTGACCGCTCGGCCCCACTTCGTACTGGGCCGTGTTGTCGGTGGAACGTGATCCCTGTTGGGTATGCTCGATCGACTCCCGTGTCGCTGCGTAAAACGAGCCGTCGGCATTCTTGCGATAGGTGGTCTTGTCCTCCGTATAGCCGCCGCTCGCACCCTTGACCGTTACGTCGCTCTGCTTCTCCACCGTCTCGAGCGCGCCGTTGATCGTCGGCTTCTGGATCACTGACTCCGTGGTCGATTGCGACCCGTTCTTGCGCGTCTCGGCGATGGACTTCTGAGCCAACTGCATGCTGCCGTTGATGTCGGCGCGATACGTGGTGGTCTGAACAGTGGAACTTCCGTCCGGCCTCTTCTGCTCCTCAATGGTTTCTCTGACCGGCGCGGTGGGGTTGCCTTGTGGATCGAAGCGGCGGATGGTGCGTTCCACCACGCGGCCGGAGGCGTCCTGCCGGATCACGCGCTCCTCAACTCGCTCCAGCGGGACCATGCGCCCGTTGATGGACTGCTTTCTTTCAGTCGTTTCCGAGTAACCCGGCCCGGTCTGCCGCACCACTTGCGGACCTTCCTGGATGCGCTGGCCGTTGACGTCTACAGCGGTGGTTGTGCTGGCGCTGCTCTGCGCCCACACCGATAGAGTGGAGACAAAAAGAGTGGCAATGAGCTTCCTCACAATTCCAGCCTAGCGGGTTTCGGCCTGAGGGAACAATGAGGTGAACGCCTTAGCCGCGCCCGCCGGCGGACCGCAGGCCCGTCGCAGGCCGTATCGGCCTCCTTCGGACATAAAGCCGGGTGCGGCTGGGCTGGGCGGCCTCGCGGCGGGGTATCTATTCGAGCTGGTCGCAGGTCACTGTGAATTAGCAAACCGGTCCGCCACCCCCATCGGCGCAGGCTTTCCGAACACACGATCCAGCCACAGGCGCGCGATTTTGTCCGCCTTGGACGGAAAACGGTGGCCGCCGGGAAGCATATGAAACTCGACGTCGCGGGCGTGATGCCGCAGCCGATCTGGAAATGTCGCGGCCACCTCCGCCGGATAGAATTCGTCTTCTTCCCGGGAAATGTGCAGCAGAGCCGCGGTCACCGGCCGGTACTTGGCTTCCTGCCAGTCGCGCGGCACACCGCCGCAGATTCCGATGACGCCCGCGATTTGTTCCGGATGCGTGGCGGCAAACCGGTAATTGAGCCCCACCGGCTGCGAAAATCCTACCAGCCCGCAGCGTTCCGCTCCCACGCGAAAGCGCTCTCGCAGCGATGCCAGCACTTGCAGAACCATCTCGTGATGCAGCCGCACCGTCGATTCCCAATGCTGCCGGATTCCCCAGTTGTACCCCGGCGCGGACTGGCCATCGGGCAAGCCCGCCGTCACATAATGCTGATTCGGCGCCTGAAGAGACGCCACCACGTGCTGGCTTCCCACCAACCCCACGGTCAGCCGCAACATCGCTTCCGGATTCGAGCCGTATCCGTGCAAAGCGATCATAAGCAAGGGGTTCGAGTCCACCGTCTCCGGCACATGCAGCACATAGCGGCACTCCAGGCGGGCAGTAAAGACATGTTGTTCCGGCGGCTTTAGAGTCATTGCATCCTCATAATAGTACTGCCACCTGATAATACTGCTGGCATCTGCCGATTAAGGTTCAGAGAGTCGCAAGAGCCCGTACGGGCGAATCGTACCATGGACGAAAAGCAGCCATTGTCGCGCACCAGTTCTCCCGCAGTTGTGCCGGGAGCTTCTCGTCTGGATGGGGATGCCAAGGTTCAAGGTTCGGTGGAGGATCAGCTCCGCCAATTGGACCAAGCCGTCGCGCTGAGCCGCGTGGGCGGCGATTTCGATCTGCTGCGCGAGGTGGTGGAGCTGTTTCTCACCGACTACCCGCAGGAACTCGACAAGATCCGCGCGGCAGCCGCAGCCCACGATCCTCATGGCGTCGAGTACCACGCCCACAGCCTGAAGGGTTCCGTGTCCACCTTCGGGGCCAGGGGCGCCTTCGAGGCCGCGCTGGCGCTGGAGAGGAAAGGCCGCAGCGGCGACCTCACCGATATCGAAGACGGCTTGTCCACCCTGGAACTCGCGCTGCGGGCGCTTCGTCCCGAACTGGAAGCCCTGCAAAACAAATAGTTGCGCACGATCACGCGTTGGCGCTGGCCGTCCGCGCGGTGCATCGGTTTCGAGAGCCGCTCTGAGCGCCGTGAATCGGCCACCAAAGCGCACCCCGTTCGATCTCCGCGCCGGTTTCGATTCTATGTTGGAATGGAATTGTTACACGTCTCTGCTATAGTGTGAAAGTCTGCTTCCTATGGCAAGTACTTCGGTGACAGAACTCGTCTGCGCGCACAGCCCGGACTCGGACGATGCCTACATGTTTTACGGGCTGGCCACCAAGAAGGTGCGCTCCGGCCTGATCAGCTTCCGCCACGTCCTGGAGGACATCGAAACTCTGAACCGCAAGGCGCTGGAAGGCGCCTTTGATCTGACCGCCATTTCCTATCACGCCTACTCCTACGTCGCTGACAAGTATGTCCTGATGGCCAGCGGATCCAGCGTCGGCGATGGCTACGGCCCCATCCTGGTGAGCACGCGCCCCATGGCGCCCGAAGAAATCAAGGGCAAGAAAATCGCCATCCCCGGCCGGATGACCAGCGCCTATCTGGCGCTCAAACTGTTCGAGCCGGACTTCGAAGAGGTTCCCATTCCGTTCGACAAAATTCTGGACTGCGTCGCCGAGCACGCCGTGGACGCCGGGCTGATCATCCACGAAGGCCAGTTGACCTACGGCAAGAGCGGCTTTCAGAACGTCGTGGATTTGGGCCGCTGGTGGAAGACCACCTACGATCTGCCGCTGCCGCTGGGAGCTAACGCGCTGCTGCGATCGATGCCGGATGAAATGAAGAGCGAATGCTGCCGGCTGATGCGGGAGAGCATTCAATACGCGCTCGAGCATGGCGAAGAGTCGCTCAACTATGCCATGCAGTTCGCCCGCGACCTGGAGCCGCGCCTGGCCGAGAAATTTGTCGGAATGTACGTGAATCACTTTACATTGGATGGCGGCGAGCTGGTGCCGCAAGCGGCCCAGAAGCTGCTGGATATGGGCTACGAAGCCGGCCTGATTCCCCACAAGGTCGCGGTAGAATTTATTCGTTGAGGTAGTCGCATGGATTCTCTAACGCGCCGAGCTTCCCGCCGCCCCGGCCGCGGATGGACGCTCCTCGCGCTCCTGCTCCTGAGCGTGCCGCTGGCCGCGCAGGACGATGCCAAACAGCGCGCCAAGGCGGTTCGCGAGCTTGGAAAGAACGCATCTTCGGGGACCATCTCCAAGCTGGAACCCTACCTGGCTGACGTGGACGTCGACGTGCGCCGGGAAGCCGTCAAAGCGATTGTGGACATTGGCACGCCGGAGAGTGTCGATCCATTGGTCAAGGCCTGCGCGGACAACGATCCCGAGATCCAGATTCGGGCCGCCGACGGTCTGGTGAACTTCTACCTGCCAGGCTACATCAAGACCGGCATGACCGCGTCGCTGCGGCGAGTCGGCACATCGATCAAAGGAAAATTCACGGACACGAACGATCAGGTGGTGGATGCCTACATCCAGGTGCGTCCGGAAATCGGGCAGGCGCTGGGCCGCGTGGCCCGCGGCGGTTCCAGCATGGATGCCCGCGCTAACGCGGCGCGCGCGGCCGGCATCTTGCGCGCTCGCGAAGCCGTCCCGGACCTGGAGCAGGCGCTGCGCTCCAAGGACACGCAGGTGATTTACGAGTCGCTCGTCGCGCTCGAAAAGATTCGCGACCCGAGCGCCGGTCCAAGCGTTGCCTTCCTTCTGAACGACCTCAATGAAAAAGTCCAGGTCGCCGCCATCGAGACCACGGGCTTGCTCGAGAATCGGGAAGCCGACAACGAGCTGCGCGGCATCCTGGATCGATCCAAGAACATGAAGGTGAAGCGCGCCGCGCTCACCGCGCTGGCCCAGATGCCCGACCAGCCTTTGCACGGCGTGTACGCCGCTTATCTGGCGAACAAAGACGAGGGTCTTCGCGAAGCCGCCGCCGAAGGGCTGGCCCGCCTCAAGAATCCGGACGACCGCCCGTCTGCCGAAAACGCCTTCTCCAACGAGGAAAAAACCGGCCCGCGCCTGGCGCTGGCCTTCGCCCTGGTGGCGCTCGGAAAACGCGATACCGGTCAATACGACCCGCTGCGATACCTGGTCAACAACCTCAACTCCGCTGCCTACCGCGGCACGGCACGGCCGTACCTGATTGAGCTCGCGCGCGACGCCGAGGTCCGCAGCGCGCTCTATCCGTTATTACAGGAAGCCACCGTGACCAGGGACGAAAAAACCGGCCTGGCCCAGGTCTTCGCGGCCAGCGGCGGCCAGGATTCCATTGCGCCGCTCGAAACCCTCTCCAAAGATTCCGACAACGATGTCTCGCAGGAAGCCTTCCGCTCGCTGAAGAACCTGCGCGCACGCCTGCCTTAGCGCAATTTCCAGCCCAGCCCGAGCAGAACGTCGGCCTGGTTTTGAGCCGAGCGGTAGAGAAAACGGGTCGATCCAATTGATGCGCTGAGGGGTCTGTTCCAATGCGTGTAACGAATCTTTCCTGACATCCTCAAACCACCGATCCTGAGCCGCGCGCCGCCGCTTACGACCGCTCCATGGCGCGCGGCGACGAATCCAACGCGCGTGCGCTGGGCCGGCAATCAATGCCCAAGTATCGGTAGGAAACGAGCAGACCGGCGCGCGCGGTGGCGGCGCTGAATCATGCCAATATCTGCCATCTTTACAACGTCGGGCAGGACTACCTGGTGATGACGTCTCGCTATGAAAAAGGGCCGGCAATCGCCCGCCGGCCCTGCATTTCGAAACGTTACTGAATCAGGTTAGAACGTGAAGCGAGCTCCGACCTGCACCGCACGCGCGCCGCCCTGTCCGAAGGTTTGGCCAAGGCGCTGCGTTGGCTGACCGAAAGCGTAGGTTTGTGAAGCACAACTGGTGAACGCGCTGCCGGGAGCGCTCAACGAGCAACCGGTCGCCAGGCTATCCAGCGTGAAGCTTGGATAGGTCAGGTTGGAGATATTGAACGCGTTAAACATTTCGCCGAGGATATTCAGCTTATATCTTTCTTTGTAAGTGAAGGTCTTCGTCAAGCGGAAATCCTGGCTGAAGGTTGGATCGCCGAACTGATAATCGGGCGGCAAAACCAGCGGGCCGGGGTTCGGAGCGCCGGCGCCTTGAGCGCTCGGCTTACCGACATAGTTGGCATTGTAGTTTGCGACCGCGGCAGCAAGCTGCGATTTGCCGCATCCTACCGAGAGACAACTAAAAGACATTCCGGGAAGCGCTTCGTTACTGCCGGAGGGAGCAGTGCCAGGCAGATCCAGGCCGTTTACCAATGCGACTTGCGGGTCTCGGCTGATAATGGAGGAGTTGACGCTGAACACGAAGCCCCATGGCAAGGTTATAGTGCCTGAGATGTTCAGGTTTTGGTGGGCAAGATTCTGGCCGTAGCTTGAGTCATAATTCAAGTCATCCAATACACCCGTCGTCGCCCCAATCGCCACATTTTTCTGGTACGCATAAGAAGCCAGGAACTGGACGCGATTGGAAAGGCGCTTGTTGAGTTTCACGAGCAATCCATCGTAGACCGCCCGCCCCTGGCCGGTCCAGAAGGTAATCCCGCCGGTGGAACAATTATCCTTCGGGTTGTAATCGGGGTTGGTGGGGCACAGCGGAATGACGGGAACCGGCGTGGTGGTACCCAAATATCGCGTGAACAGATTCTGATCGCGCTCGCCCAAGCTAAGGTTTTCACCTAGACGCCTCGCCCAGTCGGCTTGCAGAACCATGCCCCAGCCCAAATCGCGCTGAACGCCAATCGAAGTCTGGTAACTGCGGGCCAACGGGTAATGGGTCGGATAAATCTCCACGCCCTGGTGCTCATACTGGATCTCGGAATAGGGGAAGGGGCCGCTTCTAGGCGGATTTGGCGGAGCCAGAATAGCGCTTACCTGGGGTAGCTCGGTATTCACAAGATTTTGGAAAAGCCCGATGGTCATGTTAGTCAAGGCATTAACAGGCAGCGGCGCGCCCACGGGGATCGGGGTGCCACCCGCGCTCAGGTTGAAGATGCCGGGATAGATGTTGGTGAACGCGCTGGCGGACAGCGTATTCCTGGCGCTACCCGGGGGTCCGAGGGCGGCCGCCTCGCGCAGCTTGTAATACCCAGGCGTGCTATCCCAGTAGATGCCGGCGCCGCCGCGGATCACCCACTTTTGGCTCTTTCCCGGGCTCCAGGCAAAGCCGAGCGCGGGCTGGAATTCATGCAGATTGTTCACGGTTGGCCCGAGATTGTTGGGTCCAGTCCCGAGAATGGGAGCCAGAAGTTGGGGCTTGGCGAGTTGCGAATTATAGAAGCCGGTTTGCGCGTTCCACGCGAATCCGTAGTTTACCGTTAGGTTAGGGCGAATTTTCCAAACATCCTGGAAGTACGCTCGGAACTGGTCATAATTTGTGTTCTGGTTATAGTCGTAGGACGAAGGTAAGGGAACGTTTCCGACACCGACCCCGCTGAAAATACTGGGGTTGAGATTCCACACGGGGAGGTTGAGGACTTGAGCGTCAGAGGTGAGCGCGGTGGGGAGCTTGGGGAAGAGAAAGCCAACCGAGGACGGCGGGAGGATCTCTCTTATGAAAGTGGGTGAGACGGCGCCGACGCACATGGGCGTGCAGAATCCCCACAGCCCATTCGAGTAAGTGGGATTGAGGTCTCCACCGAACTTCATGCGGTGGTTGCCCTTTTGCCAGCTCAACCCATCCACCAGCTCAATCCGGCGCGTATTGCGTCCTTGCGGAGAATTTAAATTTGGACCGACGGCTGGCAGAGCTTCACCAGGAATGAAGAAAACCACGTTGGGCAAGCTGCCGGCAACGCACGGCGCGGAGCAGTCCGATGCAACCGCCGGGAGGTTGTGATTGTTCCAGTAGTTGTACTGAAATCGGAGGTCGTTGACGATGGTTGGTGTCAGGATGGTAGTCCAGCCGAGAATGCTTTGGTCCGCCCAATTGACGTTATGCGGCCAGTTGGATGGATCTCCGAAAGTCAAAGCCGGCCCGAAACCGTCGTTGCCATCGTGCGAATAACGCACGAACAGGTTGTTCTTTGAGTTCATGTGATAATCGAAGCGCGCAGTGATCTTCTTGGCGGCATAAGGACTGGCGTAAGTGCCTTGCACTGCCTGGAAAGCGGGATCGGTGCTGGTGACACTCTGGGCCTGCACCTGGTTCAGGAATTCGTAGTTAAAAAAGAAGAACAGTTTATCCTTGAGGATTGGCCCGCCGAGTGCCGCGCCCGGATTGCGGCGCACAAAGAACGGGTTTGCAGGGCCAACACGATCCAGGTTCGGGTAAGCCGCCATGTTGTGGTCACGGTAGAAAAAGTAGGCGCTGCCATGCCAATCGTTGCTTCCGGAGCGAGTCACGACGTTGATGGAGCCGCCGGTTTGAATTGGACTGGACAGATCGATATTCACTTCCGAAAGCTGGAATTCCTGGACCACTTCCTGGGTAAAGTTCATGGACTGCCCGCCGCCAGCCACATCGATATTGTCGGAGATGTTGCCACCATCCACGGTGACCGAGGTCTTGAAGCCGCTGCCCAGAACGCTGACGTAGAACAAGGCATTGAACTGGCCGATGGTGCCGGTGGAGATGGTCACGCCGGGTTCGAGTGTGGCGAGTTGAATGTAGTCGCGCCCATTGGACGGAAGATCCTGGATGGTGGAGTGCTCGATGACGCCTGCGATCTCATGCTTCTCGTAGTTCATCTGGTTGGAGGCCGCTTCGACCGTCACCACTTCCTTGGTCCCGCCCAGGGTCATAGGCATGTTCACTGTTAGGGTGCTGCCCGCCAACAACGTGGCGTCGCGTTCCGACGTCCTGAAACCAGTGGCTTCTACTTTCACCTGATAGTCGCCGGCTAGAAGCGCCGGGGCGGAGTAATAACCCTCGGAGTTAGTCGCGGCCGTTCGGGAAACGCCCGTAGCCTTGTTAGTGATGGTTACCGTTACGTTGGGGATCACGGCGCCCGACTCGTCGGCGACCGTGCCCACGATGATGCCCGTACCTTGGCCGAATGCCAATGCACAAAACAGCAAGGTTATCCCTAGAAGCGCAGCAATGGCTCTAAACATGGAGACCCTTCTTTCCGCCTTAGAGGCAAAACCCTCAATCTGGTAGATTGTGGATGAAATTCACATCCTCTGTCAAGTTCAGAACCTCTTTAAGAACCACTTAGCCTGTGGCCCAACCGCCGCCAACCGGCCAAAGACGCCGCCGGGACAAATGATGGGCGAGTGTTGAAAGAACTAAAATCGCCCGAAAATTCCGCGAACTGCCTGCAACAGCAACAGCTTAGAGTGAATTCGTCGGCCACCGCCAACGATTGACAATTGCGGTTCAACTCTTCGGGCTACCCACTTTAGGTCTAAAGTTGGCAATTTCCGGTTGGACCAGTAAGTCGGACGTCCGGGTTGGCCCCAGGCACGGGGAAGCGCTGAGGAGTGCAAGCAGCAGGCCGGTACGATGCACTTCCAGGCCAGAAATCGCAGATCGTCTTCGGTTGAGACCTTCGGTGGGAGACAGTTCTGCGCGAGACGACGAGTAAGCCCCGCAACACCAGCGCGTGCGTGATAGCGGTAGAGTGGGACCGTGCGGCGAATCAGGGTTCACCCCGGCCAACGGGGGTCCTCCTCGATGCGAGTGCTGATTCTGACCGGCCTCGCGATAGCAAGCGCAGCTCGGCTCGCAGCTCGCGTCAATTTCGCGCGCGACGTGAAGCCGATCCTCGAGAACCATTGCGTCCGCTGCCACGGCGCCGGCGCCGCGATGCGCGGCGTCAGAATGGATCGCCGGGAGCGCGCTCTTTTGGTCGTGGTCAAGAAGAAGCCCGACGACAGCCTGCTCTACACTACGGCCAAGGTCGGCGTGATGCCTCCCGGCCCGAAGAAACTCACACCGGTCGAGCTCGAAACTCTGCGCAAGTGGATCGCCGAGGGCGCTGGCTGGCCGGATGGAGTGGAACTCGTGGGTAAGAATCCCTTTGCTGCCGCGCCATGAATGCCTGTTGGAATGCGCCCACCCGCTCAGCCAGTGGCGCCGCGTCAGCCAGCTCCATCCGACCTCCGCGATCCATTCGGGGTCGTCCGTGAAGAGCCTGGCCATCGCCTCCATGTCATGCTGATACCACCCCTGCAGTTAACCTCCCTGGCAAGGTCTCGCCTGAGCACTTAACGGCCATGAAGACCTAAGGCAGCGCCAAATCCTGCCCTTCTTTATGTAGCCAAGTCTCTGTCATCCAAGCCTGAAAGCGTCCACGATTAGCATGGCGGGCTCGCGCGCGCGATCAGTCTTTGAACCTATAGATCAGCGTTGCCAGGCTCCATAAAACGAATCCGAGCGACGGTTCGAGCGTTGGTCCCGCAATTGCTATATCGATGCACATGCAACCGTCTAATCGCCCCGGACGGCCTATTCCTGGTGCTTTTCCCCCACCAGCGGGCGAGGTGACGCTGGCCCTGCGAGACCACGCCTTCCTATCCGGTTTGAACGAGAGCCAATTCGCGACCCTAGCCAAGATCGCTCAACCGGTCCAATTCGGCGAGCATGAACTCATTCTGGCAGCCCAGCAACGGTCCCGGGACTTCTATCTGTTGCTATCGGGCTCCGTCGCCATCGAATTGGACACCAGACTCTACGCTGTGCGTATCCAGTTTTTGGGACCTGGCGACGCCTTCGGCTGGTCGGCATTGCTGGAAGAAGGCGACACATTATTCGACGTGCGCACCCGGGAGCGTTCTACAGCCTTGCGATTGGACGGCGCGCGCCTGTCTGCCGCCCTCCGGAAAGATCCGGCGCTGGCCGCTGAATTACTGAAACGCGTGTTACATTTGGTGGCCGCGCGCGTGCACGCGACCGAGATGTGCCTCGGCGAATTCTGCGGAGTTCGCATGCGGCCAACCGAACACAAGGTAGCGGGCGCCACCATACGTACCTTAAACAAATTAATCGAAGTCTGTTTGGACGGAGAATTAGGCTATCGTACGGCCGCGGAGCACCTGCATAGTTCGAAGCTGGCTATTGTCTTCAAAGATTACTCAATTCGACGGGCTAAGTACGCCAAGGAGCTGCGGACCGAAGTGGAGCGTTTGGGTGGAATCCCCACCCATACCGGCAGCGTGGCGGCATCGCTTCATCGAAGCTGGATCGCGCTGAAGTCGGCTATCTCAGGCGGCGAGGCGAAGGCTATCATTGCTGCCTGCCAAGCAGGGGAAGATGCCGCGCACGCCAGTTATGAAGCGGCTATCAATTCGGATCTCATGCTGAGCGAGATTCGGTCGACGGTCGAGGCGCAGTGGCGCGCCATCGATGAATCGCGCGTGTGGCTGCGGGAGATTCACCAGGAACTCGCTTCTGGCGTGTCACGTTATCAGGACCCGAACTCGGTTCCTGACAGATAGACGAACTCCATTTGGCGACCTGCCGAAGCGCCGCCCCCTGCCTACTTCTTAACGAATTTTCGGACGTCCCCGAGGAAATCCGCGCCGTACACGTTGCCCTCCGAATCCGTGGTCACGCCTTCTGCCAGGCTCGAACCGCCCGCGTACGGGTACGGACATGGATCCGGAATGAAGGACCTGACGGAACCATCCCGGGCGCTCCCGATTCGAATGCCTCGTTCGGCGCCCAGGTTATAGCCGTAGCCGGTCTGCGCCAGCCCAAGTTGTCCCGTGTTGGTCCGGCCGTCCTTCGATTCTGAATCGGCTACGTAGAGCAGGTCATTCTTGTCAATGTGAATTCCGCTCGGGCGGCTAAACTGGTACCACACGGCGATGAACTTGCCGTTCTGATCGAAGATCTGAATTCGGTTGTTCTGGCGGTCTCCGACAAACAGCCTGCCGCGGGAATCGACGGCGAGTGTGTGGGGGACATCGAATTCGCCTGGGCCCATGCCTTTCTTTCCCCAGGTCTTGATGAACTTTCCGTTCTTGTCGAACTTCACGATCCGCGCGTTGCCAGTCGCAGTCCCGCCCCCGCTGTGGCCGTCCGCGACGAAAATATCGCCGTTAGGAGCGATGGCGACATCGGTCGGCGCATCGAACTCATCCTCGGCCGGCCCGGCGACTCCTTTCTTGCCAAGTGTCAGTAAGACCCTGCCCTCCGGACTGAGCTTGAAGACCTGGTTGCCCCCGTTGTCGGCCAACCACAGGTTTCCCTCTTTGTCCACCTCCAACTTGTGCGGGCTGACGAACATCCCGGCGCCAAACTGCTTCAGGAGCTTGCCTGACGTATCGAACTGGAAGATTGGGTTTACATTGGCACTTGGGCCCGCGCAGGTTGTGCCGCCGGCTCCGGAATTGCCGCATCGATCAGTTACCCAGATTGTGTTGTCGGGAGCGGTAGCCACGCTCGCCGTCGATCCCCACTTCCGCCCTTCCGGCAACTGCCCCCAACTTACGCCGGGGCGATAGGGAGTGGGGAGGTCATTGCGAGCGCCCAGCAGAGAGACTGGCGGCAGTTTGACGGGATATGCATCCGGCGGAAACACCGGTTGTGCACGACCGCGGCCGGCCGCTGGGTTCGCCGGCACACCGCAGGTTTGGGCGAGCGGCCCCGGGGATCCCTGGCCCTCGAGGCTCTCTGGCGCGCCCGCGAGCGCCGCAATTACGACGACAAGCGTTGTAGCGCTGGAGAGAAGACATCTGGATTTCACTCCGCATGCGTGGGACATCACAACCTCCTTCCGCGGATGGAACTTCGCGTCACAGCCAGGAGCCCGTTTCGGCATACTGGCCGCCATCGATTGTACCTCCAACCTCCTTCGTTGCACCGGGCTTCATGGAAAGCGTATTGAGCCAAACGTAAGGAGGAAGCAGCCAATGGATAATTACAGCGCAAAATCGGGCGTCGTCCGGGTCTTGAAATTCGATGTGCGCTGTGCTTGGCGTGGGCTGTAGGAGCGTATGAGGTCGAGTTGGCGGTTCATTTGTGGCCTGGCCTCCGCTTGGGTTATCGCGCGGTCCATGAAATGACGGTGAAGGCCAAAGCGATCATCGCCGCTCTCCAAGTCCAACTTGACAGACCCCTGGAAAAGTTTTCCAGGATAGCTTCCCACTACGACGCCCTCCCTGAACAAAACAAATAACTTCTTCAGTGGAACGCCAGTTGCATCATGACGCCGTTAAGGAGAAAACGAAGATGGCCCGGCTGACTCTGGTATTGCTGTTGGGTAGTGCGCTGAGCGCCCAAGTTCCAAATCGGCAGAGCTCGCAGCCGGAGGCCAGTGAGCCGCAACCGATCTTTCGCGTCACTGTCGTGGAGCGCACCACCAACGCCGTGAGCTACCGCCACCGCAGCGGCTGGACCAAGGTCGATCTGCAAGGCACCCCCTTAGCCCCGGATGCCACCGGACATGCCGACGTGAACAGCCGGCCCGGCTACATCGAAGTGAAAACTGAGATGCATAAACTGCTGCCGGCCGCCCAATACGGTCCGGAGTATATGACCTACGTGCTCTGGGCCATCACACCCGAAGGGCGCTCCAGGAATCTCGGTGAAGTCGTGCTGGCGGACGGCAACTCGCACCTGGACGTCACCACCGATCTGCAGGCCTTCGCGCTCATCGTTACCGCCGAGCCATACTTCGGTGTCACGCAGCCCAGTGACGTGGTAGTGATGGAGAACATCGTTCGGCAGGACACGCTCGGCAAGATCGAACAAATGAGCGTCAAGTACGACTTGCTAAAGCGCGGCACTTATACCATGACCGCGGCGCCTGGAAAGTTCCATGCGGTAAAAGTCGACAAGCAAGTCCCGCTGCAGTTGCTGGAAGCTCAGAACGCGCTCCAGATCGCACAGTACGCCAACGCCGACACCTACGCCAAGGACACTTACGAAAACGCCGCGGATCTGTTGCGCCAAGCGCAGGCTTATCAGGCGCGCAAGGAGGTGGGCTCCAAGCCGGTGATCATGACCGCGCGCGAATCCGTGCAAGCTTCAGAAACATCGCGTTTGCTGGCGCTCAAACGCCAGGAAGACGAACGCATCGCCCGCGAGAAGAAGGAGGCAGCCGATCGCGAAGCGGCGGCGCGCGCCGCGGCGGACGAATCTGCCCGCCAGAAGGCCATCGCCGATGCACAGGCCGCGCAAGCCGCGCGCCGAGCTGAGGCTGAGGCCCGCCGGGCTGCCGAAGAGAAAGCCGCCGCGGCAGCCGCCCGAGCCAGTGAAGACGCGGAGCGCTTAAGAGCCGAGCAAGCCCGCGCCGCAGCCCTCGAACAACAGAAGCAAGCCGAGCAGGCTCGCCTCATGCAGCAGCAGGCCGAACAGAAGGCCCAGGAAGCCGATCGTTTGCGGCAACAGGCCGAACAGGCTCAGCAGCAGTTACGCGCCCAACTGCTGCAACAATTCAATCTGATCCTGGAGACCCGCGACACTGCCAAAGGCTTGATCGTCAACATGTCCGATGTCCTTTTCGACTTCAACAAGTACAGCCTGCGCCCCGCCGCTCGCGAGAAGCTGGCCAAGATTTCCGGCATTATTCTTTCGCATCCCGGACTGAGGCTTGAAGTCGACGGCTACACCGACAGCATCGGCAGCGACGTCTACAACATGAAGCTTTCCGAGGAGCGCGCCGGCGCAGTGCAAGGCTATCTCACGGCTCAGGGGATCGCTCCTGAAGCCGTCACCGCCATGGGCTTCGGCAAAGAAGACCCGGTGGCCTCGAACGACACCGCCGCCGGCCGTCAGAAGAACCGGCGTGTCGAGTTGGTCGTTTCCGGCGATATCATCGGCACACCGATCACGCCCGCCAGATGAAGTGGACCGGCGGGCCGTTCAACCCGTGCCCGCTCTCACGCGAGCAGGGGGTTTTCAGGGAGTCCAATCTCACGATTACGGTGGGCGGTCTAAAAGGAGTTCGCTGAGCCCGCTGAAAACGAAATCCTGAGAACTCGAGGGAACCTGCAAGTAGTTGATCGCTCTGACGCTTCCAGGACGGCCACATCGCGGAAGCCCTGAAAGAGTCAAAGTAGCCCACCACCCCGGTCCGAATTGATGGTGTATCGTTCTATATTTTGGCTCTGAGCGGAGCCGTTCCGTTGCTGATTTAGCTGATCCGCGCTTCCACGGCGTGGTTCGATACTCGAAAGACACGTACGCCCTGCATGTATGCCAGCTGTTCCTCATCGGTCAGCCAAATCCGCGCGAACCTCGCACAGCTTGGTGATCCGCAGAGGAGGGGTTTGTTGGTGGGAGAGATCTGATCGTGACCGTGCCGGTAGGTGTTCTTCAGTCCTTGCGGACTCCCGCAGGATTCACAACGCGCGGATGCCATCATACGCCTCTCTGCTGTGGAGAAGAGGCATCGAGAGCGTCTTCTGGATAGCTATTCTAATGGTAACGCACCTCAGCTCAGGCCGGGGGGACGTGGCCGGGGCAGCGACGCCGGTCGTTTTCAAACAGCTTTCGGGCGGCCTCGCGCCGAAAGGGTGGCGGATAGCTCTGCGCCAGCGATGTGGCGGCGCACGCGCAGAGTGCAAAAAGTGCAAGCAAAGCTAGAGGCGTTCTATTCGTCATTAATGCCACTCAATATACTAGACCGCCGCACGAAGCACTCATCTTGTGTGCCCGCCATGCGCACCTTCGGCACAATCGAGTGACATTCGATGAACTCCATGCCGTTGAGATAAAACGTGGAGCTTGGTAAACCAGCGCCAAATTATTTTAAGTCCTTTTGTGGCTCCTGGAGCGACGCAAGCCTTCGGGCCGCCCAGGGTGAAGGGTAGTATTTGCGTCGAGAAGAATCACCAGGAGCTTTTTTCGTGCCGAGCGACCACTACCTGGCTTTATTCATCTAAAGACGGCTTAGGTCTGCCCGGTCCCTCTTTGGTTCATCCTCCGTCTGGTTCGGAGCCCCATTTTTGTGAACTGCGAGAGAACGTCGCGAACGTTCGAGGATCTAGAGGCTCTTGATTTGTCGGTAGGTTTAGGAGCTAAGTTGTTGGAGGCGCGGGTGAGAATCGAACTCACGAATAAAGGTTTTGCAGACCTCTGCCTTACCACTTGGCTACCGCGCCTGAAATGTGTGGGCCTTGGACGGAGTCGCTGGGCTTCTTTTCGCACCATACCGCGAGCTGCTCGCCGAAGTCAATTCCTGCGCCGCGCGTTGCGAATCGGGTGGCACCGCAGCGGATGAGTTCCGATTCGCGCCGGGCCCTGCAACCGCCCCTGGACGGAGCTCGACCGGGATCACCGGCAACAGCACGTGCGACGGGTACGAAGCGCTGTGGTACACCTGTTGATCCGCCTTCTTCAACACGGTTTCATCGGCGATCGCGCGGCCCGTGTTGGGATTCCGGTCGAAGCGCGGGAAGTTGCTGCTCGAGATCTCGATCCGAATCGAATGCCCCGCAAGAAACACGTTGCTGGTCACGCCGGCATCGATCGTCAGCGCGTAGACCGCACCCGGCTGGGCGAGTTCGGCCCGGTCCAGCCCGTCGCGGTAACGGACCCGCAGGATGCCGTCGGTCAAGTTGCGCGCCACGCCGTTCGGAAACACGTCCACCAGCTTGGCGGTGAAGTCAGTATCCAGAGCCGAAGTCGAAGCATACAGCACCACGTGGACCGGCCCGGTCACCTCCAGATCCTGCTTCAACGGAGCGCTGGTGTACACCAGCACATCGCCGCGCTGCTCCACCGGACGCTGGTCCATCGGACCCCAGGGAAAAATTTTCGGATCGCAGCACACCGCGCCGCCGCGCGTTGGCACGGGATGGCGCGGGTCGTAGGCGAACAGGTCGGGCTTGATTCTCTTGGGGGGCTGTTTCCAGTCCAGCTTGCCGTCGCCGCCCAACGTGTTGGCGCGGCCCTTGCTCGTCAAGTACAGCGGCGTGTAGTGGGTACGCGCGAGCGGCCATTCCTGCTCGTCGCGCCAGCGATTCACGCCCATCACGAAAATGTGAACCGGCGCCTGGTCCACCTCGGCCCGCACCTGGTGCCAGGCCTCCGGCGAATAGCGAGACGCA
Source organism: Bryobacteraceae bacterium (assembly GCA_035632015.1). Classification (GTDB taxonomy): domain Bacteria; phylum Acidobacteriota; class Terriglobia; order Bryobacterales; family Bryobacteraceae; genus Palsa-89. The sequence continues at coordinate 108,279 of DASQHQ010000209.1, forward strand.
TCTTCGGGAGCGCCTTTGAGCCAGTGGTCGAACCACTGCAATTGATAGAGGCGGATGGGGGACGAGGAATCGTCGCCGAACTTGATCCCTGAAAACGGCGTGGACATGTTGTGCGCCCAGGGCCCGATCAGAATGCGGTGCTTGCCGTCCGCACCCGAGAGCTTGTGCAAGGCGGAAAAAGCTTCCAGGTCGCTCTCCACGTAATTGTCGTACCAGCCACCCACTTCGAACACCGGAACACGCACCAGGTCGAGCTTTGCAAAAACGCTTTGGTCCTTCCAGAAAGAATCGTAAGTCGGATGATTCAGAATGGTCTGATACAAGCTCAGGGGCTGCAGGGCCGCGACGCGATCGGAGGTTCGCAGCGGCAGGTGACCGACGTAATCGTCGAATTTCGGCGGCGGGGTGCCGGGCGCGCGCAGGTTCTCGGAGAACCACAGCAGGCGATGTCCGAGCTTGGTGGCGCCGCCGGGCGAATAAAAGCGGTCGAGATAGTCATCCGAACCGGCAACCACGGGAAAAATTGCCTTCAGGTGTGGATTGTTCAACAGCGCGACGCGCCATTGCGCGATGCCCAGATAGGAGCCGCCCATCATTCCGACTTGGCCGTTGGACCAGGGCTGCGCGGCGATCCAGTTGATGGTGTCGTAGCCGTCCGGCCCTTCCTGCTTCAGCGCGTCGAACACGCCTTCCGAGCCGTAGCGGCCCCGCACGTCTTGCATCACCACGGCGTAGCCGTGATTCAGAAAAGAGTTGTAGCCGGGCAAAAGGTCGGCGCCTTTTCCATACGGCGTGCGCAGCAGAATGACCGGAAAACGGAAGTTACCCGAGGGCTTGAAGACGTTGGTGTCCAGATGCACGCCGTCGCGCATCGCAACGCGCACGTGCAGATATTTCTCGTAGCCGGAAGGCGTGGTTGCGCCGAGCACAGCGGCGCACAGAAACAGAGCTGGCGTGATTTTCACCACGGTAAACCTGGGATTCCCGCTTAATCCCTATGATAACAGGCCGTCTCTTTCAATTCTTCTTTCGCGGGCCGAACAAGGCCGTGCCGACGCGCACCATGGTCGCGCCTTCTTCGATGGCCACTTCCAGATCGTGCGACATGCCCATGGATAGATGCGGCAACCCGCAGGTTTCCCCCAAAGCCCGCAGGCGCGAGAAATAGGGCCGCGACTTCTCCGCGTCGGCCGACCAGGGCGGCATGGTCATCAATCCCAGCAAACGCAGATGGGCACAGCCGCGGATCACGTCGGCCAGCTCCGCCACCACTTCCGGCGCCGCGCCCGCCTTCGATTCTTCCTCCGACAGCCTGACCTCGATCATGACGTCCAGCGTGCGCGCTTCCGCCTCCAGCCGGCGCGCCAGCTTGGCCGTGTCGACCGTCTGGATCACATCGAAAATCTCCGCCGCCTTTTTCGACTTGTTGGATTGCAGATGCCCGATCAGGTGATAGCGCGCGCCCGTGCAGCCGGCCAGCTCGGCCTGCTTCAGCTCGAACTCTTGCACGTAATTCTCGCCGAAATCTCGCAGGCCCAGTTGGTAGGCTTCCCGGATCACGCCCGCTGGAAACTTCTTGGTCACCGCCACCAGGGTGATGTCGGAGCGGCGGCGTCCGGAGCGCGCGGCCGCATCGGCGATCCTGGATTCCACCTGTTCTAGTTTTTGCTGGAGCACCAGACGATATACTAGGGTAGCGCAGGCTTCCGCTTGCAAATCCTCGAAGCCGTCCTCCTTCGACCCCGACCCCGCGCGATCCCTTGTGACCGACATTCGCCAGACCATCGAGCGCTTCCTAGCCTCCAGCCGGGAGCCCGTGTTGCTGGAGCCGGGCGAAGAGCTGCTGGCCATTTCGTCTGAAAATTTCGCGCTGGAGATGCGCAGCGGCTCGTTGACGCTGGAAGCCTGGAACGGCCGGCGCAACCTGGTGCGGCGCGTGACGGGAATCGAGCAGGAAAGCCGCGGCAAGCTGGTGCTGCGGATCGAGCGCTTCGGCAAGCGGTCCGGCACGCTCACGCTGATCGACCTGCGGCGCCCGGCCGGACAAGACGCGACGCTGCGCAGCGCCCGCCTGGAATTCCGCGAGCAGTTTCGCCGCTTTCTGCGCCGCCACTTTCCTCTATATAAGGTGGCCGAGCTGACCACCGAAGCCGACCTCGAGCACACTCTCTCGCCCGCCTATCCGCGCGCGCTGCTGAAACAGGGTCACAACGCCTGGGCGGCCATTGGCGCGTCGCCGGACGCATTTCACGCCGAAGGCGTGCTCACGTTCGGACTGATCTGGCTGGATTACCTGCGCGGCCGGGAACCCGGCCTGGCGATTCAGGGACTGGTTCTCTATCTTCCAGCCGGACGCGAGAAGACCACCTGCCTGCGCCTGCTGTTTCTCGATCCGGCCGCGGCGCAGTACGCCGCGTTTATCTACGACACCGAAGGCGCCGAGGACCGCATCGACCAGCGCGATTACGGCAATCTCGATACTCACCTGGAGCCCTGCCGCCGCGGCGTTCCCGGGGAGCTGGACCGCATCGTCCGCGAGGTCCTCCAAGTGCCGGGCGTCGAGCGGATCGAGCGCTCTGACGGCGAGCAAAGCCTGCGCGTGCACGGGCTCGAGTTTGCGCGCACCGCCGGCAGCGAGCTGTTGTTCGGCCTCGCGGGGCGGCGAGCCGCGAAAGCATCCAACCTGGCCGAACTCCAAGCCTTGGCGGCTGAGCTGGCCCGCCTACGCTCGCCCGCCGCGCCGGATCGCCTGAATCCGCTGTATCTGCGAAACCCGGAAGCGTGGCTCGAATCGCAAGTCCGCAGCCACATTGAAGAGATCGATGCCGACTTGCTGCCGGCTCCTGTTTATGGGCAGGTGCCGGCCTTCGCGGCCGCCGATCGAGGCGTGCTCGATCTGCTGGCAATTGACCGGGGCGGCCGCCTGGCGGTGCTCGAACTGAAGGCGTCCGAAGACGTTCACTTGCCGCTTCAGGCGCTGGATTATTGGATGCGCGTGAAGTGGCATCTTGACCGCGCCGAATTCAGCGCCAGCGGATATTTCCCGCAGCGCGAGCCGGGCCAGCAGCCGCCGCGCCTGTTGCTGGTGTCGCCCGCACTCGATTTCCACCCATCCAACGAGCGGGTTCTCCGATATCTCGCCGCCGGCATCCCAGTCGAAAGGGTCGGAGTGGGCTTAGACTGGAGAAAGGAGCTGAAAGTGATGTTCCGCTCCTGATCCGTCATGGCCACCCAAGTTTTTCAGAGCATCAAGGAAGCCATCGCCAGTCTGAATCCGGAGGAGATCGAGCGCCACGCCGAGCGGCCGCTGCGGCTGTTTCTGTACGCTCACTCCGACCCGGACTACCAGCGAATGGAAGATTTTCTGGCGCCGCCCGAACTGTCGGACGCCAAGCGCGCCGAGCTGCGGCACCGCATCCACCGCGCCTCGGAAGGATTTTCGCCGGTTGGAAGCTACGACCTGGAGATCTACATCGACGATTCTCCGCGTGATCAGCTAACACCCACCCAGGATGTTTTCGGGTTCCAGCCAGGCGCGCCGGCCCGGCTCATTGACGACCTGCTGAAGCGGCGGCCGGATCTAGCCATTCCCCTCGCCATCCACCTGCTCCCGTTTCGCGCGGAGGTCTCGAGGCGCATCGTGAAAAAGGTAGCCAGGGAGAACGCCCTGTTCGCGCTGGCCACCGCCGTACCCGACATCATTCCCTTCGTTTCCCTGCCCTGGGCCGTCGGCGAATTCGCTTCCGACACCGCGGTTCTCACCGCCAACCAGATTCGAATGGCCTTTCTGCTAGCAGCCGCCAGCGATCGCGAATTCGGCTATCGCGAGCAGAAGGGCGAGATTGCGTCCATCATCCTGGGCGCGTTCGGCTGGCGGGCCATGGCGCGCGAGCTGGCCGGAAAGATCCCGCTCGGAGGCGGCCTGATTCCGAAAGCGGCCATCGCTTATGCCGGGACCCGGGTGGTCGGATTGTCGCTGGAACGATTCTACCGGCTGGGCTACGGCTTCACTCGCGACGAGCGGCGCAGCGCCTACGAAAACGCACTGGAACGCGGACGCGAAGTGGCCTCCTCGCTTCTCAATGGCTTGCAGCGCAACAGACCTGAGCAGGCCTAGGTCCGGCGCGGCTGTAATCCAAGCGACAGCAGACAGTTAAATTACCAAGTAACGCGAACGCCACCGAGCGAATCCAATAGGTTAAGAACGGCAATGCCGAGGCTTGCCCGCAAGCCCCGTGTCAGAACTTCGATGTTAAGCTAATACCCAGGAGGTCCAATGCTTCTTCGTGTGACAGCCGTGATTCTCGCTCTGGCCACATTCGGGTTGGCCGACACTCTCACACTTCGCGACGGCCGGGTGGTGCGTGGAGAATACATTGGTGGCGACGCGCGCCACGTCAAGATGGCGGTCGGCGATCGCGTCGACACATATGCAGTGGATGAGGTAGACAGCCTGCAATTCGGCAACGGTCAGAGATCCCAGGCCGCGCCGCCCCCGGCTGCCCCCACGGGCTTTGCACAGCAGCCTGCGCCCTCCAATGTCAGCGGCTTGCAGCTCGCGATCGGCACGCCCATCACGATCCGCATGATCGACGGCGTGAATTCCGAGGAAGCGCGTCTGGGTCAGACCTTTCACGCCAGCGTCGATGAACCGGTCGTGGTCAACGGCCAGACCGTGATTCCACGCGGCGCCGATGCTCTGACCAAGCTGGTGCAGGACCAGCAGTCCGGCAAATTCGAGGGGCGCACGGTTCTGACGCTGGTTCTCCAGGAGGTCATGATCAACGGCCGGATGGTGGATATCACCACCGGTGATGTCTCGGAAGAAAGCAAGTCGCGCGGATCGCGCACCGCTAAAGTGGTGGGCGGCACGACGGCCGTGGGTGCAATCATCGGCGCCATCGCCGGCGGCGGCAAGGGTGCGGCTATCGGTGCAGCATCCGGCGCAGCGGTAGGCGGCGGCGCGCAAGCCGTCACCAAGGGCCAGGTGGTGAAGATTCCCTCAGAAACGCGTCTGACCTTCACGCTTCAGCAGCCCGTCCAATTGTGATGCGAGCGCCGCTGGCGGCTGCAATCCTGGCGAGCCTGCCTGTCTTTGGAGCCGATCCGCACTTGATTGAAGGCGCGTCGCAGAGTCCGGTGCGCGTGCTGATCTACGAGGACTTGCAGTGCCCTGATTGCGCCGCGTTCCGAACCATGCTGGATAGCCAGCTTTTGCCACGCTACGCAGCCACGGTGCGCTTCGAGCATCGCGATTTTCCACTCGCCAAGCATGCCTGGGCCCGCCGGGCGGCGATCGCGGCCCGCTTCTTCGAAGCCACGCAGACAGGCCTCGGGCTAGCCTATCGAAAGTACGCCATGGCGCACCAGGCCGAGATCACGTCCGACAATTTTGACCAGCAGCTCTCAAGCTTCGCCAAGCAGCACGGAGTCGATCCCGCACGGGCCGTGGCCGCCTTGAGCGATCCGCAATTGGCGGATTTGGTCGAAAAGGACTATCAGGAAGGCGTCGCGCGCGGCATCTCTCACACTCCCACGGTCCTGGTCAATGGAAGACCGTTTGTTGAGAGCTTTCCGGTCGAGGATGTGGCAGCGGCTCTGGACGCAGAACTCGCCCGCGCAAAGTAATATTGGACCTGGCGAAGATCCATATCCCTGGTGAAGATCCATATCTTGTTGTTGTGCCAGCCAGTTGGCAGAGCCGGTGATTCGTGAATCGGAACAATTGGAGCAGAATCTAATCCCTAGACGCTACGCACGTAAGGGGGAACCAAGATTGTATTTCGCTGGCAGTACTGGTACAGTAAAGAAATACGCCCCTGAAACTGGGCCAGGAGTGGTTTGTGCGCTCCTGTGTAAAAGGAGTCTCTTGAGGATACTGCTGTCGACTATTGTAGTTGCAGTCTTGAGCACCACCGGCGCTCTGGCCGAGCCCTCCAAGCCGCCAGTTCCAGAAGAAGAGATTGTCAGCCGCTACATGGACGCCACACAGGCCCAGCAGGACACGTTGCGCGGCGGAACCGAGGAGCTCGACATCGACGCTTCGGTCCCCAAGCTCGAAAAACAAGGCAAGCTGCACGCGCTGAAGAATATCACCAAGCTCGGCAAGATTACTTTCCACGTGCTGGGCTTCACCGGCGACAACACGGTGAAGACCGAAGTTATCGCGCGCTATCTGAAGGCGGACATCGACTCTTCGCAGGCCGGATCGAGCATGGCGGTTACGCCGGAAAACTACAAATTCAAGTACAAGGGCATCGAGGATTTCCATGGCCGCCCGGCCTATGTCATGCATGTCACACCGCGCCAAAAGAAGGTTGGCCTGTTCAAAGGTGAGCTGTGGCTGGACGCCGAGACCTACATGCCGGTTCGCGAGTCCGGCTCGTTCGTCAAGACGCCATCCATCTTCCTGAAGAAGATGCAGTTTGTGCGCGAATACGAAATCCAGAATGGCGTCTCGTTGCCGCAGCGGCTGGAGAGCAAGGCCGAAGTGCGGTTCATCGGCCCGGTGCAGTTGAACATCAACTTCCTGCGATTCTCGAAGGACGACCAGCCGGAGGACGTGGCCGCCGCCAGCGCCGACCAGCAGTGAAAGCGGATTGCCTTGGGTCCGCCTCCGCAACCTGATAGACTGGCATTTTGACCAATCGAAAAGCGTTTTCCTGTAAACTTGTTCGAAGGAAGGCCACGCCGCCGTCCGCTCCAGGGGGCCAATGAGAACTCTATTCCTGAATCCGCCGTCCTTTGAAGGCTTCGACGGAGGCGCCGGCTCGCGCTGGCCGGCTTCGCGCGAGATCGAATCGTATTGGTACCCGGTGTGGCTGGCCTATCCGGCCGGAATGCTGGACGACAGCAAGCTGGTGGACGCGCCACCGCATAAGATCACGATCCAGCAGACCGTCGCCATGGCCAACGATTTCGAACTGCTGGTGCTGTTCACCTCCAGTCCCGGCTTCCAGGTGGACGTGAAGATCACCGAGATGATGAAGGACGTCAATCCGAAGTTGAAGGTGGCGTTCGTCGGACCGCCCGTAACCATTGAGCCGGATAAGGCGCTCCAGGCCTCCAAGGCGATCGACTTCGTGGTGCGGCGCGAGTTCGATTACCAAATCGCCAAGTATGCCAAGGGCGCCCCCCTGTCCGATCTCCCGGGCGTCAGCTATTGGAAGGACGGGCAGATTGTCCACAACCCGGAAGGCGGCGTCATCGAAAACCTGGACGAGCTCCCCTGGGTGACCAAGGTCTACAAGCGCGACATGGATTTCCGGCGCTACAACGTGCCGTTCTTGCTGAATCCGTTCATCTCGTTTTATACAACGCGCGGCTGCCCGGCCATGTGCACGTTCTGTTTGTGGCCGCAGACGCATTCCGGGCATCGCTGGCGGCTGCGGTCCTCCGACGACGTCGCCGCCGAGTGCAAATGGACGCTTGAAAATTTTCCCGGGCTGAAAGAGATTTTCTTCGACGACGACACGTTCAACTATCGCAAGGCGCGCGCCATCGAGCTTTCTAAGAAACTAGGCCCGCTCAATTTCACCTGGAGCTGCACTTCGCGCGTCACCACCGACTTTGAGACCCTCAAGGCCATGAAGGACGCCGGCTGCCGGCTGCTGATCGTGGGTTATGAATCGGGCGACGAGCAGATTCTGAAGAACATCAAGAAAGGCGCCACCATCGACATGGCGCGGCGGTTCACCGAGAACTGCCACAAACTCGGCCTGGTGATTCACGGCGATTTCATCGTGGGGCTGCCGGGCGAGACGCGCGAGACCCTGCGCAAGACCATCCAATTCGCCAAGGAATTGGACGTCGAGACCATTCAGGTTTCCCTCGGCCACGCGTTTCCAGGAACCGAATTCTACGAGCACGCCAAGGCCAACGGCCTGGTGACCATCGAGGGCATGGCCGATGCAGGCGGACACCAGCTCCCTAACGCGGTGTACCCGGGATTCGATCGCGGCGAGCTCATGGAGTGGGTGGATCGTTTCTATTCGGAATATTATTTCCGGCCCAAGACCGCCTGGCGCGTGGTGAAGAACGCAATCCTGAACAATGACCTGCCCCGCTTGTACAAAGAGGCTCGCGAGTTTTTGTTCGTCAGTTCCCAGCGGAAGAAGTACGTAAAGGAACAAAAGCAAGCTGGGAGCGCGCTCCAGGGAGCCGGGGAAAGCGTTTCCTAAATGTCCCGCGGGACGGCGCTGGAAGAACTCCAGCCGGCCGGCGTCCCGGCGCGGCGGGCCGATCTGAGAGTCAAGCTGCTGACCATCTTCGTGGTGCTCACGAATGTTCTCGGCAATTTCTCGCTGTCCTGGGGAATGAAACATCAGGCCACCACGCTCGGCCTCTCTCCGCTGCCCTACATCCGGCTGATCTTCAGTCCTTGGGTCTTGCTGGGGACCACGCTGCTGATTTTTTGGCTGCTCTCGCGCATGACGCTGCTCGGCTGGGCGGACCTAAGTTATGTTCTGCCGGTGACCTCAATCGGCTATGTTCTCAACGCGCTGCTCGGGAGAATCTTCCTGGGCGAAGCGATCTCCTGGCAGCGCTGGATGGGAACGGTGCTCATCGTGATCGGCATCGCGCTGGTGGGGCTGACTCTGGCGAATACAACCGCGGAGGGCCAGCACGTTATGGAGCGGACGCGATGACCTGGGCCATGGTTGCCATCATCGTCAGCGCGACCGCGTTGGCCGACCTGCTGCAGAGTTTCGAAATGAAGAGGCACGCGGTTGGCGTTGAGGAGTTGCGTCCGGATCGCTGGGTGCGCCTGCTCCGCGCGCTGGCCCGGCGCGGCCCTCTGGTTCTGGCTGTCTGCTTCATGGCCATCTCCTTTTTCGCGTTCCTGAAGCTGCTGTCGGTGGCCGACCTCAGTTTCGCGGTGCCGGTGACTGCGGCCAGCGTGGTTCTCGAAACTCTGCTCGCCCGCCTGGTACTCAAGGAAACCGTAACGCCGCTGCGATGGGCCGGCGCATGCTTCGTGGCTGGCGGAGTGGCGCTGCTGGCGATGTGAGCTGGCTCGTCTTTGCGATCGCCTGCGCCGCCGCGATGTACCAGGCGCTGGGGCTGGCTGCGGCCATCCGGCAGCGCCTCCGGAGGCCGAAGCGCGGCGCAGCAGGCACGCCCGTTTCCGTCCTCAAGCCGGTCTACGGCGCCGAACCGGGTTTCTACGAGGCGATTCGCACGCACGCCCTCCAAGACTTTCCCGAGTACGAGATTCTGTTCGGTATCGCGCGGCCCGATGACCCGGCGCGCGTCGAGATCGAGCGGCTGATGGCTGAATTTCCCGCTGTTTCAATCCGGCTGGTCCTGTGCGCGACGCCGGCGCCCAACGCCAAGGTGGGCGTCCTGATGGATCTGGCCCGGGAAGCGCGCCATCCGATTTTGTTGGTAAACGATAGCGACATCAGCGTTCCCGCGGGCTACTTGCAGGAAGTGACGGCGCCGCTCGCGGACCCTGGCGTGGGCCTGGTGACGTGCCTCTACCGCGCCGAAGCGCGCGAATGGCCGAGCCGGTTCGAGGCGCTCGCGATCGCCACCGAGTTCGCGCCCAGCACGCTGGTCGCCCCGTTGTTCGGCGTCTCCGAATTCGGGCTCGGCTCGACGCTCGCGTTTCGCACAGCCGACTTGGACGCGATCGGCGGCTTCGCGGCCGTGGGCGATTATCTGGCCGACGACTATCAGCTTGGACACAAGCTGCACGCGCTCGGCCGCAAAAACATTCTGTCGCACGTGGTGGTGAGCACTCGCTTGTCGGCCGGCTCTTGGAGCGCCGCCTGGCGCCACCAACTGCGCTGGGCCCGCACCATCCGCCTGTCGCGCGGCGGAGGCTACGCCGGGCTGCCGGTCACGTTCGCGACGCTATGGGCCCTGGTGGCGGCGGCGTGCGGCTTGTGGTGGACGGCGCTGGCGCTGCTGGCGATCCGGCTCGCGATGGCGATCGCTTGCGGTTGGTTCGTTCTGCGCAGCGCGGACGTCTGGAAATACTGCTACGCTATCCCGGCGCGCGACTTGTGGGGCGTCGCAGTGTGGGCTGCGGGCCTCGTCGGGGATTCGGTCGAGTGGCGCGGTCGCCGTTTGCGATTGGATCGCAAGGGCCGCATCGTCGGATAAGCTACGCAGCGGCAGGCTGCAAAGAGACTGCCTGCTATAATTGACTTTGCGCGCCCGTAGCTCAGTTGGATAGAGCGTCTGGCTACGAACCAGAAGGTCGGCAGTTCGAATCTGTCCGGGCGCACCA
>DASQHQ010000210.1:0-6117 GCA_035632015.1 Bryobacteraceae bacterium
GAATTCGGAAAAGACCATGACGGCCACATCGTCAGCGCGTCCGATGCGCTCCAGATCCGTGAGGAAGGCGGCCACCGCGTCCGAGGCGTAGGTCAGCAGCCGCTGGTGCACGTCAGCCTGGAACACGTGGGTGTCAAACGCGTTGTTGCGGTACGAGGTGTAGTAGAGACGCGTCGGCATACCCGCCTGAATGAGCGCGGCCACCTTGGGCAGATCCAGGCCGACGATCCCATAATCTACCGGCGAGCGATACTTCGCCCACGCTTCGCGAACCAGCGCCGACGAGCTACGCGCACTGCGCGCGATGTCCAGGAGATAACGCTGGGATGGATTGTCAACGTTGGCGGCCGGTAGGGAGGAATCCGCGACGCTGCGCTCCTCAGCGAACACCTCGCGCGTGAACCGGTTCGGATCGTCGAAGACGACCGGCACATGCAGCCGGCTGCGGACGGCGAGCGACTGGTGCGAATCGATGTCGACCAGAAAATTCGGCGGCGCGTCCGGAGCCATCGCATCCGCGAGACGGCCCACCCAGCCGTACGGCTCGCCGCTGTTGGGCGCGGCAGTGTGCCAGTAGGCCATGGAAGTGAAATGCGAGAACGACGGATTCTCGTATCCGCAGCCCTGCACGATGGCCAGCTTGCCGCTCTTGTAAAGTCGCTCGAAGCCGGCCATGCCGTGGCTGAAACCGAAGTGGTCGTCGATCACGCGGAGCTGCTTGCGCGGGATGCCGAGATTCGGCCGGTGCTTGTAATAGGCGTCGTCCCCGTAGGGAACCAGCGTGTTCAGGCCGTCATTGCCGCCCGACAGTTCCAGCACCACCAGAATCTTCCCATTCGTGTCTCCCTGAGCCGCCACAGCCGCGGCCGCCTGCCCGAACAGACTCATGCGAAGGGCCGAGCCTGCGCTCACGCTGACGCCGTACATGCCGGCACGCAGCAAATCGCGGCGGCTGGATTTCGGGAATTCAAAATGATTCTTGCTCATGCGGCGCTCCTCAACCGAGTTGATACTCGGGCTGGCTCATGATCAGGTGGAGGACCAGCCGCAGCGAGTCTTCCATATAAGTCTGGGCGGCGGCAAAATCGCTGGTGCCCAGCTCGTTGTCCAGGAACGCGACCAGCTTTTTTCGCGAGGCGTCGCTGGGCGGCACGCGCATGAAACGGCGAATCAGGTAGTCCACTGCGTCGGCCGTGTTCTTGACGTTCGCGCCCATCACCATCTGGGACAGATTCACGCGCGCGGTGTCGCGCGGAATGGCTTTCACTCGTTCGATGGCCATCTGCCAGCCGCGATAGCTGCCGTAGCGGGTGTTGAAATCTTCGTCGCGGTCAGCCGCCATGTTCGACTCGGCCAGGTCGCCGCTCTTGGCGTCGGGCTTGGTGGCGTCGCTGATGTCCATGCCGCGGCGGATGCGGTCGGCCACGTTGCGGATGTCACCGCTGCCGTAGCGGTCCGGCGGGATGAAAGAGATGGTGGGGAATAAGATGTCGCGGGCGAAATTGGCTCGCTCGAGCAACAGTCCGGGCGTCACCCAGCTTTGGCCGGCGTTCCACCCGGCCACCGTGGGAGGTGACAGGAGCTGCTGGCCCAGCGCGCCGGTCACGGAGTTGAAATCCGGGACGCCGGGAATCGCGGTGAGGCCGAGTTTGTGGTACGTCGTGAGGGCCAGTTCCACCGGGCTCTTGATTTCGGTGCCGACCGAAGCCGGACTGTAGAAGTCGCGCGACAGGAAAATCTTTTCCAGCAGCGGGGCGATCTCGTAATTGGAATCGCGCAGCACCGAGCCGAGCTTGGCCTGAAGCTGGGGCGACAGATCCTGCCGGACGAAGAAGCGGTAGATCTTACCGGCGATGAAATCGGCGGTCGCGGGCTGCTCCAGGATGATGTTGATGATGTCGACGCCGTCAAAGGGTCCGGTCTTGCCGAGGAACGTTTTTTCGTCGTCATCGTGCTGGTCCTTGTTGATGACGAAGTTCACATCCACGCAGTTCCAGCCGGTGAAAGCGCGCGCCGCCTCGCGGATGTCCTTTTCGGTGTAGTGTCCGACGCCCATGGTGAACAGTTCCATGATTTCGCGCGCGAAATTCTCGTTGGACGCGCCTTTGACGTTGACGCCCGCGTCCAGGAACACCAGCATGGCCGGATCCTGGGCCACAGCGATCAGGAGATTTCGGAAACTGCCGGTGCCTTGCCTCTGGAAAAGCTGCAATTGCTGCAGAAGTTTTCGATAGTCGCGGACCTTGCCCTCGTTGGAGGCGAAATGGCCGTGCCAGAACAGCGCCATTTTTTCTTCGAGCGGGCGCGGGGTGGTGAGCATGCGGTTGGCCCACCAGTAGGCCACGCGATGAGTCTCGAAAACACTGGCGCGGAGCCAATAGAAAAATTCGTTGACGATGGGCTGCAGGCGCCGGTTGCCTGCGGGCTTCACCTTGATTCCAAGCGCTTGGCCAGCCTGCTTGGCCTGATCAGTGACAGCCGGGCGGCTGGGAGGGAACGGCTCCAGGCCGGGATCGTGGATACCGGAATGGTCGAAAGCTGCCAGGTGGCTGGAATCGGCGCCTTCGAAGCGGACCAGGCGCGCCACGGCCCGCCCGGGAGTCATTTTGGCGAGCGACTGGATTTCTTCGGGCGTGCCGCCAAAGCCCGCGCGTTCCAGCAAATGCGCCGCGAAGTCGTAATTCCAATCGGCGGGAGCGATGGGGTTGAGATCGTTCTGCCACGCCGCGGGTCCGGCGGCCGGCGCGATGGCGGCGGGAAAAAGAACGCCAGTCGGCACTCTCTGGGGCATGTCCGTACTCCTTCCGAGCCTGCTTATGGCATGGTGCCAGAAATGGAAGCCGGATGCAAAGGTAGGTCGCTTCGATGGGGTGGCCAGTCAACACGGCGGGGGGTGTGACCATGCGCTTTGCGCAGAAGCGATTCTGTAAAGCGCCGCCGGGTGTGTTTTGGCTGAACTTGAGCTGAAGGACAGCGGCCGCAGACCCAATCGCGCGTCCTGGGACCGATCCGCTACATTCTACGCGCCCTCAAGCGAGCTCCCCTGAAGCCGCTGTGGCGGACTCCCGAAAGGCGTTGGCTCGGCGACCGGAATTAACCCGTACGCGAGGCTTGCCCACAACCCGCTCTCGAAAACGTGGGTGCTGCAGCCATTGCTGCGCTTGTGGACTCGCTGCGAACGCACTCCACTCCGTGTTGCGGCGGGGATTGCCGGCTGCGGTCCTCGGGGCGGCTGCTTCTGCACCGAAAATGCCTCCCTGGAAACACGGGCTTGCCGCCACTTCGGCCGCGGCCGCCAGACTGGGCGCTGTCGCTGCCGGGCTGACAATGTTCATGCTCGTGGCCGGATTGCCAATCATCGGCGAAGCGTCACGCGGCGTCAACGGCGCGAGGCCCCAACGCCATTCGATCAGCTTCAGAATCGACGTATGGTCAAACACGGTATGCGAAACCGGCGGGTTCCCGGCGCTGTTTACCGTGAACGGCGAAACGATGACTGCGGGAATCCGGAATCCCAATAGCACACTACCGTCCACCTGATCCGTATCGACGCCGTTGGCAGCTATCACGCGCGGCGGGGCCACATGGTCAAAGAATCCGCCCCACTCGTCAAAGGTGATGATCAGCACGGTGTTCGACCACGCCGGACTCTGCGTGACGGCCTGGTACACCGTCGATAGAAAGGCTTCTCCATTGCGGATATCCGCATGCGGATGGTCGTCATTTCCCGTCCCGTCGTCGAGCACCGTGAAGACCGGATCGACAAAAGAAACGGCGGGGAGATTTCCCGAAGCGGCGTCAGCCAGAAAGTCGTCAAACAAAGCCGAAGACCAGAAGTACCTGAAGCCCCAAAAGGACACGTAGGGCACATTGTTGAAATAGTAGCGGTGGCTTATCCCGGCGCGGCGCAGCCGATCGAAAATCGTTGGCAGACTGGAAAGTGAGAGGCTGTCATCCAGCCGGTCCGTCTGAGCCGCCCATAGAAACATCCGATTCGGAAACGTAGGCCCGAGAATGGATACAAAATACCGGTCGCAGACCAGAAAGTTTTGCGCGAGAGCGCTGAAGAAGGGCTGATCAGCTTGGGAGTAGTAGCCGATGCTGAACACATCGTTATTGCCTGCTTGGAGAAATCCGTCCATGGCGCCGCCATCGTAAGCGATTCTGCTCCCCGAGTACGAGTGATCGGGATCGCTATACCCGCAACCTTCGAAATCCGGCGCGAGATCCCAGGTCGGGTATGGGACGTTGTTTGCGTCGGCGAACGTCAGCCCGCTCTCAACGCCATCCGCACCCGGCAGCCAGCCCATTAAATGATCGAAGCTCCGGTTTTCCATGGTCACTACCACCACGTGTTCAATTCCGCTGGCAGCGGCGGCAGGCAGCGTAACGGATTGGCCGACTTGTACCGAGCCGTTCACCAACACCGGCACGGAGACCGTTGCCGAAGTTGAGATCGAGGAAACTTGCGCCTCCATCCGCGTCAGCCCGGCACCCATGGTCAGCCCGGCAGCACTCACGCCGGCTGCGCGCAAGAACTCTCGCCGGCTGGGATTCATTGAAGCCCCTGCAGGTGTTTCGAACCGGTGCGGCGTCGCGGCGAACGCCTCGAAATCCGGTAGTTGGAAAACGAACGTCCCAGCATAGTCGCGGATGGCACTTTAATTTCGCCTTGCAGCTGTTTGTGTTCGCCTGCCGGCGCGCCGCGGATGGTGGCGAGGCCAAAATTCGCGTGCCACGTTGGCCCCTGCATCCGCCGCAAGCCCGACACCAGCGGTCGCTGCTCCGCTGCCAGCTTGAAAAGCCGCTTGCGACACAGCACCGGCCGCCGCATGTCCCGAAAGTCTGCCCACAGCGGGCCGACGCTTTCCACTCCGCGTGTTGGTTGTGATCACCGTACTCTTCAACGCGTGTCCGAGCCTGTGACCAAAGCCGCCTTTGGTGGAGCGGTGATAATCCAGATCTTCGTGCAGCGGAGCGGCCACGGCGTGCTCAACCGTAGTTTTCACCGCGTGGGTTCCGAATCCTGCTCCCAGCCGCTTTCCGAACCCGGCTGCGCCTCCTCCGTAATTTCTTGGATGGCCGGCCAGCTGTCCAATCCCGGCCCTCGCAACCACGCCACCAACTGCACGCTTCCCGAAGGTTGAGTGTACCCAGTGCTTCCTATAGGTATGGGACTGCGGGGCCTGCGTCGCCCCAGCACAGGCGGCTGCCAGCGAAACGGTGATGAAAACGGCTTGGACGATCCGGCCCACGCTTGACGTCTTGCAAGCATGCTGCCAGGCAGACCCTAAGGGTAACCGTTACCGCCCAGGGAACCGCCCGGGCTGGCGTTCAAAGCGCTCCGAGAACCACTTGCGCGCTGCATCAAAGTGACGATGGGTCACTCCGCGTGTCCTGCACCTTGTAAATTTCGCCCATACCGCCAACAGCAACACCACACGGCACATGCAATGTGAAGTCTGGGCGGGTGCGACCGCTTGGGTCAGGCTCCTGTTACCGACGCGATAATCCTCTGAATCATCCCGTCCACCGCTCGGCCCGGCTCGTGCCAGTGCCACACCAGCACGATATCGTGCTCGGGATCGATCCACACAATATTCCCGCCATTGCCGACTGCGGCGAAACTGGTCGCCGGCCCGCTTGGCCACTGCTTCTGTTTCGTGTTCAGCCACCATAGATAGCCGTAGTCCGGCCCGTGCGCCGACGGCGTGGTCGCTTCTTTGATCCACTTCTCCGATACGAGCTGCCGGCCCTCCCAGTTGCCCCGATTGAGAATCAGCAGGCCGAAGCGCGCCAGATCCTGCGAATTGATCCACAAGCCGCCGCCCCAACGCGTGCCGCCGCTCACCGACTCGA
Source organism: Bryobacteraceae bacterium (assembly GCA_035632015.1). Lineage (GTDB taxonomy): Bacteria > Acidobacteriota > Terriglobia > Bryobacterales > Bryobacteraceae > Palsa-89. The sequence continues at coordinate 5,860 of DASQHQ010000210.1, forward strand.
CTGGCTTACCATTGATCTCGATTGTCGACTTAGTCCCGTATCCTTGCCACCTCCACGCGTGGGAGGCGCCGATCGGATCCATGATGTTCTCTTTCAGCACTTCCGGCAGTGACTTGCCAAAGACGCGCGCCACCGAAAGCGCCAGGCGGTTGATGCGCACGTCGTTGTACTCGTAATAGCTGCCCGGATCCTGGATCGCGCGCGGTTTCCTTTGGCCATTGCCGAACTCATCGAGCCCGACGAAGTTGGCGTTCTTTC
>DASQHQ010000211.1:0-10082 GCA_035632015.1 Bryobacteraceae bacterium
CTTCCTCGGAATCGAACACCCGCGCCGGTCCGCGCTGCTCGTTGCGATCGATCCCGGTTACCTTGATCACGCATCCGTCGGGCGCAAGCGACCCCCGCAGGATTACCAATCCGCCGCTCTTCTTGATGGGATCGGTCAACGCATGGATCACTTCCTGCCCCGCCGTCTCCTTCGCCCCCCGCGCTTCCTCGCCGAACGTGCGCCCAGTGACGGTCATGGCCGATCCGTCGGCGTATCCGCCGTCCAGCAGCCGCTGCGCGATCACCGGAATTCCACCGGCCTTATCCACATCCACTGCAACGAATCGCCCCGCCGGTTTCAAATCCACCAGCAGCGGAGTGCGCTCGCTGATGGTTTGAAAATCGTCGATGTGCAGCGGCACGCCGGCCTCGCGCGCCACCGCCAGCAGATGCAGCACTGCGTTGGTGGAACCGCCCGTAGTCGCGACCGAAGCGATGGCGTTCTCGATCGCCTGGCGCGTCACGATGTCGCTCGGGCGCAATTCGTTTTTCACCAGATCCAGGACCAATCGCCCGCACCGCGCGGCCACGTCTCGCTTACGCGGATCCACTTGCGGCACCGAAGCGGTCCCGAGCGGTGAAAGCCCGATGCATTCCAGCACCGTCGCCATGGTGTTAGCGGTGAACTGACCACCGCAGGCGCCTGCGCCCGGACAAGCCGCATTCTCGATCGCCAGAAATTCTTCATCCGACATGGTCCCAGCCACGTTCTGACCCACCGCTTCGTAAACGTCCTGAATGGTCAGATCACGGCCCTTGTAGTGGCCGGGTAGGATCGACCCGCCGTACAGAATCAGGCCCGGGATGTTGAGACGCAGCAGCGCCATCATCGCGCCGGGAATGGTCTTGTCGCAGGCCACCAGCGCGACGATGCCGTCGAACATGTGCCCGCGCGCCACCAGTTCAATCGAGTCCGCGATGATGTCGCGGCTCACCAGCGACGCCTTCATGCCCTCGGTCCCCATGGTGATCCCGTCGCTGATCGCGATGGTGTTGTACTCCAGGGGCGTGCCGCCGGCCTGGCGAATGCCCGCGGCGACATCTTGGGCCAGGTCGCGCAACTTGAAATTGCACGGCATGGTGCCGATCCAAGTATTCGCGATGCCGATGATCGGCTTCTTTATGTCGGCGTCGGTCAGCCCGATGGCCTTGAGAAACGCCCGCGCCGGAGCGCGCTCTTTGCCTTGCGTGATGGTGTAACTCGGAAGCTTCATAGGAAACTACCAGTGTAAGCGAGAAACGGCATACAGGATGCGCAACACCGGGGACGACACGCCCAGCGCGCCAACGCGGATTCAAGTATTGGGCAGGACTGCTGGCGAGCTGTCCCGCACGCACGAGTGCGACGCCCTCGTGTGTGCGCCACGAAGCGGATTGATCTTTACGGGCAGATCACACGGTCGGTGGCGAAAATCGCGCAAGTGAGATAATGAAGCCACTGGGAAAAGGAGGCGAATGAATCGAACAATTCTCGCCCGAATGTTTGGATCTCTGATGGCGTTCTCCGCCATCGCTTGCGCCGCTGTGAGGCCGGACATGCTGGTCTCGACCGGCTGGCTAGCCCAACACCTCACGGACCCGCAGGTCGTGATTCTCCACGTCGCGGGCAATCGTACCGCTTACGACGCCGGCCACATCCCGGGAGCGCGCTTCGTCGCCCTGCCCAGCATCGCGATCACGCGCGACAGCATCCCGAACGAACTGCCCCCCGTGGCTGACCTTAAGAAGGTCCTCGAAGCCGCCGGTGTGTCGGACGATTCCAGAGTCATTCTCTATGGCGACACCTCCGTGCTGCCGGCCACGCGAGCCTACTTCACGTTCGACTACCTGGGGCACGGCGACCGGACGTCGCTGCTCGACGGCGGGCTCGAGAAATGGCGTGCCGAGGGACGCGCGCTGACAAAGGACGCACCGGCCGAAACGCAGGGCCGCTTCACTCCCCATCCCAAGCCGGAACTCGTGGTGCAGATGGACGCCGTCAAGCAAATGACCAGTCACGCCGGCGCGACTCCTTCCTCCGAAATCCTGCTGGATGCGCGGCCGGCCACCGACTACACTGGCGAGAAAGGCTCGCACATTCCAGGCGCGCTCAACCTCTTCTGGATGGAAAGCCAGGTCAGCCGCGAGAATCAGACGCTGAAGCCCGAAGCGGAGCTGCGCAAGCTATACGAAGCCATCGGCGTCACGCCCAACCGTCCCGTGGTGACGTATTGCCACAGCGGCATGCAGGCCTCGCAAGCCTACTTCACCTTGAAATATCTGGGCTATGACGTGCGCCTCTACGACGGCTCGATGTCGGAGTGGAACCTCAGAGGGGCGCCGGTCGAAAAATAGGGCAGAGCCCGCCGCTCACGTCAAAGAATATTGACCGCGCGGGCGGCGATCAGCGCCACCGTCGCGAGCGAGATCGAAGCCTGGACGATCATCATGATTTTCGCCCAGCGCGAGAGCACCGGCACGTCGGTGGGCGAAAACGCCGTGCTGGTGTTAAACGCCAGAAACAGATAGTCGACAAACCCAGGCCGCCAATTTCGCGACTGCTCGTCGCTCAGCAGCATCTGGGGGAACAAGAAAGCGCCTTCAGTGTGGGACTCCCGCAAGTCACGCTGCGTGGGACCGCCGGCGTCGAGCCGCCAATACCAGGACGCAAAAACCAGCACGTTGGCCACCCACAGCGTGGCGGCCGCGCGCAACAAGTCCTGTGGCGTGTCGCCGTGCCTCGGCAGCCGCACGATCAGCAGCGCCAGCGACCACACCATGGACGCCGTCACGATGCCCAGCACGGTGTGTCCCAGCACGCGGTTCAACAGCGCGCGGCCGGTGCGATGCGCAATGACGGTCGGAACCAGCAGCAGCGACACCACCGTGATCAACAGCCATCCGGGTCCAAACCGCAGTTGTTCCGGAAGCACAAAATGCAGCACGCCGTTGGCGAGCAGAGCCAGAATCGCCGGCCACCGCGGTTCGCTGGTTTTTGGCTCGGCCACCGTGGGCGGCTCGGCTGTTGACATAGAGGACTATGATGAATGTAGCAGGACGCCTCCCCCATGAAGGTCGTAGTTCGCAGTTCGTCCCTGGCATTTACCATCCTCTCGATCCTTCTGAACGCGCCACTCACGAGAGTGCGGCGTGGGGTAAGCGGCTTGCGAGCCGATCTGTCCGCGGGCGAAACCCCAGACGGCGCCATCCCTCGATTCCCGCCGGACATCGAGCGGGCGAGTGGGAGGCCGAACCAAGCCGAGACCGTGGGGGTGGGAACCGGGCGCGCCGTGGAAGCCAAGACCAAGAAGCTTTAGCGCGGAGCGGCCACTGCTGTCACGATTTTGTATAGCAGCTCGACGCCGCGCGCGAAGTTCTGCGGCGAGATGCGCTCGTCGTTGCCGTGGGCGCGGCTCTCTCCCCCCTCTCGAAGAAACAAGGGGACGCCATACACGGCCACGCCCTTTTGCCGCAGATAAGAGCCGTCGGTCGCTCCGCGCGACATGAACGGCACAACCAGCGCATTCGGGCTGGCCTCTTTGAAAACTTGCTCCATCGCGACGCACAACTCCGTCGTGAGCGAACTCGGTTCGGTGGCTGGCATGTCCTGGCCGGGTTCCGGCGAAATGCTGATAGCCGGATCGTTGATGATGTTACGGAAACGCGCCTCGATCTCCGGGCGCGTCTCGTTCGGCAGCCGGCGGACGTCCACCTGCGCCGTGGCTTGGTTCGGAATCACGTTCACCTTGATGCCCGCCCCGAGCATAGTGGGCGAAACGGAAGCGCGCAGCATCGCATTCAACTCCGGATCGCGCGCCGCGATTTGATCGGCGGCCTCCGCGGCGCTTTTTCCGTCTTCGAGTTTCGGCAGGATCGGCTGGAGCCATCGGTAATCCGGCAGCTTGGAAATCTCGGTCATATATCGCCGCGTTGTAGTGTTGAGCTGCACCGGCTGCCCGGCGTCGGCCAGGCGCGTGATGGCGCGCGCCAGATGGACCACCGGATTGTCGGCGCGCGGCAGCGAAGCGTGCCCCGCGGTTCCTTTGGCCGTCAGAATGACGAGTCGGAATCTTCTCCGAAGTCTGAAGCTGGTAGATCCGGCGCCCCGTCTTGGTGTCCAGGGCCGTGCCCCCTTCGTTCAGCACAAACTCCGCCTCAATCTTCGCCCAGGTGTGCTGGATCAGCCAGGTGATTCCGGTCGAGCCGGCCTCCTCGTCGGCCTCCGAGAGCAGGATCACGTCGCGGCGCAACGGCACGTTCCGCAGTTTGAGTTCCACCAGCACCGCCAGTTCGGCCGCCAGCAGCGATTTGTCATCCTGCGTTCCGCGTCCGTAGATGTAGCCATCGCGCAGCGCGGCCGAAAACGGCGCGACGCTCCACTGCGACGGGTCCGCCGGAACCACGTCGCTGTGCGCCATCAGCAACAGGGGCCGTGGCGTCTCGGCGCCATGGCTCCTGGCCGGAAGACGCGCCACAAAATTCAATCGCGCCGGCTTCTCGCCCAGCAGCTCCGAGGCGATCCCGTTGGCCGCGGCGGCCTGCTTCAAGTATTCGGCCGCGCGCGTTTCGTTTCCGGGAGGATTGCTGGTGTCGATCCTTACCAGGTCTGCCAGATAACGGCGGGCGCGGTCCTGCAAGGCAGGCGGCGACTGCGCCGATGAAGCCAGTGAGCAGATCAGAAGCAGGCACGCCAAACGCGGCATCGCGAATCATCTTAGCAAGTGCGCAGGCACCAAGTGCGTCAGGTACTGTTCAGGCTGGTACGGCTCCGTCGGCTGGCATTTCGGAATCTGAGAATCTCTGCTACAGTAGCCTCAGTTCATCGATGGCAGCTCCCACGTTCGCGCTGTTTCATTCGACCGGCTCGCGACTCGCTGACGAAGCATGCGAGTTCGTTTGCTCGTGCGATCGAGATGGAAACATCATCGAGGCTAATGAATCCATGGAGCGGCTCACGGGCTATTCCCGCGAAGAAGCACTGCAAATGAACCTGGGCGTTCTGCTCGGCGAATCCTGGAAACTGTCGCAGGAACAGATCTCGCGGCCAGGCGATCCGCCGGGGTTCCTGGAGATCACGGCAGTTGCCAAAAATGGCCAGGCGGTTAGGCTTCGAATGGGGCGGCGACTGGCAACCGGCGCGGAACTCCAGTTCCAGGCGCGCCACGATTCTCTCACGGGACTGCCGGACCGTTCTTACCTGAGCGAACTTCTGGACGGGGCCCTGCGCGAGGCCGGGGGATCGCATACGCCCGCGGTGCTGTTTGTCAATCTCGACCGTTTCCAGCACGTCAACGATAGGCTGGGCCACGCCGCAGGGGACCGGCTGCTGCAGGACGTGAGCGAGCGTTTGAAAAGTGCGCTGGCAGAAACCGATCTGGCGGGCCGCATCGGCGGCGATGAATTCGCGGTGGTCTTGAAGCATCCAGCCTGCGAGCAAGACGCTCTGCAAGCGGCGCGGGAATTGCTCGGCGCTCTGCGCGCACCATACCAAATTGACATCCACGAGCTGTTCGTGACGGCCAGCATCGGCGTCGCGACGTTTCCGAAGCATGGCGCGACCGCCGCGGAGCTGCTGCGGAACGCGGACCTGGCCATGCGCCGCGCCAAGAGCCACGGCAAGAACGCGGTGGAATTCTTCCGGGCCGAGAACTACGCGGCCGTCATGGAGCGGCTGCAGCTGGAGGATGCACTCCGCGGCGCCCTCGATCGTAACGAATTCGCCTTGGTCTATGAGCCGGTCTTCAACATGCGAGGGCAGCTCGAAGGTCTGGAAGCGCTGCTCACCTGGAACCATCCCGTCTTGGGGCCGCTGCCGGCTGGCCATTTCATTCCGATCGCCGAACAGGCCGGCCTCATCGTCGACATTGGATCCTGGGTGCTGCGGCAGGCTTGCATGTGCGGAGCCCGTTGGCTGGCGTCCGGGTTTCGAATTGCGACCATCTCCGTCAACGTGTCAGCCCTGCAATTCGAACGCGGCGATTTTGTGGACACTGTGTCCATGGCTCTGGCCGTGACCGGACTTCCCGCGCGGTATCTGCAACTGGAGCTGACCGAGACCTATGTGATGCGCACTCCCTCCGAAGCGGCGCTACGCATGTCGGAAATCCGGCGGCTGGGCGTCAGCATCGCTATCGATGACTTTGGAACTGGCTACTCCTCGCTGAGTTACTTGAGCAAATTTCCCGTAGATACTCTGAAGATCGATCAATCGTTCCTGCGGGGTATGCAGGAGACGGCCGGATCGCTGCCGGTGATTCAGAGCATCGTGCGACTGGCGCACAGCTTGAAGCTCGCGGTGGTGGCGGAAGGCGTGGAAACGGTCGAGGAACTGGAGCTGATGCGGCTGCTGGGCTGCGACCGGGCGCAAGGGCGTCTCTATGGAGGCCGGCTGGAGCCGGAAGCAGTGGAAGCGCTACTGGCGCCGTTGCGCGCAGGCGGCGCGGCCGGTGCGGCGAGCGGGCAGAGGACTTAGACTCGCAGCAAGAGCAGCCTGGCAAGCCGTTCGAACTCGGCTACCCATTCGGTTTCGTTCTTCTCCCTCATGTCCCGAAGGATTTTCCCGAGCACCGCGTAGGCATGATTCTGAATCGACCACAGTTCCAGCGGAAGCGGAAGCGACTTTGCGGCTTCCACGGCCTGGCGGCACGCGCGCAGGCTTTCGAGATCGCGCGGATTCTGGTAGAAGCTCCACGACTCGTTTTCCAGATTGCGCCGCAGCGTGATCTCTAGCGCGGCTGTATCCAGCGGGACACCGGCCACGCGCACCTCTTCGAGCAGGCTTTGGATGTGAGACAGATCCAGCCGAGGCTCCTCGATCGAGCCGCGCAGCAGATCGTTCAGCGCCACCTCAGCCGTGAGCTTCAGCTCTTTTGAAACGGGAATATGGCATTCGCTCATGAAGCGCAACACCGGGGCCTGTTCTTCGTAAATCTGGCGATAGGCGATTCGAATGTCTTTGAGTGCCGATTCCAGCACCCGATTCAACACCCGTCGCTGCTCGTCACGAAACAGGTTTCGGAGCGAATAGGTACTGCCCTGAAACCCTTCAGCGATGCGATGAATCGCGTCCGGAAGGTCCGATCGGCTGAAAGCGTCGCGGGTGGCTTTGGCCAGATCGCGGTAGATTTCCTCCCCTCGAAACTCGGACACACCGCCGTGCAGGTTGTGATCTCCGAGGTGCAGGACTCCGAACATCAGCATCTCGGACTCCTGGGTGATCTCCGACGTAAAACGGGCCTTGCCAAAGGCCAACTGCATCTTGCCGGATTTTTTCAGGCGGTAGTCCTTGCTCTCGACCGAGTAGCAATAGATGCGGGCCTGCTCGGGATACTCCGAGAAAAAAGAACTCATGGCGTAGTGCGCTCCGAGCTTGCGCAGATCCACCATGGCGGGCTTGATGAATTTGTCATATACCAGGGCGCCATCGCGGTGCTCGGCGATGTTGCTTTTCGCGAGCGCGAGCTTCTCTGCGAATCCCTGCTCGAAGGAGTCGCCGGACAATTCCTGCGCCAGTTGCACCACGCGCCCGGCGTATTGGATCACCTGCATGGTCTCGAGGCCGGACAGTTCGTCGAAGAACCATCCGCAACTGGTGTACATGAGCATGGCGTGGCGCTGCATTTCGAGCAGCTTCCAGACCTTGACGCGATCGTTGCGGTGCAGGCTTTTGCGGCGGAAGTGGCGGGCGGCGAAGCGGTCCTGGCTCTGTGCGGAGCGGTCCAGAATGACCTGAATATAGTCGTCGCGCGCGGCCCAGGGATCTTTCAAATAGCGGGTCGCGGTCCGCTCGTAGCAAGCCGCGATCTGGTCCCGCAGCCAATCCAGCGCCGCGCGCAGCGGAGCACGCCACTCCTGGTTCCAGTCGGGGTGCCCGCCGGAATTGCAGCCGCAGTTGGCGCTCCAGCGCCCGACTCCATGCACGCAGCTCCAGGCGGTGTTTTCGAGGATCTCGACTTGGTGCTGGGCAGGATGCAGCTCCAGGTACTCGGCATAGTTGGTGATCCTGGCCAGCCCGTTGGACTCGATGTGGTCCAATGCATAGGCCAGCGCCATGTCGCCGTAGGTGTGGTGATGGCCGTAGGTTTCACCGTCCGTGGCGATGTGGGCGAGCTGCGGCCAGTCGCGCTGATCGGAGAACGCGTCCAGCAAACGCCGGGCGAATTGTTCGCCGTTTCTTAATAGGCCTTCGAACGCAACGGCGCGCGCCACCGGTCCATCGTAGAAGAACAGGTTGATGGTTCGGCCGCTCGGAAGGTTCTGGCGGTAGGCGCGGGTGGGGTCGATCCGCTGGCCCGATACGTCCTCGCCATCCATCGACTTGGCCTGCGAGGGCGCGAGGACGGTGAACTGGATGCCGTGCTCGGCCAGCAGGTCCAGCGTCTCCAGGTCCACCGCCGTTTCCGGCAGCCACATGCCTTGCGGATCCCGGCCGAAGCGGTGGCGGAAATCTTCGATGCCCCAGCGCACCTGGGTGCGTTTGTCGCGCGCATTCGCGAGCGGCATGATCATGTGGTTGTAACACTGCGCCATGGCCGAGCCGTGGCCGGAGAAGCGCTGGAGGCTGGCGCGGTCAGCTTCCAGAATGTCGCGATACGTTTCCGGCGCGTGGTCTTCCATCCACGACAGCAGCGTCGGGCCGAAGTCGTAGCTGATGCCCGCATAGTTGTTGACGATTTTGACGATGCGGTTGTCGCCGTCCAGGATCCGCGAGGCCCCGTTGGGCGCGTAGCACTCGGCCGTGACGCGTTCGTTCCAGTCGTGGTAGGGAAACGCGGAGTCCTGGACTTCAATGGCTTCCAGCCACGGGTTCTCGCGCGGCGGCTGGTAGAAATGCCCGTGAATGCACAGATAGCGCGGATTCGTCACGTTTTGTAGACGCTGTGACGAGGCTTTTTGAGCGTCCTCATTAGGGAAAACTGCCTGGTCAGGAGGCCGGTTTGGCCACCACGGCGGTTCCGTAACAGAGCACTTCGGTGACGCCCTGCATGACTTCGGTGGCGTCGTAGCGGACGCCGACGATGGCGTTTGCGCCCATTTGAGCGGCGTGCTGCGCCATGCGCTGGAAGGCGTGGGCACGCGTTTCCTCGCACAGGTTGGTGAACAAGGTGATGTCGCCGCCGACCAGGGTCTGGAGGCTGGCGCCGACGGTTCCAAAAATGGAGCGCGAGCGCACGATGATGCCGCGCACGATTCCCAGATTCCGCTCGATGCGGTAGCCGTCCAGGGTAAAGGCGGTAGTGACCATATGGTTGTCGACCGCCGGCAGTTGTTCTTCCATGGATCCTCGCCAGCGATTTTAGCACCGCACCGCGGGCCCCGTTTCGTAAATATCACCTTCTCTTTCTTCTCCGCTGCCGTTAGCCCAGCGCCGGTGTAACATATGATTCGTACCTTCGCCAGCTCGGAAAGGAGAGGCTCATGCCACAACCAATTACCATCCAGGCGATCTTCAGTGCTGCTTTCTTCGTGCTCGCTCTTCCGGCGCAGGATCCGAAGCCCACCTGCAACCAGTGCCCGGCCACCTACATCGATAAGAGCGAACTCGACGCCTACGTCAAGCGCGCCATGGACAACAATCTGGTCGACCAGCAGGTTCGTTCCGTGGATTTGGGCAAGAGCCAGATCGGCCTCGGCGTTGTCTATCGCGGCAAGCTGGACCGCCCGGGAAGGAACGCGGTCGCCGAGCACGACTACATCAGCGAGCTCTATCATGTCATCGAAGGCACCGCGACGCTGGAGACCGGCCCGGATCTGGTGGACGCCAAGCAGCGGCCCAATTCCATGCAGACCGTGCGGGAGTTCAACGGCCCCGGCAAGAACGCCGGCGCCATCCGCAATGGCGTTACCTACCATCTCAAGCCCGGCGATGTCATCATCATTCCCGCCGGCACCGGCCACCTGTTCACTCACATCGACGATCACATCGTCTATCTGATGGTCCGCATCGATCCCGACAAGGTGGTTCCGCTCAGGGACGAGGCCGCGTCCAAGACCTACCTGGCGAGTCCAGTGAAGAGAGGCGGCGACAACAACTGAGCGCCGAGCCACTCGCGCCCTGCTCTCGATTCGAAGTGTTGATCCTTG
>DASQHQ010000212.1:0-11277 GCA_035632015.1 Bryobacteraceae bacterium
TTTGGATGAAAAGACTATGTGGACACCATCCGGCGCCCACACAGGATTCTCGTTCCGGCCGGCTCCGTGCGTCAGTTGCGCGACGATCTCGCGCGTAGCGACATCCATGATAAATATGTTGTAATTTCCGGGCTCAAATCCGCGAGTCCACGCAAACGCGATGAATTGGCCATTGGGACTCCAGGCGGGATTCACCGCCTCGCCTTCCCCGGTGGTTAAGCGGACCACGTCCGTTCCATCAATACTCATTTTATATATTTGCGGCAGGCCGCCGCGCCCGGAGACGAAGACAACGTCGCTGCCGGTTTTCGGATTTACCTTGGCCTCCACTTCCAGGGCGGTCGAGTGGGTGATGCGACGCAGGCCGCCGCCATCGAGGTCGGTCATGTAGATCTGGGAGTACCCACCGCCCGCCGTCGAGTAAATGAGAAGATGGCGGCTGTCGGGCAGAAAATCGGACGCAGCGTTCATGGAAGCCTGCTGGTTGTAGTAGACCAGCTTGCGTCCGGTGTCGAGCGAGTGCACGTAGATCTGCGGCGATCCCAGGTTTTCCCGCGGCGCGGCGATGCTGGAGCGGAGAGAATCGGCGGCCGCACGCGAGGACGGCAGCAGCGGATAGGTGGTGAAGGCGATCTTAGTGCCGTCCTGCGACAGCACCGGGAAGCTGGTGATGGAGCGGTAGGCGGTGAACTGCTTCTGATCCGTGCCGTCGTAGTTCATGGACCAGATTTCCTTGTGGCCGCTGCGGTCGGAGACAAAGTAAACCCGCGTTCCCACCAGGCAAGCGCCGCCGAACTGCTTCAGTATGTCGCAGGCAAACTGCTGCGCGAGCGAGTGCGCGCCCCCTTCGTCGAGCGAGGCGAGATACACCTTTCCTCCGATGAGCTGCGCCGAAGACGGGTTGGCTTGCCGCACGTCGTCCAGCCAGCCATAGAGTGCGATCTGGTTGTTCTGGACGGCGGTGTAGCCGAAGGCGAGGTAGTTGGCATTGACCGGGGGGCCGGACCAATCCGTCAACCAGGGACCCTGGCTCTGACCATTGACCGGCGGCCGGAAATCGGCCGGCTGCTGCGGAACCTGGACCGGATAGAAGGTCTTGGCGACCATTTTGAGCTGGCCGGAGGTTTGGAGCTCGTTCCACAGAGTGCTGTTGAAGGTGGCCATGAAGCGCTGGGCGTCGCCGGAGCCGCGGAAATCGGGGACGGCGACGGTGGGCTTCTCTCCGGCCTTGTTAATCAGGCCCGTGATGTTCTGAGCAAAAGCCAGCGCGGAGATACCGACGATGAGGCTGCTAAAGAAAAGAATTCGTTTCATCGCTGTAGTTGGAACCGAAGTTCGACGTTGGCCTCGCTCCGGTTGTATTCAGCCGGGAGCGGGGGAAAGGGCCCTGCATCCATGACGGCGCGCAGGGCGGAATAATCGAGCGCATCGTTGCCGCTGCGCTGGGCGACCTTGGCGTTCCGGACGGAACCGTCGCGCAAGATGTCAAAGGTGACAATTACCATCGGCGCAGTATGCAATCCGGCCAGACCGCTGGTTTGCCATTTGTCGGTGACCCGCTTGATCACCAGGTCGGCATAGCCGCCGAAGCGATTCCCGAAAACGCTGTTCGGGCCGATGCCGACTCCGCCGGACCCGGGCTTCTCGTACATCGGAGATACGGCGGCCGGAGGTTCGCTGCTGAGGACCTGGTTGGGAAGCGGCGCTTGCGGACGGTAGCGCTGCGGAGAGATCTGTTCGAGGGAACGCGTGTCGACGTGGCGGCTTTTCAGCGGAATCGCCTTTGGCTCGGGCGCCTTGACTTGTTTCTTGGGCTGGGGCTTGGGGAGCTGAACCTGCGGGACTTGAGACTCGGTGTCGTTGGCGACGGGGTTGACGATTCCAGAGCGCGACGGCAGCGGAATGTTCACGGGTGTGACGTGAACAACGTCGCCCGCCTGCGTGTTAGCCGAACCCCAAACCTCGCGTGAACGCTGGTAGCTGATCCCGGACAGCACCAGCAAGCCGGCGACGCCGACGTGCAATACCACAGACTGGACAAACGGCCCCCGCAGCGATTCGCGTTCGTCCAGGATGTCGACGTACGGTCTCATATTTAGCGGCGCTTATCGGCTTGGTCCTCCGGCTGCGTGACCATGTTGACGGAGAGCTTGGCTTCGCCGAGCTCGGCGAGAACCTGTGCGATGGGATCCCAGGGCGTGCGTCGGTCGGCGCGCACGTAGACTGCGGATGGGTTCTTGAACCGCTGACGAATTTCGCTCGCCATTAAGTGTATGTTTACCGGCCGGTCATTCAAGAGGGTCTGGCCGGTGCGGTCGATCGATATGACCGGCAGGTCCTGCACATTCTCCTTCACCGGTTTTACTTTCGGAACTTCGATCTGCAGTCCGAACTCCATGACGTGCGCAGTCAACATGAAGATGATCAGCAGCACCAGCACGACGTCGACCAGCGGGACGATGTTGATTTCGGCCAGCGAGCTGGTTCCGCGGAAACGGCCGCGGCGGCCGACGTGGGACGAGTTGGTGGTGGAGAAGGCCATTTCAGCAAGCCCCGGCTCGGGCGTTCACACGAGTGTGAACGCGGCACGCACGAGTGCGTGCGCCGCGACGACCACAGAAAGCGCAATGCCGCATCAGCCCTCCAGGCTGCGCTCGGTCAGGTTCAGAAACTCCAGTTGGAAATCCTCCATGCGCGCGCCGAACTCCTTGATCGTGTTTCCGAACCAATTGTAAAAGACCGCGGCTGGGATGGCGGCGGCCAGACCCAGAGCGGTGGTGATGAGCGCCTCCGAGATGCCGGGGGCCACCGCGCGCAGGCTCGCCGCTCCGGCGGTGGCGAGTTGCTGGAAGGCGTCGATGATGCCCCACACCGTGCCGAACAAGCCGATGAACGGCGACACCGTGGCCGTGGTGGCGAGCAAGCCCATATTGCGCTCCAGCCGCGTGATCTCTTCGCTGGTCGCCAACTGGAGGCTGCGCTCCAAAGCCAGCGGATTGGTCACGCTGCCGCGCGACTTCATCTGGCGCTTGACTTCGTTGTATCCGAAATCGAAGACCGCGACCAGCGGCGATCGGCGAAACTGCTCGCTCACGGCCGCGATTGCGTCCAGTCCCGGCGCCTTCCGGAAGGCTCGCAGAAAAGCTCGGTTGGACGAGCGCGCGCTCCGGAAAATGGCGTATTTGGAAAACGCCACGGCCCAGGAGAGCAGGGAGAAGATCAGCAGGATGACCATGATCGCCTTGGGCAGCGGCCCGGAACTCTGAATCAGCTCCCATAGACTCAATTGCAGAAACAACCCGCCGAGGTGGGGTAGTATCAACCAGACTCCTTTCCGTTCACCAGCGCACCGAGCCTGGCTGGATGGCAAGGCGAGGACGGATTCCCGCTACGCATTTTCCGGCCGGCGTGCAAACGACTCGGGCGGCGCCCCGCGCGCGACTGCTCCGATAGAACCATAGTATCGTGGTGCGCTCCCATCGTTAAAACAGAACCATGTTGTTCTGTTTTACAGTATGACGCAAACCGGCAGCAAATGGCGGCCCGCCTAATGAGACGTTACCGTCTTACATTTAGACGAAGCGAAAGCTCGTATAATTTCATCCAGTGTTGCTCGAACTAGTGGTGGAGAACTACGCGGTGGTGGAGCGCGTTCGGGTCCGGTTTCATCCCGGGCTCAACCTCCTGACCGGCGAGACCGGAAGCGGCAAGTCCATTGTGGTAGATGCACTTGGGCTGGTGCTGGGCGGGCGGGCCTCGGCCGACATGGTGCGGTCGGATACGGTTCGCGCGCGGGTGTCGGCCATCTTCGAGGCCCCCAAAGACCAGGCCGGCCGGGCGCTGCTGGACGAGGCGGGCGTGCCGGTGGAAGACGGGGAGTTGCTGATCGAGCGGGAGGTCCTGGCGGAGGGCAAATCGCGCGCGTTTCTAGGGAGCCGCCCGGTTACGGTGGCGTTGCTGCGCCAGCTGGCGCCGTTTTTGGCCGACATCCACGGCCAACACGAGCAGCAGGAGCTGTTTTCGTCCGACGCCCAGCTCGCCCTGCTGGACGAATTCGCGGGACTGGAAGGGCAGCGCGAGCGTTCCGGAGAATTGTTCCGGGAATGGAAGCGCATCGAGGGCGAGTTGGAAGAGCTGAACCGATCCGAGCAGGAGAAGCTGCGGCTGGCCGACCTGTGGAGCTTCCAGCTCAAGGAAATTGAAGCAGCGGCGCTGAAACCGGCCGAGGATGTGCAACTGGAGAACGAGCGGCTGGTGCTCAAGAACGTCGCCAGGCTGCAGGAGAATGCGGGCGCGGCTTATTCTGCTCTCTACGACGCGCCGGAGAGCGCTTCCACGCAGATACGCGCGGCGCTCAAGAAGCTGGAGGAGCTTGGCCGCATCGACGCCAGCCTGCAAAATACCGTGGAGACGTTGCGATCGGCCATGATCGGAATCGATGAAGTGGCGGATGCGGTGCGCGACTATCTGGACCGGCTGGAGGCGGATCCGAACCGGTTGGAAGATGTGGAATCGCGGCTGGCGTTGCTGGAGCGGTTGAAGCGCAAGTACGGCTCCAGCGTGGACCAGGTGCTGGCCTTTCTGGAACAGGTCCGGGCGCAGATGGACGCCGTAGAGTCGGCCGGCGAGCGGAGGGTGAAGCTGGAGCAGGAGGCCGCGCGAGCGAGCCAGGCGTTCGCCGAGGCAGCCGGGGCCCTGACCAAGCTGCGGAAATCAGCCGCCGAGAAGCTGGCAAAAAGAGTGGAAGGCGAGCTGGATTCGCTGGCGCTCGAGAATGCTACGTTCCGGATCGAGATACAGCCGGCGAGCTGGTCCGAGCGGGGAGCAGACCGTGTGGAGTTTCTGATCTCGGCGAATGTCGGCGAAGAGCCCCGCGCGCTGGACAAAGTGGCGTCGGGCGGCGAGCTGTCGCGCATCGCGCTGGCGCTGAAGACCGCGGCGGGGGCGCAGGGGCGGAAGAACGTGGTCGAGCGGACGCTGGTGTTCGATGAGATCGACAGCGGAATCGGCGGGGGCGTCGCGGAGGCGGTGGGCCGCAGGCTGAAGAAACTTGCGGGAACCAATCAAGTCCTGTGCGTGACGCATCTGGCGCAGGTGGCCGGGTTCGCCGATCATCACTATTTCGTCGAGAAGCGCGAAGTGAAGGGGCGGACGGTGGCGGAAGTCGAGGAGCTGAGCGGCGAGGCGCGCACGCGGGAGATCGGACGGATGCTGTCGGGACAGCGTGTGACGCCCGAGGCGCTGAAGCACGCCGAGCAGTTGATCAAGGCGGGACAGGCGTTCACACGAGTGTGAACGCGGCACGCAGGAGTGCGTGCGCGACGGTTGGCGTCAGATGTTATTCTGACAACGAGTGAAAGCGCTTGGTGCGCTCCGGTCTTCGGAGTGGCTTCTCATCCTCTACTTCGGTTACGTTGCCCTCATTTCTCCCGCGTTCTCCTTGGATCCGCATCTCGCGTGGCGGCCGTTCGCGGTGGCAGCGCTGGTGGCGGCGTTGGTTGCGGCGTTCGCCTATGGCGAGTCGCACGAGCATCAGAACGCATTCGGCAGCGCGCGAGACTGGCTGGCCGTCGCTCTGATCCTGTTTGCGTATCGGGAAATGGATTGGTTTTCCGCGCTGAACCGGGATTATCATCTGGAGCTGCGCTGGGTGGAGTGGGACCGCTGGCTGCTTTACCGCGCCGGGTTGCAGCGCGCGATTGAATCGCTCGGAGCTATGCTGCCGGGCTATCTGGAGCTTTGTTACCTGCTGGTGTACGCGGTGGGGCCGTTTACGGTCGCGGTGTTGTATTTCGAGCGGCGCCGCGACCTGATGAATCGATTGCTGTTCATCTATCTGCTCGGCACTTTGGGCGCGTACGCGCTGTTTCCCTTTTTCCCGTCCGATCCTCCGCGCGCTGTTTTCGGCGGCAGCGATATGCCCAACATCGTGACGCCGCTTCGTCAGATCAATCTTCGGCTGGTGAACGGGTATGGGATTCACTCCAGCGTTTTTCCGAGCGCGCATGTTTCTTCCGCGTTTTCGGCGGCGTGGGCGCTGCTGCTGTTGCTGCCGGCCAGAAGGCGGATCGGATGGGGAATGTTGGTCTACGCGGTGAGCGTATCCATCGCGACCATCTACGGCCGCTATCACTACGCCGCGGATGTCGCGGCGGGCTTTGGCGTCAGTCTGGTCGCGGGCCTGGTGGGGCTTCTGGCCAAGCCGCGTCCGGAAACCTAAGACTCGGTCTGTTCCTCGCCGCCCTCTTCGCCCTCTCGACCTTCCTTGATGGCTTTGAGACGCTCTTCGCGGCGCTTGGCGCGTTCGGCGGCGCGCTTGACGAGTTCGGTGCCCATCAGCTCGAGCTTGGCGAGTTCGGCTCCGTCGCCGCGGCGCCAACCCAGGCGCACGATGCGTGTATAGCCGCCGTTGCGCTGCCCGAACTTGGTTCCGAGCTTGTCGAACAATTTCTTGACTGATGCGGGCGTTCTCAGGAACGCAGCCGCCTGCCGGCGGGAGTGCAGCGTGTCCTCCTTGGCCAGCGTGATCATCCGGTCCACCAGTGGGCGCGCGGCCTTGGCCTTGGGCACCGTGGTGATGGTGAAGTCGTTTTCGATCACGCTGGTGACCAGCCCGCGCAGCAAAGAGTTCCGCGCTGCCACGTTGCGTTTGAGCTTGTACCCGGCGCGTTTGTGTCGCATGATTATTCCGGCGCCTCTTCCAGACCCTGCTCCTCTGGAGACTCCGGCAGGGCGCCGTACTGCTGAATTCCGCCCGGAGGCGAAATCAGGCGGCCCTGCGCGTCGAACTTCATGCCGAAGCTCAAGCCCAGATTGGCGAGGATTTCCTTGATTTCGTTCAGCGATTTGCGCCCGAAATTCTTGGTGCGCAGCATTTCCGCCTCGGTCCTCTGGACCAAATCGCCGATAGTTTGAATATTGGCGTTCTTCAGGCAGTTGTAAGAGCGAACGCTGAGCTCGAGTTCCTCGACGGACCGATTGAGCACTTCGTTCATCTGCGTGACCCCGCGATCGGCGGGCTCCTCGGCGGCTTCCGGCAGCTCTTCGAAGTTGATGAAGATCGCCATGTGGTCCTTGAGAAGCTTGGCGGCCTGTCCGATAGCGTCCTGCGGCGAGATGGCGCCATTGGTCCAGACTTCGATGGTGAGCTTGTCGTAGTCGGTCATCTGGCCGAGGCGCGCGGCTTCGACGTTGAAGTTGACCTTGCGGACCGGCGAGTGAACCGAATCGATGGGGATGTAGCCGAGCGGCAGGTCTTCTTCATAGTTGCGGTCGGCAGCCACATAACCCCGGCCGCTCTTGAGGCGCATTTCGATACTCAGCTTGCCGCCTTCACCGACCGTGGCGATGGGCAGGTTGCGATCCAGCACCTCGACGTCGGCATCGGTCTCGATCTGGCCGCTCAGCACCTGGCCGGGGCGGTCCACCTTCAGACGCGCCACGCGCGTGCCTTCGGCCAGCATCTTGAACGGCACCTGCTTGAGGTTGAGGATGATATCGGTGGCGTCTTCCACTACGCCCGGGATCGGGCTGAATTCGTGCGCCACGCCTTCAATGCGGACCGAGGTGATAGCGGCGCCTTCAATGGAGCTGAGCAGCACGCGGCGCAGGCCGGTGCCGATGGTGGACCCGAAGCCGCGCTCGAAGGGTTGGGCGGTGAACATGCCGTAGCGCTCGGTGAGCGTCTCGGTGTTGGCAACTAGTCTTTTTGGTTTCTGAAAGCCTTTAAACATAGGTTCTCGTTTCTTGTGTCCTGTTCCCTTTCCCGCTCTCTGCCAAGCGGGGCTTCTACTTCGAATACAGCTCGACGATCAACTGTTCGTTCAATTGGATCTGCACGAGCTCTTCGCGTTTGGGCTGGGCGAGCACGCGGCCCTTGAGATTTTCGCGGTCAACCTCAAGCCAGTTAGGCGAGGGCGCGTGGGCGGTGGCGTCGCGGGCAGCCAGGATGGTCGGGTTATTCTTGCTTTTCTCGCGGACTTCGATCACGTCGTTGGGTCTGCATTCATAGGATGGGATGTTGACCTTGCGCCCATTGACCATGAGATGGCCGTGGCGAACGAGCTGGCGCGCCTGGCTGCGGCTGGTCCCGAGTCCCATGCGGTAAACCACGCTGTCGAGCCGCCGCTCGAGCGAGCTGAGCAGCGTTTCGCCGGTGATGCCTTTTTGGGCGGCGGCCTTCTCGAACAGGTTCCGGAACTGGCCCTCGAGCAGTCCGTAGTAGCGGCGGGCGCGCTGCTTTTCGCGCAACTGCAAGCCGTAACCGACCAGTTTGGGCTTGCGATCCTTGCCATGCTGGCCGGGAGCGAAATTGCGCTTCTCGATGGCGCACTTTTCGGTGTGGCAGCGCTCGCCCTTCAAAAACAGTTTCATGCCCTCGCGCCGGCACAACCGGCAAACCGGGCCAATGTATCTAGCCATTCGTACCGAATACCTTCCTTTACAAAAGGTGCAGTTTACAGCTCCTTTGGGAGCCTTCGTCCTGCTTCACTCAGTCACAAAGTTCGCACGAGTGCGAACGCGGCACGCACGAGTGCGCGCGCCACAACTCAAACTCGACGACGCTTCGGCGGCCGGCACCCGTTGTGCGGCATGGGCGTACGATCCTTAATCGCCTTAACGTCAATTCCGACCGTGGCCAGAGCGCGCACGGCGGACTCGCGGCCGGCGCCTGGCCCGCTCACTCTCACTTCCACGGTTCGCAACCCGAATTCCTTGGCCTTGTTGGCAGCGGTCAGGGAAGCTTGCTGGGCGGCGAACGGCGTTCCCTTTCTCGATCCGCGGAATCCCAGCGATCCGGCGCTGGACCAGGCCAGCACATTCCCGGCCAGATCGGTGAAAGTCACAATTGTATTGTTGAACGAGGCCTGGATGTGCACCAGGCCGATGGAGACGGACTTCTTCTCTTTTTTCTTGAACGCTTTCTTCTTCGTTTTTTTCTCAGGAGCCTTGGCCATCGTTAGTCCTTAGGTCTTGGCGGTCGCTTTCTTCTTGCCCGCGACAGTAGCGCGGCGCGGGCCCTTGCGGGTACGGGCGTTGGTGTGCGTGCGCTGGCCGCGAACCGGAAGACCGCGGCGGTGGCGCAGCCCGCGATAGGAACCCATTTCGATGAGCCGCTTGATGTTCATCGAGAGTTCCTTGCGCAAGTCGCCTTCCACCGCGCCTTCATTCTCGATCAAAGTACGAATGCGGTTGACCTCGTCTTCGGTGAGGTCGGAGACCTTCTTGTCCGCGTCCACGCCGGCGCGGTGAAGAAGGGAGAGCGACCGGGACCGCCCGATGCCATAAATGTAGGTGAGGCCGATCTCGGCCCGTTTTTTCGCTGGTAAGTCGACTCCTGCAATACGCGCCATATTCTTATCCTTGCCGCTGCTTGTGTTTTGGATTCGGGCAGATGACCCGCACCACTCCGGCGCGGTGAATCACCTTGCACTTGTCGCAAATCTTCTTGACCGACGCTCGAACTTTCATTTGTTGTTCAGCAACCTCAAAATTCTTCCCCGGCCCGGGTCGTGCGGCGACAACGCCACTTCCACCCGATCGCCCGGCCGGACCCTGACAAAATTCGTTTTGGTGGCGGGCGCCGGATGCGCCAGAACCAGATCCTGATTCTCCAGCTTCAGGCGAACCACCGCGCGCGGCAGCAACTCCACCACCACTGCTTCCACCGGTTTCACGGCCGCGTCAAGACCCACGGCCCGTTCTCGGTGACCGCCACGCAATGCTCAAAATGCGCCGAACAGGAACCGTCCTTGGTGACGGCAGTCCACTTATCCGACAGCACCCGCATGTCCGGGGCGCCGGCATTCACCATCGGCTCGATGGCCAGCACCATCCCTTCCTTCAATCTCGGATTTTCGTTCCGGCGATCCACGTAGTTGGGTATCTGCGGCTCCTCATGCAACTTGGTGCCGATGCCGTGCCCTACCATTTCGCGCACCACGGAAAACCCGTTTTCGACCACGTGCTGCTCCACGGTCCCGCAGATGTCGAACAATCGGTTGCCGGCGCGCGCCTTATCGATGGCCAACTCCAGCGATTCCTGGGTGACCTTGAGCAGCCGCTTGGTCGATTCGCTGATCTCGCCCACCGGCACAGTAATGGCGGAGTCGCCGAAATAGCCGTTCAACTGCACGCCGGTGTCGATGGAAACGATGTCGCCCTTTTTCAGCTTCCTCTTGGAGGAGGGCATTCCGTGGACGATCTCTTCGTTCACCGAAGTACACAGCACGTACGGATACCTGCTGCCGGCCGAGGGAGTGTAATAGCCCTTGAAAGCCGGCTTGGCACCAGCTTCCTGCATCATTTTCTCAGCGGCCACTTCCAGATCCTGCGTGCTGACGCCTTCTTCGACCATCTGGCCGAGCTTCTGCAGGATTTCCCAAACCAGCAGGCCGCTCCGGCGCATTTGCTCTAATTCTTTCTTGTTGCGGCGGATGATCATGAGCGGCCGAATCCCGGCGGGAGCCTCAAACCGCGCACACACGGCCGCCCGCGCAGAGGTTGTTGATATTCGAATTGTAACACGGCGGCGTAAGTCATGCTCTAGAAAGTACTTCGGCGGCCCCGGATGCGGCCGGCGCGAGGCGTGAAGCCCTCGTAATGCCGCATAATTAATTGCGCTTCGATCTGGTTCACCGTGTCCATGGCGACGCCGACCACGATCAGCAGCGATGTGCCGCCGAAATAGAAGTTCACGTTCAAGCCGTCCAGCAGCCAGCGCGGGAAATAGGCATCCACCCAGTTGCCCACTAGCGGCAGCCGCTGCAGCTTGATGCCCGCGATCATGATCTGCGGGATCAGCGACAGAATCGAAAGATACAGCCCGCCGACCACGGTGATCTTGGTCAGAATCTTGTTCATGTACTCGGCGGTATTCTTGCCGGGACGGATGCCGGGAATGAAGCCGCCATACTTGCGCATGTTGTCCGCGGCTTCGTTGGGATTGAAAATGATGGACACGTAAAAGAAACAGAAGAACATGATCAGGACGCAGAACAGCAGGTAGTAAAGCGGCTGGGCGTTGCCGATGGAATTCAGCATTCCGCTCAAAAAGGAGCTGTTCTTGACGGCCTGCACTCCCATGAGCGTTTGCGGAAACGCCAGCAGCGAAGAAGCAAAAATAACCGGAATCACGCCGCCTGCGTTCACTTTCAAGGGCAGGTGCGTGGCCTGGCCGCCCATCATGCGGCGTCCCACGACGCGCTTGGCGTACTGGACCGGAATGCGGCGTTCGCCGCGCTCCACTAATACGATGAAGGCGACCACGGCGATCAT
>DASQHQ010000213.1:0-33130 GCA_035632015.1 Bryobacteraceae bacterium
GTGCCCGGACTCATGGTCAGCTCCATTCACCCCGCCTCGCAAGGCGAAGGGCACGGCAGCGCTTTCGTCACCGATGACCGCATCAGCCTGGAGGACCGCTGGGGAGGCTGGTACGTCACCGGAACCATGGGTTCCCAAACCCATCTCGGCAACAATATGAACCTGGTCGATCCGTTGCACCCCGGTGGCCCGATGAAAGACGGCACGCAGAACGTCACCAGCCTGGCGGAGTTCTTCGACACCTCGAAATATCTCGCTCCCACCAGCGACCTGGTTGCGCTGATGACGCTCGAACACCAGACCCGCATGACCAATCTGATGACTCGCATCGGATGGGACGCGCGTATCGCGTTGCACGATGACGTGCAGGGAGGAAAGCTGGACGATGCCGCGCGCCGGAAAATCGACGATGAGATCGAGCAGATGGTGCGCTACATGCTGTTCGCCGATGAAGCGCCGCTGAAGGAGCCTGTGGCGGGCGTCTCGACATTTGTCAAAACCTTTCCGGAGCGCGGGCCGCGCGACCACCAGGGCCGGTCGCTGCGCGATTTCGACCTGCACACGCGCCTGTTCAAGCATCCGCTTTCTTACATGATCTACAGCGCGGCGTTCGATGGATTGCCCGGCCTGGTGCGTGAGCGTGTGTACCAGCGCTTGTACGATGTCCTCAGCGGGAAGGACCAGAGCAAGACCTTCCAGCGCCTGTCGGCGGAGGACCGCAAAGCGGTGCTCGAAATCGTCCGCCAGACCAAGCCGAACCTGCCCGGCCCATGGTAGGATGGCACGCGCCCCCAGCCTTAGCTGTAGAGTGATTCGCCACCAAGCGACGGAGGGGCTTCTTCGCATACGCCGCGCGCCTGCGCCAAGCGCGGAATTCGCAGCGGCCCGGTGGCGGCCGCCAGGCCATTACGCTTGCGGTACTCCCCGCCCAGTTGCGCGATGCCTTGAAATCCGCTGCACCGTTTTTCGAGCCGAAGACCGATACCGAAGTTCGCGGAGCCGCCTTCTCTGACCAGCTCCTCCATTCTGATTCGATAGCCTTCGCTCTCCGCGCTTATTCGAAATCTTCCGACCGCCGTTCGGTTTTTCGAGGGTGCGTGCGCCACAGCTTGCGGGCGGTCACATCCTAAGGAGTGACGCAGCGATCTCCTGCACCGGATCCTGCAACGCCCTTTGTCTCTTATCGGTGCGCTTACGGGCGGCGTGTGGGCAACTTGGCCCCGGATTTCTGCCAGCGGCGAAATGCCGAGCGGATATACTAATTGGACGGGCCTGAAGTTAACGATCGGGCCAGTTCGCGAGAGCACAAGAAGGGAGTTCGAAATGGATCGTCGATTTCCAGCAACGGCGCTTTTTACAGTGGCGCTCGGATTCGTGATGTTTCAGGCGCAGGCGCAGACACAGAGACAAACGCCCCCATCCACCGCAGATCCCTATGCGAATAATCCGGACGCAGGAAAGACGCAGTTTCCGCTGGCGGCGCCCGCCGGCAAGGACTCCGGCGCAATCACCACTGCGCCCAACGGCGCCGTCAATCAGGGAATGCTCGATCCGGCCAAATGGAAATACGGGCCGGCGTTCGATCCGCCAGCGAATGCCAAGATCTGGAATCCGGTGATGATCAAAATGATGAAGGGCGAGAAAGTGACCGGCGGCACTGTCTTCAGCAGCGACAGTCCGGAAACGTATTGCGCGATGGCGAATGCCGGCTATGACTTCATCTGGACCGAGATGCAGCACGACTCGCGCGACTGGGAAGCGGTGGGGCGCATGTGGAAGGCGTGTCCTCACGCCAAGGCGGTCCCGGGCGTGCGCGTGGCCTACACCGATGAACGGGAGATCCAGCATGCCATGGACCTAGGCGCGCTGGTGATCGTGATTCCGACGGTGCGCTCGGTCGAAGAGGGCAAAGCCGCCCGCGATTGGACCATGTTTCCGCCGCTCGGCAAGCGCAGCCTGGGTGGGGGGCCGGCGTTCGATCCCGACATGTGGGGCAGCGTGCCGGGCGGGTATCGCAACACGATCAACCAGAATGTGGTGCTGATCGAGATGATCGAGACGCTGGATGGCGCGCAGGCGGCGCGCGAAATCGCCGCGATTCCCGGCGTTACCGGGATCTTTGCGGCCAGCGGAGATTTGGGCAATTTTTCGGGTTACCGGCAAGGCACGCCCGACTACGAGCGGCTGATCAACATCGTGCACGACGCGGCGCTGGCCGCCGGCAAGCGGCTGTGCGGGCCGTTCGCCTGGCGGGACCGGCCGGATTTCACGTGCTTCCAGGCCGCCAGCGAGACGGCTGCCATCGCGCGCGGCGTGGCCGCCGAACTCGGGCCGTTGAAGGACACGCAAGGCAAGCCTGAAGTGGGACCTTACGCGCCCAAGAAGTAAGGGCGGGAAGGCTGCGCCGGCTAGGCGAGCGCCAGATTCACGTTTTCAATCGCTTCGTCGATCTCGGCCGTGTTCTTGTAACCAACGGTGACGCAATCGATGCCGGCATTGTTGAACGCGAACCGCATCGCGGCTTTGCGGTCCTCACGGTTGGTGAACGCGCCTTCTCCCACCAGCTTCATGCTGATGACGCCCATGCCCTCCGTGTGGACCTGCTGGACGTGCGCGACCACTTCACTCACGTTGCCAGGCCCGTTGGTTTCGTAATCCTCGGCGTCCATGCGGGTGCCGCGGTGGTTCATCCGAATCATGGCGATCTCGAGCCATTTGTTTCCCGGGAACCGGCGTAGCGCCGGCAGCCCGTGCACCGACGCACCGTGTCCAAGCACTGCTTTTTTTGACTGCGCTTCCAAGATAGCGTCCTGCCATCGCACAGTATCTTGGGGCCAGGTGGCGGCGTGCTGGTAGTGCAGCAGCATCACATCGAAGTAATCAGTGTTGGCGAGCTTGCGCAGCTCATCGATCGTCGCGCGCGGACTCAAAGCCCATGGGCGCGTCGTGACCTTGGACATCAGCCGATACGAATCGCGAGGAATGCCCTTCAGCGCCACGCCCAGCATCTTGTGCATGTCGCCGTATGTTTCGGAGGTTTCGAAGAAGCGGATGCCCCGGTCGTAGGCGTGACGGACCAGGCGGGTGAACTGGGCCTGTCCCAGTTCGCGCTGTATGAGCCCGCTGAAAGTCCCGGTGCCGAATGCCAGCCGGGTGACCTGGACGCCTGACTTTCCGAGCGTGACCCAATCCGTAGCTGTCCCGCGCGCCGCCCGCAGGCGTCCGGTTGCCGTGAGTACGCCGGCCGCGAGTCCAGCCTTCAGGAAATCGCGTCTGGAGTATTCAGCCATCGGCATCCTCCAATTGGCCACATGCTAGCACCCTTATGGTCGCGGCGCGCACCTCTTCTGGAGCGCCCGTCTGGGCAGCGCGTTACTCGCCGGGCTTGAGTCCGGGCCGCTCGACCAGCTCGATCTTTACTCCAGCCGGTCCGGCCACGTAGGCAAAGTTGATGGAGGGCCCCTTGGGGAGCGGCAGGTTGCGCGGTTCGGTCAGGATGGTCACGCCTTGGCCACGCAGGCCGTCGATGGTCTTCGCCAGCGGGCCGGTGGAGCGCCAGCCGATGTGGTCGATGGCGTGGCCCTCGCTGGGCTCGGCCTCACCCCGCTGCGCCAGGATCCACATGTCGCTGAAGCCGGGCGCGCTGTACTTGACGGCGTCTAGGCGGCCCTTGAGCTTGGTGCGCTCGCCGCCGAACTTGGCCAGCAGCCAGGTGAACATCTCCTCCGGGTTTGGACCGCGCAGATGGACGTGGTGCAGCCCGAGCAGTTCGGGATCCTGGACGAGCTCGATGCGCGTGCCCCAGGGGTCCTCCACGAACCCGAGCTTGAAGAGCCCGGGCACCTCGCGCGCCGGGGTGACGATTTTGACGCCCGCGGCTTGGAGTTCCTTCATCTTCGCGTCGACGTCGGCGAAGGAGAAGCCCACGTGATCGACGGCGCTGCCGCTGGAGGGCTTGGCGTCGGCTTTGCGGAGGAACATGAAGCGAGTGCTGCCGAACATCATCCGGTTGGGGCCTTCTGCGGTGCGGTGCGCGCCGAAGTACTTCTCGTACCAACTGGAGGCCGCGTCCGGATCTGGCACGTTCAGGTGGATGTGGTCGTAGGGAAACGTCTGCGCCGGGGCGGAGCCGGCGAAAGCCCCAAGGGCGAAGCACGCGAAAGCGGAGCAAAGCATAACACGTCGCATCAACAACTCCTTTTTCACAATCGGTCAGCCGTGCAAGACCGAGTCCTAAGTCTATCGTAGGAGCTGGAGGCCTGGACGATGCGTGCGGCCGGACCCGGATCGTGTTCTGCTCGCGGGTTACGTGAATCCTGCGATCAACAAGTAGAGCTGGGCGGGCTCTGCCTGCGCCTCTAGGCCCCGAGTCCAGCGAGCCGTTCGCTCTCCTGCCACAGCCGGCGAGCCGCTGCATCGTCCCGCGCTTCCTGCGTGGGCGTGGCCGGGCGGCACTTATAGAAATACTCGCCGCTCACGCCGGCCACGTCATCGGAAGAGGCCAGGTACACGATGGTTTCGGCGCCTTTCTCCGGAGAGATGGCGAAAGTCTTGGCGAGGCGCACGGCTGGTGAGAGAAGCCCGCCACTTTGATCGCCGAAGCGCGTGGCGACGAAACCCGGGTGCAGGCAATTGGCAGTCACGCCGGTCCCGGCCAGGGTGCGCGCGAGTTCCCGCGTATATAGAATGTTGCACAGCTTGGAACGGCCGTAGACTTTGAAGCCGCTATAGTCGCGCGCGGATTGGAGATCGGCAAAATCGATGCGCGCGCCCTTGTGAGCGTCCGAAGAGGTGTTGATCACGCGCGCGGGCGCGGAGGCGAGTAATCGCTCGCGCAACAGCTCGGTGAGGACGAAGTAGGACATGTGATTAGTGGCGAAAGTCAGCTCCAGGCCATCCGCGGTGAGGGTGCGGCGGCTGAAGAGCGCTCCGGCGTTGTTGATGAGCGCGTCGATGCGCGGCTCGGCTGCGGCGATCTCGCGCCCGACACGCCGCATGTCCTCCAAGCGGGAGAGATCGCCTAAGTGGACGCTATGCGGCGATCCGGGCGCCTTCGCGCGCAGCCGCACCAGCTCCGCTTCGGCCCGGGCCTGGTCGCGCGCCACCAGCACGATGCGCGCGCCCATGCCCGCCAGTGTTTCGGCCGCGACACTTCCTATTCCCGAAGTGCCGCCGGTGATCACCACAACCTTTCCGCGCATATCCGGCATCTTCACGATTTTCTCACGAAGCGTGCTCCGCACCCTGGCCGCGCGGTGGCAAGTGGCGCCGCTGATCAGGCGAACGGATGCCAGGCCAGAGCCAGATACAAGAACATTGCGATGAAAACGAGATTCACCGCCCAGGCCAGCCAAAAGCAGAGCTGCGCGGGACGCCATAGCGAGAGTAACGCCAGCGCCGGCACCGGCAACTCGATCGCCAGAGTTTTCAGATCGGTCTGAACGGCCGCGGCGCCAACCCGGGCCGGCTGCGTCAGCTCCAAGCCGAGCGAGACCAGGATCGGCAGCGTGCTCAGGGCAAGCGCCCAGGCGGCGAATCGCTTTTTGCCCACGAGCCGAAGCACGAGCGTCAGAATCTCCACCGCGGTCATGAGCGCCAGGATCATCATTGCCATCACAATGATAATTCGTTAACGGTTCGTTCGCGCGTTTTGGCTCGTGGCGCGCGCGCATGAGCGGACTCGTCGGATATTCGGGCTGGGGCGGCAACCGGGCGTTCGCACGAGTGCCAACGCCGCAGGAGTGCGTGCGCCACGCGGGGTATAGTAGTGGCCATGAAAGCTTCCTCGGTCGCGCGGCGCGAGTTTCTTGCGGCGGGTGCGGCATTCCTCTCTGCTCCGGCGTTCGCCCGGAAGTCGCCGCAGCGCGCGGTGGTGATCATGTGCGACGGCTTCGGCCTCGAATATCTGGAGCAAAGCGACATGCCGGCGCTGGCCCGGTGGCGCAAGCAGGGGCTCTTCCGGCGCGGACGCGCGACCATGCCGTCGGTCACCAACACCAACAACGCCTCCATCTGCTGCGGCGTGTGGCCGGATCAGCACGGCATCACCGGCAATTCGTACTTCGAGCGGCGCTCGGGACGCGAAGAGTACATGGAGACCGTGGATCTGCTTCTCGCGCCGACGCTGTTTCAACGCGCTAAGAAGCGCGGCGTGAAGTCGGCGCTGCTTTCGTCCAAGAAAAAGACCACCACGCTGCTTGCGGCCGGCGCCGATCTGATTCTCACGCCCGAGGAGCCTCCTGACGACTGGGTCCGGCGGCTGGGGCCGGCGCCGGGGATTTATACGCGCGAAATCAACTACTGGTTGATGACGGCTGCCATCGATGTGCTCAAGAACCGGCGCGATCTCGGCTGCTTGTACGTGCATACCACCGACTACCCGATGCACACCTGGCCGCCGGAGGCCGCCGAGTCAAAGGAACATCTGGCGCGATTGGATCAGTTTTTGGGCGAAGCGGAGGCAGCCGCGCCGGACGCTGGTTTTCTGCTCACCGCCGATCACGGGATGAACCATAAGTCGCGCTGCTGGGATCTGGAGAAAGCCTGCGCCGAGCAGGGCGCTCCGATCCGCATCGCCATCTCCGTGGAGCGCGACAAATATCTCAAACACCATCGCGGTTACGGCGGGGTCTCGTGGGTGTACACCAAGGCACACCGGGATGTTGATTCGGTGGCCAAGGTCCTGACCGGCCTGGCCGGCGTCGAGACCGTGATGACCCGCAGCGAAGCGGCCAAGCGCTTTCATCTGATGGCATCGCGCATCGGAGATCTGGCCGTGCTGGGCGATCGCGACACGGTATTCGGCGAATTGGATGCGGTCTCGGAACCGCTGCCCCCGGAGTATCGAGCGCACGGCTCACTGCACGAGCTGGATGTGCCGCTGGTGATCTTCAACGCGCACACCCGGCTTAGGCCGGAGGACTTTCAATACAATCGAGACTTGGCGCGCTGGCTGTACGCCGGGTGATCGCGGAGCCTTACTTCAGCGTGATGTTGTGTTCGCGCAGATTCGAGGCTCGGGCGAATCCGAACAGGGCGATGGCTTCCGCCAGGTCCGCCTCGGCCCGCCGCTCCTGGCTGCGCGCAGTGATCATGGTAGATTGGCGCTGTTGGACCAGGAAAAGCGTGGACGTTCCGGCGCGAAACTGGCGCTGCTCGCTCTCGTACTGCTGCTCGGCCGACTCGCGGGCGACGCGCGCCGATTGCAAACCCATCTGGGCTGACTGGATGGCCTGCATGGCGTTGCGCACGTCGGCTTCAATTCCCTGCGCGACCTGTTCCCTCTGATTCCGGATGCGCCGGCCCTCGGCCAATGAATGGCCGATGTTCGCCTCCGCAGTGCGATTGCGGATGGGCAGCGAAATGCGGAGCTGTACCTCGGTAGTCGGGAAATTTCCCGCCCACAGGTTGCTGAGCGACTGGCCGTATCCGCCCACCAGCAGCTCCGGCGTTGTGTTTCCGCCGCCGAAGCTGAAACTAAGCGGCGGCAATCCGGCCGCGCTCGAAAGCGCGTTGAGCCGATCGATCAGCGGACCGAACGCACCCGTAAACGGATTGGGTCCGAGCGGCACTTGCGGGCCGGCCAGCCCGGCCCGGCTGTAGCTGGCCGTCACGTCGACTTGCGGCTTGGTGAGCTCGCGATAATAGCGCGTGTCTTTTTCGTTGATCTCTCCGGAAATCCGGAGCGCGGCCACTTCGGGCCGATTGGCCAGCGCCTCGTCGACCGCGCTGGCTAAGGGAATCACCGGCGCCTCGGTATTGACCGGCGTGGAAGGGATCAGCGCGCTGGACCATAGCGGCGACTCCCGGTCGGCAAACAGGAGCGTCTTGAGGTTGTTCTCGGCACGCGTCAGGGCGGTCTGCGCGCTGTAGGCGCCCAGCTCGAAGGTCGCCAACTGCGTCTGCGCGGCGACGACGTCGATGGGCGCGAGCAAGCCCTGCTCCTCCTGCCGGCGGTTGCTTTCGTCCTGCTGCCGGGCGATGTCCACCCCTTCCAACTGCACTTGCAGATTGTTGTAGGCGTACGCCAGCTCCCAGTAAGCCTGCTCGGCCTGTTCCACTACCGTCATGACGCGCTGGCGGAACTGTTCGTCGGTCAGAGAGCGATTCTTCTTGGCGACCTCTATCGCATGCCGGTTGCTGTCGTAATGCAGGCCGCGCCACAGCGGCTGCGTATACTGCAAGCTCAGAGTGGTGGGGTACTGCGGATTCAGCGTGATGAAGCTGTTGTCGGTAAACACGCGCTGGTTGGAGAAATCGGTTCGATAGCTGCCCCCGAACCACGGCGCCGCTCCGGAGAAACTGGGATCGACCTGCCACAAGCGATTCAGCAGCGCTCCCGTCGCGGATCCGCCCAGAGTCGATGCGACCGGCGTGATCTGCTTTTCCCACAGATTGTTTCCGATGAAAGCCGGGTCGTAGGCGCCTTGGGCCGCGATCAGATTGTAGTCGGCTTCCTGCTGATCGATGCGCGACGATTCAATGTCCTTGTTGTTGGCGAGCGCCATGGCCAGCGCCTGGTCCAGGCTGATGCGCTCCTCGGCCAGCACGCCCACGCGGGGCGCAAGCTGGAACGGGCGCACAGGCGGAATCAAGGTGTGTTGATCAGCGGCAGTCTGCGCCGGCTGCCGGCTTTGCGCCACGCCTGGAGAAAACGAGCACGCGGCCAGCGCCAGCCAGGTGGCGGATGTTCGAAGAAGATTCGTCGGCATCTTAAGCGTGTTCTCCCGAATCGAAATGCACCGGCTCGGGCGCCACGCGGGCGGATCGATCCACGCGCCTTCTGCCCAGGACCCTCTGGACCAGCGGCAAGTTTTTCATGTCGTCGAAAAGCGAATAGAAAACCGGCACCGCCAGCAGCGTCAGAACCAGGCACAGCGTCTGCCCGCCCGCCACCAGCACGCCGATGGAGCGATTGGTGGCCGAACCTTCGCCGTTCGAGATGATCAAGGGGAGCATGCCCGCCACCAGCGCGGTGGTAGTCATCAGAATCGGACGCAAGCGGTCGCGATTGGCCTGGATGATGGCGTCGTAACGGTTCATGCCCGCGGCGCGGAGGCCGTTGGTGTGGTCGATTTGCAGAATCGCGTTCTTCTTCACGATCCCGAACAGCAGCAGCATGCCGAGCGCGGAGAACACGTTGATGCTTTGCCCCATCAGCAGCAGCGACAGAACGCCGAAGGGGATCGCAATGGGAAGAGTGAGCAGGATGGTGAACGGATGGATGAACGATTCAAACTGAGCCGCGAGCACGATGTACATAAAGATGAAAGTCAGCGCGAAGGCCAGTCCGAAATAGTACACCGCGCGCCCCAGTTCTCTGCTGCTGCCAGTCACCGCCGTACCATAACCTTGCTCCATGTGGAGATCCGTGGAAATCCGATTGAGCGCCGAAAGGACGTCGGCCTGCGACCCTCCCGGAAGCATGTTGGCGCTGATGGTCACCTGGCGCATGCGATTGAGCCGCCCGATGCTGGAGGGCGCTGTGCCGCTTTTGAGCCGGACCACCTGGTCGAGCGGAACCCAGCCTTGTTTGTTGCTGGAAAACACGGTCAACTGCGAGAGCCCTTCGATGCTGGTGCGATATTCGCGGGCAGCGCGCAAGCGCACATCATATTGCTCGCCGCCGGAAGGAAACGTGGAAACCACCTGGCCCGCCACCAAGGTGTTCAACGCCTGCGCGATGTCGCCCACTCGCACGCCCAGATCCCCCGCGCGCTGCCGGTCAATCTCCACGCGCACCTCCGGTTTGCCGAAGACGAGCGAACTGTCGACGTCGGTCACCTTGGGAACTTTCCGCAGTTCGTCCATCAGGGCCCGCGAATAGGCATCCAGCTTCTCCAGGTCCGGGCCGCCCAGCGCGTATTGCACGTCCGCCATACCTCCGCCACCGCCGCCGAAATTCAACACCGCGGTATGCAGCTCTTTCGGATAACGCGACAGCACGTCGCGAACCTGCAGCATGATCTGGTCCTGGCTCGAGCTGCGCTGATCGCGCGGCGCGAGTTTGACGTAAATGGACGCGCGGTTGGTGGCGCCCACCGAGACTCCGCCAAAACCACCACCCAGACTGCTTCCGATCGAGTTCAGCGTCGCCGTAACGCCCGGGATCCCGCGGATATCCCGCGCGATGCGCTCCGACACGGTGGTCGTGGCCGCCAGAGAGCTGCCTTCCGGCGCCCGCATCGAAACTTGGAATTCGGACCGGTCGTCGTTGGGCACGAAGTTCTTGCCGACCAGCATGAACAGCGGCACCGTGCTGAGCATCACCGCGAGGCTCAACGCCACCATCTGCTTGCGGTGCGCCATCGACCACACCAGCATGCGCGTGTAGTGGCCGTCCAGGAAGCGGAAGAATTTCGACTCTTTGGAGGCGCTCTGCGATCCGGGCTTTTTGGGCGGGGGAATCTTGATGAAGCGCGAGCTGAGCATGGGTGTCATGGTGAACGACACCAGCAGCGACACGCCAATCGCGAATGCGGCTGTGAAGCCGAAGGACGACATGAAGCGGCCCACGATGCCGCCCATGAAACCGATCGGCAGGAACACCGCCATCAGCGACAGAGTGGTGGCCATCACAGCCAGGCCGATCTCACGCGTGCCGTCGATGGCCGCCTGGAACGGCGGGACATGCTTCTCCTCCATATAGCGGTAAATGTTCTCGAGCACGATGATGGCGTCGTCGATCACGATGCCGACCATCAGAGTGAGCGCCAGCATCGTAATCTGATTCAGCGCCAGCCCCATTACGGCCATGAGCGCGAAGGTGGAGATGATGGAGGTGGGGATCGCCACCGCGGAAATCAGCGTGGTGCGGATATTGGCGAGAAAGACGAAGACAATCAGAGCCGCCAGAATGCTGCCCTCGATCAAGTGCTCTTCCAGCGCATGCACGGCGCTCTTGATGAAAGTCGACTGATCGTTCACGATCTGGATGTGCAGATCCCTGGGCAGCAGTTTCTCGATTTCCTTCAACTTGTCTTTGATCTCGTCCGCCGTCGCGACCGTGTTCTGTCCCGACTGCTTGGACACCACCAGCGTGACGGCCGGATTACCGTTCAGCCGCGCCGATGTCACCGGCTCTTCCTCGCTGTCTTCCGCGCGGCCAATGTCCCGTAACTTCACCACGTAGGGGCCGCGCGTGGCGATCGCGATTTCGTTGAACTGTGCCGGATCCACCAGCCGCCCGAGTGTCCGCACGGAGAGCTCGGTGGCGCCCGCGTTCACGTTGCCGGCCGGCATTTCCATGTTCTGCTGCCGCAGCGCATTGGCCACCTCGGCGACCGAGAGATTGTAGGCGCGCATCTTATCGGGATCCACCCAGACGCGAATCTCGCGCTTCAACCCCCCGACCAGTTGGATCTCGCCCACGCCGCTGATGTTGTCCAGCCGGGGCTTGATTTGCTTGTCGGCGATTTCGGTGATCTCGCGCAGCGGGCGCGGCGAGGAAATCACCATCTGCAGAATCGGCTGCGCGTCCGGATCGAGCTTCTGAATCACCGGCGCTTTGGCCGTCTCCGGCAGGTCCGGAATCGCGCGATTCACCTTGTCGCGAACTTCCTGCGCCGCCACGTCTCCGTTCTTGTCGAGAGAAAACTGGATGTTGATCACAGACGTTCCCTCGGCCGAGGTCGAGGTAAGGGTGTCGATACCGCTGATGGTATTCACAGCATCTTCGATGCGCTTGGTGATCTCGGTCTCGACTTCTTCGGCGGAGGAACCCGGATTGGAGACCGTCACCGACACCGTGGGCAAGTCGATCCTGGGAAGCAGGTCGAGGCCCAGGGTAAAGAAGGAGAACACGCCCACCACCATGAGCGCGAGCACGAGCATGGTCGCAAAAACGGGCCGGCGGACACAGACTGCGGCAAGTTTATGCATGCTTCAGCTCCCCCGTTTGCCGGACGGCGCGGACGTGGCAGGGGCAGGAGCGATCCGGACGGATTCGCCGTCGTAGAGATCCTGCAGGTGATCGGTGGCCACGATGGCGCCGCGCGAGATCCCCGACAGGATCTCGGTGAGGTCGCCGTCCTTGGCGCCGAGTTGCACCACCGCGACCCGCGCCTTCCCGTCGCGCACGAAGAATACCTGGGATGAATTGGTGGTGGCGTCGGTAAGGATGGCGCGGGTGGGAATGAAGATTCCGTCGCTGCTGCCTGCCAGCAGAATTCGCGCGCTGGCGAACATGCCGGGCTTGAGCGACACATCCGAGTTGGGAAACTCAGCTTCGACGCTGACGGTGCGCGAATTCGGATCGACGGCCGGGTTCAGGGCCGTCACCTTTCCGCGGAAAACACGGCCCGGGTAACCCGGAACGCTGGTTTCCACCTCCACGCCCAGGCGGATCTGCGGCGCGTTGGATTCCGGAACCTGCAGATCGAGCTTGATGGGCGTGATGCGGAGCAGGGTTGCGATCTTCGAGGTCAGCGCCACATATTGGCCGGCGGCGATCGGGCGCGCGCTCACAAAACCGGAAAACGGCGCGCGGATGACGGTATCCTGCATGGCTTTCTCGGCCAGCGCGGTTTGCGCGCGCGCGCCGGCCAGGGAAGCTTGCGCCGTCAGGACGCCTTGGTAATTCTGGCGCGCCGAATTGAGAGCCGCTTCGTATAACTGGCGCGCCGAACTGGCTTGCGAGGCGGCCGTATCGGCTTGCGTGCGGGCTCGCTCGTAGGCGCTGCGGGAAACGTCGCCGGTCTTGATCAGGCTGTCGTAGCGCTGCGCGTCGGCTTGCGCCAGCTTGGCCTGCGCCACGGTTGATTCGTAGGTCGCCTTGGCCGAGAGCACTTCAGGAACGTTGTCGGGATTGAAGTTCTGACCTTGGCCCAAACCGATGCGGGATTGCGCCTGGCGCAGCGCGGCCTCGGCCTGCTGCTCGGAAGCCTTGGCCTGTTCCAGGCGGAGTTGGGCGTCGCGATCCTCGAAGCGCACCATCACCTGCCCCTGGTTCACGAAGTCGCCGACGTTCACTGGGGTTTCCACCACGCGGCCGGCCGCCTCCGGCGCAACGTCGGAGGATTCCTTGGCCATGAAACTCCCGGTGACTTGGACCGAAGCGGCGATGGGTCGCGCGATGGCTTCGACCGTCGCCACCACGGGCACGCGGTTTTCGCCCGGCTCGGTGGCGGCGGCGCTGACGCTCTCGGCGCTCTTGCTGCCGCCGCAATTGATCGTCGCAAACAGAGCGGCCAGCACCAAGGCGGCGGGCGCGCTTCGGCGCAGGTCAGTCTTTCTTGGCATGCGCGGCCTTTCCTTTGCTCTCGCCCGCAGCTTTGAGGAGCCCGCCCAACACCAGCTCCACCAGCTCTTCGGTCACCGTTGCATCCTCGAGCGGCTGGGCCTTGACGTGGAACAGGTGGCGAGCCATGGCATATTGCACGATGCTGCCGAAAAAGAACATGACCGCCACGCGCGGATCGCACTTGCGGAATGCGCCCTCCTTCTGGCGCAGCGCGATGTAGCGGCGGAGGAAATCTCCAGTCGGCAGCGCGAACCGCTGCCGGAACAGGTCCGCGATCAGGTGGCCCTCCAGGCCGGCGTACAACAGCAGCCGGTGGAACGCAGGATCTTCGCGGAAGGACTGCACTAGCTGCAAAGCCAGGTGGCGGAGCAAGGCTCGATCGTCCCGCCGGGCGGCTAAAGCCTCCAGTTCCCGAAGCCGCTGGCTGGCGCCGTCTCGGGTTCCTTTGATGTCCAGGATGGCGTGGTACAGATCCTCTTTGGTGGCGAAGTGGCGGAACAGAATGGCCTCGCTCACGCCGGCGGCGGCCGCGATGTCTTTGGTCTTGGTGCCCCCGAATCCTTGGCGGGCGAAACTTTCGATCGCGATGCGCAAGAGCTGGCGTTTGCGATCTTCTCCGTGCATGCGGTGGCGGATGCCGGCGAGGTCGGGTGCAGGGTTGGGGCGGACGGCAGGGCTGCTCATAAGTATGTACTTGCTTACTTATTGTAGCGGAACGCAGCGCCGCCGCGCAATCCGCGGGCGGACCGCTGGACGCTTCATCGGGGAACCGAAATCAGGCCTAACCGAAATGAGGCACGGGCAACGGAGACGAAGTGTACTGTATACTGCCTTCTACGCATGTGGCAGCATAATTACACTCCACTCCACGGAAGCCTCTTTCAGTCGGCCGCGGTGGCCGCGCTTCCGATTCTGGTCTTGCTCTTTCTACTGGGCGTGTTGCGGAAGCCGGCCTGGATCTCCGCGCTCTCAGGCTTGGCCGCCACGGCATTGGTTGCATTGTTTCTGTATGGGATGCCGGCGACGCAGGTGCTGTCGGCGACCTTGATGGGCGCAGCCTTCGGCTTGTTCCCGATCGGATGGATCGTGATCTGGGCCCTGTTCCTGTACCGGCTCACGCTGGACACCGGCAAGTTTGAAGCCATCAAGTACTCGCTCGGAAGCCTCACCCAGGATCGCCGCCTGCAAGCGCTGCTCATTGCCTTCGCGTTCGGCGCTTTCATGGAAGGCGCGGCGGGATTCGGAACGCCGGTGGCCGTCGCCGCTGCGATGTTGGCCGGGCTGGGCTTCTCGCCATTCTACGCGGCGGCCATATGCCTGTTCGCCAACACCGCGCCGGTGGCGTTCGGCTCGATCGGAATCCCGGCCATCACGCTGGCCGGCACGACCAACCTGCCTCTGGACCGGCTCAGCGCGGGCATTGGACGGATCTGCGCGCCGCTGTCGCTGATCGTGCCGGGGTACATCGTCATGGTGATGGGCGGCCTGAGCGCGCTCCGCGGCGTTCTGCCGGCGGCAGTAGTGTGCGGCGTTTCGTTTGCCGGCATGCAGTTTCTCATTTCCAATTTCGTGGGTCCTCAGCTTACCGATCTCATCGCTTCGCTGACCGCGATCGGCGCGCTGGTCCTGCTGTTCCTGGTGTGGAAACCGAAAGATGCGCAGCCCGCGGCCGCAGGCTCCGACAAGGGTGCGGCTCCTTCCGGTGTTTCGCATTCCGGCGGGCAGGTGCTGCTGGCCTGGAGCCCTTACCTGCTGCTGGTGGCCTGCGTCTTGTTGTGGGGCTGGAAGCCGATGCAGGGGCCGCTGAATTCGGTGAGCATCGCCATTCGCTGGCCGGGCCTGCACAATCTGATCGCCCGCGTTCCGCCGGTGACGAGCAAGGTTTCTCCCTATCCGGCGGTTTTCAACTTCAACTGGCTCTCGGCATCGGGAACGTCCTGCATGATTGCGACGTTCCTTTCGGCCATGGTGCTCAGAGTTCGCCCCCGGCAGTTTGTCAAGATCTTCGGCGTCACCATGAAGCAACTCGGCTTGGCGCTGGTGACGATGGCGGCGGTGCTGGGGCTGGCGTACTTGATGAACTATTGCGGCGCGACGGGCACACTGGGGCTGGCGTTCGCCGCCACCGGCCCGTCATTTCCGTTCTTCGGCGCGATCCTGGGCTGGCTGGGAGTTTTTCTCACCGGCTCGGACACCTCGGCCAATGCGCTGTTCGGGAACCTGCAGGTCATCACCGCGACCCGACTGGGCCTGAATCCGGTCCTGATGGCGGCAGCCAACTCGAGCGGCGGCGTGATGGGCAAGATGATCAGCCTCTCGAACATCGCCGTGGCCAGCGCCGCGACCAAGATCACGCCGGAAGATGAGGCCAAGCTATTCCGGTTTACTCTGAAGCACAGCGTGTTTCTGGCGTGTCTGATCGGGCTGGTGACGCTGTTCTATGCCTACGTCGCGCCGGGGCTCCAGCCCTGAGCGCCACCTTCATGCCGGCGATTTCGCGGTCCGCGCCTGCGCCCTGTGGGAAAATCGGAATGAGATGATTACGCGGCGCGCGCTGGTGGCTGGCGGTTTGAGCGCCATGGCGGCGTGCACGCGCCAGAAGGCCAGGGGATTTTCCGGTTACGCGTTCATAGCCAACGAAGAGGGCGGCGCGGTGGCGGCCGTGGACCTCGAGGTTTTCGCTGTCGCCCGGCACATTCACGTCGACGGCGCTCCCACGGCCGTGGTGGCGCGTCCGCATTTCGGCCGTGTTTACGCGCTGACGCCGGCCAACGGCTCGGTGCATGAAATTCGCACCGGTAATCTGACTTTCCTGAGCCGGCTCCGGGTGGGAAACTCGGCGCTGGCGATGCGGCTGGCGCCGGCGACGGCCACGCTGTACGTGCTGTGCGGCGAGCCGCGGCAACTGGTTGCTCTGGCGCTGGATCCGATGCGCGTGGATTGGACTCTGCCGCTGCCGGAGGAACCAGTCGATTTCGATGTCTCGCCCGACGGCGCAACGCTGGCAGTCAGCTGCGGTGCAGCGCGTGTGATCTCGTTCATCGACGCAGCCAGCCACCGCGCCTTTCCACCGGTTCGTGCGCCTGGGGACATGGGGGTGGTGCGATTTCATCCCAAGCCGGACGCGCGCAAGTTGATCGCCGCCAACCGGAACCAATCCATGCTTTCGATCTACGATGTCCCGAGCCGCGGCCTGATGGTGAATCTGCCGCTCGCGGTCCAGCCGGAGCATTTGTGCTTCAAAGCGGATGGCGGGGAGCTGTTCGTCACCGGCCAAGGCATGGATGCGGTGGTGGTGGTGGAACCGTATTTCACGCCGCAGGTGGCCAAGACCGTTCTGGCCGGCCACAATCCGGGCGCGATGGCCGCCACGGTCGCGGCGAATTCCGGCGAGCGCGGCTACCTGTTTGTCGCCAACCCCAAGTCGGGCGACGTCAGCATCCTGGATATCGGTACCAAGGACGTGGTGGCGGTGACGCCGGTGGGCACCGAGCCGTCCTACATCGCGATCACGCCCGACGACGAGTACGCGCTGGTCTTGAATCAAGCGTCCGGCGACATGGCCGTGATCCGGATCCGGAATGTCACGCGCGCCGTCAGCGAGCAGAGGCGCTGGAAGAAGGGCCCGCTGTTCATGTTGATCCCGGTGGGATCGAAGCCTGTGAGCGCAGCCATCGTGGGCATTTGAAGTCGCGCGCGCCGCGGCATCGCGCGAGTCCGAACGCGCGAGCCTGAAAATTGACCGCGTTGCACGCCGTTCCGTACAATGGGTGCGGCGCCGCAGACGATCCCACTCTGCGGCACGGGCGGGAGTAACTCAATGGTAGAGTCACAGCCTTCCAAGCTGTTGGTTGCGGGTTCGATTCCCGTCTCCCGCTCCATGTTGTTTCGGATCTGCAAGCTTGAGTTTCCGCCTTTGCTCCGAATACTCTACTAGCCTCATACCGGCAGCTTTGTGTACCTGCAAGCGGGCCGTGGTGGCCCGGTCGCGGCAATCATGGCTGGTTGGAGACCGCGCGATTCAATTGCTGGCGGCAGCGCGCCAGTTCGGTCCGGGCTTGGTCCACCATCTGGGAATCGACCGCTTCCAGAGCGCCTCGCCTGCGCGCCTCTTCCAGGCCGGGGAGACTTCGCTCGAACCACGTTTCGGCCTGCCGCCAGGCTTCGGTGCGTTGCGAGGCCGGCCGTCTCTTATCGGAGGCGAATTGCTGGTGTGCCTTGGCTATCCGGAACTGGTCTATGGCCTTCACTGCGAGGGCTTCCGCGTTCGGATCGCCCGGCCTGGACACCAATGCAATCTCGGAAAGTGAATTCTGCAATTCAGTCAAGGCGCTTCCGGCGTTGCCGGCCTCGAGATAGGCAGCTCCGATACGAGTCAGCGCCTCGGCCACGTCCAAATGGAACTGGGCATTGTTCGGGTCGGCGCGCGATAGATCGCGGAACTCGTCCAGCGCGCTGGCATATTTCCGCAACGCGCCTGCAGAATCATTCAGAGCGCCCATCTCTTCGCCGGTCCGCACAATGTCCCAGGCTCGAATTCTCCTGAGATCCGTATTGTGCGGATCCGAGGCCAGCAGCGCTTGCTCGACGCTGAGAGCCTTTTGATGCATGCTCAGAGATTCGCTGTGCTGATGAGCGTAGGTGGAAAGCAGCTCACCCAACCGCCCGTAGGCCAGAGCCAGAATGCGCTGAGTTCTCTTGTCAGCCGGATCGGCGGCGGCCAAGTTCTCCAGCATGCCGACCGCCTTGCGGCACTCCGCCAAACCGGCTTTCCAATCGCCGCCGCGGGAGCTTTTCCAGGCGTAATCCAGATAGCCCGCGGCGAGGTTGCGGCGGTCTACCAGGTTCTTTGGGTCCGCGGCGGAGAGCCGCTCGGCAATCGGTAGGAGCTGCCTCAATTGTTCGATCGAGCCGGCGTAATCCCCGATTGCGGTCAGTGCATCGCTCAGCCGGCCGTAGGTGTGCTGCAGTTCCCGCTGGGCTTGGACGTTCGATGGGTCAGCCTGGAGGGCGGCTTGCCGGATGGCGAGCGCTTTGCGGTAGCTGGCGATGAAACCTGCCGTGTCGCCCAGATTCGCAGTACGGTAGCCACCCTGGACGTCGCCCACTTTCTCGTAGGCCGCCGCCAGCTCGCGCTGCAGCGACGGATCGCCCTTGGCTTCTTTTGCCAGCTTGTCGAGGTATTCGAGAGCGCGATCCACCAGGATCTTGCGGGCGGGCGTGGATCCCGGCAGGTTCTCGATGGCGTCATGCACCTCGAACAGCATCGAATTGGCCAGTTGGCGCACATCCGAGAAACGCTGCTCGGCGCGTGCGCGCTCGGCGCGCGCGATGGAAGCCTGGTGCATGGTGGCCAGCATGCCGCCCAGGAGCGCCAGCACCACCATTGCCGCGGCGATCACCGCGGCCTTATGCCGTCGCACGAATTTCCCGCTGCGGTAGGCGAGAGTATCAGGCTGCGCGATGACCGGCAGCCCCGCCAGGTGCCGCCGTATATCCTCGGAGAGTTGTTCCACCGAAGCGTAGCGCCGCTCGGGCTCCTTGCGCAGAGCTTTGAGCAGGATGTTATCCAGATCTCCGCGCAGTTGCCGCCTCAGTTTTTCAGGACTTGCCCGGCGGGCGCGGCCGATCGCTGCGGCATCCAAAGCATCCCGGCGATCCATGGAGACGCTGGGCCGCTCCGGCTGCAGCTCCAGGATGGCTTGCGAGATCTCGTGCGGCATCCGGCCCGTGGTTCGGTAAGGGCGCCGCCCGGTGAGCAGGCCGTACAGCACGACTCCGAGCGAATACACATCGCTCGCGGTCGTGATGGCGTCGCCCCGCGTTTGCTCCGGGCTGGCGTAGTCCGGTGTCATCAGCCGCAGGATGGTGACGGTCGGATCTCCCGTTTCCGCCCGTTCTTTCGGATCGAGCATCTTCGCGATGCCGAAATCCAGCAGCTTGGGCTGGCCATCGTCGGTTACCAGGATATTGCCCGGCTTGAGATCGCGATGGATCACCAGCCGCTGATGAGCGTAGGCAACGGCGGAACAAACCGTGCGGAAGAGCTCCAACCGCTCGCGCAGCGTGAGGCTGTGCACATCGCAATATTGGTCGATGGGTTGGCCCTGGACCTCCTCCATCACAAAGTAGGGGCGGCCGTCCATGGCGCCTCCGTCCAGGAGTCTGGCGATGTTGGGGTGATCCAGGTTGGCCAGGATCTGGCGCTCGGCTTTGAAGCGCTGGTTGTTGAGTTCGTCTCCGAAGCCGGAGCGAACGATTTTGATGGCGACCTGCATGCGGTATTGATCGTCGGCGCGGGCCGCCCGGTAAACTACGCCCATGCCGCCGCGACCGATCTCTTCGAGCAGTTGGTAAGGGCCGATCCTCGCAGGCGGCGCGGCAGTGTCGTCCTCGGCCTTAAGGCCGGCCGCATCAACGGCCATTCCCGACAGAAAATCTTTGCCAGCCTGGAGGTCAGCGGCCAGCAGCGATTCGACTTCCGCGAACAGGGCAGCGTCGCCCGCGCAGGCCTGGCTCAGATAGCCGGGCCGTTGCTCGGGATCTAGATCGAGAGCGCGCTCCAGAATGGTACGGACTCGCTGCCAGGCCTCCGGAGTCACGCGGTACCTCGGCTGATCTCGCGGAATAACCACGCGCGGGCCGAGGCCCAGTCGCGCTTGACGGTGGGCGTCGAAACTCCCAGCACCTCGGACGTTTCTTCAATCGAGAGTCCGCCGAAGAAACGCAGTTCGACCATCCGGCTCTGGCGCTGGTCCAGCTTGGCTAAGCCCTCCAGCGCGTCGTCCAGCGCCACCAGATCGACCTCGCGCTGGGGAGCCGGCAGGGAAGCATCCACGGTCAAGGTCAGCGCACCGCCGCCTCGCTTGGCATAGGCTCGTTTGCGGGCATGATCCACCAGGATGCGCCGCATCATCCGGGAAGCAACGCCAAAAAAATGGGCGCGATTCTGCCAGCTCACGTCCGTTTGCTTGACCAGCCGCAAGTAGGCCTCATGGACCAGAGCGGTGGAAGAGAGGGTGTGGTTGGGCTTTTCCTGCTGAAGGTAGTGGCGAGCCAGCCGGCGCAGCTCGCTATAAACCAGCGGAATAAGAGCATCCAAGGCCGCCGAGTCGCCTTGGCTCCATTTCACGAGAAGCTTGGTTACGTCTTGGGGGCCCGGCTCACGCACGCAAAGAATCCAGCGCTCGTTCAAGTATACCGCGCCATCCCGGACCGCACAGAAATCGCAGTGATCCCTTTCGCGACGGAATCCCGCGTATAGATACAGCGCGACTCCTGAGCCGCGACCACTCAGGACGAACCGTGGAGGAAAAGATGTTTAGGCAAATCATATCAGAAGCTTATGGTGAACATATCATGTATAAATTGACATTCCGCGCGGCCTGGATCTGGCTGTTGATTTTTCCCGTAACCGCATTCGCCGACCTAAGCCAAACCACGACGCTCACGAGCGGCCAGGCCCTGAATCTGGACACCGGTGCAACGGCCGGAGCGGGCGGGGACTTGCTGTACACCGGAAGCAGCCTCGCTCCTCAAGGCAAGGCGGGCGTGTTCCCAATCCCGGGCGGCGGAGCAGACGCGTTTGCCGCTCTGACGCAGGCCGTACTGGCGCAGTTCCCTTTGGCACTCTACTCGGCCTCTCCGATTCCCAGCGCCCAGCTCACCGTTAACGCCCTCATCGCGGTGCACACCAACGGCGGGAACTACGCCAAGGTTTTGGTGACGGCCGCCGGCGGCGGGTCTATCACGCTGCAGTTCGTGACCTTCGGCGCGAGCGGCGGTGGCGGCGGGGGTGGCGGCGGCGGCGGGCTAGTGACGCCCAGCATTACAAGCGTGCTGAACGCCTACAGCTTTGTCACGCCGGGGTTGCCAGGCTACGGCATCGCGCCGGGCGCGAAGCTCATCATCAATGGCTCAAATCTGGGCGATCCGGCTGCCTCGGGCACGCAATCCAGCGCCCCTCCGGGCCTGCCTCTGAAGGTGAACAACACCAGCCTGACAGCCACAGTGAACGGAACCGTGACGCAGCCGGCGTTGTACTCGGTTTCGGCGACGCAGATCGTGGCGGTGCTCCCATCCACGACTCCGGTGGGCACCGGAACTCTCACGGTCACATACAACGGCCAAACCAGCACGGCCGTTACTCTGACGGTGGTACAAAGCGCCGTGGGGTTCGAGACCGTCAATGAGAACGGGGCCGGCCTGGCGGTGGCAACCAATCTGGCAGGCAACGCTCTCGGCTACACCAGCTCAGCCGATATCGGGCAGACCATCATCCTGTCGGGCTCGGGCGCCGGGGCCGATACCGCCAACGACGACCGAACTTCTCCCAATCAGCAGGACAATCTCAGCAACATTCCGATGCAGATTTTCATCGGCGGGGTCCAGGCTACGCTCCTCTATGTTGGGCGCGCCCAGAATCCGGGCATGGACTCGATACAGGTGGTTGTCCCGCCTGGGTTGACGCCCGGCTGCTTCGTATCGGTGATCGCTGTGGTCGGAACGGTGGTGAGCAACAGCGCGACGATTCCGGTGAATCCGGGCGGGGGCACCTGCGCGGATTCGAACTCTGGTATCACCGGGGACCTGCTGCTGTCGCTGGGCGGCCAGACCAATGTCAACAGTGGAAGCCTGACCGTTGCACAGATTACGGGCCCCTCGGGGCAGGGAGGAATCTCAACCTTCAACGCCGCGAGCGCTAACTTCCAGAACACCCAGGGGGCTCAATTCAGCTCGGGCTTCGGGTTCGTGTCGATT
Organism: Bryobacteraceae bacterium; assembly: GCA_035632015.1. Lineage (GTDB taxonomy): Bacteria > Acidobacteriota > Terriglobia > Bryobacterales > Bryobacteraceae > Palsa-89. The sequence continues at coordinate 22,001 of DASQHQ010000213.1, forward strand.
GGGAGCTGCATTGTTACACTGCCGACGGCCTCGGGTTCGACCAATTCTTTCCAGACCACTGGCCTGGATGCGGGCGCCATCCGGGTCACCGGACCGACCGAAGGGCCGATCACACTGATGGCAAATCCGATCTCGGCGGGATCGTACGTCGCGCTTTTGGACTCGGGATTCATTCCAGATTCGGGAGGCGCCTTCACTTTCGATGGCAGCGGCGGAAACGACGTAGGAAGCTTCGAAGTGATTGTGAATTTTCCGAATCCTCTGCTGAGCTGGACCAACATGACTTCGGTCTCCCCGATTTCCCAATCCCAGGGACTGACGGTTACCTGGACGGGCGGAGATCCGAACTCCGATGTTGAGATTTTCGGATCGTCGAGTTCGGGAAATGTGAGCGTCGGCTTTGTTTGCTTTGCCCCGGTCAGTTGGCAGAGCTTCACGGTTCCCTCCTACGTGCTGTACGCTCTTCCGCTGGGCGATGGGAGTCTGTCGCTATTCAATGCCACGACGCCCGTTAGCTTCACGGCGGCGGGGCTCAACAACGGCGTCGCCAGCGGAGCCGTCGGGTTTACGATTGACGCGACCTACAGCAACTGATTCCTGCAAGGATGCTGAGGTTCGGGCGGCCGGCTTTTCAGGCCGCCCTGAATCTTTGAGCGGTCAGGGAGCCTGACACCGATTCGAGGCCAGGCCGGCGAGCGAGGCTGCGTTGCGTTCCAGCCGGCACTCCTTTACTCTAGAAGCGGAGCGGCTTAAAGGGTAGGGGCTTCAGCGCCTGGATCGTGCTGTGGTTTGTTTTCAAACTACAGTTACGTTCCTAGCCGTTGGTTGCGGGTTTCGTTTCACCATGCGCGCGAAGCGAAGGGCCGCGTTGTCCTCCCCTCCGCTCGCACCACCGCCACCTAGACCACACCGCGTACTCGACCCTCTCGGCTCGCCTGCCGAACAGTTAATCGAGGCGCGATTGGCCGAAAATCAGCGGCAAGAGATGGAATGGCGCAAACGGTTGCATTCCGTCAGTCTCAAGCCCGAACCGGACGGGTGAAAGCAAAGAACCCAGTAATGGCAGAGCAACTGTCTGAAGCGGAGACCGCCGCGAGCATCGCCCCGCGAGCTTAGCCGGTTCAACGTATGGAGGCGCGAATAAGCCCGTTACCGCGAGGAAAAGAGCAGGGTAAGAATGCCTCGTCCTCCACACAACAGAACTGTTGACATCAACGCAACACATCTGTTACATCTCAAAGTGTTGTTATTGACACGGCGTATAGAGCCAACCAAAGAGTGGGGCGACTGGCTTTGCAGCGGTTATACCAGTGACATGCCAGGAGATGAAACGGTGGCTAGAGAGGCAAGGGTGCACCTTCTCCCCTGGAAAGGGCGGTCAGCTGCTTGTGAGGCTCGGCGATAAGAAGACAGTGCTTCCGATGCACGGTAAGAGTCACGAACTGCCGCGCGGTACGGCGAATGGAATCAAGAAGGCCCTCGGGCTGAAGTAAGGAGAAGTTGTCAATGTTACGTTATGCTGTAAAACTCAGGCGTGAAAATGGGAGGGTACTTGTTTCTTTCCCCGATTTCCCAAACGTGCATACATTTGGGGATGACGAGCCGGACGCTCTTGCTCGCGGTATCGACGCGCTGGAAACAATGCTAGCAGCTATGATCGACGACAAAGATGAGATCCCAGAGCCTAGGCCCGTTCGTCGCCGACGCTCCGTTGTTCTTCCCGCACTGACTGAGGCAAAAATCGGACTCTATCGCGAGATGAGATCATCTGGAATAGGCAAGGCCGCACTGGCGCGCCGTCTCCGTTGCCATCTTCCGCAAATCGATCGCCTGCTAGACCTGAGGCATGCGTCCCGTCTCGAACAGTTGGAACAAGCGTTTATCGCCCTTGGGAAGCGAATCGGTTTGTCTATCGAGAACGCGGCCTAGAAGAGGTGGCCGGTCATCGCACGCTGCCTGCAAGTCTCGCTAGCCCCTGGGCTTCCGCCAGGACGCAACAGACCCTCACCGCGTCTAGTCCGGCAGTGGTTCTTAGGGAAGGATACGTCAGTCAGATATCCTCGGCGGCATTTCGTGGGCCCGTATTCGATGTGCACGAACAGCGGTACATCGTTTGCGAGCGCGGCGAAGACATCGGCTGACTGCCCTCCAGGGCGAAATATAGTGGTGTTCTCCCTGACGCTCACAGGTGGACCATACTTCTTCACTAGGTCGTCGCGTCGTCGTGAGTACTTGCTGTCTTCATCGAACCCTAAATTAACATCCTTCAAATCCCTTGATGGATGTTTCCCGAACGACGCCTAGAAAGATGCCGTGGGCAGTTTAATCGGCTGCTGATGTTCCGACCCCGGAGTAGGCTTTACCATTCTAGTTCCAAGCACTGAACGTACTTGCGCTACGGTCATCCCGAATCGAAGACTGCCCCATGTCGGCACGCCTTGCGCGTACATCGTCCCATCGCAAAGAGAACGAGAGCTAGGCGCACTTCGCTTGTTGTAGCAACGGTGTCCTCTCTATGCCCTCATGCCTCTCCCAGGGCGGCCTGAAGACCCGCTAGAATATTGAACGAGGGTTGAACAGCGTTCGGAAATCGGCACGGAAGCCGGCAAAAGGCGAGATGGAAAGAAGCCATGGAAACGGGAGAAGGGCTTGGGAGCAGGCCGGGAGCGGATTCAGTACCGCCCCAAGTACCGCCCGTTCATTTTGTGGCTTGATCGAACTACAATATAACTCATTGCAAATAATAGATATGCTGGCGTAGCTCAGTTGGTAGAGCATCTGATTTGTAATCAGAGGGTCGGGGGTTCAAATCCCTCCGCCAGCTCCAGGAAAGCGATGTCCGGACCGTTCAGCGCCGCTGCGTTTCGACTACATCACGCGCCGGTGTGGCGTTGGGTGCATCGCGCCGGTCCGCTGGCGAAACTGCTTTCGACAAAAGCGCCAGGTCGCGCGCCGGGTCCGGTCCTGGGCTCCACGCCAGCCGGTTCCTGCTCCGGAACCCGAAGCGATAACTGAGCACCAGGGCGATCATCTGCATGCCCAGGACAAAGGCTTTCCAGAAATCCCCCGTCACTGAAGACTCGCCCACGCGCGCGCGATAGTTCACCGGAATCTCGACGAACGGTATCCGGTGGGCCACCACTTCCATCAGGAGCTGGCAGCCGAAGTGGGACGAGCCGATGGTAAGATGCGGCCGCATCAGCCGCAGAGCGTCGCGCTGGAACAGGCGCAGCGTGCATCCCATGTCGGTGAGCAGCGTGGTGTTGAACAGGAATTCAGTCAGCTTCGCCACCGCGAAGTTCCCCCAGCGGAGAAACCATCCCATGTTGGCTCCGGCCCAGATGAACTCTCGCGTAGTTCGCGTTCCGAACACCACCGGCATGTCGTCGGAATAAGCCAGCAGCTTGATCAGGTCATGACCGCTGAAGGTGCCGTCCGGTTCGGAGAGCACGATCAGGTCGGCGTCGCACTCGTCGATGCCGCGCAGCAGCGCGTGGCCGTAGCCCTGCCTGGTTTCGAACAGCTCGCGCGCGCCCGTTCCCCGCAACTCGTCGGAAGTGCCGGCGGCCGCGTTGTTGTTGACTACGATCACTTCGTCCGCCAGGCCGGCGGCGAAGCACTCCAGCGTGGCCGCGCGGATCGAGTCCTTTTCGTTGTAGGTCGGAAGGATGACCGCGACTTTTTTCCCGCGCCACATGGCTCCGAGCATCCAATCGGCGCTTTCGTGAGCCGACTTGAGGCGTCACAAACCGTTTCTGGCGGGTTCGTACACGTACGCGCCCGCTTGATACGGTCCCGGAATGTGCTTCACCAGCCGGTAGTGCCGGCGAATCTCATCCATCTGGGCCTCGGGCAGACTGGGTATTTCGATATCGACCGGGGCAGGCCGCGTCAAATCCTGATACAGGACGATGGTGGAGAAACTCTCGCGGGCGATGTCGCGGCGCACCAGTTCCGGATCGATGCGTCCGGCGCGGACCAGTATCTTATAGACCAAGGGCTCGACCTCGATGCGCCCGCGCAAACGCAACAGCGCGTTCGTCTCGGCGGAAAGCACGCGTCCGCCGCCGGAGAAATAAGGCCGCAGGGCCGCCACTTGCGCGCGAAACTGTTTTTCCTTGGCGTAGCGCGCCAGCATGGAAGGAACCGAAATCCGAGAGTTCAGGACCAGATGGAGCAGCACAGGCGCTTGCAGCAGCGTGATCCAAACTTTGCTGCTGCGGAAGATCAGAGGGAAAAAATCCAGAGCATGCAGCGCCAGACACGAACATAGAATGAGCACGAAAGTCGGCTCGATTTGATAATTCGAGTCGGACCCGATTTTCGGAGCCGTTGCCGCCAGGACTGAAAACGAAAGCGCGAGATAGATCAAGGCCGTCTTGCCCCTGCCCCGCAGCACGCGCCTCGCGCCGGCCAGGGCAATGACGATCAACTGGCCGGAGGCGATCAGCATATAGCGCACATGCGGGCTCAACTTTTCGGCCGCGAGCGGGAACAGATTTGCGAAAACAACATTCGTCAGAAAACGGCCATGCATCGCAAGGTTCAACAGCAGAATCGCACTCAGCCCCACCCCGCCTACGCCGGCGGCGAATCGGAGCGCCGCCTTGGGCCGCTCGAACAGAAGCGACAGAAAAATAGCCGCCGGACAGGCCAGCATGGTCTGTTTGGTAAAGAGCGCCGCCAGCGCAAAGCCACACGCTAGCGCCAGCGTCCGTTCTCCTCGAATGGCGTAGCGCGAGTAGAAATAGAACGCCGCAACGGCGAAGAACAAAGCCAGGGTATCGACCTGGCCATCCGTGCCCCAATTCAGCAGAATGGAAGTGGATGCGCAGAGCAGCGTGGCGGTCCAGGCGCAGTACCGATCGTTCGTATACAGCAACACCAAACGCCAGGCGATCAGAAAGATTCCGCCGAGCGCCCCGAAGCTCAGAATCCGGCCGGCCGTGAGCGCAGCAACGCCGGTTTTGATGAGCGCGGCCTGGAGCGAGTAAAACAGCGGCATGTAGGCGCACACCGTGTACGGGTAGTGCTTGAGATCGTAATAGAGCGTGCCGTCGCGCGCTAGCATCGTGGATTGCGCGGCTACGATGGACTCGGGCTGCGTGAACTCGTTCTGCGCCCACAGCATCAGCACCAGGTGGCACAGCACGCCCAGCCCGGCGATCACCGACAGCCCGATCAAACCTCGCCGGACGAGGACTTCCGAACGAGAGCGTACCTGCGGAATAGCCGATTCGTCCAGGGCGATGGCGGGCATAAGCTGAACAACTTAAGAATCGGCGGAAATGGCCCCTGGCTACAGGCCGAATGGAGCTATCCGAGACCAGCTCCGGTGTTTTCGATTACGCCGTGGCGCTGCGCTCGCGCGGGAAGGCCGCGCCCGACTTAACTTCTTCTATCTGGCGCACGTGGCGCTCGCAATGCGCCGCCAGGAACAGCAGCCACTGATAGCAGTCCAGCGGTCCGAGGAAGGGGTGCGGAAAGGCGCGCGAGCGCAGATCGGCCTGCGTGACCGCGGCGAAGCGGAGTGTCCGCTCGCGAGCGGCCTCGAATTGGCGCAGCAATTCCTCAAAGTCCGGCCAGCGCCCGGCCGGCATCACTGGCGGCGGACCCTTGACGCGAGTGGCGCGCACGGGCACGGCATCCAGGATGAGTTGATCCTTGCTCAGCGCGCCGGCTGGCTGATGGGGCTGCTCCGGCTCCTGGAGAATGGTCTGGATCCTCTGCAGCGTGAAGTTTTCGACCACGGTGATGTGCTCGACGCACTCGGCTGCCGACCAGCGGTCCTCCGCGGGGCGGAAGCTTCGCTGTTCTGCCGTTAGATTGTCCACCGCGTGCAACAGCAGTTCGCGGCTCTCCGCCAAATACAGCAGCAACTGGTCACGATCCGCTTTTTCCACTGGTCACCTCATTCGGGTCTGATTCGTGGACGCGCACGCCCGCGTTGCGCTCCGGGGGATAGGCCAGTACCAGCGTGCCGGCCCGATCGCTCTCGAGCTCGCGCATCTCTTCGTCGTCGGTCTCGATCAAATATTTGTGTTGTGCCTTCAATCCTATCACCAGCGTGATGCCGCCTGCGGTGGAAAAATGCAGCGGCGCTCGTCCCCACAGCACACTCGCATCGCCGATGTCGATCGGCTTGCCATTCGCTGCATCCGGGCCGCCGCGGTTGAGCACCGTGATCCGGCCGTCCCGAAATAGTTGCGCCTCACCCTGATAAAGACCAAACCAGACTGCATCATCTTCCCAGTTGGATCGCACGAACAGCGCGCCCGTGTTGGGGTCGTGGTAAAGCAGCGGAAGCTGGAAGTAGCTGAGCCCGGGCTGATACGGATTGGCCCACAAAAATTCGTAAGGCGCCCCGAATGTTCCTTGCAGGATGAAGCGGTCCTGGATCAGCCAGCCCTGCAGGAACTGGTTCTCGAGCGCATTGTTGTCGTAAGACACCATGCTGAGCCCGCCCGCCCGCGCCAGCGTCGCGCGATCCAGGTCGGGTTGTCCTTCGCCGCTGTAGACCGGGATGCGATATTCGTTTTCGGGAGCCTCCAGCGGGGCGGGGTAGTTTCCCAAGACTTGATAACTGGGCAGCTCGTGAAAATATTCCGGGGCGTCGTCGCGCAGTTCGATCTTCAGATTGTCGCGGATGGCATGCAGGAGTTCGAGCAGGGCATAGAGCTCGTGCATCGGGACCAGCGTGCGCCCGCTGGCCAGAGCCGGCGCCATCTGTTTTCGCCACCATTGCTCGACCGTGTCGCGCAGAAAAGCTTCTTCACCATGCCGGCTCTGGTCCGCGGTCGCAATCGTCGCCAGCACTTGATCGCGCCGCGCGGTTAACGCCGCGGGCGGGTGTTGTTCCATCAAGCGATGAATTTTGGCGGCGAGCGCCTGGGCCTGGGCGGGAGCGAGCACCGGCTGGCACCAGTCGAAGACCAGCGCCAATTGCCGGAGATCCGTCCCCGGACCCAGCGCCCAATCCACCGCCCGGCGCCCGAATGCCTCATCGGTGGTCACCACGTAGTAAAGCGCCAGCGAGAACCCCGGTTCCGGCATTTGCGCAGCTGCCCGGACCAGCAGGGAGAATTGCCGCCAGCGCTGCGAGTCTCGATCGCGTTCCCGCTGCAAGAGCCGGATGCGCTGCGCCGTCAGGAAGAGCCTGGGATGTGAATTGTACACGCGATACTCTTCGGGTGGCGTCTGAGCGGCAAGACTGGCGGCCAGCAGACACGAGCAGACGAGAGCGACGCGGCGCATTCCTTAAGTTAGACTCCGGGCGAGGGCTCGAACCCGGCGGATCGCAGGGCCGGCCAATGCCGTTCCTCATTGTGTCACACTGACACAGCCATGGCAGCCGGGAGCCCCAGAAGTTCCTGAAGTACCGCTGGTAATCCTCTCAAAACACAATAGAAATTTATTGGTTACACCCGTGCAATTCTACGCCGCGAATTGATGAAGTGACCTTTAAAACCTGCCCTCTGATTGCAACGGCTGGTCGGGGGTTGGAGCGGGCTGGTGAACGGAAGTGCTTGCGGGAACCGGCGTTTGAGTTTCACCGCTCTTGCCTGTCGTCGGCAAGTTGCATCAGAGGGGCTTTTTTTTGTCCGAGGTTTTGGGGTTGCTTCCGACCGATCGATCTCACGATGGGGTCTGGTATCGGCGGCGTTTGGCATTCCGGACGAGGAAAGAAGGACGCGGGCCTCGCCGGAAAGGGATGTTGTGAGCCGTCAAGCGTGTCGACGCCAGATTCTGAGCCCCTATGGGCGAACCGCACCGGAACCGGCGGCTAAGACAGTCCTCACCTACCGGCTCTTCGGTGCGGTTTTCTTAGGTCTCCCTACTCTAATACAGGAAATCAACGAATTCAAGGCCTAAATATCGCCCAGTACTTGAAGCCAGAACGGGGGTCGAGCGGAAGAGCGGCCTCCTGGGTTGAACCGGACGCCACCCGCCGTCAAGCAACGTTTGAATCCCGTTTTGATGCCAGCGGTCGGGGCCGGGCCCCGCGGAGTTTTACGGCGATGTCCACAGCATCACCTGCGTGGAACCGGCCGTGTCATCGTCGTAGAGAACGTAGAAACGGCCGCTCGAATCTACCAGGAGGCCCGGCGCCAGGATCTGACTGCTGCCGGCCGAAAGCAACGTATCGCCCAGAGAGCTGCTGATGTTCACCGGGGCGGTGCAACTCGCGCCGCCGGCGCTGCACTTGGTGTAGAACACATCGCGCTCGGTATCGTTCATACGGTAGGGCTCGTTCAGCCATTCCCGCCAGACTGCGATGAGATTCCCCGCGCTGTCTATATTGATGGCTGGCCAGTCCGTCACGGCGCCTGAATAGTAAGTGGCGTTGGAGAGGTTGTTCACGATACTGAAAGTCACGCCGTCCCCAGAGAAAGCCAACAGGTTGTCGTCCAGGCCCGCGAGGCTGTCGACGTTGTTCCAAGCGATGTAGACTCCGTTGTTGGGATCCAGCGCGATGGCCGGTTCGCGCGGCGTGACGCTGGGATTCCCGAAAGCGGAAACGTTCACCGCCACACCGAACGTGGCCCCGCCATCCTGCGATCGCGACACATAAACGTCGCTGCCTCGGTTGGCGATGCTGGTGGCGACCCAAGCGACGTATGGATTATCGCTCGAATCGAGAGCCAGGACGGGAGGCGACACAGTGGACAACGTGGCACTCGCGTTGGGAGGGTATACGGTGGGAACCGCCACGCTCGAAAAAGTCGCGCCACCGTCGGTCGAGTGAATGACCGCGACATCCAGCCGTATCGTTGCGAGTACGCCGGGTATTAAGTCCCCCGTCACGTTGAACCGCTCGAAACTGACAAAAACCGCGCCATTCTTTCCAGTCGCAATGGCCGGCCGGAAGGCGTGCACCTGCGTTTGGAAGGTCCCGATCTTCTCCGTTTGACGGGAGATGTCCATGGGATCCGAAAACGTCTGTCCGTTGTCGGTTGAGACACTAAACAGAATCGCGTCATTGGCGATGTCGCTGTGCCGCCAGACGACATAGATCGCGCCATTCGGGCCAACCGCAACGTGAGGTTCCACGATGGTTTCCACGTTGTTATGGATGTCGCCAAAGTAGAGCGCTACCGGAGGGGGTGACGCTCCGCCGGCGGGGATCTGCAGGTACGTAATCCGCTTGGGCCGGCGCCCGATCACCGATCCGGTATAGACCACGTGCAGATTGCCCTGCGCGTCGATGGCGCTGCTCGAATTATAGGCAGGATCCGTGGTGTTGGTAATTGACGTGGGCACGCTTTGCAGTTCCCCTGGATGCACCGTGACGCGAATTTCCGTGGAGCGCGGTATCGCGCCATTGTCGCCGGTCGCGATGATGGTGTAAGTTCCGGGGGGCGTCGATTTGGTGCTTGCGGCCGTCAGCCCGCTTGCATCGATGTGTACGTTGAGGCCTGTGGCAGGAGACACGGCTGCGGAAAGCTTGGCGCCGCTGAACAGGCCCGTGCTAAGGCCGATAGTGATGCTATCGCCGGGCAGGATGTCGGCCGAGGAAGTGGTGGTCGATAACCCGAAGTCGGCCAGCACACCATTTACCGGCATCGCCGCCGCGAAGACGCTCGGCTCGGTTCCGTCGCGATCATCCGCCCAGGACAAGTAGAAATTGGAACCCGAGGCGACAAGCATGTTGTAATCGCCGTGGTAGCCGGTGCGATAACCAATTGGAGTTGGAAGCATCAGCGAGCTGGCGCTGGTCACGCGCTGCTGGGTCGGGAAGGTCCTGCCCCCATCGGTCGAGACGGCCAGATACACCTCGGTCAAAACGTCATTGTTGGGATCGTTGCGGCGATCGTAGAATGACACTCCCACGTTGCCGTTGGCCGCAACCGCGAGGGTTGGCTGGAACTGGTCCGTGGCGGTGGTATCGTTGTTGACGCGAACGGGCGGGTCCCACGTCATTCCGCCGTCGCCGGAACGGGCCAGCAGGACGTCCAGGTCGAGGCTCGCTGGGTTGAGAACATTGGTGGTCACATACACGGCGCCGCGGTTTGGGCCCGTACCGGTATCCACGGCCATCTGCCCGAAGGCAGCCACGTCAAAAGTGCCCGGGACATAATATGAGCCCACGAACCCGATACCAGTCAACGCGGTCACAGGGGCGGAAAACGTCGCGCCCCCATCGGTCGATTTGACCACGCGGATGCCGTCAAAGCGAGTGTCATACCAACTGACATAAATTTCGCCACCAGGCCCGATCGCGATGAAGGAGCCCTGCAAATCCTGGGCAGCGGCTGCCTCATCGGCACTGATCTTGCCGAGAGCGACGGCGTTGGAGAAGGTCTGCCCGCCATCGGTCGATTGCATGAAGCTGATGCTGTCCTGGCCGTTCGACACGAAGCGCGTGCAGGTGACGTAGATGCTGCCGCGGTACGGGCTTCCGGGCATGTTGTCCACCGCCAGCCAAGGCTTATCGAGCGAACTCGCCGATCCGCCCAAACTCGCAGTAGCGTTCACCGGGCCGTTCCAGGTGGCGCCGCCGTCGTCCGAGTAAGCCAGGGCAACGGTCAGCAATCCGAGCGCGTTCGGTGCCAGATACGCGTGGTAGACTCTACCCCCGGGAGCAACCGCGAGGACCGGGGCGCCCGCGTTGCCCACTACGCCCGGATAGGAAGGGAGGCGCCCGCCCGACCAGGTTGCGCCAGAGTCTCGCGAAAACGCAACCGCCTGGACGCGCAGATCGAGGTCGTTAAAGCCAACCAGAATGTTCGCGCCGTTCACCGCGATGGTGGTTTCGCTTTGGAGCCTGCGTCCGACCCTGAAAAATGCCTGGCTGACCGGAATGTTCGCTCCAGGCGCCGGAGCGGCCGCGGATGCGGAAGCGAGCGAACGCCTGGCCCTCGAGGACGCTGTTTGATCGCCACTGTCCAACCCGTCCGTGACGAAATCGAGATAGCCGTACTTTGCCAGCAGAAACTGCTGCGCGCCGTTTGACAGCAGGTCGAACCGCCAGTCCCGCAGCATCCATTCATCGCCGGAGGAAGGATATCCACTCGGGAGTTGGGGAGGCTTCCCAGCCACAAGATCGCTGATCGAGTTGCGCGAGAAAATCACAGGGCTAGTGGAGTCCTGTGCTCCCAGTTGGGACATAAGAGAAACGGTCAGGATTAG
>DASQHQ010000214.1:0-22401 GCA_035632015.1 Bryobacteraceae bacterium
CAGGTTAGCCCCGTTGCAGCGTTCCTCCATCCTGAGTGGAATCGGGAGCACGGCTGGATTGTGAGTACTGGAGGAGGTGCATGCAGAAAGTGTTTGTAAGCCCGGCGGGTCGAGGATTTATACCAGCGCTACTGGGATTTCTTATCACCGCGCCGTTGTCGCTTCTCTACGCGCAGGGTTCAGCCGGAGGGGCAAGGATCATCGAGGAGGGCCAGCCGCCGGCGGTGATCCACGCGACAGTCGAGGACGCGGCTCGTGCTCGGGTGGGCGGGGCCTCCACGTCAACAAACCTGTGCTATCACGGCGGCACCGGCGGGATCGGCGTTGAGACTGCGCCAAAGATTTATGTGGTGTTCTGGGGCTCGCAGTGGAACAACAACGATCCGAGCGGAGAGGCCAATCTGCTGCAGGCATTTTACAGCGGAGTTGGCGGCAGCTCCTGGCTGAACAGCGTGACCCAGTAATATCAAGGCGTGGCCAGTGGCACCGTGTTCTGTAACGGCGCTGGCAGGGCCGCCAGCAATCCGTCGGGCATTCTCGCCGGCTTCTGGTATGACAACGCCTCCGCTGCGCCGAGTCATCCCAGACAGTCGCTGCTTGCGGCCGAGGCGGTGAAAGCCGCCGGGCACTTCGGGAACACGACCGCCTCCAGCAATGCGAGCGTACAGTACGTGATCGCTACGGCGCACGGGTCCAATTCGATCGGTTTCGGGACACAATACTGCGCCTGGCACAGCTCGACCAGCTCGTCAGACGGCAACATCGCCTACACGAACCTGCCTTACATCACCGACGCAGGCGCTAGCTGCGGCGCCAACTTTAACGGCTTGGGCCCCGACGCAGGCATAACCATGGTCGGCGGTCACGAGATGGGAGAGACGATCACCGACCAGTTCCCTAGCACGGGGTGGTTGGATGCGAACGGCGCGGAGAACGGCGACAAGTGCGCCTGGATCTCTTCGGGCCAGGGAGTAGCGGCGGACATCTCGCTGAGCACGGGCACATTCGCGGTGCAGCCGTTATGGAGCAACGGCACCGGCGGCTGCGTGCTCTCCTATCCTTAACCAGCTCCTTGCGCGGACCGGCGTCGTGCGCCCATTTGCCCACATCGGGCCTAACTCGATCGATCAAATCACATAGGCTGATCTCCGGGGCTTCGCCCAGGGGTTGCCGGATGCGGGCCCTGGCCGCCGTGTGGAGCGTGCAGGCGTGGTTGGAGTGAACTGATCCTGCCCCGGTATGAAAAGCGGCTGGCCGCAAGCAGAATCGGCGATTCGGAAGTAATCCACTTTGAAGGTTTGCGGCATTTCACCGATGCGATGTCCGCGGCCGGTCGGGCCATTGCAGAGCAAGCACGGGGCGTACCACAAACCGAGTGAAGCGACCATGAGAAGTCGCACCGAATGGCGCAGCCGACTTGAGCTTTGGACTGTTTGTGTGCGCGGGATTTTACGATTCGATGCCCATTTGCGACAGGCGATAGCGCAGGGCGTTGCGCGTCAGTCCCAGCAGGCGGGCGGCCTGGCTCTTGTTGCCGTCGGCGCGGTGCAGCGCTTCGCGGATGATGGACTGCTCGTATTCATCCAGCGTCACGCCCACGGGCAGGAAACTGTCGACGGTGGCGGCGCGCGATTTGGGCGCCAGGTCGAGCTTGATGTCGCCGGCTTCGAGCACCGTGCCGCTGGCCAGGACCATGCTGCGCTCGAGGACGTTTTCCAGCTCGCGCACGTTGCCGGGCCAGTGATAGCTCAGCAGGCGCTCGATGGCGGCGTCAGAAATCGACTCGACGGGGCTGCCGAGATCTTTACGCAGTTTCTTGACGAAGTGAGTGGCCAGAAAGGGAATGTCCTCCTTGCGCTCGCGCAACGCCGGGATATTGATGGGCAAGACATTCAGCCGGTAATACAAGTCCTCGCGAAAAGTGCCCTGTTCGAGGGCGGCGCGCAGGTCCACGTTGGTGGCGGCCAGCACGCGCACGTCGATGTGGCGGGTCTTGTTGCTGCCGAGGCGTTCGAATTCGCGCTCCTGCAGGATGCGCAGAAGTTTCACCTGGATGCCGGGCGGCACGTCGCCGATTTCGTCCAGGAACACGGTGCCGGTGTCGGCCTGCTCGAATTTCCCGGGCTTGGCGGTATTGGCTCCGGTGAACGCGCCCTTCTCGTAGCCGAACAGCTCGCTCTCCATCAAGTTCTCCGGGAGCGCGGTGCAATTGATTTTGACGAACGGCCGAGCGGTGCGCGGGGAATGATGATGGATGGCGCGGGCGATCAGATCCTTGCCGACGCCGCTTTCGCCGCACAGCAACACGGTGGCGCGGGTGGGCGCGACGCGGTCGACTGTGGCGAAAATCTCGCGCATGGCTTCGCTGCGGCCCACGATGTTGTCGAATTCGTAGCGCTGGCTCAACTCGGCGCGCAACTCGCGATTTTCGTCGCGCAGCGTGCGCAGCTCCAGCGCCTTGTTGACGACCGTCATGAGATGGTCGAGCGAGAAGGGCTTGGGAAGAAAATCGACCGCGCCGGCCTTCATCGCCTCGACCGCGGTTTCGATGCTTCCAAAAGCAGTCATGACGATCACGGGCGTATGAGAATCCTGGCGGCGGAGGCTGGTGAGCAGATCCAGGCCGCTCTGGCCCGGAAGGCGGAGATCGGTGAGGATGATGTCGGCGCGGTCGGCCAGCTGGAGCGCATCCTCGGCGCTGCTGGACTGCTCCACGTCGAAGCCGGCGGTTTTCAACTGCAGCTCAATCACCCGCCGCAGTTTCTCTTCATCTTCGACCACTAGAACGGTGGCTTTCATCAAGCGTCCTCTCCTGCCGCTTCGCGATAGGGAATGTAGATCCGAAACACGCTGCCGGTGCCCGATTCGCTCTCCACCGAGATCTTGCCCCCGTGCTCGTCGACGATTTTGGAAACGATCGCCAGGCCGAGGCCGACGCCGTCGGACTTGGTGGTGAAGAACGGGTTAAAGATGCTCTCCAGGTGCTTGGGATCGATGCCGGAGCCACGATCGATCACGGCGATCTCGACGGTGTCGTCGAGCTGGCGCGTTTTCACCGTAATGTTTCCGCCGGGCCGGCTGGCTTGCGCCGCATTGAGCAGCAGATTGTAGAGCACCCGCTCCATGAGCTGGCGGTCCAGCAAGAACGGCGGAATTTCCGGCGAGTAGTTTCGGTAGATGACGACGTCGAAGGGCGGGACGTGTTTCTCCACGTCGGAGGCCGCGCGGTCGATCACCTGGGCAAGATCGGTTTTCTCGAGCCGCAGCGCGAGCGGCCGCGCGAAGTCCAGAAAGCGCGTGACCAGCGAGTTGGTGCGGTCCACTTCGGAGGAAATATAGTCGGCCATCTCTTTGGCGACGGCGTTCTCCGGGTCGACTTGCCTGGCGAGCATCTCGGCGGAGGTTTTGATGGTGCCGAGCGGATTGCGCAGCTCGTGCGCCAGCCCCGCCGAAAGCTGGCCCAGCGCGACCAGGCGCTCGGACCGGCGCATGGCGGCTTCCGCTTCCTTGAGCTGGCGGTTGGCCTCGGCGAGCTGCCCGGCTGCCGCTTCGGCTTTGCGGGCGGCGATGCGGTTCGATTCCGCCAGCTCCTGGGTCAAGTATCCGATCACGGGGAGCATCAGAGCCCGCATGATGAGTTCAGGATACTCGCTCTCGGGCAAGAACAGAGGGGGTTTGAGGAAGTGCAGAAATGAAAGATAGGCGCCGGATGCCAGCACGCTCACCGCGACGGTGCCGCTCAAGCTCAGGGTGGTAGCGGCAGAAATCACAGGAAAAAACAGCACCCAGTAATAGCGGCTGGCGATCCCGTCGGTCCAGCCGATCAGCAGATAGCAGACCGCGAATTTCAGGACCACGAAGGCGATGCGGGCTTTCAGGGAGGAGGGGAGCAATTTCGGTTCGAGCAGTTGAAACACGCCCAGCACGGTCAGAAAGAAAACCGTGATGGGCTGCCGGTCCGGACCGAAGGCGGCCACGGCTCCGAACAGCGCGACCCAGACCAAATCGCGCGGGCGGATGATGCGCCATACGCGGCCGCTTAGCTCCACGCTGCCATCTTATCCCGCTGGTGTGACAAAATGGTTTTACACGCATTTTTCATGGACAACCTCAGCTCCCCGGCAACACCGGGGCCCACGGCAGCGTCCTTAGACGAGGCCGCCGCGCCCACGGAAGACCATTCATTCGCAGACATTCTTTCTGAATTCGAGCAGCAGCATCACGGGCCGGCCGGCGGCCAGGCGATCGAAGGCAGCGTCGTTTCCATCACGCCGGAATCGGTGTTCGTCGATATCGGCCGCAAATTGGACGGCGTGCTGCCGCTCGAGCTGTTTCGCAAGCCGTCCGGCGAACTCACGGTGCACGTCGGGGACAAGCTGGTGGTGAGCATCACCGGCAACGACGGCGAAGCGTACACGCTTTCCACGGTGAAGGTGGAGCGGCCGCGCGACTGGAGCGCGCTGGAACGCGCCTTCGCGGAAAAGCGCGACATCGGCGGAGTTGTGACCGAGCTGGTCAAAGGCGGGCTGCGGGTGGACGTGGGGGCCAAGGCCTTCATGCCGGCCTCCCGCAGCGGCGCCAAAGATCAGGCCGAACTGGAGAAGCTGGTGGGCCAGGACATCCAATGCCGGATCATCAAGCTGGATACGGCCTCCGAGGACGTGGTGGTGGACCGGCGCGCGGTGCTGGAAGCCGAAGAAGCGCGCGCCCGCGAGAAAAGATTTGCGGAGTTGACTGAGGGCGCGGTGGTGCAGGGCACGGTCCGCAGCCTCACCGACTTCGGCGCGTTCGTGGATCTGGGCGGCGTGGACGGCTTGCTGCACGTGGCCGACATGGCGTGGCATCGCGTCGCGAAGCCGTCCGATGTGGTGTCGCCGGGCGATTCGATCGAGGTCAAGATCCTCAAAGTCCAGCCGGAGAGCCGCCGCATTTCGCTGGGGCTGAAGCAACTAGCGCCGGATCCGTGGACGCTGGCCGGCGAGCGCTTTCACGCAGGCGACCGCGTGCAGGGCAAGGTGTCGCGGCTGACGGATTTTGGCGCGTTCGTCGAACTCGCTCCGGGCGTCGACGGCCTCATTCACATTTCCGAAATGTCCTGGTCGAAGAAGATCAAAAAGCCGGGCGATTTGCTGAAGGTGGGCGAGATGGTGGAGGCCATCGTGCTGGGAGTCAACCTGGCGGAGCGGCGCATTGCGCTGGGGCTCAAGCAGGCGCTGGGAGATCCGTGGGAAGACGCGGCCAAGAGGTATGCGCCCGGCACGGTGGTGGAAGGGCCGGTCACGAACCTGACTAACTTCGGCTGCTTCGTCGATCTCGGCAACGGCATCGAGGGAATGATCCACATTTCCGATATCACGCGCGAGAAGAGATTGAATCATCCGCGCGAGGCGCTATCGGCCGGCCAGATTGTGCGCGCGCAGGTGTTGGAGCTGGATCGCGAGCGTCGCCGGATCAAACTGGGCATCAAGCAACTGGAGCCGACCACCGTGGACGAGTACCTGGCCGAGCACAGCCTGGGCGAGACGGTGACCGGCCGGATTGTGGAAACGGCTGGCGGGCGGGCGCGAGTGGAAGTGGGGGAAGGCATTCTGGCCGACTGCCGGATTCCGGCCGAAGCCGCCTCATCAGAGGCCTCCGAGGCTGTCCGGCCTTCCGATCTTTCTTCGCTAACCGCCATGCTTTCAGCCAAATGGAAGCAGGGCGCCAGCGCCTCCGCGCGTCCGGAGCCCGTCCGGGCCGGCCAGATCCGAAGCTTTCGGATCGTAAGACTCGACCCGGCCAGCAAGAAGATCGAGCTGGAGCTGGCGGGCTGAGGCGGGGCCCGTCCGGTCCGCTGGCGAGGGAGCGGTGCGAGCCTGGCCCGTTCGACCGCCGGAAGCGACAGCGACGCTACTACGCCAGCCGATCTGTACCGGCCTGCGATGATGTGAAGTGACACTTTTGCCGGTCCCCCGTCTATCCTAAGTGTTGCAGGCAACCGTGGCCCAGGCGGCCGTCAGAATGGACGAATCCGAACTGATTCGCGCGGCGCAACGAGGCGACCAGCGCGCGTTCGAGGAACTCGTACGTTTGTACGATCGCAATGTTCTGCGGCTGGCCTTGAACCTGCTCCGGTCGCCCGAAGACGCCAACGACGTTTACCAGGAGGCGTTCCTGAGGGTGTACAAAAACCTGCACACGTTCCGCTTCGACTGCAGCTTCCACACCTGGCTGTACCGGATCGTGACGAATTTGTGCCTGGACGCACTGCGGAAGCGGAAAGTGCGGCGCGAGGAAAACACCATGGTGGAGACGGGCGAGGGAGTGCTGGATCGGATGGATACGGTGGAGGAAGCGCGCGCACACGGCGATCCGCAGCGGCAACTGTTGAGCCGCCAGTTGCAGAGCAGAATTCAGAACACGCTAAACGAGTTGACGCCGCGCGAGCGGACGGTGTTTGAGATGAGGCATTACCAGGGCCTGCGTCTGAGAACCATCGGCGAGATGCTGGGCACTTCCGAAGAAGCCGCCAAGAACTGCCTGTTCCGAGCCACGCAAAAGATGCGGGCGGCGCTAGGAGATTTTGTATGAAGTGTGAAGAAATCCGCAAGAGCATGCCGCTGTTTCTGTACGGCGAGCTGTCGTTTGAAGAGGAAGAGAAGCTGGAAGAGCACGTCGGCGAATGCGCGGGCTGCCGCGAGGCGCTGGCGCGAGAGAAGGAGCTGTTCAAATCCCTGGACGCTGCCGCATTGCAGCCCAGCCAGGAATTGCTGGAAGGATGCCGGACGGAGCTGCGGCGGCGTGTGGCGCATGCGCTGCCGGAAGAGAGCAACTTCTGGGATAAAATCCGCGAAGGTTTTTCGATCCACTTTCACTTCGCGCCGGGTCTGATGCAGCCGGCCGGAGCTTTGGCGATGTTGATTTTGGGTTTTGTCGCTGCCCGGTTCGCGCCCGGCTCATGGCTCGGTCCGTGGCGCGCCGCGAGCGTGGCCGAACCGGTGGCTTCGCGCGTGCGCTACGTCGAGCCGGTGGCGCCCGGCCGGGTGCAGATCGTAGTGGATGAGACCAGGCAGCGCGTTTTGTCGGGCAGCCCGGAGGATCCATCCATCCAACGCCTGCTGCTCACGGCCGCCAAGGATCCGTCGGATGCGGGGCTGCGCGTGGAATCGGTGGATCTGTTGAAGAACCGGCCGCAATCGGTGGAAGTGCGCAGCGCCCTGTTGTACGCCTTGCAGCACGATCCCAACGCGGGCGTGCGGCTGAAGGCGCTGGATGGCCTGAAGGATTTCGCCGACGATCCGGAGACGCGCAAGACGCTCACCTCCGTTCTTCTGAAGGACGACAACCCGGGCGTGCGGACGCAGGTGATCGATTTGCTGATCCAGCATCACACCAACGCCATGGTCGGGGTGTTGCAGGAACTCATGGACAAAGAAGACAACGACTATATCCGGATGCGCTGCCAGAAGGCGCTGCATGAGATGAATGCGTCGGTGGAGTCGTACTAGGTTCGATGCGGCAGCTTGGATTCATTTCGTTGCTGGTTGCGATGGGCGCTGCGCCGGGCGTGCTGGCGCAGAACGAACCGGCCCTCCACCGGGAGGGCCGCTATTGGGTTCGCAGCGTGACCGGCTCGATTGCGGTTCGGCCCGGAGAGGGCTTCCGTTTGGATACGGTGGGCAACATTGTGTTGCGCGGCGAAGCGAGCAGCGGCGCGAAATATACGTTGAAGACTCGGGTTCAGGCGCGGAGCGCGAGCGAAGCGGAAGCCCTGCTGGGGCAGTTCGAAGTGAGAACCAGAACCCGGGATGGCTGGGTGCAGGTGACCATCACGCCTCCGCGGCGCATCTCGGAGGCGCCGGAGTTAACGCTCTCGGTGCCGCGGGCATTGCGGCAAACGTGGGTGGAGACTCGCGGAGGCAACGTACAGGCGTCGGATCTGGACGGCGAATTGGAAGCGCGCTCAGCGGGCGGACGCATCGCCGTGGACGGCATCCGCGGGCGGTGTGAAGTCCGGACCGGAGGCGGGGACATTCAAGTGGGCACGGTGAGCGGGCCGGTCCGCTGTTATTCCGGCGGCGGAGTGATTCGAGTGCAGAGCGCTGGTCCGGAGTCATGGTTCGAAACCGCAGGCGGAGAGATTTTGGTGCACCAGGCGGCAGGGCCGGTGCATGCTTCGACGGCCGGCGGCAACATCCGGGTGGAGCGGGCCTCGGGGCCGGTGTTCGCGCGGACCTCGGGTGGATTGATTCAGGTCCAGCAGGCCGATGGCGCCGTGATGGCCGAGAGTTCCGGCGGCGCGATCCAGGTGAACGCCGCCAACGGCGTGCGATGCGATTCGGCCGGCGGCGCCATCCGGCTCCGCAATGTGGCCGGCGCGTTGCGCGCTTCCACCAGCGCGGGGAGCATCCTGGCCGAGCTGCTGGCCGGCAACCGGATCGAGGATTCGACGCTCAGCACCAACGGCGGTGACATTACGGTCTTTATTTCGTCTAACCTGCCGCTGACCGTTTCGGCGAGGAACGAATCGGGTGGGGCGGCCGGAAGGATTATTTCAGATTTTCCCGAGATTCGGGTACGGCCGGCGGCACAAGCTGGTTCGAGCCCGCTGCTGGCTGAGGGCATGCTGCATGGCGGCGGTCCGCTGTTGCGCCTCAACGTGATCGGGGGCACGATTTATCTGCGCCGTCAGAAGTAGATTTTTCCGGGGTACGGGGCGGAGGCGGCCCGAGCCTCCGGGAGCGCCAGAGGCGGCAGCACGGCAGCGCGTCGCGGGTGTTTTATCAGGAGGTTTCTTATGAAGAAGTTAGTATTCGGTTTCATTCTGATGGCGGGCGGCCTGGCTGCGCAGCCGGACTATTTTTTCCAGGCGCAAACAGCGCCGCGCGTCTATGAGTTTCGTGGCGGCGCCGCGGCCACATCGTACTTGGGCGTGAACCTGGCGGAGGTGAACCCGGACCGGGCGCGCGACTTAAAGCTCAGCGAAGCCTACGGAGTCGAGATCTCGCGCGTTGAGGAAGGAAGCCCTGCCGAGAAAGCCGGGCTGAAGCCGGGGGACGTGGTTCTGGAATATAACGGACAGCGCGTCGAAGGCATGGAGCAGTTCGGACGCCTGGTGCGGGAGACGCCGGCCGGCCGCGAGGTGAAACTGGTGATCAGCCGCAATGGCGCGACACAGACCATCGCCGCCACGGTGGGCGCTCGCAAGACCAAAGTCATGACGTTTCCGGGCGTTGAGATTCCCGAGATACACATTCCCGACATCCCGCAGGTGTTCACCACGCTGCGCAGCCCCATCCTGGGTGTGGAAGCCGAAGCGCTGGGGCCGCAACTGGCGGATTATTTCGGAGTGAAAGAAGGTGTGCTGGTGCGGTCCGTGATAAAAGACACGGCGGCGGAGAAGGCCGGGATCAAGGCCGGAGACGTGATCGTCAAGGTGGACGGGACCAACGTGACCACTCCCAATGAGCTGTCCAGCGCGGTGCGGGCTGCCAGTTCCAGAAAAACGTTTGCCATCGAGCTGATGCGCGAGCACAAGAGCATGACGTTGAACGTTACGGTGGAAGATGGCCGGTCCGAGCGGGTGCTTCCTCGCGCCCGGACGGTCGGCAACAGGCTGTAGTTCCGTTCCAGCCGGCAGTGCGCCATGCGGATCGCGGGTGTCCGCCGGTCCAAGTTCAGGCTCGCTGGCTGGATGCTACAGCGGGAACCGCGGGGAGCTCCGGGGCGTCGAGCAGGTGAGCGTCCGGGCCCTCCCGCCTGCTCTCGAGTTCTTGGCTGGACGCAGGTCCGGCCTTCCGCTGCGAGGGTCTGGCTTGCAGCACTGGCTGGTCCCTGGTTCGGCCAGACAGGCGTTCCAGGCGTGGCCATCCGGCACGGCTGGCTCCTCGTTCCTTGGGCCAGCGGTTCTCCAGATACGAGCGCAGCCGCAGGATGGCCTGGTATTTGAGCTGCGAGACACGCGATTCATGCAGCTCCACGATCTTGGAGATCTCCCGCAGCGTCAGCTCCTGGTGATAGAGCAGGCTGATCACGGTCCGCTCGGTGGGCGGGATCCTCTGGATGGCCTCGGCGAGCAGCCGCCGCAGTTCGGAGCGTTCGACCATGCGCGATGGCCAGGTTTCTTCGTCGTCGGAGATGTATTTCAAGAGGCTGTGGCGATCTCCGTTCGGCGATATGGTTTCGAGGCTCCCGATGTTGACGCCGCGGATATCCAGCAGCCAATTGTGATATTGCTCCAGCGTCAACTCCAGTTCCTTGGCAATCTCTTCTTCGGACGGTGCGCGCTGCAGCCGCTGCTCAATGGCGGCGATCGCGGCTTCGATCTGCCGGGAGCGCTTGCGCTGCTGACGCGGCGCCCAATCCAGCCCTCGCAGGCTGTCGAGAATCGCGCCGCGAATCTTGTACTCGGCGTAGGTCTTTAACTTGACGTTGTGCCGGGGATCGAAATGGTCGATGGCGGCGATCAGCCCGAGCGTTCCGGTGGAAACCAGGTCATCCAGGTTCACGCTTTCCGGCAGCCGCCCGTGAATGCGCCGGGCGATCAGCCGGACCTGGGGCAAGTGTTCGAGAATGAGGCGTTCCCGGTCCTGGGCCGTGCTGATCGGCGTCTCGGATTTCTTGACGGCCCGAACTTGTGCTTTGATCTTGATCTGAGCTCTCATGCGGCCGCCATTCCGACGCCGGGCTCGCGCGCCGGCTGTGTTTTGAAAATCGAGTTCACAAGCAAACCTGCGCTGGCCGACTGGATCGCCTGTTCCGTGGCTGGTGCAAGGAAATGAGCCGCGAGTTCGCCGCCGGGCTGGACCACGGGTTGGACAACCTGCGGTCGAATCGGCTGGTGTACATACTCCCTGAGTGATACGGTGTTCCCAGTTGTCGACGCCACTTCTTCCCGCACCTCCAGGGTGCTGGCAGCGTTGAGTATGGATATTTGTTTCCGCAGCACAACCTGGGAAGTGCAATTTCGGCACCAAGTTTTGGAGCGTTTTGGAGTTGTGTCCGGCCAAGTGATCCGGCTTGCCGGCCGGCCCGGCGCCAGGGAGTGGATTATCGGCAGCCCGGGAAAGGCGGGGTCAATACAGCGGACGCTTCGCGGCCGGGCGCGGCCGCTGCTTCACCGAGCTTCGTCAGGCCAGGTTCAGAACCTTCTGGATGGTGCCCTTTTCCTGCTCGATCTTTTTTTGCAGCAACATGATCGCGTAGATCAACTGTTCGGGCCGCGGCGGGCAGCCAGGCACGTACACATCCACCGGGATGACCTGATTCACTGGAATGAGCGCGTAGTTGCTGAAAACGCCGGTCGAAGTAGCGCAGGCGCCCATCGAGATCACCCACTTCGGCTCCGGCATCTGCTCATAAAGCCGCCGGATCACCGGCGCCATTTTGTTCGAGACCCGTCCGGCGATGATCATCAGATCCGACTGCCGCGGCGAACCGCGCATCACCTCGGCGCCGAAGCGCGAGATATCGAAGCGCGATCCGATCATGGACATCATCTCGATGGCGCAGCAGGCCAGCCCGAACGACATCGGCCAAATGGAGTTCTTGCGTCCCCAGTTGATGGCCTTGTCGAGGGTGGTTGTTATAATGCCTTCAGACCCGACCACGACGTCTTCGTTGTCGATGCGTGCGAAGAGTTCGCTCGGAAGACTGGGCTGAAACCGAATCTCATCGGCCACGATCCTATTATCACACGGAGGCGCTATCAGCGGGACTCGCAGCATCGATCCGCCGGAGGCGGGAGAACTCGAAAGGGCCGCCCGGGCCTGCGGGGTCGAGACCGAATATTGGGATGTGTGGGGACGCGAGCATCGTGCGTCGGCGGCCGTTGAGACCGCGATTCTCGGCTCGCTCGGCTTGAACGCCGCGACGCAAGCGTCGCTCCATCAGGCTCTCGAAGAACGCAGGCGGCGCGACTGGAGCTCCGCGCTGCCGCCCAGCATCGTCCTGAAGCGCGACGGCGCGCCGGCGGAAATTCCCGTCTCGCTTCCAGCCGAGCGCGCCGATTCCAGCGCCGTTCTCGAACTCCGGCTGGAACAAGGAAACACGTCGCAAATCGCCATCGAGCTTCGGGATGTTCCCGTGGTTGAAAGCGAGCTTGTGGACGGCCGGCGATTTTTCCGCAAGCGGGTTCGCCTGCTTCAGGACCTTCCGCTCGGCTACCACGAGGTATCCATTCGGATCGCGGGCGAAGCCAGCACACCGGCGCGCTTGATCGTGTGTCCCGAACAAAGCTTCCAGCCGGCCTGGCTGGAGTCCGGCCGCGCCGCGGGCCTGGCGATCAGCCTGTACGGTTTGCGCTCCGGGCGGAACTGGGGATGCGGCGACACAACTGATCTGAAAGCGCTCATCGACTGGGTGGCTGAGCGGCTGGGCGCCAGCTTCATCGCGCTCAATCCGCTGCACGAGATCCACAACCGGCAGCCATTCAACATCAGCCCCTATCTGCCGAATTCGATCTACTACCGCAACCCGATCTATCTGGACCTCGAACAGATTGAGGATTTCCGCTCCTGCCCGCGCGCGCCGGCGCTGGCCGCTTCGCCTGCCATCCAAGCGGAGCTCCAGGCCCTGCGTGCGTCGGAGCTGGTGGAGTACGAACGCGTCCACCGGTTGAAGCTGCGCTTTCTCAGACTGCTGTTCCATTCCTTCCTGGACCAGTGGCGCCAGAACAGCGCTCGCGCTCGCGCGCTGGGCCGGTACGTCGAGCAGGAGGGCGATCTGCTGGATCGCTTCGCGGTCTATTCGGCGCTGGACGAAGCTCTGCACCGGCGTTGCCCGGATATCTGGACCTGGCGGGAGTGGCCGGAGCCGTACCAGGATCCGGAGTCCGCCGCCACGGCCGAATTCGCGCGCCAGCATTGGCGCAGCGTGTTGTTTCACAAATACGTGCAATGGCAGCTCGATCTCCAGTTCGCGGCCGCGCAGGAGCACGCCCGGCGGCGCGGGCTCAGCATCGGCTTGTATCACGACCTGGCTTTGGCGACCGATCGCTTCGGTTCCGACCTGTGGGCCCATCGCGATTTCTTCGTCTCCGGCTGCCGGGTGGGCGCGCCGCCGGACGGCTTCTCGCCCAAGGGCCAGGACTGGGCCTTTCCTCCCCCCAACTCCGATCGCCACTACCAGGATGGCTACCGGCTCTTCTCGGAATCGATCCGGAAAAACTGCCGGCACGGCGGAGCGCTCCGCATCGATCACGTGATGCGTTTCTTCCGCTTGTACTGGATTCCGGACGGGATGGAAGCGACCGAAGGCACCTACGTGCGCGACCGCTTTCGGGATCTGCTGGGAATCCTGGCGCTCGAGAGCCAACGTCAAAAGGTGCTGATCGTGGGCGAGGACCTGGGCACGGTGCCGGACCAGATCCGCGAAACTCTACGCGGCGCCGGAATCCTCAGTTATCGCCTGCTGTACTTCGAACAGGATCCGAATGGCCGCTTCCGGGCGCCGCAGGAGTATCCGCGAGACGCGCTGGTCTCGGCCACCACACACGATCTGCCTACGCTCGCGGGCTTCTGGCTGGGGCGCGACATCGAGGCGCGGCGCAATGCGGGCCTGCTGCCGGACGACGCCACCTATGCCAGGATGCGCGAGGACCGCGCGCGGGAAAAACAAAAGCTGCTGGATCTGCTGACCGGGTTGCATCTGCTTCCGGACTGGTTTCCGCGCGACGCCAGCAGCGTTCCGGAGCTGACCGGCGAATTGCACAACGCCATCGTCGGCTTTCTGACGTCGACGCCCTCCAAGCTGATGGTGCTGAATCAGGAAGACCTGCTCAAGCAAACCGAGCAACAGAACCTGCCGGGCAGCACGGCCGAATATCCGAACTGGCGGCGTAAGATGCAATGCACGGTAGAGGAGCTGTGGTCAGCGCCGGAGATCCAAGCGTTCGCGCAAATGTTCCGCGCCTGGCTGGAGCGAACCGGGCGGCTGAACTCGTCGCGGGCGGGGACCTGAGCCCGGCTGAAGTTGCGGCGGGACGGAAACTTTGCGGGGCGCAGAATCGGGCGCGGCGGGGGCGGCGGGCGGGACAGCCGGCGCCGGCTACATGAAATAGTCTTTGACTTTGTCCAGGATGCCCTTCTCCTGCGGTTCGTTTTCCGCCGGAAGGGTTTCCCGGAGCTGCTCGAAGAGCCTGCGTTGTTCGCGCGTCAATTTGCCGGGAACGCGCACATCGATATGTACGAAGAGGTCGCCGCGGCCGCTGCCCTGCAAGCGCGGCATGCCCAGATTCTTCAGACGCACGTTCGCGCCGGTCTGAACGGCTTCGGGGATCTTCACGGTTTCGAGGCCATCGAAGGTGAGCAGATTGATTTCAGTTCCCAGCGCGGCCTGCGCCACGTTGAGCGGGACGGTACAGTGGAGATCGTCGCTGTGACGCTCGAAGATGGGATGTTCTTTAAGCTTGATGACCACGTACAAATCGCCCGCGGGCCCGCCGTTCAACCCGGATTGTCCTTCTTGGGCCAGCTTCAGATGGGTGCCGGTGTCGACGCCCGCCGGAATGGTGACCTTGAGCTTTCGTTCGGTGCGAACCTGGCGCTCGCCGCGGCACTGCGTGCAGGGGCGGCGAACGATCTGGCCGCGCCCGCCGCACTGGCCGCAAGTGCGGCGAATCTGCAGGAAGCTTTGCTGGTAGATCACTTCGCCGCGGCCGTGACACATGGGACAAGTGACCAGGCCGTCGTTTTTTTCGGCGCCCGTTCCCTGGCAGCGCGCGCAGACGTCCAGGCGAGGAACCTGGATTTCCACGCTTAAGCCGCGCACGGCGTCTTCGAGCGAGATTTCCAGATCGTAGCGCAGATCCTCGCCGCGCTGCGCGCGAGTGCGGCTGCCGCGCCGGCCGGCGCCCCCGAACAGATCGCCGAAACCGAACAGGTCGCCCAGAATGTCGCTGAAGTCGGCGAAAGCCGACGGATCGAACCCCGGGCCCGCGCCGACTCCCTGCAAGCCCTGGTGGCCATAGCGGTCGTAAGCAGCGCGTTTTTGGGGGTCGCTTAAAACGCTGTAGGCTTCCGCGGCTTCCTTGAATTTCTCTTCCGCCTCGTTATCGTTGGGATTCCGGTCCGGGTGATACTTCAGCGCCAGCTTGCGGTAGGCGCTCTTGAGCCCGGGGTCATCGATATCGCGCGCTACCCCCAGGACTTCGTAATAATCGCGCTTGGTGGCGTTCATTTCTTCTTCACCGCTACCTTGACCATGGCCGGCCGGAGCAGACGCCCGCGGAAGTTATAGCCGCGCTGGAACTCCTCCAGCACGGTGTGATCCTCCACCTGGTCGGTTTCGGCCCGGTCGACGGCGTGATGAAGATGCGGATCGAATTTCTGCCCCTCTGCACTAATCGGCTCCAGCCCCAACTTCTTTAACGCCTCGGAAAGCCGCTGATAGATCAGCTCCATTCCCCGTGCGTATTCTTTGTCGACGCATTCCATTTTCAGCGCCCGCTCGAAATCGTCCAGGACCGGCAGCATGGCGCGGACACTCTCGGTGTGTGCGAACTCCAGCACATCGGACCGCTCGCGCTCGGCGCGGCGGCGAAAATTGTCAAACTCGGCCTGGCGGCGCAGGAGCCGGTCCAGCAGATCGTTTTTCTCTTCGATCAGGCGATCGCGCTCGGCGGCGAGAGTTTCCACTGTGGGCGCGGGCGCATCCGGGGCATCGGCGGCGGGAGGCTGCGCTCCTTCGGGCGGCGTTCCGTCCTCGCCCGAGTCGACAATGGGTTCGTTCGCATCCATACTCTCAGTGTATAGGGTCCGCTGCGGACGGTGACACGACGTGACGCGTTTAGCTATACCGGCAAGCTCCGGAAGGCCTGCCCCATATGATAAACGGCAGACATCGCTTTTCCATAGTTCATTCGCATGGGACCAAGCACCGCGATCTTGGCCGACAGGCCGCCGCTCAACGGAATCGAGATTCCGATCAGCGACAGTTCCCGCATGCTGGGGTAGGCGTCGGCGAGCCCCACTTGAACGGCCAGCTCACCGGCCGGTTGTTCGAGAAAACGATCCAGCAACTGCAGCATCCGCTTCTTTTCTTCCAGCGTGTGAAAAAGCTCGCGCAGCTTCTCGCGGGTCAGGTGCAGATCCAGGCCCACCAGGTTGCTGGCGCCTTCCATGTGAATCTCGGGCGTGGGCTCGATATCCAGCAGACCCTTCGAGTAAAGCAGGGTAAGCTTGCGCAGCAGGGCGTCGTAGGCCGCGCTGTGCTGTTCCAGACGCAGCTTCAAGTCGGCGTGAATATCCGAGAGAGTCCAGCCGCTGAAATTGAGATTGATGTAGTTGCGGATGGAAGCCAGTTCATCCTGCGGGATGAGCTCGTTCAGGGAGACTACGCGGTTGCGCACCATTTGATCGCGCGTCACCACGATCATCAGCACGCGGCGGTCGGCCAGGCCGATGAGTTCGATCTGGTCGAGCGTCTGGCTGGAGGTCGGAATGGCGGCCGTGATTCCGATGCTGCGGGTCATTTCGGTCAGCAGGCGCGAAGATCGCTCCACGCGCGCCTCCATGGTGTCCATCTGGCTCAGCTCGCCGCGCACGCGCTCGAGTTCCGTCATCAGCAGACGGCCGCGCGCCAGCGATTGCACGTAGCTGCGGAAGGCCTTCTGGGTGGGAATGCGGCCGGCGGAAGTGTGCGGTTGTGAAAGGTAACCCTGGTCGCACAGATCGGCCATCACGTTGCGGACCGTGGCGGAGCTGAGGCGGTCCTGGTTCTGGCGCGCGATAGCATGCGAGGCTACAGGTTCACCGGTGCGAATGTAACACTCGACGATGGAATGCAGAATGCCCTGCCCGCGATGCGTCATGGACACTGAACCGCCAGCTCGAGGGATCGGCTGATCCGTCCCTCCTACTTATTGATTGTAAAGGCCTTGGATTGAGCCGGTCAAGCCGGCGACGTCTCTACTCAGTGGGACTTGCTACCAGTTCGGTCGCGCACAGACTGGCAACCCATGCGCAGCCACATCCGACTCCGAAGAAACTGTGGATTGCACATTCTGCTTGGTCGAGACGCCCATCCCCTCGGACAAGAACTTCTTGACAGGAAAGGTAGAACCGCCGAAGGGTCTTTTCGACTGTCTGGCGCAAAGGAGCAAGGCTGGCACAATAAGCAGTCTGCGCGCCGGCGCGAACTGCGCCCTCCCTTCTAGCCGGATTCGAGCGTGGCTTTCCTGTGGACTGGATGCCGTGGAACTACTGCGATACCCTGGCCGCGCTTGGTATATCCTGAAACCCTGCCTGGCCGAAAAGGACTCAAGGCGGCCAGCGGCAATCGAGTTTTCGTTTGGCCGAAAGACGTCGTCTGGCAAGATCAGATGGGACGGGACTGTGAACGCCATGACCCGAAATACCAGCGTTCTAGTGCGGTGGACTGGGGCGCTTGACCTGGGTTCCGCGAGATGCCTCTACGCTTCAACCAAGCGTCGCGTCTCCGGACTGTAGCGCCACGGAACACTGCGGCCGTGCAGATGGACGCCACCAACCCAACGATCCAGACCATTGGCGTTGATATAGTCACACCGGCCCGCCAAATGTTTGGGTGACTGGCCACTCTTCGAGCGGATATATGACTTCTTGTCTGCTGACGTCCCTGTTCTGGGATTGGGAGAGGGACGAACACTGGATAAGGTTGAATCGGTGCGGGCTTTCCTGAAATCAAACGTACGCCAGACTGATTGTTCTTCGCTATTGCCCATTGTGTAGCCGACGATTCTGGCAATAGAATTACCCTCGCCCACATATTGAAGCATCTTCTCTTCGGTTTGCGAGAGTCCGTTACTTACCGCAGGATACTCCTCGAGAACCCTCGAAAGGACGCTCCCGAGAGGAACAGCGGACTGGTCTCGGAGACGTGTGGCCATATCATTCAACCCCCTCGGGTCTGAAGCGGTGTACTGCCTCCACGCTTCGCGCGCAAGGACGATGAAGTTTGGGGCAACCGTCCACCGGGCACTAAAGAATTCCCCCAGTCGCTCCGCCCGGTAGGCTAGGGGGCCCCACTGCGCGCATGGCGCGACCGTGATTGGCAAATTCCGCACTAACGCCGGATCGAGGAAATTCAGGAGCGCCAAAAGCATCAGAATCTCCCGACGATTCTGTGCGCACCAGATGACAACCTGTGACGAATTAGGGAGTTGGTGGATCTGCTCGTCCCGTTGAGCCAAGCCAACCGCCGCCGAAGCATCGCTATGTCTACCCTGATCGTCCGCACTCGAAAGACGCGAGAGCGGAGTGGGAGTCGCCCAAAACGATTCGCGGATTCGGCTGAGATCTTCCAGCCTCTCGGTGGTCGGAACCGGTCCAACGCTCAGGTCATCCTGCCAGTAAATGCAATTCTCACGGTCAGGAATCTGGCTGTTGAAATCCGCTGGACCGAGGAGTAAAGTGCACCAGTGACATCTATGCGCCCGGTGCCATTATCCCGCTTCGCTCGATTTCGGGGTTTCGGATTCGAGGCCGGTTGGCCTCGATTTCAGGTCTGTCACGCTTGTCCCGATCAGATTGCGAGGCGGAGGAGGAGGAACCTATCCTCGAAGCCGAGAAGCGTGAATATTTCTGAGCGCCGGCGGCTTAGGCATGCTCACGGGAAACTCACGGCAAACTACATGGATGCGCCGGTGTCCTGGTTCGCTCGTGCGCGACGTCTCAGCCAGTCGTCCAGTGCAGGTTCACCGGAATCGAAGGAGTCGAGCTGATGATCGTCGCCCAGCGGCTCAGGAGGCGAGAGTGGCAGCTTTATTCCCACGGCGCCGGAGTCTGCAGGCTCTTGGCAGCCGCTTATTCGGCTTGGGCGGAGCATCCCGGCGCGCCAGAAATTCACGATATGCTTTGGAGCTGACCGCAAATACGGTGCGATCCAGCAGCGTGTCCTCGGCCGCACGCCGGGCAGCGTCGAAGACAAACTCCGTGCGGTTCTTCCCGGCGAGTTCCGCGGCTCGATCAATCAATTCGCAGACCTCGGGTTGGCTGCGAATGTTGAGCGCTTCACGCCTGGCGGCCTCGCGTCGGGCGGCACGCAGATGGTCTCCTTGAATCCAGAATGGCGGATTGTAATGACGTTGTCTTTACAATATGGCTAAACCGGCGGATTGGAGGATTCGCGACGCTCCTGGCCGGCGACGTTCCGGTTTCGTTTCTTGGCCTGAAAATCTTTCATCAGCTGGCTGGGTTCCTCGGACTCCCACGCGGCCGTGAAGGCGCGAATGCCGGCTTGGATGGCGTCGCGCAGCGGGAGGTTCTCCCACTCGCGGATCAGCTTTTTCTGAAGCCGCACGGCGCGCGGTCCGGCTTCGAGGATGGATGTGATCCACTGCTCTACTCCAGCATCCAGGTCCTGCTTGGGAACTACTTTCTCGACCAGACCCCAAGTTTCTGCTTCGGCGGCGCTGAAGGTTTCGCCCAATAGCAGGATGTGGCGCGCGCGGCCCCATCCGACCAGCCCGGGAAGCAGCACGGCTTCGATCACCGAAGGAATCCCCAGCTTCACCTCGGGCATCCCGAAGCGCGCGGACTCGGCAGCGATGCGCAGGTCGCAGGCCGCCGCCAATTCGAGTCCACCGCCCAGCGCATAGCCCTGAATCCGGGCGATCACGGGAACCGGAAGTTCGCGCAACGCATCACAGCAGCGGTGGAGGCGTGTGATGAAGGCCTCGGCGCGGGAGGCGTCCAGCGCCGCCATCTCGTCGATGTCCGCGCCGCCGATAAAAGCCTTGTCGCCAGCGCCGGTCACCACCACCGCGCGCAGCATTTCATGCCCGGCCAGCTGCGCGATAGCGCTCGCGAAATCCTGCATGAGCGAACTGTTCAATGAATTGAGCTTGCGCTCGTTGTGGATGGTGACCCAGGCGATCCTGGAGCCATCCTGGCGCTGATCTGTACGGACGCGGACTTCAGGCCCGCCGGGTTCGCTCAATTCTCGAGCCCCAGCGCCCAGCGGATTCCTCCGGTGATGTGCGCGCGGAATACCGGATCGTTGGACCAGATGTCGTCGCGATGGCCGAGCGAGGTGTAGAAGACGCGGCCTTGCCCGTAGTTGCGCCACCAGGCTTGCGGATAATCACCATCCGGCTTGACCTCGGCGAGATCGCTCAAATCCGTGCGCGCCGTATCGATGCTCAGCAGCACGTGCACGCGGTCGCGCGAGAAGCCGACCGGAATATGATTGCCGAACAGCACGTCCACGTTGTCCTTGGGATGGCTGGCGTCCCAGGGCGCGGCGCCGTACTGGTACAGCTCGTCCACGATGGGCCAGCTCGGACCCAGCATTCGCGTGGCGGGGTGATTCTGATCCTCCACCTTCAGCACGAAAACCTTGTTCTGCTTGACCGCGCGCCGGAAGTAGCCGCCCAGCATTTCGCCGAATTCCGGGTAGTTGTAGAGTGTAAGCGCGGCGCAGTGCGCGCCGATCAAGCCTTTCCCGTTTCTCACGAAATCGAGCAGCGCGCGTTTCTGCGAATCGGTCAGCGG
This sequence comes from Bryobacteraceae bacterium, assembly GCA_035632015.1. GTDB lineage: Bacteria > Acidobacteriota > Terriglobia > Bryobacterales > Bryobacteraceae > Palsa-89. The sequence goes on from DASQHQ010000214.1 coordinate 20,451, forward strand.
CAGATTGCCGTTAGTCATCAGCATCAGGCCGTCGAACTGGGCCAGGTACTCGGCGGAAAGGAAGGACAGATCGAGTTTGTCGGCGGCCTGTTTGTAGCCTTCCAGGGTAGTGACGTCAAAGCCGCCTTTTTGGCCGAGTTCGGTGACTGCTTTTTCGGCCGGCCCAAGGCTGGTGTGCTTGTAATAGCCGGCGTACGTCAGAAACAGCAGCTTCTTGCGGGTGGGCGCGCTTTGTGCGCCGGCGGGCGACTGGGCGCGCACGAAGGCAATCGACAAGACGGCTAAGACGGCAGCCGCGAGAAGCTGCCATCGTGTGATGGGGCGCATAGCGCGATCATACTACGCCCCGTTGATGCCATAATTACCAAGACGGAAGAAAGGCGCGTCTCTGTCGAATTCGGGGCGCGGCATTCGCGAAGTGAGGAATCGGATGAGTTCTGGACGGTGCATGGCCCCGGTCGTGCTATGGCTCGGGATTGTTCTTTTTGCGAGCGCGGCCGAGGGACCGGATGGCGCCGCGTTGTACAAGCGCGATTGCGCGGTTTGTCACGACGGGGGAGCTAACACGCGAGCGCCCAGCCCGGAGGCGCTGCGCGAGCGGTCGCCCGAGGCGGTCGTGGAGGCGTTGAACGGCGTCATGCGGATTCCCGGATCGCGGCTCAACGCGATCGAGCGGCGGGCGCTGGCCGAGTATCTTACCGGCAAAAAGCTGGGAGGCGATGTCACCGGATCGACGACGGGACGGTGCGCGGCGCAGCCTGCTTTTGCCGATCCAGCTTCGGGTCCGGCGTGGAACGGCTGGTCTCCCGACCTGAACAACACGGTGTTTCAATCCACCAGGCAGGCTGGGCTGACGGCCGAAGACGTGCCGCGCCTCAAACTGAAATGGGCCTTCGGGTTTCCCGATTCCAATTCCGCCTGGGGAGGAATCACGGTGGTCAGCGGGCGGCTGTTCACCGGCGGCCAGAACGGCACGGTTTATTCGCTGGACGCCAAGACGGGATGCATCTATTGGACCTTCAACGCGGTGGGCGGAGTGCGAACGCCGATCACCATCGCGCCGCGCGAGGGCTCCGGCAAATTCACCGCCTACTTTGGCGACAACAGCGCGTTCGCCTACGCAGTGGACGCCTTTACGGGCGAGAAGCTGTGGTCCAGAAAAGTGGAAGAACATCCCGTGGCGCGCATCACGGGGCAGATGCGGCTTTACGAGGGGCGGCTGTATGTGCCGATGGCGTCCTATGAAGAGACCATGGGGACCAGCACCAACTACGAATGCTGCACGTTCCGGGGCAGCCTGACGGCGCTCGATCCCAAGACCGGCGCGGTGATCTGGAAGACGTACACGATTCCGGAAGAGGCCAAGCCTCGCGTGAAGAACAAAGCCGGCGGGCAATTCTGGGGGCCGGGTGGCGCGGCCGTCTGGTCATCGCCCACCATCGACGCCAAGCGCGGTGCGATTTACGTGAGCACCGGCAATTGTTACAGCGGGCCGTTTCAGCCGACCTGCGACGCGGTGCTGGCACTGGACATCAAGAGCGGAAGAGTTCTGTGGTCGATACAGCCGCTGGCCGAGCCGCCCGACGTCAGCATCGCCGGCTGCGGGCCGCGCGGGCAAAGCCTCTATTGCCCGGACGGGGAAGCTGAAGACGGGCCGGACTTCGATTTCGGCAATCCGCCCATTCTGACCAAGCTGCCGAACGGCAAGGACGCGATCATCATCGGTCAAAAATCGGGGCTGGGTTTCGCGATGGATCCGGATCAAAAGGGCAAGGTGCTGTGGCAATACCGCGCGGGTGAAGGCAGCGCCAACGGCGGCATGGAGTGGGGCTCGGCGGTGGATTCCGAGCACGCCTACTTCCCGGTGGCCGACAATTTTCGCGCGAAGCCCGGCGGTTTGCATGCGGTGGATCTCGCTACCGGCGAGCGCGTGTGGTTCACTCCGGCACCC
>DASQHQ010000215.1:0-23700 GCA_035632015.1 Bryobacteraceae bacterium
GAGCCTTGCACATCCTGGACGGCGGCTGCCTCGGCCGCGCTGATTTGGCCGAGAGCCACGGCGTTGGAGAAGGTCTTCCCGCCATCGGTCGATCGCATGAAGCTGATGCTGTCCTGGCCGCTCGGCACGAAGCGCGTGCAGGTGACGTAGATGCTGCCGCGGTACGGACTTCCGGGCATGTTGTCCACGGCCAACCAAGGCTTATCGATCGAACTCCCCGATCCGCCCAGACTCGCAGTCGCGTTTACCGGGCCGTTCCAGGTGGCGCCGCCGTCGTCCGAGTATGCCAGGGCAACGGTCTCGAATCCGACGGCATTGGGCGCCAGATACGCGTGGTAGACCCTACCGCCGGGAGCAACTGCGAGGACCGGGTCGCCGGCGTTGCCCACTACGCCCGGATAGGAAGGCAGGCGCCCGCCCGACCAGGTTGCCCCGGAGTCCTTAGAAAACGCAACCGCCTGGAAGCGGAGATCGCCGTCGTTAAAGCCGACCAGAATGTTCGCTCCGTTCACCGCGATCGTGGTTTCGCTTTGGAGCCGGCGTCCGACCCTGAAGAATGCCTGGCTGACCGGAATGTTCGCTCCAGGCGCCGGAGCGGCTGCGGATGCCGAAGCCAGCCAACGCTTCGCCACCGGGGAATCAGATTGATCCCCACTGTCCAACCCGTTCGCAACGAGATCGAGATAGCCGTACTTTGCCAGCAGAAACTGCTGCGCGCCGTTTGACAGCAGGTCGAACCGCCAGTCGCGCAGCATCCATTCATCGCCGGAGGAAGGATATCCACTCGGGAGTTGGGGAGGCTTCCCAGCCACAAGATCGCTGATCGAGTTGCGCGAGAAAATCGCAGGGCTAGTGGAGTCCTGTGCTCCCAGTTGGGACACAAGAGAAACGGTCAGGATTAGAAATAGAGTCGATCGCATAGTTTTTGGTGAGTGTTTCGCGTAACATTCTATCCCAAATGCGGGAGTACAGTCGCAGTTTCTCCGCCCCAAGAGCGCTATTCAAAGCCCTCGCGAGATGTTTTTCATAAGAGCAGCGCATGGCGGGCGAAATCGGTAGCGGCCGTGATTGAATCTGATAACCTAGCTGTTGATCTCTTCGCAAGCCGCGACGAGGCTTGGCCGACGCACAAACCCTATGCAACCCAAAGAAGCAATCCACGTGCAAGATCTTTTTTCCATTCGCGGCAAGACCGCGCTGGTGACGGGCGGCTCCCGCGGAATCGGGCTCATGATCGCTCGCGGTTTTCTGGAGGCGGGCGCGAAGGTTTACATCTCGTCTCGCAAGAAAGACGTCTGCGATGACGTGGCCCGGCAATTGAGAGAAGTCGGCGAGTGCATCTCACTGCCGGCGGACGTATCGACCGCGGCCGGTTGCGCGACGCTGGCCAGGGAAGTGGCGGCGCGCGAGAGCCGCCTGCACATCCTACTGAACAATGCGGGCGCAGCCTGGGGCGCGACGCTGGCCGAATATCCCGAGTCCGGCTGGGACAAGGTGATGAACACGAACGTCAAGTCGACGTTCTTTCTGACGCGCGGCCTGCTGCCGCTGCTCGAAAAGGCTGCCAGCCCGGTGGATCCGGCGCGCGTGATCAACGTCGGCTCCATAGACGGTATCAAAGTGCCGTTTACCGATAACTTCGCGTATCCGCCCAGCAAGGCCGCGGTGCATCACATGACGCGCGACCTGGCCGTGAAACTGGCGGGCAAATTCATCACCGTGAACGCCATCGCGCCAGGCCCGTTCGAGAGCCAGATGACCAAATGGATGCTGGAGCAATTCCAGGAATCGCTCGAGAAGCAGTGCCCTTTGCGGCGAATCGGCAGCCCGTCCGATATGGCCGGCGTCGCGATCTATCTGGCTTCGCGCGCGGGAGCGTACGTCAATGGCGTGGTGATTCCAGTGGACGGCGGCATCTGCATCACCTAAGCGCTGACCGGCGGTTGCGCCCGCCTCCCCGCTCCGGGTGCGGTCCGCCTTGGGCGCGGCGTGCAGGCGCACGCGAGAAAAGAGAAACTAGAAGCTAGAGGCTAAGGATGTTCTGGAAGATTCTATTCTTGTCAGGCTTGGTCGCGGTATGGGTAGCGGGAGCGGACAAATACCAAGGTCCTGTCCCGCCCAAACCCGATATCCCGTATCTCTTGCACGCATCCAACCTGGTCGAGACCGAGAACGGACAGGCGCGCCAGGAGAACCGCAAGAACGAAGCAACGTTCGCTATCTCCGGCGCGAGTTCGCCCGCGCGCACGCCGCTGGCTGAGCCGGTCTTCATCATCGACGCGCGCAATCTCGCGCCCGACCGAGTGGAGTTGTACCGGCTGGAGGTCAAGGGCGGCAATCGAGAGGTGTCGATGTCGCAAGGCCGGCGCAGAGGGTCCCGGCCCGTGCACCTGGTGGTGACGCCGCTCGGTGGGCACTTGTATCGCATCGAGGTCGACGAACCGCTGGAAAACGGCCAGTACGCTCTTTCGCCCAGCGGCGACAATCGCGTTTTCTGCTTCGAGATTTATTAACGAACAGGCAGGCGGCACGCGCGGCGCTGGGCCGCAGGTCCATACATTCTGAGATAGAATTGCTGTACTTATGGCCACCCAGCCTACCCGCTCCACCGCTCCCCCGCGCGTTGAGGAGATTTATCCTTCCCCGCGCTATGCCTGGTACGTGGTCGGCGTCCTCACGCTGATGTATGTGTTCTCCTTCATCGACCGCCAGATCTTTTCGCTGATTGTTGCGCCGCTGCGCCGCGATCTCCATATCACTGACACGCAGGTCAGCGTGCTGCAAGGCTTCAGCTTCGCGCTGTTTTACACTTTCTGCGGCATCCCCCTGGGACGTCTGGCTGACAAGCGCAGCCGCCGCGGTATCATTGCCGCCGGGCTGTTTGCCTGGAGCGTGTTCACGTCCATGTGCGGGCTGGCGAAGAGTTTCGCGCAAATGCTGTTCTGGCGCATGGGCGTCGGAGTGGGCGAAGCGGCGCTGTCGCCCGCGGCTTACTCCATCATCACGGATAATTTTCCGCGCGAAAAACTGGCCACCGCCATCAGCGTCTATTCGATGGGCATCTATATCGGATCCGGCCTGTCGTTCCTGCTGGGCGGCATCATCGTGCGTTTTGCATCGGCCAGAGAAATGTGGATGCTTCCGCTGGTTGGTGCGGTGCGGCCCTGGCAGGTGATCTTTCTGGCGGTCGGGTTGCCCGGCCTGCTGGCCACGCTGCTGTTGCTCACGGTGAAAGAGCCCCTGCGGCGCGGTGTCCGGGCGGCGACCACGGCCAGCGCCTCCCAGTCGTTTGCCTACATTCTCAAAAACAAGAAAACGTTCCTGTGCCACAACGCGGGCTTCGGCCTGCTCTCGCTGGTCTCCTACGGTAGCGCGGCGTGGGTGCCGGAGTTTTTCCGCCGCGTCTATCACTGGGACATCCCCAGGATCGGACTCGTTTACGGCTCGATGGTGATGGTTTTTGGAGTGCTCGGAATCGTGGGTGCGGGCCGCATTGCGGACGCGATTCGCGCGCGAGGCACCCTGCAAGCCAACATGCTGGTGGGCGTGTTCATCGCGCTGCTCTGGATCCCGGTACATTTCCTGTTGTTTCTCGCGCCGACCCCGGGGTGGGCCGTGGTGTGGCTGGCTCCCGCGTGCGTTTTCGCCGCCGCTCCCTTCGGCATCGCGCCCGCCGCCATCCAGCAGATGATGCCGGCCGCCATGCGCGGCCAGGCGTCCGCGGTCTATCTCTTCATCCTGAACCTGATCGGACTCGGGCTGGGCCCCACCGCAGTGGCGTTCTGCACGCAGTACGTTTTCAGGCGTGACAATGCCGTGAACTATTCGCTGCTGGTGGTAGCGGTGACGGCCTCGCTTCTGGCTGCTCTGTTGCTCTGGAGCGGGCTGAAGCCGTTCTTGAGGAGCCTGGAACACCTCAATCTGTGGATCGATGAGCGAGGTTGAGCAAGGGCTGGATCGGCTTCCGTTTCTAGCCACCGAAGCCGGCGCGGCCTACGACGGGCTGAAGTCGATTCCGGTCTCGATTCTGCTCGACAATGTACGCAGCCTGTACAATGTCGGCGCTTTTTTCCGCACCGCGGACGCGGTCGGATGCGAAAGGCTGTATCTTTGCGGGATCACGGGACGGCCGCCCAAGCCCGCCATCACCAAGACCGCGCTGGGCGCCGACGAAACGGTGGCCTGGGAATACCGGCCTCTGGCCATCTCGCTGGTCGCCGATTTGCGGAGCAAAGGCTACGAGCTGGCCGCGGTCGAAACCAGCCGCCGCGCGGTCGATTTGTTCGACTGGCAGCCGAATTTTCCAGTCTGCCTTCTGTTTGGCCATGAGACGGCCGGCCTGGCCGCCGGCATGTTGGCGATGTGCGATACGCACGTGCGCATCCCCATGCTGGGACGCAAGCATTCGCTGAATGTCGCGACCGCGGGCGGAGTGGTCCTGTATGAACTTTTGCGCAAATACCGCCGATTGCACGAGGGTGCAACAATAGGGCGATGAGGCTGACCAATACTCGTTACTCCTTGCTGGTCCGTTCGGCGGCGTTAGCAGTAGGTCTCTGCGCCCTCCTCGCGGCCCAGGAACATCCCACCATGTTTCCGCCGGTGCGCGGCATCCACGAGATGGTGGGCGCGGCCAACAATTTCGAGGTCGAAGCCGGATACCGCATCCTGACGCAAGGCGGAAACGCGGTGGACGCGGGCGTCGCCAGCGTGCTGGCCGCGAGCGTAACCGAGTTGAGCCGCTTCGGTCTGGGCGGTGAAATGCCGCTGCTGATCAAGATGGCCGGACAGCCACCCATCGCCATCAGCGGCGTGGGTGTGGCTCCCGCCAAGGCGACCGTGGAATTCTACTCCCGCCGTCCCCCGGAGCCTTGGGAGGACACGGCGCACATGCCGCCCATTCCGGGGCAGGGCATCCTCTCCGCCATCACGCCAGGCGTGTTCGACGGATTGATTCTGGCGCTCGACAAATACGGAACCAAATCCTTCGCGGAAGTTGTGGCGCCCGCGATCGAATATGCCGACCAGGGCTTTCCGATGCCGGAGGAGTTCGGCGGAATGCTGGTCAGCTATCAGCGCGTGATGTCGCTGTGGCCGGCTTCCATGAAGTTCTTCTATCCGGACGGCAAGCCCACGCCGCGCGGAGAGATCTTCCGCGAACCGATGCTGGCCAATACATTCCGCCAGCTTGCGGCGGCGGAAAAGAAAGCGCATGGAAAACGCACCGACAAACTGCGCGCGGTGCGCGACCTGTTCTACAAGGGCTCGATCGCCAAGCAGATCGCCGATTACTGCGAAAAGAATGGCGGCCTCATCTCCTATAGCGATCTGGCCAATTTCCACGCTGAGACCGACCAGCCCAAGATGGGGACCTATCGCGGATACGAGGTCTACAAGCCGGGCTTCTGGACGCAAGGGCCGGTCATGATCGAGACGCTGAATCTGTTGGAAGGCTACGACCTGCGCGCCATGGGGCACAACAGCCCGAAGTACCTGCACACCGTGGTGGAAGCGGTGAAGCTGGCTTTCGCCGACCGCGACCAATATTACGGCGATCCCAAGTTCAGCAAGATTCCCGAAGAGATCCTGCTATCGAAAGACTACGCCGCCGAGCGCCGCAAGCTGATTGATCCTGCGCACGCTTCCATCGAAAGCCGGCCCGGCAGCTTCGGCATGCGCATCAACCTGCCGACTACAGCCGCGAACAACGTGCCGGCCAACGATACCACGTGCGTCAACGTAGTGGACCGGCAGGGCAACGCGTTCAACGCCACGCCCAGTGGCGCCTGGCTGCCTTCGGTGATCATGGGCGACACGGGAATTCCGCTCACCAGCCGGTTGCAGACCTTCGTCATGAACCCGGGCCATCCCAATCAACTGCGGCCCGGCAAGCGGCCGCGCGTAACGCTGAGCCCAACGCTGATCACCAAAGCCGGAAAGCTCGAAATGATTCTGTCCACGCCCGGCGGCGACAATCAGGACCAGGCGCTGCTGCAGGTGGTGCTGAACATCATCGATTTTGGCATGACGCCGCAAGAGGCTGTCGAAGCGCCTCGCTTTCAGACCGAGCATTTCTACAGTTCCTTCGCGGGCCACGAATTCACCCCCGCGAAACTGAATCTGGAGAGCCGGATTCCTCGAGGCACGAGCGATGCCCTGGAAGCTCTGGGCCACCGGGTAACTCTGGCGGGCGACTGGAGTAATTCCTCTGCGCCGACGGTGATTTGGGTGCACGATGGAGTGTTGAACGGCGGCGCCGATCCCCGCCGTGCACGATTCATCTTCGGCCGGTAGCGAGTGGCTGGCGCGCTGGCGCATGCCGTCCCCGAAGGCCGCCAAGCATAGCGGCGCGCGGGCATTCAAGAGCTACTCTCAGGCTAAGATAGTCTTCGAGGATCTAAGAAGGAGAACCCGATGTGCTCTCGCTGCATGCCCGCAGTCGCCGTTTCGATATTGTTCGCCTCCACGCTATCCGTTCTAGCCCAAGGCCGAGGCGGGCGCGGCGGCTCAGGTTCGGCAGCGCAAGAGTCCGGATCCACTTCCGCCGCCGAGCAGCGCTTTCCCGCGCCTCCCGCCGTCGAATCCAGCTCCAAGACGCAGCATGAGATCGCCATCAACGGCAAAAAGATCGCCTACTCGGCGACCGCCGGCACGATGGTTCTGAAAAAAGACGATGGCAAACCCTGGGCCAACATGTTCTACGTTGCTTACACGCGCGACGACGTCCAGGACGCATCCAAACGGCCCATCACGTTTTCCTTCAACGGTGGGCCGGGCTCGGCTTCGATCTGGCTGCACATGGGCGCGCTCGGTCCCAAGCGCATCGAGATGGGGCCGGAAGGCGAGCAGCCCAAGCCTCCCTATCATCTGGTCGACAACGAAGACACCCCGCTCGCATTTACGGATCTGGTTTTCATCGATCCTGTGACCACCGGTTTCAGCCGCGAGGCTCCCGGCGAGAACCCCGCGCAGTTCCACGGCTTCGACGGCGATCTGAAGTCGGTGGCCGAGTTCATTCGCATGTACCTGGTGCGCTCGGAGCGCTGGGACTCGCCTAAGTTTCTGGCCGGCGAGAGCTACGGCACCACGCGCGCCGCCGGCCTGTCGCAATACCTGCTCGACAACGACGGAATCTACTTGAACGGGATCACGCTCATTTCGAGCGTGCTCAACTTCGAGACCATTTCGTTCGGGCCCGGCAACGATCTCCCCTACGCGCTGTATCTGCCGTCCTACACGGCCACGGCCTGGTATCACAAGAAACTGCCGAAGGATTTGCAGGGCGATCTGGAGAAGGCGCTGGGCGAATCGCGCCGCTTTGCAGGCAATGAATACACGGTCGGCCTGATGAAAGGCGACAAATTGACGGCCGGCGAGCGCGCCAATATTGTCAAACAGCTCGCGCGTCTTACAGGACTTTCCGAAGAATACGTGGAGGAATCGAACCTGCGCATCTCGATCCAGCGTTTCACCAAGGAGCTGCTGCGCAAGGAGCGCAAGACGGTCGGCCGTTACGACAGCCGCCTGGAGGGCGCGGATGCGGACGCAGCCGGCGACCGGCCGGAGTACGATCCCAGCTACGCCGCCGTGCAGGGCGTCTTCACCGCGATGTTCAATGAATATGTTCGCAAGGATCTGAAGTATGAGAGCGACCTTCCCTACGAAGCCCTGACGGGAAAAGTGCGGCCCTGGAGCTATCAGCGTTTTGAGAATCGCTACGTGAACACGGCCGAGATGATGCGCCAGGCCATGACGCAGAATCCGAATCTGAAGGTCATGATCGCGAACGGCTACTACGATCTGGCAACGCCATTCTTCGCCACCGAATACACGGTGAACCACCTGGGTCTCGAGCCGGCGCTCAGCAGCCACGTCAGCCTGACGTATTGTGAAGCCGGCCACATGCTGTACATCAAGAAGAGCTGCCTGGACGGCCTGCACAAGTCGATGGCGGATTTCTACCAGAAAGCGCTGCCGACGCCGTAGCGCGTGGCAATCGCTATTCACAGCAGCGCGGGGCCTGGCCGCGTCTGACGGCTGCCTGGCGTTAGGGTAGAATCACTCAGATGAAGCTAGCTTCCCAAGGAGAACATGCCATGCGAGGAAAAGCGATCCTTCCGTTTCTCGCCGTCGCGCTGCTGGCGGCGAGCCTGCAACCGGCCTTCGCCCAGTTGTCGCCCACGGCGACCTGGGCCACGCACGCGGCGAACGAATATCAAGTAATCCCGAATCTCACGTATCTGACCGCCAGCAACTACGAAGCGAAGCTGGATGTCTACAAGCGGCGCGGTGCCACCGGCCCGCAGCCCACGCTGATTTTCATCCACGGCGGCGGTTGGGTGGGAGGCACAAAGGAACAGTCGGTGATGGCGATCGTGCCGTGGCTCGAGATGGGATGGAATGTGGTGAATGTCGAGTACCGGATGGCGCGCGTGGCGTTGGCGCCGGCCGCGGTGGAAGACTGCCTGTGCGCTTTGCGATTCGTGGCGACCCAGGCCAAGACGTACGACATCGATGTCAATCGCATCGTGGTGACCGGTGAATCGGCGGGTGGTCATCTGGCGCTCACCACCGGAATGATTCCCGAATCGGCTGGCCTGGACCGGCAATGCCCGGGCGCGCCGCTGCCCAAAGTGGCGGCGATCATCGACTGGTATGGCATCTACGACGTGGCCGATCTTCTGGATGGGCCGAATCGCAGGACCTATGCGGTGGCGTGGCTGGCCAGCCTGCCGAATCGCGAGGAGATTGCGCGGCGCGTGTCGCCGATGACGTATGTGCGGCCAGGCCTGCCGCCGGTGCTGGCGATTCAGGGCGACGCGGATCCGGTGGTGCCTTATCAGCATTCGGTCCGGCTGACCGAGGCGCTCACGAAGGCGGGTGTGCCGAATCGCTTGGTGACCGTCCCGGGCGGCAAGCACGGTAATTTTACGGCTGAGGAGCGAACGAAAATCTACGTCGCGATCCGCGAGTTTCTCGCGAAAAGCGGGCTGGGCGGGACATAGAGCCAGAGAACAATATCTGTTCGAGTTGGAGCGCGCCGTCGATCTCGCGCCCGCGAGGCGAGGGTGGATGCCAATGCCCTATAATTTAGGTGAAGCTGCCCGCTAGCCTGAGTGCTTCCGAAGTAATTCATGTTCGATAACTTATCCGACAAGCTGCAGCGCGTTTTCAAGAACCTGCGCGGCGAAGGAAAACTGAGCGCGGAAAATATGGAGGCGGCGCTGCGCGAGATCCGCGTGTCGCTGCTCGAGGCCGACGTCCATTTCCGCGTGGTCAAGCAGTTCATCGAGAACATCAAGCAAAAGGCCATGGGCGAAGAGGTGCTGACCGCGCTGTCGCCCACCCAGCAGGTGGTCAAGATCGTCCGCGACGAGCTGATCAAGACGCTCGGGACACACCAGTCCAAGTTGCGCATGGCCAACGAGCCGCCGACCACGATCCTGATCGTCGGCCTGCAGGGCTCCGGTAAAACCACCACCACCGGAAAGCTGGCGCGCTGGCTCTCGAAGAACGCACACAGCCCGCTCATGGTTTCCGTGGACGTCTATCGGCCGGCCGCGCGGCAGCAACTGAGCGTAATCGCCCGCGACATCAAGCTGCCCATCTACGAAGGAACGCCTGAAGAGACCAAGCCGGTCGAATTAGCCCGCTCGGCGCTGCGTGAATCCAGGCAAACCGGCCGCGACGTGCTGCTGGTGGATACCGCCGGCCGCCTCCACATCGACGAGCAGCTCATGCAGGAGCTGCAGGAATTGAAAGAGCTGCTCTCGCCCACCGAGGTTCTCTTCGTCGCCGACGCCATGACGGGCCAGGACGCGGTGAAGTCCGCCGACGAGTTCCACAAGCGGCTCGGCATCACCGGCGTCATCCTGACCAAGATGGACGGTGATGCGCGCGGGGGCGCGGCCCTCTCGATCCGCAACATCACCGGCCAGCCGCTCAAGTTCGTCGGCGTCGGCGAGAAATTCGACGCGCTCGAGCCCTTCCATCCCGATCGCGTGGCGCAGCGCATCCTGGGCATGGGCGATATGCTCTCGCTGATCGAAAAAGTCGAAGAGACCATTGATCAGAAAAAAGCCGAGGAGATGCAGCGCAAGCTCATCGATAACGAGTTTACGCTCGAAGATTTCCGCGATCAGTTGCGCCAGATTCGCAAACTCGGGCCGCTGGAATCGATTCTGGGCATGATGCCCAACATCGGCCCCATCAAGAACCTGAAGGACGTCAAGGTGGACGAAAACGAAATCACGCGCGTGGTGGCCATCATCGACTCCATGACGCCCAAGGAGCGCAACAACCACCTGATCATCAACGGGACGCGCCGCCGCCGCATCGCCAAGGGCAGCGGCACCAGCGTGCAGGAAGTCAACGCTCTGCTCAAGCAGTACGCGCAGGCGCGCAAGATGATGAAGAGCCTCACAGGCGGGGGCGGGTTCCTGGGCAAACGCCTGGGCAAGTTCAAGCTGCCGATGGTACAGTAGAGAGAAATGCTCATGATTCGACTGGCGCGATTCGGCGCCAAGAAAAAACCGACCTATCGTGTGGTTGTGATCGACAAGGAGCGCGCGCGGAACAGCCGCTCTGTGGAAGTGGTGGGGACCTACAATCCGGTCAGCCAGCCTCCCAGCGTGAATCTGAAGCACGAGCGCATCCAGTATTGGTTGAAGAATGGTGCGCAACCTTCTGAAACTGTGAGTCGTTTGCTGAAGAACAACCCCTCACCCACAGTCGCCTAGTTCATCAAAGGAGCCTATGCAGACCGATGCGTTTGAGGCGCTGTACATTCCGGCGAATGATACGCCGTGGTTCCCCTATGGCCCGAGCGGATGCGAAGTGCAGCTCATCCTGGCTGATCCGGCAACCGGCCAATGGATTGCGAAATTGCGTGGCCCTGCAGGGAGTAGTCTCGGGATTCACCGGCATTACGGCTCCGTGATCGGCTTCACGCTCCGCGGTGCGTGGCGGTATCTTGAACACGAGTGGGTTTCGCGCACGGGCGATATTGTGCAGGAAACACCCGGGTCAGTGCATACGCTGGTGCTGGAACAAGAGTCCGAGATTCTTTTTATCGTGGAAGGCGCGCTGGAATACGTCGACCGCGAAGGACACACCCTGGCGCACGAGGACTGGCGATCCATTACTGACAAGTATCGGGATTTCTGTACCTCGCGTGCCCTGAGCTTCGTCGACGTGACCCGTCCGCGGACGTTCACTCGCGACCGTATCGCAGTCGCATAAGGTGTTTCGCGGTATTCAAGGGTGCCTGGCTATTGGCGCCCCAGGTGCGCCAGGGCCCAACTGAAGCCCAGCACCGCGGTCACGAAAACAATCAGCACCACTACAAATTGAGGCGCCGTCAGCCCGAAAATCCGGCGGCCTGGATGGGGGGATTCGACCGGGGCTTCAGCGGTCTCGATTTGGGGGTCGGGTTGGGCTGCGACCTCCGACTGGATCATGCTCTGGAATTGCTTCCGCGCGCGTTGCACGCGGCTCAGTTGGAATACGCCCCAGCCAAGGAAGCCGAAGTACAGCACGGCCAGGCCGATTCGCAGGCGCAACAGCTCGGGTTCCGGCGAGATGACCTTGTAGATGAACGCCGCCAGGCCGGTCTCGAGGACCAGCGCGAGGTAGAGGAAGTATTCGAATGCTGTCGCGGCAACGTGCTTCTGAATCTTGACTTCCATGCAGCCTTGGACTGGGCGCGCCAGCCTTCTTTATTATGAATCGGCCGGGAAGCCGGCGCGCGATATAAGGCGAAACTCTAAGGGGCGGGCTTATGGCGAGGCCCGCGCCGGCCGGCCTAAGCGAATTGCGCTTCTTCGGTCGAACCGCTGAGGGCAACCGTCGAACTGGCGCCGTTCGATACCAATTGCGTGATTTCATCGAAATAGCCGGTGCCCACGAAGCGCTGGTGCCGCACCGCTGAGTAGCCCTCGGCCGTGCGCTCAAATTCCGCCTCCTGCAATTGCGAGTAGGCGGCCATGCCCGATTCGGCATAGCCGCGCGCCAGCTCGAACATACTCAAATTCAGCGCGTGGAATCCGGCCAGCGTCACGAACTGGAACTTGTAGCCCATGGCCGCGATCTCTTCCTGGAATCGCGCGATGGTCTTCGAGTCCAGCTTGGCGTTCCAGTGGAAAGAGGGCGAGCAGTTGTAGGCCAGCAGCTTGCCGGGGAACTGCGCGTGGATGCCCTCGGCAAAACGCCGCGCCTCTTCCAGACTCGGCTCCGAGGTTTCGCACCAGATCATGTCGGCGTAAGGCGCATAGGCCAGGCCGCGCGCGATGGCAGCGTCCAGGCCGCCGCGGAATTGCAGGAAGCCGTCCGGCGTCCGGGCGCCGGTGATGAACTCACGATCGCGCGCATCGGCGTCGCTGGTAATCAGCCTGGCGCTGTCGGCGTCGGTACGCGCCACCAAGACCGTCGGTACGCCCATCACATCGGCGGCCAGCCGCGCCGCGATCAGTTTCTGCACGAATTCCTGCGTGGGAACCAGAACTTTGCCGCCCAGGTGCCCGCACTTTTTTGCCGAGGCGAGCTGGTCCTCGAAATGAACGCCGGCAGCGCCCGCCTCGAGCATGGACTTCATCAGCTCGAAGGCGTTCAGCGGACCGCCAAAGCCCGCTTCCGCATCCGCGACGATGGGCGCGAACCAGTAGACATCGGCCTTGCGCTCGGCATGCTGGATCTGGTCGGCGCGCTGGAAGGCGTTGTTGATCGCGCGCACCACGTTGGGCACGCTGTTGGAAGGATACAGGCTCTGATCCGGATACATCTGGCCGGCCAGATTCGCGTCGCCCGCCACCTGCCAGCCGCTCAGATAAATGGCCTTGAGACCGGCCTGCACCTGCTGCACCGCCTGATTGCCGGTGAGCGCTCCCAGCGCGCGGACAAACGGCTCTTCGTGCAGCAGCCGCCACAGGCGTTCCGCGCCCAGGCGCGCCAGCGTATGCTCGATGTGGATGGAACCGCGCAGCCGCGCGACGTCCGCCATGCTGTAAGGACGCTCGATGCCTTTCCACCGGGCCTCGTTGTCCCAGGGGTGGGCCAGGTTGGTTGCATGCGTGTCGGTCTTCATGACAACAGTAAAACCGAAAAACTCGAAATTTCAAAATCGAGTGGTCCGGCGCGGGCAGTGGTCCGATTCGGACCATTCCGCAACCCAAGGCCGCAGAGGGCCAAGTTGTTGATCTACCATGGAGCTTATGAGTACACAATCGGCGGTTGTGAAAGGACGAGTGGAAATCCGAGGCCCGGTCGCAGGGCGGCACACCGAGGTCCTGACCCGCGAGGCCACGGACTTTCTGACCGAGCTCGCGTTCCACTTTGACGGGCGCCGGCAGGAGCTGCTGGAGCGGCGCAAAGTGCGGCAGCAGGAAATCGACGGGGGCGCGCTGCCTGACTTCCTTCCCGAGACAGCCTCCATCCGTGAACGCGAGTGGACCGTCGCGCCCATCCCCAAGGACCTGATGGATCGCCGCGTCGAGATCACCGGCCCGGTGGACCGCAAGATGATCATCAACGCGCTCAATTCGGGCGCGAGCGTTTTCATGGCCGACTTCGAGGACGCCAACTCGCCCACCTGGTCGAACAATCTGGACGGCCACGTCAATCTGGGCGATGCCATCCGCCGCACCATCACCTTCGAGAGCCCGGAGGGAAAGAGCTACCGGCTGAACGAGCGCACCGCGACGCTGCTGGTGCGGCCGCGCGGCTGGCACCTGGTCGAAAAACATTTTCTGGTGGACGGCGCTCCGATCTCGGGCTCGCTGTTCGACTTCGGTCTCTATTTTTTCCACAACGCCAAGGCGCTCATGGAGCGGGGAACCGGACCGTACTTCTATCTGCCCAAGCTGGAGAGCCACCTGGAAGCTCGCCTCTGGAACGACGTGTTCAACTTCGCTCAGGACTCGCTCGGCGTTCCACGCGGAACCATCCGCGCCACGGTGTTGATCGAAACCATCCTCGCGACATTTGAGATGGATGAGATTCTGTGGGAGCTGCGCGATCACTCTTCCGGCCTCAACTGCGGGCGCTGGGACTACATCTTCAGCTTCATCAAGAAATTCCGCAACCGGCCGGACTTCGTGTTGCCGAATCGCGCCCAGGTCGCCATGGACCGGCACTTCCTCAATTCGTACGTGCAGCTCTTGATCCAGATCTGCCACCGCCGCAACATTCACGCCATGGGCGGCATGGCGGCGCAGGTTCCGATCAAGAACGACCCGGTGGCCAACGAGCAGGCGCTTGAAAAAGTCCGGCAAGACAAGCTGCGCGAAGTTCGCGCGGGTCACGATGGAACCTGGGTAGCCCATCCCGGACTGGTTCCGGTGGCCAAGCAGGTCTTCGATGAGTACATGAAGACTCCCCATCAGATCGCCGTGAAGCGCGACGAGGTGCGAGTGACGCAGAAAGACCTGCTGGCGGTGCCGGACGGCGACATCACCGAGCAAGGGCTGCGCTGGAACATCGACGTCGGCATCCAGTACGTGGAAGCGTGGCTGCGCGGCTCGGGCTGCGTGCCGATTTACAACTTGATGGAGGACGCGGCCACGGCCGAAATTTGCCGCGCGCAGGTCTGGCAGTGGGTGCGGCACGGCGCCAAGATGAATGATGGCCGTACCGTCACGGCGGCCTTCGTGATCGAGGCCATCCGCCAGCAGCTCGACAAGCTGCGAGCCGAGCTGGGCGCCCAGCGCTTCAATCAAGGAAAATTCGTTACCGCCGCCAGGATGTTCGAGCAGATGATGACCAGCGCGGATTTCGCCGAATTTCTGACGCTGGCCGCCTACGACCAGATCGATTGATCGTTGGCTGATTCATGGCAGTAACCGAGACGGCCGCGCGCTTCGAGATCCCCGACGAGCTGCTGACTCGCTTGCGCGAGGACGTGATCCTGCGGCGGATCGGGACCAGCATCCAGTGGTTCGAGGAGCATCGGGATGCGCTGCTGTTCCTGGACCCGGATCAGAAAAACGCTGCGGCGTTCGTCGGCTATTTTTCGCAGTGGGTGGACATCGGCTACGGGGACGCCGCCATCGTGGGCGAGCTGCTCCAGCGTTTCCCGAAAGAAAAGCGGGCCAGCCTGCCGTTGTGCGACTACATCCATCTGGAGTTGGCGGAAGGCATGGTCGCGTCCGCGGAGGAAGAGACCGCGAAGGCAGTCGCGCGGTTTGATTTGATCATCACGCTGGGCGAAGAAGCCGTCGCGGACAGGCAGCTTCTATCGCTGGCGCATTTCTGGAAAGCGCGCTGCAAACGCAAGCAGGGTGAATACGACAGCGCACTGGCGCATTGCCGGAAGGGCCGGGAGCTGGCGCTGGAGCTGGGCTACACGCGCATGGCCGCGGTGATGCAGGTGCTCGAAAGCTGGCTGTGCTTTCAAAAGGAAAAGCTGGCCGAGGCGGCGGCGATCCTGCAAGAGGCCGAGGCGGCGCTGCGCGAGACCGACGATTCGGTGACGCTCGGCAACATCCAGTCCGGGCACGGGCGCATCGCCCTGCGCGAGGCGCGCTACGACCAGGCGCTGGAGCATTTCGCGCGCGCCATCGAGCTCTATCGCAAGCGCGATCCGCGCCATCGCAACCTGGCGCGCTGTCTGGCCAACATGGCGTATGTCAAGCGCCTGAGCGCGATTCGTCTGGCGCAAAAAGTTGACGCGGAGGCCAAGCACCGCCGCAAGGGCGCAGCGGTCTCTTCCGAACCTGTGCCGGCCGCGATGGCGCCATCCCGCCAGCGCGTGGAACAGCTTCGCACCGAGGTGCTTGCGAACCTGGCCCAGGCCGAAGAAATCTACCGGTCGGTGCATCATCACCGCGGTTGGGGAACGGTGCACGTCGAGCGCGCGCTCCTGTTTCTGGACATTGGAGATGTCGAACGGGCCGGCGATGAAGCCGGCGAGGCCTATCAACTTGCGGCGGAGAAAAAAGACAACATCCTGATGGCCCGCGCGCGCGTGGTCGAGAGCATGATCGAAAGCGCCAAGTACGAGGAAGGCCTGGACGAAGATCCGACCGTCCACGCCCAGCGGGCCCTGGATTATGCGCGCGATGCACTCACCTTCGCCAAGCACACCGAGAATCGCCATCTGCTGGCGCGCGCCTACATCTTTCAGGGCATGGCGCTCTCCAGCGATTTCTTCAACGATCCGGATGCGGCGCGGGAGTGCTGCGATCGCGCTGCAGAGTACCTGACCCCGGGCATCCACGATCATCTTTGGGAGGAGCACCAGGCGCTCAAAGCCCGAGTGTTGCGCGGCGGCAACCTCGATGTGATGCTGCGCAAATGGTCGCAGGGCGCGACCGACGATCAGAGCTTTCAGCAGCTCACCGAGCGCTTCGCCGAGGTCATCATTCCGAAGGTCTGGGAACGCGAGGGCAAAAAGATATCGCGCGTCGCATTGAAGCTGTCGATTTCGCCCAAAAAAGTGCGGCGCATCCTGGGCCGCCTGGGTCTCAAGGGCGATTGACGCGAGCTACTTCTGATCGGTCTTCGGTGCGGACGATGGCATGTCCAGCTTGGGATAATACGGCTGGTCGAGCTTCTGGAACTTCTCCATCCATTTCTTGCCGGCTTCCTGGGGCGTGAAGCTCCAATCCTGGCGGTGATAATTCCAGTCGTCCGGGTTCAGCTCCTGCGCGTGATGCCAGTATTTCTCGGCCAGCTCGCTGTTGCCGTTGTCATGGAACCAGACCGCTAGCTTGAAGCTGGCGTCGGCTTCCATTTCGGCCGCCGAGCGCGGTTTGACGCGGCGCGCGAACTCCTCGTCCGACAGCGCGTAGTGGCTGCGCTCGCCGTTCTTCACCCAATCGCGGATGGCCGCGGTATAGAGGCCGCCTTCGATGACGATGTTCTTGCCGCCAAAGGTGTCGGTCCGGCTCTCGGTCCAAGCCGGCTCGGCGGGACGAACCACGCGGCCTCTCTCATCGATCCAGATTCCCATCGGCACGTTGATGAACTGGTAGGCGGAGCTGATGGCGTGCTGGGCATCAACGAGAGTGGTGAACGTGGCGTGGGCCCGGTCGTACCACTTGCCCGCCGCCGCTTCGCCGCCGGTGTCCTGCGCCGCGGCGATGATTTCGAAATTCTGATCCTTCAGTTCCGCGTACAATTTCTGCCAGCCTGGCAGATCGAGGCGGCAGCCTCACCAGGAGGCCCAGGTGACCACCAGCACTTTCTTGCCGCGAAAATCCGACAAGTGCACGATCTTGCCCTTGCGATCGGGCACCGCGAAGTCCGGAGCGATCCGCGAGCTGTAGAAAGAGCCGCGCACTACCGGAATCTCGCCGAAGCTCCACACGCCGGAATCGGCGACTACGGCCTGGCCGACCTTGCGCGAGAAGCCCGTCAGGTTGAACCACTCGCCGTTCTTCAGCGCCTTGGGAACCGGGATGCACATATCGGCGCGGCAAGCGCCCTGCGGCTTCAACTCGAATTGGTTGACGCGCGGCAGATCAGCCGACCGGATCCACAGGTCCTTGGCGTCGGGCCGGATTTTATCGAGCTTCACGTTGCCGTCCGCGTAGAGAACCGTGGCTGAAGTGGTGGAGGGCGCCGCCAGCGCGGCGGCGGTGCCGGCGGAAACCAGCAAAAATTCACGGCGGTGCATGGATCGTCGCATGAGTTCGTCTCCCTAGTTGGCAGCGGTTGGATTCTCGGACGGGTAACCTTTGGTGTACCAGTCGTCGTGCATGTTGGTTGGAATGCTGAGCACGCGAATGTGTGTGAAGCCGAGCTCCTTGAGAGTTCGGTAGGCCGGCCGGATGTTGGGGCACTTCACCATCGGGCAGCAGCCGCAGTAAACGACGATGTCGGCATCCTTGGGAGCATTGGCGACGGCCTTCTTGAGCGCCTCAATGCCCTCGGGCTTCGAGCCGGGCCCTGCGTCGATGGCCTGCACGATGTGATTGGCGTGATAGAGCACCGGAAACGCCACGGAAATGATGATGGGCTTTTTCCCAGCGCGCAGCTCTTGAGCGAACGAAGCCGGCTCGAGCAGTTCGCTCTTCGGCCACGGATCGGACGTATTTTGACTGAAGCAAAACGTGGCCACGATGGCGGCCAGAACGGCGGCGGAGAACGGTAGCTTCATGAAGTCCAGCATAGCTTATCCGGATGCCCGATTGATTTGTGTCGAACTAACGCCCGGGAAGCCCTTCACAAGCAGCACGACCGCGTTCGATCCGGCTTTTCGGTCCTTCGCGATTTCCTGGTAATCCGGCGATTCGGCCCATTCGCGGAAGGCCGCTTCGTCGGGAAACGACATCAAGACCACTTTTTCGCGGTCCCAGGCTCCTTCGACGACCTGTGGCTTTTCGTCGGCGGCCAGTAGGCGCCCCTTGTATTTGCCGAACACGCCCATGAAGCGGTCCTGATAACGTTGGTAGGACGCGCGGTCATGGATGGTCAGTTGAACGATGGCGTAAATGGGCATGCGCTCTCCAGCATATGCCACACCGCGCGCCTCAGGTGGAGTATAGTGTCAAAGATCCACATGAGCACCGTCCAAACCGTACGCGGTCCGATCGATTCCCAGCAACTGGGCGCCACCTTGATGCACGAACATATCTTCGTGCTGTCCACCGAAATCATGCAGAATTATCCCGACGCCTGGGGCGAGGAAGAGCGGCGCGTCAACGACGCCATCGCGCGCATGAACGAGCTGCATTCGCGCGGCGTGCACTCGGTCGTGGATCTCACCGTGATCGGCCTGGGCCGCTACATTCCGCGCATCCGGCGCATTGCCGAAAAGACCCCGCTTCAGATCATCGTCGCGACCGGCATTTACACCTATAACGACATTCCGTTTTACTTTCATTTCCGCGGTCCGGGAACGCCCTTGGGTGGCCCGGAGGTGATGGTGGACATGTTTGTGCGCGACATCCAGCAGGGTATTGCCGGCACGGGCGTTCGGGCGGGCATTCTGAAGTGCGCCACAGACGCGCCCGGCGTTACGCCCGGCGTGGAACGGGTGCTGCGCGCGGTGGCGCAGGCCCATCGGCAAACCGGCGTGCCCATCTCGACCCACACCCATGCGCGCTCCCGGCGCGGGCTCGAGCAGCAGCGCATCTTTCGAGAAGAAGGCGTGGACCTTTCGCGTGTCGTGATCGGGCACTCGGGCGACACCACGGAGATCGAATATCTGGAGGAGCTGATCGCCGATGGCTCCTATCTCGGCATGGACCGCTTCGGGATCGACTCCATTCTTTCGTTCGAAGACCGCGTGAATACGGTGGCGCGCTTGTGCCAGCGCGGCTTCGCTGGAAAGTTGGTGCTTTCTCACGATGCCGCCTGCTTCAACGATTGGCTGCCCGAGCGCGACCTCCCGGCGGTTCTGCCGAACTGGCACTTTCTGCATATTCACAACGACGTGATTCCCGCGCTGAAGAAACAAGGTGTCACGGACCAGCAGATTGAAACCATGCTGGTGCACAATCCGCGCAAGATTTTTGAAACCCAGGGAGCCTACTGACAGATGCTTCGACCGTTTGATGGATCGGGCGTTTCGCGCGGGCCCGACTCGATCGCGCGCTACGGCGGGCTCTCCGAATCTCTGATCGCCATGCTGCGCCGGACCGTAGACCAGTCGCCCGACAATGAAGCCATCGTGGAACTGGGTGCCAGCCGCATCAACTATCGGGAGCTGTGGGACCGCGCCGCGCGGGTCTCCGGGGGCTTGAAAAACCTGGGCATCCAGCGCGGCGATCGCGTCGCGATTCGGCTGGGCAATTCGCTGGACTGGTGCGTTGCCTTCTGGGGCGCGCTCATGTCGGGCGCGATCGTGGTACCGGTGAACACGCGCTTCAGCGAGCCAGAAGTGGAGTACGTTCTCAATGACTCCGGCGCGCGCTTCGTCTTCATGCCCAAGCAGCCGCTACCCTCGGGCGATCCGTTCGTGGTCGAGGATCTCCAGCAGCCGGACGTGGCCGCCATCTTTTACACCAGCGGAACCACGGGCTTCCCTAAGGGCGCCATGACCACACATCAAGGCTTCCTGTCGAACATCGAAACCTGCCGGCGCATCGTGCCCCTGCCCACCGACGGCAGCGTGCGCACGCTGGTGTCCGTCCCGCTGTTCCACGTCACAGGCTGCAACAGCCAGCTTTTGCCGAGCTGCGCTTACGGCGGCGGAACCGTGATCATGCCCGCGTTTGAAGTGCAGGCGTTTCTCCAGGCCATCGTTCAGGAGCGGATCAGTTCCGTGACCTCGGTGCCCGCGATTTTCTGGCTGGCGATCAACCAGCCCAACTTCGCCGGGTTCGACATGACGGGCGTGCGATGGGCCATGTACGGTGGCGCGCCCATCGCGCCCGATCTGGTGGGGCGCATCGTCGAAGCGTTTCCGAACGCGCGGGTTGGCAACGGGTTTGGGCTGACGGAGACTTCTTCGGTGGCGACGTTCCTGCCACACCAGTTCGCCAAGGTTCGACCCGACTCAGTGGGGTTCGCCGCCCCGGTTGTGGATCTGAAACTGTTCGAGCCCGATCCGGGCGGCGTCGGCGAACTGCTGATCCGCGGCCCCAACGTGGTGAAAGGCTACTGGAACAAGCCGGAGGCGACGGCGCAAACCTTCGTCGACGGCTGGCTGCACACGGGCGACCTGGCGCGCATCGATGCCGACGGCTTCGTCCAGATCGTGGACCGCAAGAAAGACATGGTCAACCGCGGCGGCGAGAATGTCTACTGCGTCGAAGTCGAAAACGCGCTGTGCGCGCATCCGGCGGTGTTCGAATGCGCGGTCCTGGGAGTGCCGGATACGATGATGGGCGAGAAGGTCGGCGCGGTGGTGGTGCTGAAGCCGGGCGCCAAGGCCGAGCCCGCCGAGATCTGCAAATTCCTGAAAGGCCGCCTGGCCGATTTCAAGATTCCGCAATTCCTGGTCATCCGCACCGAGCCGCTGCCGCGCAATCCCGGCGGGAAGATTTTGAAGCCGCGCCTGCGAAAAGAAGTGGATTGGGGCAAGCCGTTGCGATAGCTGGTACGCCGGGATTTGGCCGCCGCGTAGTGGCCATAGGGTACAAGTCCGCGGCTTTCTGAAACTACGATCCGGCAAGTACTAAGTTCGATTTTTCTCCGATCATGCAAGCGTTCCCGTCTGGAAACCGCAGCGCCCGCGCGCTAACGTGGAGATGGATCCATGCGGCGCCCATCGTTCGACAACTTCAGTTACTCCATGCGCACATACGCATTGGGCCTGATTTTTTTCGTCCCGCTGTCGATCGGCATTCTCCTGGTGACCACCAACGCGAGCCAGAACGATCATGCCAATCAGATCAGCCGCGACGTCGCCAGCATGTACTCGCAAGGCATGGATTTTTCGAAAAGCTCGAATCAGACCATTGCCCTGCGCGTGGCCGAGGGCTTAGGGATGAATCGGGACCAGGGCGTGGTCATCCTCAGCAAGATCCGCGTGGTCCACGATCCGGATTGCGGGGCGCCTGAAAAATGCGCCAACCGGGGACAAGCGGTTGTCACGCAACGCTACGTGATCGGAAACGGCGGCTTGAGGTCCAGCTCGTTTGGAACGCCGGGAAACATCGATCCGGCAACCGGCGACATTCCCAACTGGGCGAACGACGTTTCCGCGCGCGCGCAGGAGTTTCCCGACAAGCTGAAGCCCGGAGAACTGATCTACGCGGCGGAGTGCTATCTGGTGTCGCCGGAATCCCGCGCCGGCGTCTACTCTCGCGTGCTGTTCTAGGGAACGCGCAGCAGCTTGATCGCCAGCGACAACGTCATGGCGAAGCCGATTCCGATGACCACGCGCCGGACCGCCTGCGACCCCGCGCGGCGCGCCAGGCCCGATCCACTGTAGCCGCCCGCTATCGCCGCAACCGCCATCAGGATCGCGTAGGGCCAATAAACCATCCTCGCCCAGATGAAGTAGAACGCCGCCACGCCGTTGATGCACACCACCAGGAAATTTTTCAGGCCGTTCATTTGAAGAATGTCCTGGTAGCCCAGAATGCCGAGGGCGGCGAGGATCAGGATGCCGATTCCGGCGCCGAAATAGCCGCCGTAGAGCGCGACCGCGAGCTGGAACAAAGTGGCGCCGGCGAGCCAGCGTCCGGAGGCGCGCGCCCGCCCGCCCGAGTTCTTCAGCCGTCGCTGGATGGGTTTTTGCGCCATGAATAGCAGCGTCGCAAACAGAACTAAAAACGGCGCCAGCGTGTCGAAGATGGCCGGCGGAGTGAAGCGCAGCAGCAGCGCGCCGGCGACGCCTCCGATAAGGCTAGGGACAACCAGCACGAGCATGCGAGGCTCGTCCGCTCTCAATTCGCGGCGAAATCCCCAGGCGCCTCCCACCGAGCCCGGCCAAGTGGCCACGGTGTTGGTCGCGTTGGCGGTCACCGAGGGCAATCCCAGCCAGATCAGCGTGGGGAAGGAGACGAGTGTTCCCCCGCCGGCCACGGAATTGATGGCTCCGGCGATGAATGCTGCGCCGGCCGCTGCCGCCGCGCGCGAAGGATCGAAGGCGATCATGAGGTCGCCGGCCGAGCGTCCGACACATACCAGAGTACACGGCGCGGCCCGCCCGGCCGCCATCCCTTGTTATGCTTGTCGATTGGCACGCATATTTCCCTTCCAACCGTATCGCTACAGCGCCAAAGCCGGACCCATTGAAACGCTGGTCACGCAGCCTTACGACAAGATTTCTCCGGCTATGCAGTCGCACTATCTTTCGCTCAGCCCTTACAACCTGGTGCGGATCATTCTGGGCCAGAAGTCGCCCGCGGATTCAGACCGCGACAATGTCTACACGCGCGCGGCGGGATCTCTGAACGCCTGGATCACCGGAGGCATTCTGGAGCGCGACAGTCCGCCCAGTCTCTATGCCTACTTCCAGCGGTTCACAGTTCCGGACACGGGCGAGACGCTGGAGCGCAAGGGATTCATCGGACTGGGCGCGGTGGAGGATTACTCGGCGGGAGTGGTGCACCGGCACGAGCAGACGCTCTCGGGTCCGAAGAAGGATCGCCTGGAGCTGCTGCGGCGCACCCACGCGCATTTTGGGCAGATCTTCATGCTGTACCCGGACCCCGAGCTGGCGGTCGACAAGCTGCTGGATGGCGCAGCCGCGGCGCCGCACACGACGCAAGTCACCGATGAATATGGCGCGCTCCACCGGCTGTGGAAGATTGCTGATCCGGCCGTCATCTCGTGCATCCAGCAGCTCATGGCAAACAAGAAGCTGCTGATCGCCGATGGGCATCATCGCTACGAGACCGCGCTGGCGTTTCGCAATGAGACTCCCGGCTGGGAGGCTGCCGGGAAAGTCATGATGACGTTCGTCAACATGCACTCGCCCGGTTTGGAGATTCTGGCGACGCACCGCGTGGTGGGCGGACTGGCGGGGTTCAACGACGCGGCCTTGGTCGAAAAGCTTCGCGCGCGCAAGCTCAGCTCGCTCGAGGAACTGCGGCGGTTATTTCGCGCGCCGGAGCCGGGCGAGGTTCGAATCGGCGTGGCGCTGCCGGCGGGCGATGTCTTCCTATACCAGCGCGCTCGCAAAGCCGGCGAGCTGGATGTCAAGGTGCTGCACGAAGAGCTGCTGGGAGGGATGCTGGGCATCGGCGAGGAAGCGGTACGCGAGCAGAAGCACCTCGAATATGTGCGCGGCCTGGATGCGGCCTACGCCAAAGTTCGCGGCGGCGGGGCGGAAGTTGCGTTTCTTCTTGAACCGACCACCATCGAGCA
>DASQHQ010000216.1:0-23629 GCA_035632015.1 Bryobacteraceae bacterium
CTGCGGGCCCAGTCGGCGGTTAACACCATTCCGTGGCCGAGGCTGCGCTGGATGCCGATGGAGGTCTGGTAGCTGCGCGGCATCGGGAAGTTGGCCGGGAGAATCTCGACTCCCTGCTTGGCGTAGTTGATGGTGCTGTACGGGAAAGGGCCGCTCCTTTGGGGATTGGGCGGCGAAATAGCCGCCGCAATCGTAGGCAGCTCCTGCTGCACGATGCTCAAAAATTGAGCGATGGACATGTTGTACAACTGCTGAATTTGAATGGGAGCGCCGATCGCAAGCGGCTGTCCGGTCAGGTAGTCGGTGATGCCCGGAAGCGTGTTGGTGAAGGCGGCGGAAGACAGAGTGCTCCGGCCGACACCAGGCGGCCCAATCAAGGAAGCATCCCGATACTTCCAATAGCCGGGAATGGAATCCCAGTAGATGCCGCCGCCGCCGCGAATCACGGTCTTGCCGTCCTTGAACGGGCTCCAGGCGAATCCGATCGCCGGCTGGAATTCTGCAAGGCTGTTGGATCCCGCCCCCAGGGCGTTGGAGCCGACGATGGGCGCCAGGTATTGCGGCATGGGAAGATCGTTGTTGACGAAGCCGGTTTGGGCATTCCAAGCCACGCCATAGTTGAACGTGAAGTTCGGGCGGATCTTCCAGACGTCCTGGAAAAATGCTCGCCACTGGTTGAGTTTCTGATGGTCGGGATTGTTGTAGAAGGTTGGCGTGATGTTGGAGCCGATCCCGACCCCACTGAAGATACTGATGCTGTTGTTGTACACCGGCAACTTTAAAACATCAGTGTCGCTGTTGAACGTGGCCGGAAGATTCATGGCTGTTATCACCGCTGGAAAAGAGGCCTTGAGAAACTCCTCGGACCAGGCGCCTACACACATCGGATTGCAGAATCCCCAGGTGCCTCCAGTGGTGGTGAGATTGATGTCTCCGCCGAACTTGAACCGGTGCGTGCCTTTCTGCCAGCTCAAGGCGTCCACCACTTCATACCGGCGCGTGCCCCGCGACTGTGGCTGATTCTGCTCCGGGCCGACCCCGGGAAAGTTCGAGCCGACCACGGTGAAGACATTCGGCATACCGGGGGACACTACGCACGGCAGCGAACAAGCTCCCGCAGGAGCGTCTTCGGTATGATTGCTCCAAAATTGGTATTGCAGGTGCAGGTCGTTCACTAGTGTGGTGGTGAGAACGCTGGTGAGCCCCAGGATGAATTGGTCGGCCCAATTGTTGCTGTAGGACCAGGTGGCCGGATCTCCGAACGGCAAACTGCCTTGCCCGTCATTGATGTTTCCATCGTGGCTGTAGCGAAAAAAGAGATTCTCCTTTGAGCTGATGCTGTAGTCCAGGCGAAGACTGATTTCTTTGCCCTTGAACGGGCTGCCATAAGTTCCCTGGAGAGGAAGCAGGGAGGGCGAGTTGGTCTGGATGGTGAGCGCCTGCACCTGGTTCTGATACTCGTAATTGAAGAAGAAGAATAGCTTGTCCTTCTTGATGGGCCCCGACAACCAGGCGCCGGGGTTGCGCCGCGCAAAGAACGGACTGGGATTGCTGGGCAGGCGCTTGAGAACGGGATAGGCGGCCAGATTGTGGTCGCGGTAGTAGAAATAACCCGCGCCGTGGAGCTCGTTGCTGCCCGAACGCGTCACTACGTTGACGGCGCCTCCGGCCTCGATCGGCGTGGATACATCAAAATTCGCCGAGGAGAGCTGGAACTCCTGAATCATTTCCTGGGAAAAGTTCATCGCGGTCATACCGCCTGCGACGGTAATGTTGTTGGAGACGTTGCCGCCGTCCATGGTGACGACGGTGTGAACGCCTCCGCCCAGAACGCTGACCGTGAACAGGGCATTGTGTTGCGCGTCGCCCGGCGAGACCGTGACGCCCGGCTCGAGCGAAGCCAGTTGCAGGAAGCTGCGGCCGTTCAGGGGCAAGGCCTGGAGCTCCGACAGCCCGACCGAATTCTGGATGTTGTTGGTGTCGTAGTTGATTTGCGCGGTGGCTGCTTCCACCGTCACCACTTCCCTGGTCTCGCCGGGCGCAACCGCGGCGTCCACCGTGGTGGTGGTGCCGGCCGCCACCGTTGCATTACGCACCAGCGTGCGAAAACCTGCCACCTCCACGCGCACTTGATACTCGCCCGCTTCCAGTGCCGGAGCGCTGTAGATGCCCTGCGCATTGGCTGCGGTCTGGCGGCTCGCATTGGTGGCGGTATTTGTGATGGTCACTGCGGCGCCGGCAATGATGCCGCCGGATGTGTCGGTCACGGTGCCGGAAATGGCTCCCGTAGCTGCCTGCCCGTAAAGTGGAATTCCCGCCGCGACGAGCGCCAGAACTGCCATTAACCGGCAGATCATCGCTCCGGACGTACCCAATTTGAACGCAACCCTGGATTTAATCGACATCATTCACCCCTCTCAGAGCAGCCTAACTGGGAGTGCAGTGTACAAAGGTTAGAAATCGTAGTCAAGGCCCCCCCGGGCCCGCCGCCCGCCGGGGCACATTTCCAATTGGCGTTGACAGCACCAGGTGTCGATTCTTGAGATCCGCGCACGCTCTCCCTATAGTCGAAAGGCGCAAGGGTGGAATGCAGAGCTCTTAGGAACTGGTCGCGGAAATTTTAGGCTAATCATCGCGCCGCATTTGTATTGGTCAAGCTCCGACTCGCGCCGGCACGGTGACGCAGCAGCTCTGTTGGCGGCCGGATTCTCGATAGTCCCGCGAGTCACATGGCTCCACAAGCAGCGAAGCGCGGCGCAATTTCTGCGGGAAAAAGGTCAACGGGGCGCTGGGGTGCGCCCCGTGGCCCCCCTGACTGCCGCGGTTTGGCTATCCGGCGGTCAGGTTGCCTGAAGAAGTCAGTCGCGCTGCTGGTGCGGCTAGTTGTCTCCGCGCAGCGCGACGATCGTCGCTTCGGCGTCCGGGGACGAACTGCCCCAGATGGCCGACGAACCCCAGATGGCCGAGGAGCCCCAGATCGCGCTGGCGTTGGAACCCCAGATCGCCGAAGAGCCCCAAATCGCGGAGGAACCCCAGATCGCCGACGAGCCCCAAATGGCAGACGAACCCCAGATCGCGCTGGCGTTGGAGCCCCAGATGGCCGAACTGCCCCAGATCGCCGAGCTGCCCCAAATGGCCGACGCGTCTCCCACCATGTACACCGCGCTGCTGTTGGGATCCGGCACCGCGACCGGAGAGAGCGCGGTTCCGTTAACGGCGTCGGTGTTCGCCAAAGCGGCCTGCACATCCAGGTAGCCGGCGCCTACAGTGAACACATCGTTCTGGCTGGTGTAGGTCACGCCCGTAACCTCGTCGGTGGCGGTGCTGGTGGCCAGCGGAAGCTTGGAGGCCGACTTCATCAGACGCGCCTTCACCGCATCCGGCGTCAGCGTGGGGTCCTTTTGCAGCAGCAGCGCCGCCGCACCACTGACCATGGGCGCCGCCATGCTGGTTCCGCTCAATTGGTAATAATTCTGGAATTGAGAGCCGTCTGCATTGGCATACGCCGACAGCGGAACGTCGTTCTGCGGATAGGTCAGATCAAGGTAGGAGGACTGCTGGCGGAGCGACAGGATGCGATTGCCGGGCGCCACCAGGTCCGGCTTCACGAAGTGATCCAGGAAGCTGGGACCCTTGGAACTGTAGCTGGCGATCTTGTCGTCGGCGCGCGATGGCGTGCCGACGGTGTTCATCGCGCCCACGGTGATCACGAAAGGATCGTTGCCGGGCGCGGTGATGGTGGCGTATCCGTTGATTCCCGCCGAATTCTCACGGCCGCCGTTGCCGGCCGCAACCACCACGACGATTCCGGCGCGCCACACGTTCTCCACCGCCTGGCACAGCAGGTCCTGGCTGTAGGAAGTGTACACGGGGCGCCCCAGCGAAAGGTTCACAACGCGGATGTTGTATTTGTCCCTGAGCTCGATCACGCGCTGCAGCGCGGCGATGACGGAGCTGTCGGAGCCGTTGCCGTTCTGGTCCAGAACGCGCAGATTGATCAGGTTCACCTGGGGAGCGATGCCGCGGATTTTGTAGCTGAACTCCGGACCGGTGGAGTCGGCGCCGTTTCCGCCGACGATGCCTGCTACGTGGGTGCCATGGCCATACGCATCGGCAGTGCTCGCATCTCCCGGCACAAAGCTCTCGCTGTAGACCACGCGATCGAGTGCATAGGCACGGCCGCCGGCATCGGTCGCGGCACGTAAATCAGCGTTGGCCGATTTTCCGTTTGCGATCCCGCTGTCGACAAGGGCTACGCCAATTCCGGCGCCGTCATAAAGGAATGTGTCGTTGGGAGTGGACGCGCCCAGGGCCGTCATCCAGCCGTAATCGGGCGCGGCGCTGAGACCGGCGGCTTGCAGCGCGTGATCCGGTGCGATTAATTCCACTTCCGGATCGGAGGCCAGCAGGTCGAAATCCTTGGTCTTCACCGTGAAAACCGAAGCGCCGATCGAAGAGAGGAATCGATTGTGTTGCGCGCCCTTCGCCACAAATCGCTTGAAACCGGCTTGATCGGGGCTGGGGCGGAACCGCACGATAACGTTCATCGTGTCATTGGCAGCGGAGTGGGGCGACGAAAGATCACCTCGCTGGGCAAAGCAGTTCCACGCCCCCAGGGCCAACAGGGTAGCGACGGAGATGGATCGTTTCGTCATTCGGAAGTTTGTCCTTTGTGTCGTGAGAAAGCACGCTCCGCTCCATTGGCAAGGAACCGGAACGTGGTGATTTCAAAAGGGCTGCGAGATGGAAGCGCGGGCGCGATGCGCCACTCTGTCCAGGGCGTGCGCGACAGGTTGGCCAGCCTGTCTCGCGCTCAGTTTCGAGGCTGAGTGGTTCTGCTTAGTAAACCTTACGCGCGCGGACCAGCCTGGAAAACGCGCCACGGCACGGCAGGCAGCACGTGCGACGCCTCGTAGATTAAAGCGATAGGGAGAGGCCGCCGATTGGTAGAGCTGGAGGTCTGTCCTGAAGAACCGGCGCAAGATCCACCGTATTCCCTATCTCGGCCCGCTGTGTATCTTCTGGGACAACGAGCACGGCCAGACCAAGTACCTCCACGCCAAGTTCCTGGACATCTCCGAACGGGGCCTCCGCATCCAGGTGCCCGAGCCGCTTCCCGTGGGAGCCTTTGTATCGCTGCGGGCCGATCGGATCGTTCTGTCCGGCTCGGCGGTGGTGAGGTACGTGGAGCAATGCGGTTCGAAGTATTTCCTGGGCCTGGAAATCAGCGCACGGCTCAAGGAGCAGGCGCACGCGTTGTTCGGCCAACCGGAGGGCGTCTCTCCGGACCTTGTAAACCACAGGCGTTAGCTGTCTGAGTCACCTTCGCTGTCTCCCGGTTCTCAACCCGACCGGAACTCGCGGGCGAATGCGCTGCGCAAGGCCGCGCTGTCTCGCGGGGCGACTCTGGCTTCGACGCGAGCGCGCACGGTTTCATCCCGGCCGTACAGAGCCAGGGCGGCGATGGCATCCGCGGCCGAGGGTTCGCTGTCTTCGGCCACTCGATCGAGCAGGAAATTGACGGCTTCATCCAGGCGCAGCATGGCCGCCGCCAGCAGCAGAGTGCGCCTGCGTTCAGCGTGCGCGATCCGATCCCACGCCGCGCGCAGCAACGGAAAAGCAGCCGCCATGCGCGACTCGCCCAGCGCGAAGGCCGCCGCCTCCGCAATTTCCTCCGAGGGGCTGCGGAGAAAATTGGCGACAAATTCGAGCGACGGCGCGGGAGCGAGGCGCAGCAGCGCGGCGAAGCACTCGGCCGTCACTTCGATCTTGGAATCGCCGACCAGCGCCTTCAGGCGCAACAGCAACACTCCCTCCTGCTGGCCGGCGTCGGCGATGGCGCGTACCGCTCCGGCCCGCGCGGCCGTCTCGCGATCCACCAAAAGCGTGACGCATTCCTGCAACGCGTCCGGATGCGCCATTCTCGCCAGGCCCTGCGCGCACACGCCCCGCAATTCCGCCGCCGCATCCACGGGCGGGCCGAAGCTGCCTTCCATCTGGACGTGCCGCAATCCCGGGAAATAAACCCGAGCCGCGTCCTGATCCATCGCCACCAGCGCTTTGGCGATCTCCAGCAGCGCCTTGCATCCCGGATCGCGCTTGGCCGGCGCCGTCATCAAATCGAGAAAGGCATCCACTAGATCCTGGGCCAGCGCGGCGGCCTCCAGCCGTTCCGCGGTTGTGGCCGCAGCGGCGATGGCATGGTTGCTTTTGTGGCGCAGAAACGGAGCCAGGTCTCGCTTCAGGTCGTAGCGCTCCGGGGCGTTCCGGATGTCCTGGATGGCCCGAAGCGCCTCTTCGGTGGAACGGCCCTTCATCCCAGCCTCCGGCCGCGCCTTCGCCATGTCCTCCATTATCCAATAAAATCAATGTGTTACAGCGCGCATCCTATCCTGCGGCGCGCGCCCACAAAATGTAGGATGCGCTTGCACATCCGGGGCCTGGGAGACGTCAAAGGTTATGTGACACGTTTCGCGCTATGGGTGTCGCTCGCCCTGCTGCCGCTCCAGGCCGCCGAGTTCGACACCAACACCCTGCTCAAGGGCATTGAGCAGCGCTACAACCGCGCCAAGACCTTGAAAGTCCAGTTCACGGAATCCTACACGGTGCAGGGCCGGCCGCGCAAAAGCGAGACCGGCGAGTTGACGCTGCGCAAACCCGGGCGCATGCGCTGGGACTACACCGCGCCGGCCGGCAAGCTTTTTCTCTCCGACGGCAAAGATGTCTACCTGTACACGCCGGACGCGCATCGCGTCGAGAAAACCAAGCTGAAGGCCAGCGAGGACATGCGCGCGCCGCTCGCGTTTCTGCTGGGCAAGCTGGATTTCTCCAAGGAATTTCGAGAGTTCGCCGTGAAGCCGGAGGAGGCGAATTATCTGGTGACGGCCAAGGCCAACAACGACAAGCTGCCCTACGAAAAGATCGAGATGCTGGTTACGCCGGAATATGAGATTCGACGCCTGGTCATCAACGGACAGGATCAGTCCATTCTCACGTTTCTGTTCGACCAGGAGGCGTTGAATCCGGCGGTCAACGACGCGCTGTTCAAGTTCCAGATGCCGGCCGGAGCCACGCTGGTCTCCGAGGGAGGGCAATAGTGGCGGAGTTCGTGCTCAAGTACGCCGACCCGCGCGGCGAAGTCCACCAGCAAGTGGCCGAAGCGGTCTCGGAAAAAGAGCTGCGCGAGAGGTATTCGCAGCAGGGCTTCCTGATTTATTCCGTGAAGCCGCGCCACGGGATCGCGGGAGTGGCGATGGGCGGCCGCAAGAAGATCAACCTGGAGAAATTCCTGATCTTCAACCAGCAGTTCGTCACGCTGGTGCGCGCCGGCCTTCCGATCCTGAAGGCGCTGGATTTGCTCTCCGAGCGGCTGACTGACGCCAAGCTGGCGCCTTACATCAAGTCCGTGCGCGAAGAGGTCAAAAACGGCGCGCTGTTGTCGGACGCCTTCGCGGCCCAGGGCGTTTTCCCTCCGATTTACGTCACTTCCGTGCTGGCGGGCGAAAAGAGCGGCGCGCTGGGCGAAGTGCTGGACCGCTTCATCACCTATCAGAAGCTGGCGCTGGCGGTCCGCAAGAAGCTGCTGCTTTCGCTGGTGTATCCCTGCCTGCTGATCGTGCTGGTGATCTGCCTGATGGTGTTCCTGGTGACGTTCGTGGTGCCGAAATTCGCCGAGCTGTACCACAGCATGTCGGCGCAACTGCCGGCCGCGACGCAGATTCTGATCGCGGTGGGAACCACGGCGCGCAACTACATTCTGTTAGGCTTCCTGGCGCTGGTGGCGGCGGCGGTGGCGTTCCGCTACTGGTCGAAGACCGAGAGCGGCCAGGAGCGTGTGGAGCGCTGGAGACTGCGCACGCCGCTGGTGGGCGAGATCTGGATCAAGTATCAAGTGGCGCAATTCGCGCGCGTGCTGGGCACGCTGCTGGTGGGCGGCATCCCGCTGCTGCATGCGCTCGAGACCACCGCCAGCTCGCTCGGCACGCAGCTGCTGAAGAATACGCTGGGGCAAGCCAGCAAAATGGTGAAGGAAGGGCAGTCGCTGTCATCGGCGCTGGCGCAGAGCAAGATTTTTCCAGGTCTTTCGATCGACATGATCGAAGTCGGCGAATCCACCGGCGCGCTGCCCCAGATGCTGGCCAGCGTGGCGGAATTTTACGAAGACGACGTCAACACGCGCATGTCGGCGTCGTTGTCGCTGATCGAACCGGCCATCATGATTTTTATGGGCTGCTTTGTGAGCTTCGTCCTGGTAGCGCTGTACCTGCCGATCTTCTCCCTGGCGGACACACTGCGATGACAATAGAGACGAAGAAGGGACTTACTCATGGCCGTTAGCGACCGCATCCGCCTCACCGAACCCGCCGATGAAATCGCGCAAGCCCGAGCCCTGGCTCTGCGCTACCGCTGCGAGTTTGTGGACCTGCGCGAAGTCCGCATCGATCACGACCTGTTCCATTCGGTCCCGGTGGACCTGATGTTCCGCTACAACTTCGTGCCCATCCAGTCGCAGGACCGGCATCTGGACATCGCGCTGGCCGACCCGCGCAACCCGGCCGTGATCGACGAGCTGTCCGTGCTGCTGCAGAAGAAGCTGCGCGTGAAGGTGGCCACGCTGTCGCAGATTTCGGACCTGTTGAAGAAGACCGAACAGTCGCAGCGCGTGCTGGAAGAGGTCACCGAAGGCTTCGCGCTGGACGTCATCGGCGAGGAAGAAAACCAGGACGAAACGCTGTCCATCGACAAGCTGACCGCCGACAACGACATCGCGCCGGTGATCAAGCTGGTGGACACCACCATCTTCAACGCTCTGGAGCGGCGCGCCAGCGACATCCACATCGAGACCCGCGACCAGGAAGTGGCCATCAAGTACCGCATCGACGGCGTGCTGCACTACGCCATGCCGCCCATCGCCAAGGACTGGCACTCGACCATCATTTCGCGCATCAAGGTGATGAGCGAGCTGGATATCGCCGAGCGCCGCATCCCGCAGGACGGCCGCTTCCGCGTGCGCTACAAGACCCGTCTGATCGACTTCCGCGTGTCCATCATGCCCACCATCCACGGCGAGGACGCGGTGCTGCGCGTGCTCGACAAGGAATCCATGAGCGAGAAATTCGCCAAGCTCTCGCTGGAAGTGGTGGGTTTTTCCGACATCGACCTGATGAAGTTCCGCCGCTACATCAAGGAACCCTACGGCATGGTGCTGGTCACCGGCCCCACCGGCTCCGGCAAGACTACCACGCTGTACGCGGCGGTGAGCGAGATCAAGAACGACGAAGACAAGATCATCACCATCGAAGACCCGGTGGAATACCAGATCAAGGGCATCACGCAGATTCCGGTGAACGAGAAGAAGGGGCTGACGTTCGCGCGCGGGTTGCGTTCCATCCTGCGCCACGACCCCGACAAGGTGATGGTGGGCGAGATCCGCGACCAGGAGACGGCTCAAATCGCCATCAACGCCGCGCTCACCGGCCACCTGGTGTTCACCACCGTGCACGCCAATAACGTGCTGGACGTGCTGGGCCGA
Source organism: Bryobacteraceae bacterium (assembly GCA_035632015.1). Taxonomy (GTDB): domain Bacteria; phylum Acidobacteriota; class Terriglobia; order Bryobacterales; family Bryobacteraceae; genus Palsa-89. The sequence goes on from DASQHQ010000216.1 coordinate 9,533, forward strand.
TTCCTGAACATGGGTGTGGAGCCGTACAACTTCGTGTCCGCGCTGAACTGCATCCTGGCCCAGCGGCTGGTGCGCGTGATCTGCACCTATTGCAAGGCTCCGGTGAAGTACCCGGATTCGTATTTGTTTGAAAGCGGCCTGAATCCGGAGCAATGGCGGGACGTCACGTTCTATGAAGGTCCGGGCTGTTTTGAGTGCGGCGGCACCGGCTTCCGCGGCCGCACCGCGATCCATGAGCTGCTGGATCTGAGCGAGCGCATCCGGCAGATGATTCTCGACAAGCGCCCGGCCACCGAGATCAAGCGGCTGGCGCGCGACGAGGGCATGACGTTCCTGCGGGAGTCGGCGCTCGAAAAAGTACGCAGCGGGGTAACCACGCTGAAGGAGATCAATAAGGTGACGTTCATCGAAGGATGACGCCGCCCGGCCGCCCATGCGCTTGTTCGCCAATTTTTTGAAAGATCCGCCCCCGACCTATGCGTTCGAGCTCTCCGAGCAAGGCATGGCGTTCGCCGGCGTGTCGGCGTCGGGCCAATGCGGCTTTGTTCCGTTTGATGCCGGCGTGCTTCTGGTCTCACCCGTACACGACAACATCCAGCAGGCCAGCGTGGTCGAGGAGCGCATCCGCGCCGTTCTGCCGCCCAACGGGCATCGCAAGCGGCGCGCCGCTCTGATCGTGCCGGACCACTCGGCGCGCGTCGCGGTGCTGGACTTCGACGCTTTTCCCAGCGAGCACGAAGAGCGCCTGGCACTGCTGCGCTTCCGCATGAAGAAGAGCGTGCCGTTCGACGCCGATTCGGCCGTGGTCAGCTTCGCCGTCCAGCCGCACCGCCGCGGCTCCAGCGCGGCCAAGGTGGAAGTGCTGGCGGCCGTCATGGCGGCTGAAATCGTGGCACGCTACGAAGCTCCCTTCCGGGCCTTGGGCGTTCATCCGGGCTACGTCACCACCTCCTCGCTGGCGGCCCTGAATCTGATCCACCCGGATGGGATCACCATGCTGGTCAAGCTCAGCGGGCACATTCTGTCCGTTCTGGTGTTGCAGGACAGCGCCGTCCGGCTGGCGCGCTCGGTGGAACTGGATGACGATGGAGCGGAGGAACTGGAATCGGTGCTGCATCCCACCGTGGCGTACATCGAGGATGAATTGAAGGCCTCGCTCAAACGGGTCTGGCTGTGCGGTCTGGATCCGCGGCACGCCGCACTGGCCGAGCGCTGGCAGGAGGAATGGAAAGCGGCCGTTGTTCCGCTCCATTCGCGCTTGGGCGCTCCCACCGCACACAACGCCGGGCTGCTGGGATATCTGGAATCGGTGGCGGGCTGATATGGCGATTCACGTACCGATCAATCTGGCGAGCGAGCCGTTCCGCAGGGACCGGCCTGCGATGGTGGCTTTGGTCGCGCTGGGCGCGCTGGCCGCGATACTGCTCGGCGTGCAGATCATGACCATCGTTTCCGAGCGTCACCAGGCCGCCAACACCCGCCTTACCATCAATCGGCTGAACGCCCAGTTGAAGACCGCCAACGCCGACCAGGCCAAATTGAATGCCACCCTGCGCCGCACCGAGAACGCCGAGGTGCTGGAGCGCAGCCTGTTCCTGAACACCTTGATCGACCGCAAGGCCATCAGTTGGACGCGCATTTTCTCCGACCTCGAAAAGGTGATGCCTTACAACGTGCGGCTGGTCTCGGTGCGGCTGCCCGAGGTGGATTCGCAAAACACGGTGCTGCTGGATATGTTCGTCGGCGCCAAGGAAGTTCAGCCGGTGCTCGACCTTCTGAAACGCCTGGAGGCCTCTCCCCAGTTCGGTCCGACCTCGGTGCTCAATTCGGCCCCGCCTTCGCAAACCGATCCGTATTTCCGCTATCACGTGAGCGTGAGATATGCTCAAAAACTTTAGCAAGGTCTGGCCTCCGAACAATCCGCGCGCGCTGCTCCGCCTGGGCGTGGGACTGCTGCTCGCGGCCAATGCAGTTGCGGCCTATTTCGTCTTTCGCCCCCTCGGCGGCTCGGCTGAGGACCTGCGGCAGCAAGCCGCCGCCTTGAACACCGAGATCCGCCAGAAGCAAGGCGTGCTGAACCGGACACGCGCGCTGGCGAGCAAGATTGAAACCGGCCGCGCGGAAGGCGATCAATTCATGGGCAAATATTTTCTTCCGCGCCGCACCGCCTATTCGATGATTGTGTCCGAACTGAATGACCTGGCCGGCCAGGCCAAGGTGACTCCCAAGGAGAGCGCCTTCTCGATCGAGCCGGTGGACGGCAGCGATTCCCTATTAATGATGCAGGTTTCGGCCAACTTTGAAGCCACCTACCAGGACCTGCTACGATTCGTAAACCTGCTCGACAAATCGAATCGCCTGCTGGTGGTGGAAAGCCTGAACGCGACGCCGCAGCAGGGTGGCGCGAAGCTAAACGTCATGCTCAAGCTGGATACTTTCGTCGCTGAGGACGCGGCAGCGCAATGAACCTGAAGCCGGCCACGCTCGGAGCCGAACCGAAGAAGCTGGTGTTTCTGGTCATCCTGGTGGCCGCGGCCGGATACCTCTACTTTTCGAATCGCGACTCGACCAGCGCGTCGGTGCCGGCTACAACCGCGGCGCCGGGTCTGAACAGCGCCGCGGCCGTGGAGCGCGCCACCGCGAACCCGGCTGCCCGCGCCAAGAGCCCGGATCGCGGCGTCAACAGCAGTCCCAAAGAGTTCCGTCCTTCCTTGAAGAACAAGGATGTCGACCCGTCGACCATCGATCCCACTCTGCATCTCGACGAGCTGGCCAAGCTGCGGGACGTGCAGCCGGAGGTCGGAACCCGATCCTCGCTGTTTGAGATTTCCAGCGCGCCGCCGGCCGAGGTCGCCAAGCTCGAACCGGCCAAGATCGTGCCCAAGGCTTTGTTCGTCGGCCCGGTTCAGCCGGCCCCGCCTTCCCCGCCGCCGGACCCCAAAGCGCCGCCCATTCCGCTCAAGTTCTACGGCTTTGTGAATCCATCCAAGGCCGACACCAAGCGCGCGTTTTTCCTGGACGGCGAGGACATCATCATCGCCAGCGAGGGCGACCTGATCAAGAAGCGCTACAAGATTATCCGGATCGGCGTAAACTCGGCGGTAGTGGAAGACACGCAGTTCAAGAGCAACAACCAGCAGACGCTGCCGCTCGAAGCGGAGATGGCCGGATGAAACGCCGCGAGGAATCCGGCTTCGCGCTGCTGCTGGTGTTTGTGCTGGCCGCCGCCATCGCCATCAGCCTGTACTTCGAGATGCCCCGCGTGGCGTTTGAATCGCAGCGCCTGCGCGAGCAGATGGCCATCGATCGCGGAATGCAATACCAGCGCGGGATACAGCTCTTCTTTCGCAAGTTTCGCACCTATCCGCAAAATCTCGACGACCTGGAGACCACCCGCAATATCCGCTTTCTGAGGCGGCGCTACCCGGATCCGCTGACGGGAAAAGAATGGCGGCTGCTGCACGTCGGGCCGGGCGGAATGCTTACCGATTCGCTGATCAAGCCCGCGAATCCGGCGCAAGATCCGAGCAAGGCTGGCTCTGCGGCAGGTTCTTCGCTCACCGCGTCGACAACTTCAACTCCGGCCACGTCGCCCGATCCGGCAGCGGACCCGAACGCTCAGAACGGCCAGCCGGCCAATCCGGGATTGAACATGGCGTTGCGGCGCCCGAGCGACCGCCTCATCGGTGGCGGAGCGCCGGGCCAAAGCACAGGTCCAACCTCTGCTCCGCCGCCTGGCATGGATCCCTACGCGTATCGGTATCAGCTGCAGCAGCAGCAACAGTATCAACAGCAACAGCAGCAGTATCAACAGCAACAGTATCCGCCGCAACCGGGCGATCCAAACCAGCCTCCCAACGGGCAACCAGGCTATCCCGGCCAACCGCAGGATCCCTCACAAGCCGGTCAACCTCCCAACGGCCAGCCTCCGTATCCAGGTCAACCTGGCTATCCAGGTCAACCCGGTCCATCCGGACAGCCCGGACAACCGCAGGATCCATCGCAAACCGGACAACCGCCCTATCCAGGTCAACTGCCGTACCCTGGCCAGCCTGTGTATCCAGGCCAGGGCGTGCCATATCCCGGCCAGCCCGGCCAGCCACAGTATCCCGGACAAGTACAGTATCCAGGTCAGCCGCCCTATCCCGGCCAGCAACCGTATCCCGGACAATCGCAATACCCTGGACAACCGGGGTATCCGGGACAGGCTCAGTATCCGGGGCAACCTGTTTATCCCGGCCAGCCGCCCTACCCCGGCCAGCCCACTCCCTATCCGGGTCAGCCGGGCGCATATCCCGCTCCGACCGTAGCTCCGCCCGGATTTCCCGGCCAACCCTCTCCCAATCCGCCAACGCCAGGTCAGCCTGGATATCCCGGCGCAGTTGGAGGCTTTCCCGGCGTTCCCGGCATGCCAGGCAGTTCATCGGCGCCCGCGTCTTCGAATCCGGCCGTAAACATGATCCAGCAAATCCTGACTACCCCGCGGCAGCCTCCGACGACGAATACCGGCGGAATCACCGGTGGGATGACCGGCATCGCAGGCGTGGCCAGCAACGCCGAGGGCGTCGGCATCCACGTCATCAACGATCACAGCAAGTACAAGGAATGGGAATTTGTCTACGACTTGAAGAATGACAAGTCGGCGCTGGGATTGGGGATGATTCCACAAGCTCTGCCCGGTGCGCCGGGTACACCGGGAACACCGGGCGCTCCAGGTATGCCGGGCGCGCCCGGAACGCCGGGTATCTTGGGCTCGCCGGGCCTGGGGGGCGGCGCGCCGGGGACGATGAATCCGCCCGGCGCCGGATCCAGCCCCTTTGGCCGCGGGCGCTGAAGGGTCGCTACCTCCGCTCTCCGCTGCACGATTGGCCTAAGCCTTCATCCGCCGCAGCGTCTCGCGAATGCCCTCTTCATACGGCGTCTTCTTGATCTTCGTCAGCAAGCGATGAATTGCAGAGTCGTCCATGATCACCGGCGTCTTGAACAGATAGTGCATTTCGACCAGTTCCCGCATGAGCGGACTGAACAGTCCCAGCACGCGCAGCATGGTCTTGTTCGCGACCCGGAACCTCGGCTCGTAGCCGGTCTCCTGGAAGATGCGCTCGACCAGGGCGCGCTGCGTGATTGCTCCCGGACCGGCGAGGTTCCAGGTCCGGCCGAAGGAGTGCGGCTCGCCGGCCAGCGCCACCGCCACCGGTCCCACGTCCGGCACATAGATGAATTCATGCCGCGTATCGATAGGGCCGATCAACTGCGCGCGGCGGTCTTTGAGGGCGGCGCGAAACGCGTTCGCAAGAAAGCTCTTTTCCACATCCGGGCCGTAAAAGTCCGGAAGCCTCAGGATGGCGGTGCGGATCCTGCCGGCTGCGTCCGCCTCCAGCACCGCGTCCTCCTGCTCCTTGCGCATGCGGCCCTTGAAGGTGTGCGGCTCGCGCGGGTGATCTTCGCGGACGAGCGGCGTCCGCGGACGTCCAAACGGATACACCGTGCCGATCAGCACCAGGCGCTGGACGCCTTCGGCGATGGCTCCCTCCAGCGTCTTGCGCATCAATACGGGATGAAGCTCGAATCGCCAGTACGGCACGCCGACCAGGTAAAAGATGGTGTCGATGCCGCGCGCGGCCGCTCGAACACTCTCCTTGTCATCCGGATTCCACGTGACAATCTCGGCGCCTGTGTCAGAACCGAATTTCGCTTCCAGCTCCGCGCGTTTCCTGCCGACCACGCGGTACGGACGGTCTTGCGAGCGAAGAGTAGCGGCGATACTATCCCCGATTGCGCCTGACGCGCCGAATAAAGCGATCCGGTCCATTGATGTCCTCTGCCCGTCGATGCGCGTAGCGCGCGATGGATTCGACTAGGCGATCGCTCGCGCCAGCTTCCAATTGTAGAGCGGATAACGTTCCGCCAGGCTGGTGACACGCCGCTGCACGGAGGCGAGCGTCTCCTCGGAATGGATGTTGTTGAGCACCTCCGCGATCAAGGCGCCCACTTCGCGCATTTCCGTCTCGCGGAATCCGCGTGTGGTCACTGCGGGACTGCCCAGGCGAATGCCGCTGGGGTTGAGCGGCGGATTCTGATCGAACGGGATGGCGTTCTTGTTCACCGTGATGTAGGCCTCATCCAGCGCCTTCTCGGCTTCCTTGCCGCGCACTCCTTTGGCGAAAACGTCCACCAGGATCAGATGCGAATCGGTTCCGCCCGACACGATGCGACAACCTTCGGCCTGCAAACTTTCGGCCAGCGCTTGGGCGTTGGCGATCACCTGCTTTTGATAGGTCGCGAACTCCGGCGTCATCGCTTCCAGGAAGCACACCGCTTTGGCGGCGATCACGTGCACCAGCGGTCCGCCTTGGATGCCGGGGAACACCACCTTGTCGATGGCGGCGGCATGCTGGGCCCTGGAAAGAATCATTCCGGCGCGCGGCCCGCGCAGCGTTTTGTGCGTGGTGGAGGTGACGATGTCGGCGTATTGGCAGGGATTCGGATACAATCCCGCCGCCACAAGTCCGGAAAAGTGCGCCATGTCGACCAGGAAAATCGCGCCCACCGAGTCGGCGATCTCGCGGAAGCGTTTGAAGTCGATGATGCGCGGATAGGCGCTGCCGCCGGCGATCATCATTTTCGGCTTGTGTTCTTCGGCCAGCCGGCGAAGCTCGTCGTAGTCGATGCGCTCGTCGTCGCGGCGCACGCCGTAGGGGACCACGTGGTAGGTCTTGCCGGAAAAGTTGAGCGGATGGCCGTGCGTCAGGTGCCCGCCGTGCGCCAGGTTCATCCCCAGGATGGTGTCGCCCGGCTGCAGCACCGCCGCGTACGCCGCCTGGTTGGCCTGCGACCCGGAATGCGGCTGAACGTTGGCGTGCTCGGCGCCGAAGAGTTTCTTCACGCGCTCGCGCGCCAAATTCTCCACCACGTCCACGAATTCGCAGCCGCCATAGTAGCGCTTGCCGGGATAACCTTCGGCGTACTTGTTGGTGAACACGCTGCCGGTGGCTTCGAGCACCGCTTCGGAGGTGAAGTTCTCGCTCGCGATCAGCTCCAGGCGGCTATGCTGCCGCTCCACTTCGTGCTGGATGGCGTCGTAGATCTCGGGATCGACGGCGGAAAGAGGGCGGGACATTCGTTCGGAATCGGTCATCCACTCCAGTTTAACGCGGGTGGGCAGGAGCTAGGGTTCGAACTACTGCTCTGCGCGGCGTCCGAGATCGAAACGTGGCTTGAAGGTCGGGCCACGCACCTCGTCGATACTCATTGTGTTTACGCCATCCATGATCTTCATGTACGCGCGCGCGACGGCCTCCATGCCCGAGGCCGGCGTCCAGTCCAGAGTGTCGAGATCGGTGTGGTAAAACACGTGGTCGATGATATGAAAACTCGGGGCGGTATTTCCAAGCTGCGAGAGTTCGCCTCCCGGACTGCTCTCGGGAACAGTGTAGAGCGGGACGCCAAACTCCCGGAACGCGTTCTTGACGAGGCTTCGGAATGCATCGCTGCCACCAGCGTACCAGCGGCGTGCGCTCATGGTGTTCCCCGTCATCAGGCCGTTGTCCAGGAAGTAGATTTGCGTTTGCGAGGTGTGCTCGCAGTTGGCGATAAGAGCGGTCTTGGCCAGCATGTCGCGGGCGTTCTCGCGCACCCAGGTGGCGCCGAGATCGGGCGAAACGTGGTGCCCGGAGGTGTCCAGGAACGTGAGCGTGCGGCGCCGTTGCGCCTTGGGAATCGCCGCATAATAGCGCGCGATCTCGAGCATCAGCGCGGTTCCGCTGGCGTTGTCCAGCGCTGCGTCGAAGAATCCGTCGTGATGCGCCATGATCAGGATGTTCTCGTCCGTGCTGCCGGCAAGCACGCCCCAGGTGTTGTAAGTCTTGAGCCCGGGAACGGTCTTCACATCCAGGCTCAGGCGGATCTTCGGGGATTCCCCTCGCTCGATCGCTTCCCGAACCGCGTTTCCATCGTTGACGCCGACCGTCATGGCAGGGATGGGCGGCGGGGCCACCGAGGCGATGGCCTGCGCATTGCCCGGAAATCCCAGCACCACGAACACCAGCGCTGCGCCCGCGTCGGTGGCGCGTTGCACCATGCCGTTCGTCAGCGCGGTATGATCGCGGCCGCCCGGCGTCGGAAAGCTGTAAATGAAAACGGCTTTTCCTTTTACGTCGCGGCCCTTGAAATCCGCTGCGGTGCCCAGGCCGACCCAGACAGCCTCGGCCTCGATCGGACCATCAGTCGTGCCCCGCCCATTCTGAAATGGAAAGGCTGATGCGAGCGGGATCGTCCTGCCCGCCGAACTTAGTTCGACCGTCCATGCCGTGGGGAACCATTGCGGACTCAGGCTGAACTCCTGCTCGCGAGCCTGCTCCAGGCCCAGCTTCCTAAAGGCAGCGAGCACATAGTCCGAGGTCATCTTGTCGTAGGGCGTGCCCGTGATCCGGCCATAGTACCGATTGCCGTCGGCGCGGCTTTTTTCCGAAATCGCCACGATGTCCGCGGTAATCTTTTTTAGGCTCGCGCCCAGGATGGATGCGTACCGCTCCTCTCCCGGCGGGAGCGGGAACTGGAGGTAGTCCGAATCGGAGATGAAGAGCTTATCGCGCCCATCCGGCAGCCCCTGTGCGCCGCGGCCGCCTCGGGTGCGAGTGGTCGCCGCCGGCGCGGCGGTTTGAGCCCGGACGAGTTTGGGCTCCGTCCGCAACAGCAGGACGGCTGCCATTACGATCAGCGCCGCCAGCAGGAACTTTGCAGATCGCATGCAGAACCTCGATGACGATTGAACTTAGTGCCGCAAGTCGCTGGCGGCCCGCTGGGATTTCAGTCTAGGCCCGCGGCATAGCGTCCCAGAACTTGCGGATTTCGCCGCGCGGGTCGTTTTCAAGGCGCACTTCTTTGTCGAAGATCATCGTGGCGCGCGTGTGCGAGTCATACGGCGCCCAGTTCGGAATCTTCGAGTTATTGGGATTGGCGTTCTTCGCCATGGCCACCCACGTGTTGGCGAAGCGCGACCACAGCGCCCGCTCTTCCTCCGAGCCGGTGCCGCCGACGCCGTCGCGATAGTTGTTGAACGTCGCCGAAACGTCGGTGCCGTGCACTGCGCCGAACTTGCCGCCAAAACCGGAACTGGCGAAGGCCCACAAATACAGGTACGCCGGCGCTTTGCCCTGCGCGGATTTGCGTTCGGCCTGCAAGGTCGCATTGCGGCGCGAGGTCGAGTCGGTGTCGATTTGCGCCTGAATCAGGAAAGGCGACTTGTCCGGATACCGGTTGCGATACATCGCCAGCATTTCTTCCGCTTTCGCGCCATAGCGCTGGTTCATCATGGTGCGCAGGCCTTCTTCGGTGAGATCGAAGTTGGTCAGACGCAGCGCCGCGTCTTCCAGCGTATTCGAAATGATGATCGGCACGTCCGCGGATTCCGGTGGTGCTGTGGGATCGAAGGGATGGTGGGGCAGAATGGTTCCGTCCACCACCGGCGCGAACGCAGCGCTCCCCGCAAGCGAAGTCTGCGCTTCCAGAATCTGCTGCCAGGAAACTTTCTGGATGGCCGCGATATTGCCCTTGGCGATGCCGAGCTTCGCGAGCAGCAGCTCGGCCGACTTGGTGCCCTGCTCGCGCGTGGCCGAACGAATCGTGGAGCCGCTCTGGATGCCCGCGCTGTGGTACAAACCCTTGGCCGAAGGAATCGCCAGCATGGTCGAAGTCTTGGCGCCGCCGCCGGATTGCCCGAAGATCATCACCTTGGATGGATCGCCGCCGAAGTTTTCGATGTTGTCGCGGACCCATTCGAGCGAGGCCACCAGGTCCATCATGCCCACCACGCCCGCGTGCGCGAATTCCGGCGGTGCGCCCAGATCGGCCAGGTGCAGATAGCCCAGGCTGGCCAGGCGGTGATTCACGGTCACCACCACGACGTCGCCCAGGCGCGCCAGTTGCGTGCCGTCGTATTGGGGTCCGTTCCCGGAGCCGGTCGCGAATCCGCCGCCATGGAACGACACCAGCACCGCGCGCTTGCCACCGTCTTTGATGGCGGGAGTCCAGACATTCAGCGTGAGCACATCCTCGCCCATGCCGGTGCCGTAATGGAGGTCCCATTGGATCAACTCGCCGTAGTCGCTGGCGGCCGAAGAGATGGTTTGCGGAGAGATCTGGCCATAAGCCAGGCATTCGCGCACTCCGGTCCAGGCGGCGGGCTTCTGCGGCGGCATGCAGCGGTTCTTGCCGGCCGTGGATGCGCCGTAGGGGACGCCTTTGAATTCCTTGATTCCGGCGTTGGCCATGCCCTGGATTTTGCCGTACTGCGTGTCGGCGGTGAAGAACAATTCGGTGTTGCGGGCCCCGCCGGCAGCGCGCGCGGGCCTCTGCGATTGCGCCCAGCTCTTGTTGGCGATCGCGTAGCCTGCTCCGAGCGCCGCGAGAAATGAACGTCGATTTGTCATGGCAGCATCCTTTCCCTATGGGACCTCACTCCAAGCAGTATACTCCAAAGCGGAAAGCGGGGACTTCGCGCGCCTGCGGCTTTACCTACCGGACGGTCGACAAAGCGAACCGCGCAGCGGTCGGTGGTAACCGGCGCCTCTCTTAGGTCCCTGGATTCGCTGCCGAGCGCCGGCGCCACGCCGAAACGACCAGTCGAATTTCGTCGTAGGTGATCTCAGGCGGAAGCGAATCCTTGAGGGGCTTGATGCGATCGGCCCCGAAGCGCTCGATGGCGGCTTCGATTTGCCGGCGGCGTTCTTCGTTCACCCACTTGGGATCGAACTCCACGCGCCCGTGCTCCAGCAGCTCCGCGACGAGCTCGATCACCGTGCCCAGGCGGCGCTCGCGAATCTGGGCAATCTCTTCGAAGCTGCGGCCCTCGGCCAGCAGCCGCAGAGTCTCCTCGGCCGGCGAAGCCTTGGGCTCGGCGCGTTTCACCGCACGCGCGCCGTTGCGAAACGCTTCCAGGGCTTCCAGGATTCCAGCGCCGTGCGCCGCGGCCCTGCGCTCGCCGATTCCGAAGATCCCCAGCAGTTCGGTCGGCTTGCGCGGCTGCTTGAGGCACAAATCCTTCAGCGTGCTGTCGTGCAGCACGACGTACGCCGGCACGTTGTCGCGCAGGGCAATACCGCGCCGCCACTCGCGCAGGTATTCGAGCAGTTCCGGATCGGCTTCGACGGCGGCCGCTGCCGACGGGCCCGCCATCGCAACCGGACGCCCCACCCTCGCCGGCCGCGCCACCGCCAAAGTTGCCTCCGCTCGTTCCTTCAGCCAGGCGGGCGTGGCGCCACACACATCGCACATGTCGCAGCGATCCCACTTGGGCGTCTCGCCGAAGTGCAGACAAATCTGACGGTGCCGGCAGGTGGACGATTCGGCGAAGCGGCGGATCACGTGATAGCGCTGCCAGGCGCGCTCGCGCTCCTCGGGATCGCCGGTGGCTTCGATGAAGTGCGCCAGCAGTCCCGCGTCTTTCTTGCGCCACAACAGCGCGCAGTCCGAAGGCAGCCCGTCACGGCCGGCGCGACCCGCCTCCTGGTAGTACTGCTCGAGCGACTTCGGCAGCGACAAGTGAATCACCGCCCGCACGGCCGCCTTGTTGATCCCCAGCCCGAACGCGATCGTGCCCACCAGCACCCGCACTTCGTCCGACATCCAGCGCTCCTGGTTGCGCTGCCGCGTGCGTGTGTCCATCCTGGCGTGATAAGGAACGGCGGCGACGCCCTGCTCGGCCAGAAAGTCGACCGTGGTCTCCACTTGCGCGATGGTCGGGGCGTACACGATCACGTTGTCGCCCGCGTGCGCCTGTAACGCCGCCAGCAGCAACCGGCGCTGCTCCCGCTCCCGCTCGCAGCGCTTCACCAGGTAGCGCAGATTGGAGCGGTGAAAGCTCTGAATGTACTTGTGCGGATCGCGGAGCTGGAGCTGCGTCAGAATGTCGTGCCGCACGCGCCGCGTCGCGCTGGCCGTGAACGCCGCGATGGGTTTTCCCGGAAAATCCGCGCGCAGGCTGCTCAATTGCCGGTACTCCGGCCGGAATTCGTGCCCCCATTCCGAGATGCAGTGCGCTTCGTCAATGGCGAAGAACGCGATGGGCACACGCGCGAGCCACGTAACCGTCTCGGGCTTCGCCAAACGCTCCGGCGAAAGATACAGCAGCCGGTAGGCGCCCCGCGCCGCTTGCGAAATTACATTGGATTGCTCGGACCACGGGATGGCGCTGTTCAGCACCGCCGCCGGGATGCCGATCTCGGCGAGCTGCGCCACCTGATCCTGCATCAGCGCGATCAGCGGCGAGATGACGATCGCGGTTCCTCCGGCCACCAGCGCGGGCAACTGGTAGCACAAGGATTTCCCTCCGCCGGTGGGCATCACCACCGCGGTGTCGTGACCCGTCAGAATGCTGCGAATGATCCGTTCTTGCAGCGGCCGAAACTCGCTGTAGCCCCAGTAGCGCCGCAGCGGCTCGCGCAAATCGATGGGCGGCGGCAAACTCACCGCAACTGTTCTGCGCGCAAGCTGGGCGCCTCCATCGCATGCCGCCCGGCCATGTGGTCTCGATCAACCATTCGGTCACCTCTTCAGGTTCGGACCACACTAGGGTACCGCCAACCGCAAGACGGGCGAAAGCGCCGCGCTCCTGCGTCTGCCAGGCATGCGCGCGCGACCAGCCTGACGCTATTACATAACACTGTCGTGTATACTGGACGAGATGCGGGGAAAAAGCCTGCTGCTCGCTTTTCTGTTCGGTGCGTGTCCTGCCTGGTGCCAGGTTTCGGCCAGCGTGTCCGGAAAGGTCGTGGATCAGTCCGGCGCGGCGATCTCGGGCGCCAGCGTCTCCGTCAAAAGCGTCGACACAGGAGCCGTTCGCAGCGCGCTGACAGACAACTCGGGTGTATACCGGATGATCTCGCTGCCGGTCGGCGAGTACCAGATTCGCGCGGCGAAGGCTGGATTTGCCGGCACAATCCGAGAAGGCCTTCACCTGGCCGTGGGCCAGGGGGCCCGCGTGGATCTGACCTTGGTGGTCGGCGAACTGAATCAAGCGGTCACCGTGAGCGCCGACGCCGCTCCGGTCGGCGTTTCCAGCACCGACATTTCGGGCTTGGTCGGAGAGCGGCAAGTCAAGGATCTTCCGCTCAACGGCCGCAGCTATGACGAACTGCTCACTCTGAATCCCGGCGTCGTGAATTTCACCTGGGAAAAAACCGGCGGCGTCGGCGTGTCCAACTCGACCTCCGGAAATAATTTCGTCGTCTCCGGCAACCGGCCGCAGCAAAATCTTTTTCTGTTGAACGGCGTCGAATTCACCGGAGCCGCGGAGAACAATATGCAGCCCGGCGGCGTCAGCCAGGAACTGCTCGGCGTGGACGCGGTGCGCGAGTTCAATCTGCTGCGGGATTCCTACGGCGCTGAATACGGCAAGCGTCCCGCCGGTCAGGTTCTGATCGTCACGCAGTCGGGAACCAACCAGTGGCATGGATCGCTGTTCGAGTTCCTCCGGAACAACCATCTGGACGCGCCCAATTATTTCGACCCCGGCGCGCCGCCCGGTTTCCAGCGCAATCAGTTCGGAGCGGCGCTGGGAGGACCGATCCGCAGGAACAAAACCTTCGTGTTCGGCAACTACGAGGGCTTCCGCCAGCACTTGCACCAGACCGGCGTCGACCTGGTTCCAGATAACGAGGCGCGCAACGGCTTCCTTCCGTGCAAAATTATCAGCCCCGCGCCGAATCCCTGCCCGCCTTCGGGGCTGGCGTTCGCCGGCGTCTCGCCGCTGACTTCGCTGTGGCCCGCGCCGTCGCCGGGCGCGCCCGATTTCGGCGGAATCTCCGAGGCGTTCAACAACCCTTTGCAGACCATCCGGGACGACTTCGGCACGGCGCGGCTGGATCAGGTTTTTTCCGGGCATGACTCGCTGAACGCGGTCTACACCATCGACGACAGCGCGGACTTCACGCCCACCAGTACGAACCAGTACAGCACGGATGTGGAGAGCCTGCGCGAGGAAGTGGCCAGCATCGAAGAAACGCATGTCTTTTCCAGCACGCTGATCAACACCGCTCGAATGGGATATTCGCGCGCCGGATATTTCTTCACCGGCGAGCCGACGCCCGGCACCCCCGC
>DASQHQ010000217.1:0-15818 GCA_035632015.1 Bryobacteraceae bacterium
GTCCATGCCGAAGCCTTCGGTGAAGGACTCTTCCGACAGCTCGTTGATCGGGTAAGAGACGTGATGCTGCAGACCGGGGATGTCGGAGAATCGCAGGTCCACCTGCCTGGTTTTGTTCTTCTTGGTGAAATCCAAGACTTCGCTCGGTTTCATTTATAACCTCCTGGGGTTGGAACAGAACTGATGAAGGAACCTCATAGGGTACCGCAAAGAAGCCCTTCGTGCGCATCCAAAATTTGAATCGAGGCTATAAGGGATTTTTCGTGGAGCGGGGGACAGGCCAAAGCGACAACACCAGCTTGTCTAACGCTTGGTTTCGGACTGCGAGATCTTTAACTGATGAGCATCTCCATCGGTAGCTTGGAAAGCTCCCGAAGCGAGAGCATCTGGTACCGTTGTCGCACCGGTCAGCGTCCCACCGGTCACGATCATTCCGGCGCCAGCAAAAGGTTGTTTGAAGTTGCTCGAGGCCCTCTATCACCGATCAAAGGAATGGAGCGGGCCGGGAGCGGGTCGAGCCCGCTCACCCTCTAGCGCCCGTCACGATCGTGATCACGGTCGCCACCGAAGCCGAAGCGGAACCAAAACTGGTCGCCATAGCCGTAACCGTAATCGTCCCGATTCCGGAATCCGAAGCGATTTTCGCGATCGTACACGCGCCGATCGTCGCGGTCGCGATTTGCAGACTCGCGGTGATCGTCGCGGCGGTTGCGATCGTTCTGCACCACCACCCTGTGGTCGCCGTTACCGCGGCCATCATTCCGCTCCGCAGCGAACGCCGACGTCTGCATCAAGCCGAGCGCCGTCACCGCCACTGCTCCGAAAATCCCAAGTTTCTTGAACATGTTGTCCTACCTCCTGCTGGGTTGGACTGGCGCGGACACCGATTCGAACGCAAAGGTGTGTATCGATTGGTCACGGTGTGCGATTGGCACGCAAATCTTCAATTTCTTTCATGATTCCGTCCACCAGTCCACGCACCAGGATCTCGCCCTTCTGCCGCGTTGCCAGCGTTGCATCGCCGAACACGCCGCTGGCGGAATAATCTCCCTCGCCATTGGGAGTGCGCGACAAGCCGCCTTTCCCGGACGGATGGTAATCCTTGACCGCCTTTCTCATGTCCACGCTCGCCGGCGCGATGAACAGCATCATCGAGGTCTCAATCTCGTCGGCGTGCGTGCCGCCTTCTTCTTTCCTCGCCTGCTGCTCCGCGGCTTCGTTGACCTTCAGAATGTCCGTGTAGCGCAGCGTGATCCCATCCGTCGCCAGCACGTCCGCCGAAAGCCGCAGCGCGCGGGCCGTAGAAACACCCGTGTTCAACGCATAAAAGCGCCGCGGGCCGTAGCGCGCCAG
Organism: Bryobacteraceae bacterium; assembly: GCA_035632015.1. Classification (GTDB taxonomy): domain Bacteria; phylum Acidobacteriota; class Terriglobia; order Bryobacterales; family Bryobacteraceae; genus Palsa-89. The sequence continues at coordinate 1,354 of DASQHQ010000217.1, forward strand.
GCTGCGGCAGATGTCGACCATCAGGTCGCGCGCGGTTTCGAGCCGTAGTGTGGTCGAACCGGGATACTCGACGAACGCCGGATAGTAATGATAGTTGACCGTCGGCGCCACCACGACGCTCGCGCGCCGCACGACTTCGCGCTTCAGATATTCGGCCATCAGCCAGTCGTTCTTCAGCTTCAAGTGCGGACCGTGCTCTTTCGATTCGGCGCCGATCGGTATCACCACGATGGCGTCGGGCGTGAGAATTTTCTCAGCCTCCTGCCAAGTGAGATCTTCGAGCAGAATTCCTTTTTGCGGAGGGCTTGCGGCCAGCGCCGCACTGATGGCGAGCGCGAACACGGTCCAAAACCGGCGGGTCGGCATGCCACAAAAGTAGCAGCCTGGAACAGGAGGCTGCAGCCTGCAACTGGCTGCAATCCAACGCGGCTGGTGGAAATCGGCCAGGTTAGGAAGCGTGACTTAGATCGCAACTTCCAGAATCTTCGAGAGATATGAGTTGGCAAGCCATTTGCCTTTTGTGAAGGCGTGAGGAGGAAACGAGAATAATGAAAACCAAATTGCTTGCGCTCTTGTTTCTGGTGGGAAGTTCGGCGTTCGCGAGAACGCACTTCTTCTTCGGCGTCGGCGTAGGTCCGGCCTTCGGTTATTACGCGGCGCCACCTCCGCCACCGCCCGTCGCCTACGTGGCGCCTCTACCTGGTCCGGGCTACACTTGGGTTCCCGGCTACTACTATCCCGTGGGACCGCGCTACACGTGGCGTGCCGGCTACTGGGCTCGTCCGCCGTATCCGCGTGCAGTCTGGGTGGGTCCGCGTTACTACGGCGGCCGCTACTACCGCGGGTATTGGCGCTAACTGAAGGCGGGACCCCGGGCTAGCTCCGATGCGTTGGATCGATCCAGCGCGTTTTCGACGGCGTTTCAGGACTCGGAATATCGAGATTCACCACGATCGGTTCCTGACCGCTGCGTACCACCACCGCTTCTACCGGCATGCCCGCGTCCGCGTTGATCTCCTGATGCGGCACGAACGGCGGGACGAAAATGAAATCGCCGGGCCCGGCCTCAGCCACGAACTCCAGCCGCTCACCCCAGCGAAATCGCGCGCGGCCCCGCACGATGTAGAGCACGGTTTCCAGCTCGCCGTGATGATGCGCTCCGGTCTTGGCGTTCGGCTCGACCACCACGGTGCCGGCCCACAGCTTGCTCGCGCCAGTGCGCGCATGATCGATGGCCGCGGCGCGCGTCATGCCTGGAGTCTGCGGGGTGTTGCAATCTAGCTCGCCGGCGTGCACGATGCGAATGCCGTGCCGCTCCCAATCGGGTCTCGGCTGCGCGCTCATGTCTTCAGGTGAGCGCCGGAACCGGCCGCGCTTCGGACTTGGCTCGTCGCTGGCGCAGCAAATCGCACACCGCGCGGCACTCCTCCGCCAGCTCCTGGAACTGCTCCGGATACAGCGACTGAAAACCGTCGGAGAGCGCGCGATCCGGATTGGGATGCACTTCGATGATCAAACCCGCCGCTCCGGCCGCCACCGCCGCCAGCGACATGGGATGGACCTTGTCGCGCTTTCCGGTGCCATGGCTCGGATCGACGATGATCGGCAGATGGCTGAGGCTCTGGACCGCCGGCACCACGCTCAAGTCCAGCGTGTTGCGCGTGTGATCGGCGAAGGTCCGCACCCCGCGCTCGCACAGAATCACCTGGTAGTTCCCTTCCGAGAGAATGTACTCGGCCGCCATCAGGAATTCTTCCAGCGTCGACGACATGCCGCGCTTCATCAGGATCGGCTTTCGCGCGCGGCCGGCGCGCCGCAGCAGCGAGAAGTTCTGCATGTTACGCGCGCCGATCTGGATACAGTCGGCGTATTCCTCGACCAGGTCGAAGGTCTCGACGTCAATGGCTTCGGTCACGACGCCGAGGCCGGTTTCGGCGCGGGCTTCGGCCAGGTACTTGAGCCCTTCTTCGCCGAGCCCCTGAAACGCGTAGGGCGAGGTGCGCGGCTTGTACGCGCCGCCCCGGAGCAATTGCGCGCCCGAGGCCTTCACCGTCCGCGCCGCCGTCAGGATCTGCTCGCGGCTCTCCACCGAGCACGGCCCAGCGCACAGCGCCAACTCGCCGCCGCCCACCGCCACTCCCGCGACGCGCACCACGGTGTCGTCCGGCTTCACCTCGCGGCTGACCAGTTTGTAAGGCTTCGAGACAGGAATCGCTTCGGCCACTCCTGAAAGAACCAGGAACTCCTCGGCCGGCACCGGCCCATGATTGCCGGTGATCCCGATGGCGGTCCGCTCGGCGCCCGGCATGACATGCGCGCGGAACCCCAGGCTTTGAATTTTGGCGCAGACATTCGCGATGTCCTGCTCGGTGGCCTGCGCGCGCATTACTACCAGCACGGAAACTAGCCCCTTTCTGAACCAGTGTATCGCGTCGCGCTGCTACTCGAGGTCGAGCCACGATGCGTAGCCAACATCAAGGCAAACACCGCAACCCCGGCTTGCAATTTTCATTGTCGGCGAACTAGTTCAGTGTATACTGGCATCTTACACCGGCCTCAGCAGACCGGGTTCCCGATCTCAAGGAGGACCAGCATGCGGATCGTTTCCGCTTTCAGGCTATTCGTTTGTGCCGCCTGTTCGGTGACTTTCGTATCCCAGGTACACGCGCAAACAGAAGCTGCGACTGGCGTCATCGCCGGCACATTACGCGATCAGTCAGGCGCCGTTCTGCCGAAGGCGACCCTCCAGGTCCGTCACACCCAAACCGGATTAGTGCGCGAAATCAGCTCGAATGACAACGGATACTACCGCTTCTCCTTGCTGCCGCTAGGCGACTACGATATGGTGATCTCGCACGAAGGTTTCGCAACGCTCAAACGGACGGGCATCCACCTCAGCATCGGCCAGGAACTAGTGGTTGATCTGGCCATGCAACTGGCGTCGGTGGGCCAGTCCGTGGTGGTCAACGCCGAAGCTCCGGTGGTCGAGACCACCCGCTATGACCGAACGCAAGTGCTCAATAACCAGGCCATTGACAATCTGCCTACCAATGGGCGCGATTTCACCAATTTCGTTCTGCTAACGCCTTCGGCAAACTTGATACCCAGCACACAAGGAAACCGCATCTCGGTGGGAGGGGGCAGCGAGGTGACCACCGGGCTGTCGGTCGACGGCGCCGATTTCAAATCGCCTCTGCGTGGTCTCCAGACCGGCGCCACTGCACCCTTCCTGCTCAGTCAGGAAGCCGTTGCGGAGTTTGAAGTGGTTCGCGCCGGCTTCTCCGCGGAATTTGGGCGGGCTCAGGGTGGCCGCATTAACGTGGTAACCAAGTCCGGCACCAATGAATTCCATGGTGGAGCGTTCTACTACTTTCGCGATTCAAGCCTTTCGGTCGATGATGCGCTGGGGCGCGCACTGAACTTCCGTACCCAGCAGTTTGGCGGCAGTTTGGGCGGGCCGATGCTCAAAGACAAGCTGTTCTTCTTTACCGCCTATGACGAGCAGAAATCGAATTTCCCCACTTTCTCGGTGCTCCCCGCGCCGCTCATTCAAGCCGCGGACCAGGTGGTTCCGTCTCTGAAATTGGGCGACCAGAGCGGCCGCTTCACCTCCACCAACGACGGTATCAATGGATTCTTCAAAACCGACTACATTCTCAATTCTTCAAACCAGATTTCCGGGCGTGTGAATATTCTTTCGGCCGACGCAGAAAATATCTTCAACAATCCGAACATGGCGTTTGGCACACAGCGATCGCAGATCGACGCTGTGCAGACCGCGATCCTGAACTACAACTTCACCCGGCCCACCACGTTAAACGAATTGCGTTTCCAGTATTCACGCGACTCTCAACCGATCGTGCGAAACCCGCTGGGCGCGGCATTTCCCACTGCCTCGGTCATCGTAGGCGGCCAGAGTTACCTCATCGGCGGCCAGTCCTCCGACATCGATCCGTTCATCCAAGGCCGCTGGCAGGTAATAGACAATGTCAGTCGCTATGTCGGAAAACACTATCTCAAGTTTGGAACCGATATCAATCTGACGGGCCTGAATGAATTCTTCGCATCCAGCGCCCGCGGATCGTACAATTTCCAGAGCCTGAATGCATTCCTGGCCGGCACCCCGGCGTCCTTCACCCAGTTCGTACCGTTGAACGGCAATACGCTCCGGCAGGCGGGGACCATCGACTTCAGCACGCGCGAGGCAGCTCTGTTCGCTCAGGACAAGTACCGCATCCTCTCGAACCTGACGCTCGACCTCGGTTTGCGCTGGGAAGGCGAGTCGAACGACAGCGCCCGGCAGAACCCGGCATTTCCCCTGGCCGGGCCGATTCCGAGTTCCTGGAAGAACTTCGCGCCGCGCGTAGGCCTGGCCTGGGATCCTTCCCGAAAGAACACCACCGTGGTGCGGCTGGGCGCCGGCATCTTCTATGCGCGAACGGACGGTATCTCCATCGTTCGCGCCTTCGACACTAACGGCACCAAGGGGGCCAGCGTAACGCTTACGCCCAACGGCCCGGGGGGCACGCTGATCCCGACGTTCCCGGCACAGTTTTCTAATTTCAGCCAGCTCCCGGCGAATGCCATTCCTCCGCTCAACATCGATTATGTAGACCCGCACTTTCAGCTCCCGCGCGCATTCCAGTGGACCGGCGGCGTGGAGCGGCAGATCCTCACCGACCTGACCGTGGGTATCGATTTCGAGATGAGCAACACCGTGCATGGCGATCAGTTCCGCAATACCAACCTGTTCCCGGCCACGAAGTTCGATGCCAATGGGCGCCCCATCTACAATCGCAATATTCGTCCCAACCCCCAGTTCAATCAAATCAACGCCATTCAAAGCTCCGCCCGAGCCACCTATAACGCGCTGATCGTCTCGGTTCAGAAGCGATATTCTAAGCACATGCAATTGCAGGCCAGCTACGCTTACGCGCACCAGCGCGACAACTCCGGGGACTCCTTCAACCGCGTCCAGGGCCTGGTGGCGCAGGACAGCTTTAATCTCAAGCAGGATATGGGTTCCTCGCTGCAAGACGTACGCCACCGGGCGGTGCTTAGCGGAGTATTCGATCTTCCTTTCCATGCCCTGCTGTCCCAGACCATCACCTGGCAATCGGGCGTGCCGTTCAACGGACTTCTTCCCAACGATGCCAACGCTGATGGCATTTTCACCGATCGCGCTTTCGTGAATGGCGTTTCAGCGCCCTGGAATGGATATCGCCAGCCGCGTTTCTTCGGCTGGAACATGCGTTTGCTCAAGGCATTTCCACTGGGCAAGGAGTCCCGGAAACTGGAGGCGAGCATAGAGTTCTTCAATCTGATCAATGCCGCAAACTTCAGCACCACCAATACCACCATCGGCTCAGCCTCCTTTGGGGTTCGAAACGTTCCGGGCACTCCTTTCCAGGTGCAGTTGGGTGGCCGCTACAAGTTCTGAAATGCGGTAACGATGCGAAGGATTCTCAAGCTGCGTTGGCTACTGGCCGCGGGCGTGCTGGTTCCGATACTGGGGTTTCAGCCCCCCAGGCGCGTGGATCTGATCGTCCGCGGCGGCACAGTGGTTACAATGAATAGCGATCACAACATCATCCCCGATGGCTTGATCGCGGTGACGGACGGACGCATCCTCGACATCGGCGCCGAAGCGAGCCTGTCGCAGCGTTACACTGCGGACAAAGTGATCGATGCCGCCTCCCGGGTGGTGATGCCGGGGCTGATCAATCTCCACACGCATTCCTCCATGATCCTTTTTCGCGGCTTGGCTGACGATTACAGCCTGGCCACCTGGGGCGAGGCGCTGGCTCCATTGCATCGTCAATTTGACGAAGCACCCGGGTTTCAGGAGGCCGCCGATCGCTTGGCTTGCCTGGAAATGCTCAAGGCCGGCACCACCACGTTCGTGGAAATGTATCATCATCCCGATATCGTGGCGGGGGTGGCGGCCCAAGCCGGACTGCGCGCCATGGTGACGCTGCGGTTGCCCTTCGACAGGGATGGCTTCGACAAGGCCAAGGCTGAGGCGGAATTCGACAAACTGTATCGCGCCTGGAACGGGAAGTCGCTGATCACGGTGGGACTGGCAGCTCACGCGCCTTACACGGTCCCGACCGATGTGCTGCGGTTTACCGCCGAGCTGGCCAACCGGCGCGATGTACCGCTGGTCATTCATCTGGCGGAAGGTCCGGAAGAATCCGAGCGTATTCGAGCGCAGTTCGGCATGTCGCCAACCGAGTATTTGGACTCCTTGCAGTTCCTGAGCCCGCGGGTTCTGGCCATTCACACCATCCGTCTCTCAGATTCCGACATCGGTATTCTGAAGAAGCGCGGTGTGAGCGTCGCCCACAATCCGGAGAGCAACGCCAAGCTGGGGAGCGGTGTGGCGCGAGTCCCCGACCTGCTGCGAGCGGGAATACATGTGGGCCTCGGAACCGATAGCGCCGTGAGCAATAACGATCTCGACCTGTTCCAGGAAATGGACTCGGCCGTCAAGCTGCAAAGAGCCGTGCGCCAGGACTACCGCGCCCTCAACGCGCGCCAGGTACTGGATATGGTCACGCGCGAGGGAGCTGCGGCGATTCACATGGAACGCGAAATCGGCTCCCTGGAGGTTGGCAAGCGCGCCGATTTAATCGTGATCGGCCTGGATCAAGCCGAGCTGCAGCCGGTATACAACTACGAATCGCAACTGGTCTACATGGTCAAGGGCCGGGACGTGGAGACGTCCATCGTCAACGGCCGGGTACTCATGGAAAACCGGAGAGTCCTAACCATGGATGAGAGCGCCATTCGAAAGGAGACGGAGTCGTTCCGCCAGCGCATCCTCAAAAGCCTGCGCAAGAATTGACTATAGCTATGCCATCGCATCGAATTGGTCCGAACGTAACGCGCCGGGCGACGCTGTCTCTGGGCGTATCTGTTGCCGGAGTCGCGGCCCTGGCCGCACCCCCGCCCAACGAAGAGGAAGTCTTCGTTGCGATCATCAACCGCGACCGCAAGTGGCTCGACCTTGAGTCCATGGCCACGCTGGAAAAATCGTTTACCGTCGACACCCCGGTGGGCAAGAGCCCCTTGGTTCGAAAGCTGCGCTACAAGGATGTGCCGTTCTACTATCTGACCCGTTACGGAGACGTAGGCAGCGGCGAAATTGCGGCCACCGATGACGAGCAGTTTCCCGGACAACGCAGCGTCCAACTTTGGGTCACGCTGATGACGCTCGGCGTGCGGAACGTGTTGCACGGCAACCTGGTAGGTGCGGTGAATCCGAGTCTGAATCTCGACGACCTGATGATTGTGGATGATTTCATCGATTTAAAGCCTAATCATCCCCAGTCGATTCTTCCCTATTTCTTCAAGGGTAAACAAAACACCGATTGGAAACGGTGGGGCACGCGCATGAATCCGGTGCTGTGTCCGGACTTGCGCCGCGCGCTTTACGATCAGTCGGTGGTCTACCACCATGGCAAGGTCCATTACGGCGGGACTCTGGCCCAAACGCACACCGACCGCTGGGAAACGCCCGCTGAAGTGCGGATGCTCAAATTAATCGGCGCTGACCTCACTTGCACCCTGGACGGCACGTACATTATCTATGCCAAGCAGGCCGGAATCCACTATGCCACGCTGCAATACGCGATGAATTTCGCCGAAGGCCTGCGCCCCAATGATGTAGCCATGACATCGGAGGCCGGGTTCCAGCGCATGGCCGTTTCGATGCGCAAGACGCTGCTCGAGACCGTGGCGTCGCTCAAGAACTTCAAGCATGAATGCGACTGTTTCAAGCTGCAGGAAGAGAGATACAGGGCGATTTACCCTTTGACGAAGGCGTAAATCCTTCCTGCCGCGCACTCGTGAAGGCCCGCCTCGAGCACTATTTCCAATTTCGCGAGCTCGCGACCAACTGGCGCACCGAAATCCTGGCCGGATGCACCACGTTCGTCACCATGGCGTACATCATTTTCGTGAATCCGGCCATCCTGCACGAGACCGGGATGCCGCTCGCGGCCGTGGTGGCGGCGACGTGCCTGTGCGCGGGCTTTGGCAGCATCCTGATGGGCGTCTTGGCGCGTTATCCCATCGCGCTGGCGCCCGGCATGGGACTCAACGCCTACTTCACCTATACGGTGGTGAAAGGCATGGGAGTGCCCTGGGAGACCGCGCTCGGCGCCGTGTTTCTGTCCGGCATCGCGTTCTTCCTGCTGACTGCGGCGGGCGTGCGGCAGATGATCGTCTCGGCCATTCCCTCCGAGCTGTACGCGGCCGTCGCGGTCGGCATCGGCCTGTTCATCGCTCTCATCGGGCTGCGCAACGCGGGCATCATCGTTGGCAACAAAGAGACGCTGGTGACCATGGGCAATCTGCGCGATGCGAATACGCTGCTGGCCATCGCCGGATTGCTGCTGATCGCCTCACTGCTGGCCTGGGGCATCCGCGGCGCCATCCTGCTCGGCATCCTCGGGACCACGGCTCTCGGCATCGTCTTCGGCCGGGTGCGCTGGCAGCCGCAGAGCTATTCGTTCGTCGACATCACCGCCACCGCACTGCACCTGGACATTCGCGGCGCGCTGCACTACGGGCTGATCGAGATCGTCTTCGTGTTTCTGTTCGTCGACCTGTTCGACAACATCGGCACGCTGGTCGCGGTCGGAAAGCAGGCCAAGCTATTCGACAAAGCGAACGAGATTCCGCGCATCAACCGGATCCTGTATTCGGATGCCGCCGCGACCATAGTCGGGTCGCTGGCGGGCACCTCCACGGTGACGAGCTACATCGAAAGCGCAGCCGGCGTGGTGGCGGGCGGCCGAACCGGCGTGACGGCCATCGTCACCGGCCTGCTGTTTTTCGCGGCTTTATTCGTCGCTCCGGTGGTAGGCGCGATTCCGGGCGCAGCCACAGCGCCGGCCCTGATCGTAGTCGGATCGCTCATGATCGCGCACGCCGCTGAGATCCCATGGGCGAATCCGGTGGTCTCCATCCCGGCCTTTCTGACCATCGTGACCATCCCGCTGACCTTCAGCATCGCCAACGGCCTGGCGTTCGGGTTCACCGCCTACGTGATCCTGAAAGTCGCGCGCGGCGAATTCCGCAGTGTAAGCTGGCTGGTCTACGCGCTGGCCGCGCTGTTCATCGCTCGATTCATTTACCTGGGCGCGGGTTAGCATACACGCGTCGTTGACTTGTCGTTGTCACATATGACAACATCAAAAGCATAAGTGAGACTCACTAGCGGATGGCGGAACCCCGGGAGAAGCGGCCCGTTTCATGGATCAAAGCCGCGCTGAAGGAATTCGAGAAATTCCCCGAAGGGGCGCAAGTGGTCTGCCTCGCGGCGCTCACGATTGCGGCGGAAGGCGGTAAGGCGGCTTGCTAAGCCCATGCGGGGCTTTGGTTCCGCGTCTTCGAGATCGCGCTCGCGTTCCGGAGCGATGCCTTTCGCGTCGTCTACGCGCTGCAGCTTGGCGACGAGATCTGGGGCGTGCATGCGTTCCAGAAAAAATCGACACAAGGCATCAAGACGCCAAAACACGAGATCGACGTAATCAAGGACCGTTTGAAGCGGTTGAAGGAGTTCCTCGAATGAAAGGTGAAAAGTTGGATGTGGTGCGGGGAAGCGCCAATGTGTTCCGCGACCTGGGGCGCAAGAACGCGGACGCCGAGCAATTCAAGGCCATCCTCGCTGCGGAGATTATTAAGGCGCTCGACCGGGAGGGCTTAAGCGTGCGTGCAGCTCACGCCCGCACGGGCATCGCGGCAGCCGACTTCTCGCGCATTCGCAACGCCGATCTCGGGCGATTCACGGTCGATCGGCTCATGACGATAATCAACCGGCTCGGCTCGCGAGTAGAGGTGAAGGTCCGCGTGCGGAGAGCGGAGCGCGTTACGCGCGAGGTGCCGGCATAGCGCGGCGATTGCACGCTTGACGGAACTGCTGCGTCATGATGTGCAATGAGGCTTGTCATCCCGCTAATCGGAGCCGGCGCGCTGGCCGCCGTCCTGCTATGGGCGCAACGGGAGCGCCCCGGCGATCATCCGGCATACGAAATAAGGTCAATTTTGCCGCGGGAGGTCTCGCCGGCCCAGTATCAGCAGGTCGATCCGCGCGAGCTTCAGGCCCTCGCCGATCAGGGCTGGGAGCTGGTGAGCGTCGTGCCATACATCTACAAAAATGAAGAACGCGGAACGCCCGCCATGGCGCCCCGTCCCATGGTGACGCAGACGTATCCGGCGTATTTTTTCAGACGACTCAAGACCTTCCGTTGACCTTGCCCGGTCGTTCGGTAGAGCGCTATTCCTTAGCGCAGTACCGGTTGTTTGCCCCAAGCCCCCGGCTTGCTGTAACATAAAGGTTTACGGCTGTTAGCTTGTAGCGTCTCTCGCTCGGGCCTGCCTGATTAGCCCACATTTTCACGAAGCTCAAAAGAAGGATAGTTATGTACGCAGTGATAGAGACCGGCGGGAAGCAGATTCGGGTCGCCCCGGGCGACGTGGTGCAGGTGGAAACCCTGCCTGGCGACGTCGGCTCTGATGTCGAACTGGGCCGGGTGCTCGCGGTCATGAGCGATTCGAACGAACTGGCTACCGGCGCGGCCGTCAGCGCGGCCAAGGTCAAAGGCACCATCGTCAGCCACGGGCGCGGCGACAAGGTGCTGGTGTTCAAATTCAAGCGCAAGAAGCAGTACAAGCGGACCATCGGCCACCGCCAAAACTACACCGAAGTGGCCGTGAACGAGATTCTGGCGTAGGTGCACTATGGCGCATAAAAAAGGTTTAGGCAGTTCCAAGAACGGGCGCGACTCGAACGCCCAGCGGCTGGGCGTGAAAGCCTTCGGCGGCGAGCTGGTGACCGGCGGGTCGATCCTGGTCCGCCAGCGCGGCACTTGCTTCAAACCCGGCGAGAACGTCGGGCGCGGCAAGGATGACACGTTGTTCGCGAAAGTGCCTGGCATTGTTGTGTTCCGCGATCGCGGGCGGTTCGGCAAGTTCATCAGCATCGAGCCAGCCGGCTGACGGCTTTTTTCCGCCCATTGCTTCTTCCTTTCCGGTCCCGCCACCGGGTTTAGGTCCGGTCCTCCATGTTCATTGATGAAGTCAGAATCCGCGTGAAGGCGGGCAACGGCGGCAACGGCTGCCTGGCCTTCCGGCGCGAGAAGTACGTTCCGCGCGGCGGACCGAGCGGCGGTGATGGCGGGCGCGGCGGCGACGTGATCCTGGTGGCCAGCGTGCACGAGAACACGCTGCTGCGCTATCGCTTCAATCCGGAACACTCTGCCGAGCGCGGCCGTCACGGCGAAGGCAGCAATCGAAGCGGACGCGAAGGAGCGTCCATCGAGCTGGCCGTGCCGGTGGGAACGATCGTGTATGACGCCGATTCCGGCGAGCTGCTGCACGATTTCACCCACGCGGGCGAGCGATTCACCGTCGCCCACGGGGGACGCGGCGGGCGCGGCAACCAGCACTTCGCGACGCCTACTCATCAAGCGCCTACTGAGCACGAACCTGGCCGCCCGGGCGAAGAGCGCCATCTGCGGCTGGAACTGAAGCTGCTGGCCGACGTCGGGCTGGTTGGATTCCCGAACGCCGGAAAATCCACGCTCATCTCGCGCATCTCGGCCGCGCGGCCTAAGGTCGCCGATTATCCGTTCACCACGCTTGAGCCCAACCTGGGCGTGGTGAGCGTAGACGATTCTTCTTTCGTGGTTGCCGACATCCCCGGGCTGATCGAAGGAGCGCACCTGGGCCACGGCCTGGGAACACAGTTCCTGCGGCATATCGAGCGCACGCGGCTGCTGGTGCACCTGGTGGATGTTTCCGAAGCCAGCGGCCGCGAGCCGGCCGGCGACTTCCGCATCGTGCTCGAAGAGCTGGCGAGCTTCAGCGCGGCGCTCGCGGCCAAGCCGATGCTGGTGGTGGCCTCGAAGATCGACGCAGTCCAGGATCGCGCGCGCATGGCGAGTCTGCGAGCAGTGGCCGAAAGCCATGGGATGCCGTTGCATGAGATTTCCAGCGTGACCGGGCAAGGAATAGAGGGCCTGAAATATAAGATCGCCAAGTTTCTCGCCCCGTCGTCCGCAGGAGAAGTTAAGCAAGAAGGCTAGCAATTGAACCCAGTCGACTGGAGGTTCAGGTGGTCGGGTTTACACCGGCGTAGCGCTATTTCACGAGGGCGCTGGAATCGCGCGCGAAGTTCAGCACCAGCGACGGGAAAATCCCAAGCAGCAGCGTGCCCAGCGCCGAGGCCCACAGCGTCGTGCCAATGCCGGCGCCCAGCGGTTGCACCGTGAGCGTGGCCTCGCCCGGCTCCTTCATGTACATCACCACCAGGATGCGCAGATAGTAGTACGCCGCCACCGCGCTGTTGAGAAGCCCCAGCACTGCGAGCCAAACCAGGTTCGCGTCCAGCGCCGCTTTGAAGATGTAGAACTTTCCGAAAAACCCGGCGGTCAGGGGAACCCCGATCAGCGACATCAGGAAGATCGAGAATAGCGCGGCGGTGGTTGGCTGCTTCCAGCCGAGTCCGGCCAGATCGTCGATGTTGACGTACTTCTCGCCCTGCCGGGAGAAATGCGTGACCACGGCGAACGCGCCGATGTTCATGAGCGCATAAGCGGCCAGATAAAACATGGCCGCGGCGATCCCGATCTGGTTGTGCGCGGCAATCGCGACCATCACGTATCCGGCGTGCGCGATCGAGCTGTAGGCCAGCATGCGCTTGATGTTGGACTGCATCAGCGCGGCGAAATTGCCGATGATCATGGTCAGCAGCGCCGAGGCCCACACGAATGGCTCCCAGCGCCCGGTGATGGGCTGGAAGGCGGTCATGAACACACGCAGGAAAACGGCGAACGCCGCGGCCTTCGGACCCGCCGACATGAACAGCGTCACCGGAGCAGGCGCGCCCTGGTAGACATCCGGCGCCCAGATCTGGAACGGCGCGGCGGAAACTTTGAAGGCGAAGCCCACGAACATCAGCGCGGCGGCGGTGCTCGCCAGGACCACTCCGCGCTCCGATCCCGGCGTCATCAAGTACGTCCGGATCTCCCCGAGATTGGTGCTGCCCGCGGTTCCGTAGATCCAGGCAATGCCATACAGCAGAAACGCGGTGGCGAAGGAACCCAGCAGGAAATATTTCAGCGCCGCCTCGTTGTTGCGTTTGTCGTCGCGCAGGTAACCAGCCAGCACGTAGGTTGCGATGGAGGAGATCTCCAGGCCGATGAAGATCATGATCAGCTCGTTGGCGGCGGCCATCACGCACTGGCCGGTGACGGAGAACAGCAACAGCGCGTAGTATTCGGCCGAGGCGGCGTGCTCCCGCCTCAGGTATTGGGCCGAGGAAAGAATCGTGAGGATGCCCACCGCGATCACCAGCACGCGGAAGAAAGTGGCGAAGCCGTCTACGATCAGCATGTTGGAAAACGACGTGCCCGGCATGGTGTTCGCCTCGATGGACGCCACCAGGGCGGCGACGAATGCCGTAAGCGAAATGGTCGAGAAGGCCGTTCGCTTGTTTTCGCCGATCAGCGGCTCGACCAGCATGATCAGGGTGCCGCCGGCCGTCATGATCATTTCGGGCAGGAAGCGGATGTAGTCGTCGCCGGATGGGACGTAGTTAGCGAGCATCGGCGACTTCCTTTCCGATGGCCGCTGGAGCGGAGGCCAGGGCTGCGGGCGGCGGCGCGGCTGGCCGCGTGTTTCGAACATGCACATCGCGTTTGGCGTCGATGGGCCCGAGGAGGATCGCGTTCGAAGCCGAAATCGGCGGAATGAAGCTCTGCGTAAAGCTGCCCATCCAGACCATCAGGACGATCAACGGCACGATGATGGCGTATTCGCGGAGATTCAGATCCGGCATGTGGTGGCTCAGTTCCTCCGAGGCGCGCCCGAAGAACAGCCGCTGGTAAAGCCACAGCATGTAGCAGGCCGAGAGAATCACACCCAGGGCCGCGAACACGCTCCAGCGGAAGTAGACCAGCGCGGCGCCTTGCAGCACCAGGTACTCACCCACGAAATTGTTCAGCATCGGCAACCCGATGCTCGCGAGCATCGTGATCATGAACACCGTGGATAGATGCGGAGCCGGCGTGGCGACACCGCCATAGGCTTTGATCTCCAGAGAATGGCGGCGCTCGTAGAGAAAGCCAACCAAAATGAACAGCGCGCCGGTGGAGATGCCGTGATTGAGCATCTGGTACACTGCGCCGTCGAAGCCCTGCTGCGTAAAGCTGAAAATTCCCAGAACGACGAAGCCCAGATGGCTGACCGATGAGTACGCCACCAGCTTCTTCATGTTGGGCTGCACCATCGCCACTAACGCGCCATACACGATTCCGATGATGGCCATCGTCGCGATCCACCCCGAGCAATTCCTGGCGGCGACGGGGAACATCGGAACACAGAAGCGCAACAATCCGTAAGTCCCCATTTTCAGCATCACGGACGCCAGCATGACCGACCCAGCAGTGGGTGCT
>DASQHQ010000218.1:0-12489 GCA_035632015.1 Bryobacteraceae bacterium
CGTTGGAGGTTCCATGAGTCTCCGCGAACAGCTTCACGCATACATCGCGCAACTGGAAAAACGTTTGCGCTGGAGCACCTTGCTGCGCGGTCTGGCCATTCTCACCGGCGGCGCTTTGGCGGCGACGCTGGTGCTGGTCACCATCGCCAATGCGCTCGCGTTTTCGCAGGGAAGCGTGACCGCCGCGCGCTTCGGACTGATCCTGGTTCTGGCCCTTGCCGCTGCCGCCGGATTGGCGCTGCCTCTGCGCCGCCTGACCCGCCGCCGCGCGGTCGGAATCGCCGAAACCGCCTTCCCACAATTCCAGCAGCGCCTCACCACCTTCGCGGAGCGCGACGGCCGAGAGCCCTTTATCGAACTCCTGGCCGGCGACGCCCTGGATGTCGCTCAGTCCGCCGAGCCCAAGCAACTGGTCACCGACCGCCGCCTTTGGATCTCGCTGGGGACCAGCGTCGGCGCCTTCGCCATCCTGATCTGGTTGATCGCGGCGGGCCCCGGCTTTCTCGGTTACGGCGCCTCGCTGCTGTGGACCGGTCCGCACCGCGACAAGCCCGCGCTCTACGACCTGCGCGTAACGCCCGGCGACGCCGTGGTGCGCCGCCACGCCGACCAGATCGTTTCGGCTATCCCCACCGGCCTGCGGTCGCCCAGCGTCAAGTTGCATGCCCGCTTTCATAGCTCCTCGAAGTGGGAAGAGATTGCGATGCAACCCCAGGCCGCCGGTAGTTTCGCCGGCGGCTATCAATTTCTATTCGCCGGTTTGCTCGAAAACGTCGAATACTATGTCACCGCGGGAGCGATGACGTCCAAACACTTCAACATTCGCGTCACGGATTTGCCCGCGGTGAAACAGATTCGCGTCACTTATCATTACCCCGCCTGGACCGGCATGCCTTCCGAGATCGAGGAGCGCGGCGGCGATCTGCGCGCCGTCGTCGGCACTTCGGCCGAACTCGACGTCTCCACCGACCGGCCGCTGCAGGGCGGCCAGATCCAGCTCGACAATGGCCAGCACATCCAGCTCACCGGCGGCCCGAACAACGTTTATCACGGCACCGTCAAGATGGATCAGGACGGCGTCTACCATGTCACCGGCGTCGAAGAGGGCCAGATGGTTCGCGTCAGCGAGGATTTTTTCATCGAGGCCCGCAAAGCGAACCCGCCCCAGATTTCGCTGGTGCGTCCCGGCCGGGGTGACTACCACGCCAACCCCATCGAAGAGGTAACCGTCGCCGCCAAGGCTACCGACGAGTACGGCCTCACCGGCGTCGAGCTGCATTATTCGGTGAATGGCGGCCCCGAGACCACGGTGGATCTGCTCCGGCAAAAGAAGGAAAAACAAGCCGACGGCTCGACCACCCTCTCGCTTGAGAATTTCAAACTCGTTCCCGGCGATGTTGTGAGCGTCTACGCCACCGCGAAGGACGCCAACGCCGAGGCCCACACCGATATGATGTTCATCGAGGCCGACCCGTTTGAACGCGAGTTCTCGCAATCGCAAGTGATGGGCGGCGGAGGCGGTGGCGGCGGAGGTGATCAAGCCCCGCAGATCTCGCAACGCGAGAAGGAGATCATATCGGCCACGTTCAAACAACAGGCCGACAAGAACGCGACCCAACAGCAGGCCACCGACATTGCGAAGCTGCTGTCCCAATCCCAGGCCACTTTGCACGATCAGGCCGTAACGCTCTCCGGCCGCTTGCAGGCCCGCGAGTTGACCGATGAAGTACAGGCCATCAGCGACTTCCAGAAGGATATGCTGGCCGCTGCCAACGCCATGGCGCCGGCCGCCCAGCAATTGCAGCAGCAGAAGTGGAAGGACGCCATTCCCAACGAGCAAAAGGCGCTGCAATTCCTGTTGCGCGCTGAAGCCACCTTCCGGCAGATTCAGGTCGCGTTCGGAGCGCGCGGTGGCGGTGGTGGAGGCGGAGGCGGTGCGGCGCGGGATCTGGCGGCCCTCTTCGATCTCGAGCTCGATACCGAAAAGAATCAGTACGAAACGCGCAAGACCGGGCCGACCAGTGCCGAGCAAAGGGAGCAGCAAATCGACGACGCGCTGAAAAAGCTCGACGAACTGGCCAAGCGCGAAGCGGACCTGGCCCAGCAGCAGCGCAATGGCACGCAGACCGCCGAACAAAAGTGGCAACAGGAGATGTTGCAGCGCGAAGCGGAGCAGCTCCAGCGGCAGATGGAGCAACAGCTCGCCCAGAACGGCCGGCAAGGGCAACAGGGACAACAAGGGCAACAAGGACAACAGGGACAACAGGGCCAGCGGGGCGGGCAGGCGGCTGGTTCCTCGTCGAGCAGCGGCAGCAGCCAATCGGGCGGACAGGATAGCGGCGTCAACTCTCAACAGTCCGCCAATCAGGCAGATCAAAGCCGCCAACAGGCGGCGATGCGGGCGCTCGACCGTTTACGCCAAGCCAACGACGACATGCGCCGCGCTGCCTCGCAGAGCGCCAGTGCCGCCGATGCCCGCCGCGCGGCCGACCGCTTGCGCGAAGCCTCCGACCTGCTGGGCGGCCTCGAGCAGCAGGACGCTACCAGCCGCCTCAACTCCATGGCCCAGACCGCGGATCAGTTGGAGTCCCAGCAGAAAAAACAAGCCGACCACGTGCGCGACCTGATGGCCCAGCTCAATGCGGCTCGCTCCGCCGGCAAGCAGCCCACGTATCCTTCGCGCGAGGACATCGACAAAATGGTCAACGATCGCCAAAAGGTGGCCGACGACCTGGCGCATCTCACCCAACAAATGCGCGACGAGGCTCGCGAACTCGCGCCCACACAACCGGGGGCTTCCGGCAAATTGCGCGGCGCGCTCCAGACCATGGACGAAAACGATCTCAATACGCGCATGCAGCGCAGCTCCGATTGGCTGCGGACCGGCAACTTCTCCGATCAAGCCGAAGCGGCGCTCACCGGCGATCTGCAAAAGCTGGGGCAGCAAGTCAAGGATGCCGCGCGTGCCTTGGGTGCTACGGAGCACACCTCCAGGGATGCCGCGATCAACCGCGCGATGGACGACTTGGCGCGCCTGCGCGACCAGCTCAGCGGCCTCGGCGGGAATCCCAACGGTCAACCGCGGCAGGGCCAGTCCGGCCCTCCCGGTCAACAGTTCCAAACCGACCCGCTCGCGCGCAATGGGCAACCCGGCCAGGGCGGCCAGCCCGGCCAAAACGGCCAGCCCGGCCAAAACGGACAGCCCGGACAAAACGGACAACCCGGACAACGGGGAGGCCAGATGGGCGGTCGAGTGGGTGACGTCGGCAACCGCGACGGCGGCCCCGCAGGCAATGGCGGCGGCGTTCGCGACCGTCAGGTCTATGGCGCCTGGAACTCTGGAAACAATCGCTTCACCAGCCGCGCTCCCACACCGCAGCAAGGTCCCAACCCGGCCGATACGCAGCGCGAGATCGACCAGGGATTGAACCTTCTCAACCAGGTGCGTCCCGTGCTGCAGGACAATCCAGAGGCGCAGCGCGAGTTGCAGTCGCTGATCGAGCAAATGCGCAATCTGGATCCCAGCCGGTTCCGCGGGAATCCCGGCCTGGTGGAGCAGATGCACCAGCAGCTCGTCAGTGACGTGGACGCGCTGGAACTGCAACTGCGGCGTGCACTCGATGAAAACCGCGGCGGTACGATCCGCAATGCCGATCCGGCCAAGATCCCGGCCGGCTATCGGGACTCGGTCGCCGAGTACTACCGCAAGCTCTCCAGCGGCCACTAGCCACTGGCTGAGTGCCGGTCGGCTCCAGCGGGCGGCGAAGAACAGGGGAGAAGTTGGTGTTGGTAGCATCGCGCCCGATTGCCGGCTATTTGTGATACCGTGCTTCAGGGAGGGGTCAGCGATGTTGAAGTGGCTCGTTCGTATGTGGCGCCGAATCGATGGCTGGATTCGTCGGCGAACGTCTCCGCCTGCGCCTTCTGCGTACCATCGTGCCAATCTCCATGGTCGTCATCGCTAGAATGCCGGCCACGCTCGGCGATTAGAGTCAATCAGCTAGGTCGCTCTGCGGTAGGATCGTCGAACCGCTGCGGAGACATTTCTGCGGGCTGCCATGTTCGCCGTTCCGAATGCTCGGAAACGCTGCACTCGGTGAGTAAAAGGACCCGGTGGTGCGGTGCCTCAGTCCCTCAGGATCCCATCCGCGATCAAGGGCAGGATTTCGTGCTCCGCCCGTTCAGATCCGTACGCGGCGGCTCAGGTCCCTGAAATGGCAGATTCAGTTTTTCGTTACCATCAGCGGCTTGCCGAAAATCGAGATATCGATGGCATCCGCCATGGCCTTGTAACCCGCATCGTTTGGGTGCAGGTGATCGCCGCTGTCAAACTCGGAACGGAAATGGTTCGGATTGGCCGCATCTCGTATCAGCGCGTCGAAATCCACCACTGCGTCAAAGGCGTGGCCGGTCCGTATCCATTGGTTCACGGCCTGACGGACGGTGTTGCCGCTTTCCGAGTAATAGGCCGCGCCTTCAAACGGCAGCAGCGTGCAGCCGATCACCTTGATCCCGTGCGTGTGGGCCCGCTCGATCATCTGGCGGTACGCGCCGATCAGATCGTCGGGGGTCGGGTTATCGGCGGAATTGGGCCGAGGCCCAAAAATAAAGGCTTCGCCAATGCCCGCGCCGATGTCATTGATTCCTTCGAGGATGGTGACCCATTGGACTCCCGGCTGGCTGACCACGTCGCGACCGAAGCGCGCCAGACCCGCCGGACCAATTCCGTCGCGCAAAATGCGGTTTCCGGAAATGCCTTCGTTCAGCACCGCGATGCGCGCGGTGGCTGGATTGGAGGCCAGGCGCGCAGCGAGAAAACTGGGCCAGCTTGAATCGGTGTTGGGCGTCGAACGCGTGCCGTCGGTGATGGAATCGCCAAACGTAACGATGGCGGCGGCATTGGCTGGAGCCGCAACCTCGACGCTGGACAGCCAATACCAGGACTGCGAGGTGAGCGCATTGGAAATTTCCGGCGCGACGGCGGCATCGCCCTCCCTGGAAATGTAGGTAGTGTGCAGACCAACCGAGTGCAGCGTCGCTGGACCGGTGTCGCCTGGAACGTAAACGCTCACCGCCAAATCCGCTCGTTGCGGCACGTCCAGGTTGACCGGATCGCTGACAACGATCGCTCCCACGGGAATCGAGAAAGATGGTTTGCCGCTGAAGGTCAAAGCCCGGTCCGATCCGGCGACAATCGCCGAGTCCTTAGCGCGGAGCGCGATGTGCGCGGATCCGATCTGTAGCGGCGCTCCGCCGTAGGCGTTCGAAAGCTGAACGCGAACGCGGTTCCCGCCGATGCTGGTGTGCACGATCATGCGGGCGGTTTGATGGTTGAGGCTGACGATGGGTCCGGCGGGCCGAGCCGCGGCCGGAGCCTGCGCTGTGGATTGAGGCTGCGCCGCCGCAGGAGCCTGCGGAATGCGGATGGGCTGTGCCGGCCGCCCTTGCTGGGGCGCGGCCACCCAGGTTGGGATCCAGCGCTCGAAGCCCGCTGCGGCGACCGTGGATGTTTGCGCAAGCGCGGGGTAGCTGAACTCGAAAATCGCAAATGGCGCGAGAATGATCGCGAATATCGCCCGCAGGCGAAACCGCACCGGCGTTTTCATTTTGCCTCCTTCGCAGCTTCTTTGGTCTTTTTTTGCATCGCAAGCGCTACAGTTCAGAATCGGGAATCGCATCGCGACCACCGCTTTTCACTGCACGTGATTTAAAGGCTAGCCCGTTCTGCGCGCCGGAGTCAAATTCGCCAACAGGCTTCGAGGACGGCGCATTACAAAACGATCTGGATGGTGCGCGGCATGTTCACAGCGATCGGGCGATCAATTCCTTCATGATCTCGTTCGTTCCAGCGTAGATGCGCTGCACGCGGCTATCCACCCACATGCGCGCGATCGGGTATTCCATCATGTAGCCGTAGCCGCCATGCAGTTGCACGCATTCATCCACGACTTCGCACTGTTTTTCGGTGAGCCAGTATTTGGCCATGGCCGCGGTCGCCGTGTCGAGCTCGCCCCGGATCAGGCGCTCGATGCAATCGTCCACGAACACCCGGGCGACGTGCGCGACGGTCTTGCATTCGGCCAGCTTGAACCGCGTGTTCTGAAACTCGAGCAGTGATTTTCCGAACGCCCTGCGATCCTTGACGTGCCGTGTGGTGACGGCCACCGCCTGCTCCATCACCGCCACCGCCCCGACGCTGCATCCCATGCGTTCGTAGGGCAACTGCTCCATCATTTGGTAGAATCCCTTGCCTTCTTCCGCTCCCAAGAGGTTGCTCGCGGGCACGCGCATGTCATCGAAGAACAACTCGCAAGTGTCCACCCCGTGCGTGCCGACCTTTTCGAGCACGCGGCCGACGCGATAACCGGGCAGGTCCCGGCTCTCGACCATCACCAGCGAAATTCCTTTTTTGGCGCTCTGGCCGGTGTCAGTCTTGACAGCCAGGCAGATCAGGCTGGCGTGCCAGCCGTTGGTGATGAAGGTCTTCGAGCCGTTGATTACGTAACCGGCGCCGTCGCGTCGCGCCGTGGTCTTGATACCTTGCAAGTCCGAACCGGCCACCGGCTCACTCATCGCGATCGCGCCCACCAGTTCGCCTTTCGCCATCTTGGGGAGCCAGCGGCGCTTTTGCTCTTCACTACCATAGGCGACGATGTAATTGGCGACGATGCTGTGCACGCCGGAGCCGAAATGGACGCCTGCGCGGGCCAGCTCCTCGATCACCACGGCTTCGTGGGCAAAGGTGCCTCCTCCGCCGCCGTATTCTTCCGGGACGTCCGTCAACAGAATGCCGGTGTGTCCGGCCTTGGTCCAGGCGTCCGCGTCGGGCCGGTGCTG
The DNA here is from genome assembly GCA_035632015.1 of Bryobacteraceae bacterium. Taxonomy (GTDB): domain Bacteria; phylum Acidobacteriota; class Terriglobia; order Bryobacterales; family Bryobacteraceae; genus Palsa-89. The sequence goes on from DASQHQ010000218.1 coordinate 6,838, forward strand.
CTCGCGCCAGCGCGCCTCGTTCGGGGCGAATTCCTCCTGCATGAAGCGGCGAACTGTTTTCCGGAACAGATCGAGTTCATCGTTCATCCAAGGGGAACGGTACGGTGCAGGCGCTTTGCGCGGCGCGGCTGCGGGGGCTTCCTTCAGCGTCATGCTTTTCTCCTATCCGAGCTGGACTGCTGAAGCAGCAGCGAGAGCATCAGATACTCACGATCGCTGTGCGTGGGCTCGTCAGGAACCATCATATTCGCTAACGCCCTGGCTGTCGATTTGGTAAGCGCCAGTGACAGGGGATCCTTGGCCAGCAGTTTCGCGGCCAGCCGCCGCGCGGCAGGAAGCAGATCCTCATCGGAAGTCACCTGGTTGAGGAAGCCCCACTCGAACGCTTGCTCGGACGAGAAACGATCTCCCGTCATCACCACTTGTTTGGTTCGTGCCGGACCAAGCTCGCGCATCAGCCGGGGCAGCCCGTTCCAAGTGAGGGGAATGTCGAGATCGATCTCGGGGATGGAGAACCACGCGCTTTGGCCGGCCAGCCGAAGATCCATCGCTGCCAGGAACACCACTGCGCCTCCGATAGCGAGCCCGTTCACCGCTCCGATCGTGACCTGATCCAGCGCTTCGATAGCGGCGGAAGTAAGATTGCCGTTCCCGGCCAGCCGACGCATTTCGAGCGGATCGGTGATGCTTCCGCCAAAGGGCGCGCGATCCTGGAGATCCGCGCCCGCCGAGAAGGCGCGTCCGGCTCCAGTGAAGATGACGACGCGGGTCTGCGTATCGCTTCGCAGCGTGAGACACGCTTCCTGAAGTTCGGCGTGCATGCGGGAGTTGACGGCGTTCAACTTGTCAGGCCGGTGGAGCGTGATGGTGGTGAGGCCGGAAAGTTCGGAATCACGCTCGGCGATCAGAGTCTCCATTGTCGATTTCTTACACCGTCACTCGCGCCAAGCCCATGAGCGTGTCGTAAGGATCCGGGGCCCGCGGCGCCGTGCCCGCGCGCGAAATCGCTCCTCCGCTATGCCTTGTGAGCTTGAAGCTCTTCGGGCTTCGGCGCTTTCATCGATGAACCCGACCTCAACTATAGCCAATGCGCGGGGCCAATGCCGCGAACCGTCAGGGCAGGTGCCGGGAACCGGGCATCGGCGGAGAGTTCGCAGAGAACCAGCCGCCGGGGCCAACGACGACGCGCGGCGGAAGCCGGAGTTTAGGTCCCGCGCGGGCGTTCTGGTTATGCTGGTTGGGAGATGCCCGAACCTGACGTAACCAACAATCCCGCGGCGAGCCAGTTCGAATTCTCCACCGGCGGCAAGCTGGCCTTCCTCCAATACAAGCTGAGACCGGGCCGGCTCGCCTTGCTGCATACGGAGGTTCCCAAGGAACTCGAGGGTCACGGCATTGGAGGCAAGCTGGCGCGGGCCGGGTTGGAGTTTGCGCGCGCGCAGGGCCTGGTGGTTGTGCCGCTATGCCCGTTTGTCGTTGAATACATCAAGCGGCATCCGGAATTTGTCGAACTGGTAGCGGCGGAACACCGCGCTCGCGTGTCGACGGAAACAGGCCGCGCGAGTTAAGCCACGCCGATCTTTTGCCGCAGCGCCTGGAAGGGCAGTTCGTCGCGCAGGCTGTCGAATTCAGTATTCAACAGGCGTACGGGCAGGGACGAATCGTGCGTCTCCACAGCTTGCTCCAGGTAGCCGAGCGCTTTTTCCTTGTCGCCCAGCGCGGCATGGATGGCGGCGAAGCTCACCGGCGAAACGTAGTTCGATTCGGACCGGGCGTGGAGATTGCTGAGCTCGCGAAGCGCCTCTTCGCGCCGCCCCTCCATGGCATAGCAATATCCGATCTGGCCGTGCAGCAGAGAGCGGCATTTCATTTGAGTCGCGTTGGTGAGATGGGCGATGGCGTCGGCGAACGATCCTTTGCCCGCATACGCCAGACCCAGGCCCAGGTGCGGCAATCCGTAGTCCGGCGCGAGGCGCGCGGTGAGCGAATGCTGGGCGATGGCCTCGTCGAAGCGGCGGCAGATGCCATACATCCAGCCCAGGACGAAGTTCGGGAACAGCGACGCGGGATCGAGCTCGAGCGCCCGCTCCACTTCCGTCACGGCCGAATCGAGCCGGCCCCGGCAGGCCAGGTGGATTCCGTACGCGATGTGTCCCACCGGATCGTGCTTGTCGAGCTGAATCGATTTTTCGAGTTCCTGCTCGCCCGCGGGCCAGTTCCATTCCAGAATGGACAGGACCGAGCCGAGCGCGACGTGGGCCTCGGGAAGCGAGGGGCTCAGAGAGGTCGCTTTCCTGGCCGCGTCCTTCATGCGCGGGCCGGCTTCGGAGCTAGCCTGCAGGCTGAACATCGAACTCACCAGTAGCGCCTCGGCTAGAGCGGCCCAGGCGGCCGCATAGTTTTCGTCCAAGTCCACTGCCTTGGTGAAATGAGCGACGCTTTCGCGGAAGCTGTCGGGCGTGGCAAGTTTCCAGTGATAGCGTCCTTGCAAATAACAATCCCGGCTCTCTTTCCGCGTGGTGTGCCGCCGGAGTGCTATCTCGTTCCCGGACGCCATCAGGTCGTGGACCAGGGCCTGCGTCAGCTGCTCGACCGGAATAAGATCCTCGGCCCGGCCATCCGTGCAGCCTGACCAGATGTAGGTGTCGTCCCCGCACTGGAGCAACTGCAGGATCAGATGAAAATGGTCCGGCTGGAACTCCAGGCTGCCTTCGACGATGTAGTCGGGTTTCGGGCGATGATCTCCGTTGCCGTTGCCGGACCCGCCGTTCGATGGGGAGCTGGCGATCACCTGGAAGGAGGCTTCGCGAATGAGCACATGGGTCAGCCGGCGTTGAATCTCGCCCGCGATCTGGCTGGTGTCCTCGGCGGCGCAAGCGCTCGGGTTGATCAGCGACAAGGGCCGGATCTCGATAGCTTGGCGCTGCGACAGGCCGGCCGGGCCGGCGCCCGCGCTCCGATACTCGAATATCGGAACGTAGCTGCCCTTGCGCAGAATGATGCGGACCGGATCTTCGCGGCCCTCGTTACGGTAATACTCTTCGAGCTTGTAGCGCAGCCGGCGCGCCTCGACGCGAACGATGGAATCCACGCGCGGATCGAAGGCGTCGCGCCGGTCGAACACTTCCAGCCCGATCAGGTATTCTTTCAGCCGGTGTGGCTGGCCGAGCAGGCTCTCTTGAACGACGAACTGCAAGAAGCGGCGAATGCGATGAGATTGAATGAAAGAGCGGCTGCGCAGAACTTGATCCAGTTGCGCGCGGATCTCCGGCGCCGGAATGCCGTTGAGAAGGACGGTTTCGTCGGATGGGTGTACTGCAGTAGGGGTCATCTCATTAGTTCGACACCCATTTCAAGTAACCCGTTACATGGAAATCTGCACGGACCGGCAGATTCCTTGGGTTTTCACAAAGTTGGGACCAGCGGCCGGGCCATGATTCGAGCCCCAGCCGGCCTGTTCTAGAGGTTCATGCTGGCGATGTCGACCGGCGAGTGACGGCCCTCCACCACCACGATGCCGCTCTCGGTGACGTGGTACAGGCGGCGGTCCTGTTCGATATCGTAACCGATGGTCGCATCCGGAGGAACGTGCACATTCTTGTCGAGGATTGCGCGTCGCACGCGGGCCCGGCGGCCGATGTCGCAGTTGTCGAAGATGATGGAATCTTCCACATAGGCGTGCGAATGGACACGCACGCCGCGGCCGATGACCGAGGTTCGGACCAGCCCTCCCGAGAGAATGGACCCGCCCGCGACGATCGAGTCCAGCGCCTGCCCCCGGCGTCCATCGGCGTCGAAGATGAACTTGGCGGGGGCGTCAGAATAGCCTGCCGTACGAAGAGGCCACTGGCGATTGTATAAGTTTAACTCCGGCGAGATCGAGCGCAAGTCCATGTTGGCGTCGAAATAAGCGTCGATCGTCCCTACGTCGCGCCAGTACACCGGCGCACCGGGAGGATCGCCGGGAATGCGATTGGTCTGAAAATCGTAGGCGTACATATCGGCTCGCCCGATCAGCCCAGGCAGGATGTCGCAGCCAAAATCGTGCGAACTGTATTCCTTCTGGCCGTCGGTTCGAAGCTCGTCCAAAAGCAGCTTGGTGGAAAAAATGTAGTTGCCCATGGACGCGTAGACCCGGTTGGGGTCCCCGGGCATGGTGGGGGCGTCCGGCCTTTTTTCGTGGAAGCCGGTGATCAGGCCGTCCGGTCTGGTTTCGATCACGCCAAACTCCGCGGCCTGCTCCTTCTCCACGGGAATGGCGGACACGGTAACCTGAGCCGCGCGCTCGACGTGGAACTCCACCATCTCGCGCACGTTCATGCGGTAGATGTGATCGGCGCCGAAGATAGCCACGACGTGCGGCTCGGCCTGCTCGATCAGGTTCATGTTTTGATAGATGGCGTCGGCGGTCCCGCGGTACCAGTCTTCGCCCGGGCTGCGCATCTGCGCCGGCACCGGTGTAATGAAGTGATTTCGCAGCAGGCTGGCGGCTTCCCAACCCTCGCGCAGGTGTTGCAGGAGCGACTGGCTCCGGAACTGCACCAGGACGTAAATGGAATAGATCCCAGAGTTGATCAAGTTGCTCAAGACGAAATCAATGATGCGATAGCGCCCGCCGAAAGGAACCGCGGGCTTGGCGCGCTCCTTGGTCAGCGGATAGAGCCGCGTACCCCGGCCTCCGGCCAGCACGAACGCAAGCACGCGGAGTTGTATCTTGCGACTGTCGGGAAGCATGCTGAGCAACCGTCCAAGCCTATTCTGGCAGAAGCCGTGCGGCAGGAAAAGTCAGGATGGATGCCATAAGCCTCAGTGGGCCGCCGGCAGCTTCACGCCCAGTTGCTGGAGCAGATCGAGGACGTTGCCCAAGACGTGGCCGCTCGAGATTTTTCCATCCCGGATGCGAAACCACGCCAGCCCATCATAAGTAATCACCCGGCCGGTGGGCGCAACGCCGAAGATCGTTCCCCGGTGCGTGCCGCGATAGGTGACGCGGGCGGCCACGCGATCATTCCCGACGACCATTTCTTCGATCGCATTGTGAAAATCCGGAAAAGCCGACCGAATCATTTGCATATATTCGCGGAATCCATCCAGGCCCTGGACGCTGATTCCCACCGATCCGTGGAATGTGACAGAGGGCGCAATCAATTCGTCGGCGAGAGGAAAGTTCCACGTGTTCCAGAGCTCGTTATAGTACCTTTCGATGAGACGCCGGTTCGCTTCCATGCGTGCCCCATTTCTAGATTCAATTGGTTATGAGAGCCAGGCAGCAATGGTACCAGTGCGGACACGCTCAGCGGGCGAGCCGCTGGGCGACGGCGGACTAAACGTCCTATGTCGAGCGATCCATTCCCCGTTTTGCGACGAGTGTTTAACCTAAGAACACTTCGTTTACAAAAACGATGTTTCCTCTCCGGTCCCGCGCCTGAGCTGAAGGTTGCTCAGGCGCGTTTTTTCTTGGACCCGCCCTCCCGATTGATTTGGCTGCCGGGCTGCGGCGATACAATTGTCAGTACATGAGCGATATCCAGCTTCTCACTATCGCCTTGGCTGCCGTGCCGACCATGCTGGCCGTTCTGGTGGGCATTCTGATCAACAATGCTCGCCTGAATACCAACACGCGCATCGGCGAATTGCGCCAGCACATGGATT
>DASQHQ010000219.1:0-4530 GCA_035632015.1 Bryobacteraceae bacterium
ACCTTCGAAAAGCCGCGGCAACTCGCGACCGGCGTTTCCGAAGTCTTCGTCAACGGCACGGAAGTCATCCACAACGGAGAGCACACCGGCGCCAAACCCGGCCGGGTCGTCAAACGAGCCCGAAGCTGAATGGCGTTAGGATGGAGTTGCAATTCTGAAGCGGAATGCCAAGACTCATGTTGATCACCGCCTCTTCGCCGGAGATCCGGCGGGTGAGGGGGGCGCGGGTTCTCAACTTTCAGCAGATTACCATGCCCTATCTGGCCGCAAGGGTTCCCGCGCATTGGGACGTGATCCACGCCGATGAGGACGCCGAAGGAATTGACTGGAACGCCGCCCCGGACGTGGTGGGAATTACCTTTCACACGCCTAGCGCCTTTCATGCCTATGACATTGCCGCGCGCTTCCGGTCGCGAGGAGCCTGTGTCGCGATGGGTGGTCCGCATGTGACACTCCTGCCCGAAGAGGCCCGCCAGCACTCCGACGTAGTATTCGTTGGCGAAGCGGAAGGCCTGTGGGAGGATTTCCTGAATGCCTTTGAAGCGGGATCCTACCTTCCGGAATACCGGCAAGCCGGCCCTCCTTCTCTGGAAAGTATCCCCCAGCCCCGCAAGGAACTATTCCACAGGCATGACCATACCAGTGGAGTGCTGTTCGCCACTCGGGGATGTCCCGGCCAATGCGATTTCTGCGTCATTTCCGTGATGTACGGGCACCGCTTGCGCAAGCGCCCGGTAGCCGAAGTCGCGGCGGAGTATGCATCCTTCAAGGGAAAGGTAATTATCTTTTGGGATGATAACATCGCCGCCGATATAGAGTACGCCAAGAGACTGTTCCGCGCCATTACTCCTTACCGGAAGTGGTGGAGCTGTCAGGCGAGCATCCACGCCGGCCGCGACGATGAGTTTCTGGAGGCCGCCGCTCGCAGCGGATGTAAACAGTTATTCCTGGGATTGGAATCAATCTCTCAACAGAGTATCGCTGAAGTCAATAAAGGATTCAACCGGGTGGAGACGTACTTACAGGTAGTCGACCGCATCCACTCACATGGGATCGCCGTGCAGGCAGGCATTATCTTTGGCTTCGATCACGATACGCCGGCGATATTCCAGGATACTATCGACTTCCTGGAGGAAGCGGGGGTGCAGAATGCCACTTTCAACATACTGACTCCATTTCCAGGCACGCCGCTGTTTCGAAAAATGGAGGCCGAAGGGCGTATACTGACCCGCGACTGGCGCAAATACAATAGCCGCGACGCCGTGGTCTATCAGCCAAAACATATGAGCACGGCGGAACTGCTGGCAGGCTATCGTTATGCCAACGACCGTTTCTATTCTCTTCCCAGCACCGCAAAGCGTCTATCGAAGTCACCGGTTCAATTGTGGTGGACCTTGCCCCTGAACCTGGCATACGGGTATCGATGGCGAAGGGCGGTCGCCGGCGAACGAGATGCCTCCATCGCCCCTTTTCTGTATGTGGCGGCAAAGTGATAATGTCCCCTTTTGGCAAAGTAGAAATGTCCTCTTGACAGCCCCAGGCTTGGGGAATGCAAGAAGGACGACTACTGATGGCTGAAGGCGATAGAGAACGGTTGGTGACACTTCGGAAGGTGAAGGATCGGCTGATCAAGCATCGCGAGGCGGCCGAGGAATTGGGGCTGAGCGTGCGGCAAGTGAAGCGGCTGCTGTACGCCATGAAGAAGCGCGGCGACAAGGCGGTGATCCACGGACTGCGGGGAAAGCCGTCGAACCGGCGAATCGACGAGAGCGTCGAGAGGGCAGCGATCCAGATCCTGTCGGCGGATGTGTACCGAGGGTTCGGGCCGACGCTGGCGGCGGAGTATTTGGGCGAGGAGCACGGGATTGAGGTAAGCAAGGAGACCGTACGGCAGTGGATGATCCGGGGGAAGCTGTGGCATGCGAAGCAGGAGAAGGTGCAGGCAGTCCACCTATGGCGGCCGCGGCGAAGCCGGTTTGGAGAGTTGGTGCAGTGGGACACCAGTGAGCACGATTGGCTGGAAGGGCGGGGGGAAAAGCTGTACCTGATCGCCATGATCGACGACGCGACTAGCCGATTGTTCGCGCGGTTCGCGCGGCACGATTCGACCGAGGAGAACATGAGGCTGCTGTGGAGCTACTTGGAGAAGTTCGGCCGCCCGTTGGCGTTCTACACGGACAAGGCCAGCTTGTTTCAAACGGCGGAGAGGCGGAAGCGCGACGAGCCGGGGGTAGACAAAGACGCGGTGGAGATGCAGCCGACACAGATCGGCCGCGCCTTACGCGAGCTGGGCATCGCGTGGATTCCGGCGCATTCTCCGCAGGCGAAAGGGCGCGTGGAGAGAAACTTCGGGACGGCCCAAGATCGGCTGGTGAAGGGGATGCGGGTGGCAGGGGTAAAGACCATCGAGGAAGCCAACGAATACCTCCAAGACAGCTACCTGGTGTGGTGGGAGCGAGAGTTGACGGTGGAGGCGGCCAACCGCGACGATGCGCATCGCCGGCTGGAGAAGAGCCACCATCTGGATGCCTCGCTGAGCCATGTGGAGACACGCCAGGTGCGGCCCGATTACACGTTGCGATTAGAAAGCCGGTTGTACCAGATCGAGCGCCCAGGAATCGTGAGCGGATTACGCGGGGCCACCGTGCGGGTGGAGAGGCGGCTGGACGGATCGCTGGCGGTGCGCCATGGTGAGCGGTATCTGCCGGTGAAAGAATGCGCTGCGGCGGAGAAGCCGAAAGCCTCTGGCCCGGCAAAGGCGGCGAAGCCCCATCGTTCTGGTGGGCGAGGCAGTGACTGGGATAAGAATTTCGATCTGAAGAAAGCGCCGAAAATCTGGCAGGCGGCCCAAGGGTCGGGTCACAGACGAGGAGAAACCATCTGATGAACTCGATCCAGAGGGAGTGGCGCGAAGGCAAAGTTCGCCCGATACCGGGAAACTCTCCGCACGACCGGCCGGTAAGCCGGGGGATTCTCTCGCTAAGGAGAATTTGCGACGATCCCTTCCCGCCACTCCCTTGCGCCCTGCAAAGAACGATACTCAGCCACCTGGTATGCGTTTTTCAGGCATGGCGGAATCTTTCGGTCCGATGGGGTCAACAAAACCAAACAACCATCCAAACCTGGGGCGGGGTACCGCCTCCCGCTGGTCGGCCCCCGGGCCCAGTCAGAGGGCGCCACGGGAGGAACAACGCGCCCTGCTCATCCGCATCGTCCGCGATGAGTTCCGGCCGGCTATTCCTCGATAGGGTTGCTCGCCAGCATTGCCCGTCTCCGCTTCACCGGCACTCGCAGATTAACATGCACTTCTCCGAGGCCAAGGGGAAAGGGGACGTTTCTACTTTGCCGGGAAGGGGACATTTCTACTTTGCCTTGACATTAACAGCACCGCCATTGACAACCGTCGGCCGTCCGTATTATATTTGCTCAAATCGCGATAAGTGGACCAAGTTGTCTCACTATACGAAACAAGCAAAGCTTAGAGAGGGGAACCCAAAGATGTCGCGCCTATCCTTGCCGAAGGCGGCAGCCTTCCTGGCCCTTGCCGTCCTCACCTTTTCCGCGCCGCGGGCCGCCAAAGCCCAGGCCGTGGCGGTCGCTGAAGTCAGCGGTACCGTTTCCGATCCCACTGGCGGCGCCCTGCCCTCGGCGGCGGTGATCATGACCGAGACCGACAAGCAGCTCAGCCGGTCCACGGTCACCGACACCAGCGGTCATTACGTCCTCACCAACCTGCCCGTAGGTCCCTACAAACTCGAGGTCAAGGCCCCGGGCTTCAAGGACTATGTGCAAACCGGCATCGTCCTCACCGCGAATAACAACATCCAGATCAATGCCACCATGCAGATCGGATCCATCACCGAGCGCGTCGAGGTCAGCGCCACCGCCAGCATGGTCGAGACCAAGGAGAACTCCATCTCGGTCTCCATCGATCAGCAGCGCATCAACGAGCTTCCCCTGAACGGGCGGCAGGCCACCCAGTTGATCGTAAGTCTCGGCGCGGCCTCCTACGGCGACTCGGGCGACACCGGCAGCAAGACCTTTTACAGCGCCACCAGGATTTCCGTAGCCGGCGGACAGAGCAATGGCACCGCCTACCTGCTGGATGGCGGCGATAATACCGACGCCATGTCCAACGTCAACCTCCCCACGCCGTTCCCGGATGCCATCCAGGAGTTCAGCGTCGAGACCAGCGCCGTCTCTCCCCGTTTCGGGATTCACCCCGGCGCCACCGTCAACGTGGTAACCAAGTCCGGCTCGAATCAGTTCCACGGAGATCTCTTCGAGTATCTGCGCAACGGCGACGTGAATGCCCGCAACTTCTTCGCCGCCACGCACGACAGCTTGAAACGCAATCAGTACGGTGGAACCGCCGGCGGCAGGATCGTCAAGGACAGGCTGTTCTTCTTCGGCGGTTTTCAGGGCACGCGCAACCGTTCCACTCCGCCGCAGTTGATTACTCACGTCCCCACGGCGGCGTCTCTCACGGGCGATTTCAGCTCCCTAACCGCGGCCGGCTGTCAATCCACC
>DASQHQ010000220.1:0-3554 GCA_035632015.1 Bryobacteraceae bacterium
GAGCCGAAGACCTCTTCTTCACGCGCCTCGGCATGATAGCCCTTGACCACGCGCACGCCGCCCAGCGACTCAGTCAGCCGGCCGGTCACTTCGGCGTTGATTTTGGCGCGCTCGCGAAAAATCGGCCGGATGGTGGTGAAGGCCTTCTGAAGCGCCAGCGCGAACACGATGATGATGGCCAGCGCAATGCTGGTCAGCAGCCAACTGATGCGCAGTAGAAATCCGAGCACCAAAAACGCCGTCAGCAGGCCGCCCAGGAATTCGATCAGGCCGGTGCCCAGCAGGTTGCGGATACCGTCCACATCGGTCATGATGCGCGCCACCAGCGTCCCCGACTTGTTCGAATCGTAGTAGGCCACCGGCAGGTGGCCGATGTGCGCTTGCACCTTGCACCGCATTTCTGCGATCAGGCGCTGCGCGGCCTTGGAAACCGTCTGGGTGATGGAGAAGGACGTGATGCCTTGCACGATGGTCGCGGCCATTACTGCCAGCACCAGCGGCAACAGCAGATTGAGCTGCTTCTTCGCGATAACGTTGTCGATCAGAAACTTGGTGGAGGTGGGCAGAACCAGGCCGCAGACGCGGCTGATGACCATGAGCGCGAATCCGACCGCCAGGATGCGCCGGCGCGGGCGCATCATCTCGCGAATGTCGGGCCACAGCTCGCGCAAACGCTCGGAGGAGCGTTTCTTGGGGTTTTGCGGAGACACAAGTACTTGAACTATTGTATTGGATGCGCCGATCCCGCGGTCGGATGCCGGATTCCCCATGGCTCACCTCTACTCCGGAACGTCCGGTTTTGCTTACCCCAGTTGGAAGACGGAATTCTATCCGGAAAAATTGCCGCACAAGAAATTTCTTTCCTACTACGCCGAAAGATTGAACGCGGTGGAGATCAATTACACGTTTCGACGCTTGCCGTCGGCGTCGACGCTCGAAAACTGGGTGAAAGAAACGCGGCCCGGCTTCGTGTTTCCGCTGAAGGCGCACATGCGCATCACGCACATCCAGCGGCTCAAGCCTTCGGAGTTCACCGACGTTTTCTTTCGCGCCATCGACCCGTTGCGAACCGCGCGCCGGCTGGGCCCGGTGCTCTTCCAGCTTCCGCCCGCCATGAAGTGTGATCAGGCGCTGCTGGCGGATTTCCTGGCGACGCTGCCGCGCGAGATCCGCTGCGCGTTCGAATTCCGGCATGCCTCCTGGCTCGAAGACCCGGTCTACCGGCTGCTCGAAAAACACGGTGCAGCGCTGTGCCTGGCCGAATCGGAGAAGCTCGTGATCCCCGAGGTGGTGACGGCGAACTTCGTATACTCGCGCCTGCGCATGCCGGAATATTCGGTCGAGGATCGCAAGGAGATCGCCGGGCGCGTGGAGCAGTTGTTAGCGCAGGGCCGCGACGTGTACGTGTTCTTCAAGCATGAGGAGACGCCGGCTGGGGCCTTGTATGCCGAGGAGTTGCTGAAGCGGTTTCCCGAGCAGGCCGGCGCGGCCGTCTAACGGCCAGGCGTTCGCACGAGTGCGAACGCGGCACGCAGGAGCGCGTGCGCCACGGCTTAACCGCGGGCGGTCTTCTGCTTTTTTCCCGTTGCCTTTTGCTTGGGCGCTTCCGCTTCCAGCGCTTCCACCGAAGCGGGCGGTTTTTTGGCGATGGCCAGGCTTTGCTTGAGCGCTTCCATGATGTCGATCACCTTGGCGGGCTCGGCGTGAGGCGGCGTCACCACTTCCTGGCCCTTGATCTTGGCGTCGATGAGCGCCTGCAAGTTGTCGCGGTAGGTGTCGTGGTATTTCTCCGGCTCGAATGCAGCGGCTAGCGACTGCACCAGCATCTCCGCCAGCTTCACTTCCTGCTCCTTCACCACGCTGGTGTCGGTGCGAAATTCCTCCACCTTGCGCACCTCGTGCGCGAAATACATGGTGTGCATCAGCAGGCCGAAGTTGCCGGGACGGAAGATGACGATGTGCTCGCGATTGTGCATCGCGATCTTCGCGACGCCCACGTAGCCGGTGCGTTTCAGCGTGTCGTAGAGCAGCGCGTAGGGTTTCTCGCCCGCGTCGTCGGGCGCCATGTAGAACGAGGTCTCAAAGTAGATGGGGTCGACTTCTTCGGCTTTGACGAATTCGAGGATCTCCATCACCTTGGCCGTCGAAGGGGCCATTTTCTTTATTTCCTCGTCCTCCAGGACGACGTAACGGTCCTTTTCGTACTCGTAGCCCTTGACGATTTCGCTGCGCGGGATGGGTTTATCCTCGGCCTGGCAGTAGATCACCTGCTTGATGCGCGAGTTGTCGGATTTATGAAGCTGATTGAAGCTGATGCTCTCGCCGCGGGCGGCGGTGAACAGCTTGACCGGGAACGAAACCAGACCGAAGGTAAGATGCCCCTTCCAGACCGTGCTAGCCATGGCGACAACCTCCCAATATGAATATTGATAACACGAATGTCAAACATTTTCAATAGGGAACGTTCGTGACCCGGCGGGCGTTAGTTGGCGGACGGTTTCTCCACACTATCGATCACGACCATCTCGACCGGTCCCTTCTGCGATTCGAGATGCAGCCCGAGCTGTTCCTGGATCGCGATGAAAATGGACGCGCGATTGGGATCGGCGGGAGCGAGAGGGAGGTTGGGGTCCGGGGGAAGTCCGATGCCTTCCAGGCCGCCCTGGCCGGGCTCCGGCGCCCATTCCAAGTTGAAGTCGTACTCGCCCGTGAGTCCGGTCTTGTCGATCACAGTTCGGCCTAGCTGCACTGAGAGCTGAAACGCAAGGCCTGCTGGGGTGCCCTGCCGAAACTGAAGTGAGCCATACCTTATTCGTATCCGGTCTTCAGGCTTGGGAGCGCCACCAGTGTGCGGCGTCAGCTTCGGCCCGTTCTTCGCCACCACCAGCTCGTAGACCGGCATTTCCTTAGACTCGCGCCGGGCTTTCAATTGGAACCGGTCTTCGAGCAGGTCTCGCAGCATCTGTAAGAACTGGTCCCGCGTCACGGGCGTTTCCCCTGCGACTTTCGCCTGGATGTCCCACCGCTCGGTTCCAATCCAACTTGGACCGCCCGCTACTTGGAAAGCTGCCCGCACTCCATAGGCGTACATGATGAGCATCTTGAGTGTGACGCCGGTGGCTTTGTAGGTTCCACCCTGCGGACCGCCGGGCATCATGAAGCGGTTGTCCTTCTCGGCATTGGGCTTGATCGTGGCGACCTCGAATCCCTTCTTGGGCTGAGCCAAGACACAAACGAGTGTGAAACTCAGAAGAACGGCGCGCGTAGCGAGGCTGGGCATGGTTTCTAACTTTGACGCGGCACGATGAATTGCCGTGCAGTCCGACCTGAGATAATGGGAAAACCATGTCAGCCACTAAACTCGGACCATTGCCCAGTGTGAGTCGCCAGTTCCAGCTTAAGGCGCGGCCGGCCGGATATCCGAAAGAAACCGACTTCGCTCTGGTCGCGGCGCCGATGCCCGCCCTCGCGGACGGCCAGGTGCTGGTCAAGAGCGCCTATCTCTCGGTGGATCCTTACATGCGCGGGCGGATCACCGGCGTCCGGTCCTACGC
>DASQHQ010000221.1:0-34056 GCA_035632015.1 Bryobacteraceae bacterium
GCGATACTCGACGATCCGGCCGGTGGCGTAGATGCTCACCACAAATCCGCCGCTCAGCCCGGAAGCCTGAATCGAGGGCAGCTTCGACGACAGGGCTCCGATGACCAACTCATCGAACGGCGTGCCGGGAATGTCGCGCGAAGTCGGAACGTTCGCCAGCAGCACCGCTGGAATCGGAAATTGCCCTGATGAAGCCGGTGCGACGCAAACGCACAGGCCGATGGCCGTCGTGATCTGATCCACATTCCTGGCCACGATCGCCATCAATTGATCCCTGGTGGCGCCTCTCCAGTGCACCGTCACGCCCTGGCTGCGATCCACCACGGAAATTTGGTCGCGATCCACCCAGTCGAAAGGAGTGGGGACCCGGAAGCTGGCACGAAATGGTCCCACGTCTTTGCCGCCCGTGCCTCGCAGCACGAATTGGCCCGGCTCGAGGAACAACGCTGGGCCGCGGCGGTCCAGGCTGGCGCTTCCGAGATGCGCTCGGTAGCTGCCTGGATTTCCCCAGCTTTCACCAATGGACCGGCTGGAGCCCGCCCCGGTTAACATCAGCTTCCCGCCCGCATCCAGGCCTTCCCCTCCCGGACCGAGAATCGAAGAAATGGATGTGGATAGATCGGTGTCGGCCTGGAAGCTGCTGGTGTAAGCCGTGCAGGAACCCGCCGGCGGCAATAGGCGCAGGGGCGTCAACACCGGCTCGCTTGCGGTCTTGTTGAACGTGATCCTGGCGTCGTCCTCAACCTCATCCGCGATGTTGCTCCGGCGCGCTTTGATCCTGGTGCGTGAAAGGACGACGATGCCGGTTCCTTCGGACGATAGCAGCGGCACCGGTCCGGCATCGCATGGTCCGGAACCGGAGCCAATCGTGATCGTCACCACGTTGCTGGCGCGTGCGGGCGCCGCCTGGAGATACACGGGCACGTAACAACCGCGAGGAGCGTCGTGCGGGAGCTGGAACGTGATCGCTTCCTCGCCGGCCTCCCCGGTGGCGTGCGGCGGCCCCGCCCTTGCGGCCCGGTTGCCGATTATCACCCTCGCCTGCTTTCTGTCGCCCAGGCCCGTGGTCACCAGCCTTACGCGCTGCCCGGGACGAGCCGGGTTGGCGATCGAATTCGGAGAACGGCTTCCGGAGGGAGCGATGTTGTCGATCCGCCCTGGTCCCCATCCCTCTCCGTTCCGGCTGAAGATGCCGGGATTCGATGCGGCCACCTCCATCGGGAACGGCTTGCTCGCTTGGCCGTCTACCGTTACTACCAGGGCGCTCGAACCGGCCGGGGCGGACTTGGGCATCAGCGCGTCGATTCGCCTGGCATCGATCTTCAGGGCTGTGACCGGGGTCGCGCTCCCGTTCTGCGACACCGTCACCGTCGTGTGGCCCGCCGAGCCTAACCGTACGCCGTGAATGGTAAATAGCGCTCCGCGAGCGATGACGCCTCCGGGAAGCGTCGGTGGAATCAGGCTGGCTGCATTCACCACGCCGTTTTGACGGATCCCGGGCTGCGCGCTGGCGCACGTCGCCAGAGCGAAAATTAGACCAGCGACTGAGGCCCGGCGCGTCAACTCATCAGGTTAGCGCGAGGCGTTTCCCGGGTGCCAGGCTCTTGAAGCCCGGGGCGGGCGTTATCATGGTGAAGCGTGCGATGCTCCAACCTCATTTCTGGCGCACCGGTCTAAGGCTCGCCTGGCGCGGCCTGCGAAACTCGCGCACTCGGACCGCCCTCATTACCTCGGCAATGGCGCTCAGCGTCGCCAGCATCAGCGGAGTCCGCGGCGCCGCTGAGGCCGCCCGCGATGCCTTGCGCGGTGATTCTCGAGCCTGGCTCGCTGCCGACGTTGCCATCGATCCCCGGGATTCGCTCCTCCAGGAGCAGGCGGACGCGTTGGATCAGATGAAACCTCAAGGCATCGCGTGGACACTGCTCGAAACCACGTTGACCATGGCCTCTTCCAGCCAATCGCCGGATCCCGGTGTGATCGCTGTTAAAGCCATCGATCCCGCCGTCTACCCGTTCTATGGCGACCTCCGGCTGCGCCCGTCCCTCCGGCTCGCTCAAGCCCTCAGAGCTAACACAGTAGCCGTCTCGCACGACGTGCTGGCGCGGTTTGATGTGCGGGAAGGCGATACCATTCAGATCGCCGGCCAGCCTTTCCGCATCTCGGCGACCATCGCTGCCGAGCCTGACCGCTTCACGGACGAACTCGGCCTCGGGATGCGTTGCATTTTGTCGCGCCAAGCCTATCAGCGAACCGGAATCGAGCGCTCCGAAAACCTGGTCAAGCACCGCGTCTTAATCCGCCTTCCGCGGCCCTCGGACCTGGACTTCGTCCGGCGGCGCCTGCGCGAGATTTTTCCCGAGGGCAACATCCGCGATTTTCACGGCACACACCGGCAACAGACCGCCGTAACGGAGGACGCGGCGTCCTTTCTAACCGTCACCGCTTTCCTGGCTTTGGTTCTCGGCGCCATCGGGGTGGCCATTGCGGTCCGCCAGCATGCCGACGCCCGGCTGCCAGAGCTAGCCATCCTCCGCATTTTGGGCGCTCGGAGCGATCAATTGGCCTTCGTCTTTTTTGCTGAAATCGCCTGCATGGCCGCTGCCGCGCTCGTGATCGGCATCCCGCTTAGCTTGCTCATGCGCTCCAGCATGCTGGCGCTGGCGTCCAGGTACCTGGCTCTTGCGCCCGTTTCCGTGTGGCGTCCGGAACTCATCCTGGAGAGCTCCGCCGCGACCTTGGGCGCCATGACCCCGGTGCTCGTTCATCCTGCGCTCATGATCCAGCGTCTTAAGCCTGCCTTGGCCTTAAGGCGCGACACCCGCGAGGCAGCGCCCCGATCCCGCGCCCGGAGCGCATTCGGATGGATCTCCGCCGCAATCGCATGTGCTTCGGTGGCCACTCTGGCCTACCGCATGCTCGGCTCCTGGACTTTGGCAGGCTTCCTCACCGCCGCGCTGGCCGGAACGATTTTCATCGCCTGGCTGCTGACCGCCATTTCGCTTCACCTGCTGCACCGCGCGGCAACCGCCGGCTGGACATGGAACGCGCCCATGCTGCGGCACGGCCTCGCAATGCTTCATCGGCCGGGAAATCATTCGCGGCTCCTGATTGTTGTTCTCGCCACCGTATTTGCTCTTCTGGCGGCTACATTCGAAGTCAGCGCCGCCGTTGTCCGCGGCATATTCAATGTCCTCCCGTTTGATCGAAACGGCCTGTACCTGGCTGGTTTTCGCGAAACCGATCGCGCCAGCGTGCGGGCCTTCCTCGAACGCCTGCCGGGCGTGGAGCGAATTCAGATCCTGACCCAGGCCAGGCTGGAACTGCGCATGGTGAAGAACCCACCCATAGAGCGCTTCAAGGCACACGCCGCGCTGCCGGCTAGCGCGCCTCCAGAGCGCCGCCGCTCTCTGCAGCCGCTGCCTGTTCTCGCGGACGGCTCCTGTCCTGCGAACTACACACTGGACACTGCCGGTGGAAGGGACGCTTGCATCCCGATCTCAATCGCCGCTCGTCAGGCCGTAGCGCCTGACCCCTCCGGCGCCGATCTGCGTTCCGAACTTCTTCTGGCGTCACAAGGGGTGAATGCGCTCACCGCGAGTCAGTGGAACGATTACTATTTGCGAATTACGAAGACTACTCAGCGGCAGCCGATGTTTGCTCCTTCGAATCATCTCCAAACCATGACCGTCGATTATTACCTGGAGCAGCGCGCGAATTCCGGCTTGGACAACAGATCGTTTCTCGCGGTGTGCGACCAGGACTCTCATCCGGTTGACGGAGCTCTGCCGCCCGCGGTCGTCGCGGAGGACGTGGCGCTCCCGCTTGGCATCAGGGCCGGTTCGATTCTCGTGCTGGTGGATCGCGATCGGACTGTGCTGCCGACCGTGACCAACGTTCGAAAATTCACTCCGGTCGAACGTTTCTGGGCCGGCCTGGAACTGGATTGCAGCAGCCTGAGTCCGGCCAGTCTTCACGTCGCGGGTCTCCACATCAAACCGAACCGTTTCGCGGCGGTCGAGCAAGCCGTCCGCACCGAGTTCCCCACCCTGGCCGTGCTCAGCTCCGAGGACATCGTGGGCACGATTCACGCGGTCAGCGACGATGCCATGACGCTGGTGCGCGTCACCGCGTGGGTGGCGATCGGCGCCGGGCTATGCCTCCTCATCGCCATCGTGGCAGCTTCCCGCGCAACGCGGCTGAGTGAAATCGGTATCTTCTCGGCGCTGGGCGCTCGTCGCAATACGCTGCTCCGGCTCTATACCATCGAGTTTGCCGCACTCGGGCTTCTATCCGGTTTTATTGCCTGCCTGCTGAGCTGCGGCTTCGCGAGCGCCGTGCTGAGCATCGTCTTCCAGCGCGCCCAAGCGATCCTGGACTGGAAAGCGATCGCCGGCGGTCTCTTGACGGCCGTGCTGCTCACCGTAGGAGCCGCGTGGTTACCGGCCTACGGTCTCCTGCATCGCAAGCCGATGGAAGTGTTGCGCCGCGAGTAGCCGGCGCCACAACCAAACCGCCGCGATCCTGCGACCAGCCCACCAGGCGCAGGCTGTACCGTACCGTGCTCTGTACGGCATTGCCACCGGAATCGCTCAACCCGAACCCAACCAGCGAGCAGCCAAGAATGAAAACCGCTTCTAGGAATTTCGCCATACGTCCCTCCCGAAGTCGCCGCCTTTGCTGTCACTGCTTTTGCCCGGACAACGACGCCGTGCCGAGCAAGCCGCCCAGGCCCATGGTCTCCACGGCCGTGGACGGCACGATCACCATCGATCCTTTTTCCTTGATCGCTTCGTACAACATGTTCATGGCCCGAAGGTGCAGAGCCACTGGATTGTTGATATAAACCGCGGACGCCTCGGAAAACTTGGCGGAAATCTCCGTCTCCGCCGTGCCCAGAATGATGCGCGCCTGCCGCTCCCGCTCGGCCTGCGCCTGCCGCGACATGGCGTCTTCCAGCGCCTGCGGGATGTGAACGTCGCGAATCTCCACCGACTGCACCGTGATGCCCCACGGATTGGTCTTTTCGTCTAGAATCTTCTGCAACTCGCGCCCCAGCATCTCCCGCTCGGTGATCATCTGCGCCAGATCGTGCCGCCCGATCGATTCGCGCAGCGCGGTCTGCGCGCTCATCGTGATGGCGTGATCGAAATCCATTACTTCTAAAATGGATTTCTCGGCGTTCCACACCAGCCAGAAGATGATCGCATCCACATTGACCGGCACGGTGTCGCGCGTCAGCGCTGACTCCGCCTTGACGTCGGTGACGCGCACGCGCTGATCCACGAACTGGCTGATCCGATCGATCACCGGAATGATCATGAAGATTCCCGGACCGCGCAGGCCACGGTAACGGCCCAGCCGCAGCACCGCCGCCTTCTGCCATTGCTCGGCGACGCGAATCGCGAATAGGAAATACAAACCGACCAGGGCGCCCACCATGGCCGCCGCCGGATTCTTGTATTGCCCCGTAATCGGAATGCTAATCGCGATGCATATCAGGAACACCGCGACCCCGACGCCGCTCAGCTGCCGGCGGCTCATCCGGCTCCCTTCGCCCGTCATGGTTCGACGAAGATTCAGTGGCAATGGCATAGCTCAAGCCCTCCTGTCCTGCTCTTTGTGCAATTCGTTGAAGTAGTCCAATAGTTCCCGCAGCGTGATCCCCTCGGCCCCGGCTCGCGCCAGCAGTTCGCCCGCTAGCTGAGCGACACGCCGCCGCCGCTCCAGCTCATCGGTCTTCGGCTTTTTCCCCGTGACGAACGTGCCGGTCCCCTGCTGCGTCTCCAGCACCTCGCGAATCTCGAGTTCGCGATAGGCGCGCACCACCGTGTTCGGGTTGATCGCCAGGTCGACCGCGAGCTGTCGCACCGTCGGCAACTGATCGCCTGGCTTCAAACTCCCCGCCGCGATTCCCCCCAGCACTTGATCAATGATCTGCCGATAAGCCGGAACGCCGCTCCGGCCATCCAGCCGGAACTCAAAGCGCCCATCTCGCCCATCTAATGCTGAGTGGTTCATCTACAGTGCTAGTGTACTAGTGTTATGGTACATTGTCAAGAGCAAAGTCGATTATCGTAAACTTCCTGCCGACTCCCGCGTTTAATGGATAGTGAGGCAACACACTGTAATGAGGAAGCCCGCTTACGCTGGCCTTCTGCTTTCGCTTTTTCTCGCGCTTCCAGCCATATCGTCGAGCAAGGCGTCCAAGGACGCCGACGAGGCCCGCCGTCACGCCAAGTTGTTCCAAAAAAGGCTCAACAAGGACGAGCAGATCCTGCACGCGTTGGATCGGCTGACCTTCGGTCCCCGGCCGGGCGACGTCGAGCGGGTGAAAAAGATCGGGCTGAAGAAATGGATCGACTCGCAGCTCCATCCAGAACGAATCGCGGAAAATCCCAATCTCGAAGCCAAGCTCCAGCCGCTCGAATCGCTGAACATGACGCCTATGCAGACGGTGCAGCGCTACCCCTCGCCGCAGATGCTTCGAGCCATCGCCGCAGGCCGCCAGCCGATGCCGGACGATCCGCTGCTGCGCGCCACGGTGGAGCGGCTGATGGCCCGTTTCAAAGTTCGGAGAACCGGCGCGGACGGGGCCGCCGCAGTCGCGTCCGATCCCAACGCCGACATGGAGCCGGTTAAATCCCTCAACCAGGTCCTCGATCCAGCCGAACTCCAGACCCTGCGCGGAGGCTCGCCCGAAAGGAAACGCGAGCTGCTGGAATCCCTGAGCGGCGACAAACTCGAAGAGGCGCTCATCGCAATGCCGCGCCCGATGCGGCAGCAGCTCTTCGGCGTCGCGCCGGTGGAAGTACAACGCAAGATTCAACTGCTCAACGCGCCGCAACAAGTGGTGGCGTACGACCTGCTGGTCTCGAAGCTCCTGCGCGCCGTCGAAAGCAACCGTCAGTTGGCCGAGGAATTGGACGATTTCTGGTTCAACCACTTCAACGTGTTTTACGACAAAGGCTCGGACCGGTTCCTGCTTCCCGACTATGAGCGTGAAGCCATTCGCCCGCACGTGCTCGGCCGGTTCCGCGATCTGCTCGAAGCCACCGCCAAGAGCCCGGCCATGCTGTTTTACCTGGACAATTTCCAGTCGGTCCGGCCGGACATTGACGCCAACAATAAGAACCGGAAAGTGAAGCGCGGCTTGAACGAAAACTATGGCCGCGAGCTGATGGAACTCCACACGCTGGGCGTCAACGGCGGCTACACGCAGCACGACGTCACCGAAGTCGCGCGCTGCTTCACCGGCTGGACCATCCAGGAGCCGCGCCGTGGCGGCGGATTTTTCTATAACGACAAGCTGCACGACAAAGGCGAAAAGGTTGTGCTGGGCCACGTGATCCCGGCCGGCGGGGGCGTCGAAGACGGCGAAAAAGTTCTCGACATCCTGGCCTCGCATCCTTCCACCGCGCACTTCATTTCCAAAGAGCTGGCGCAACGCTTCGTCGCCGACGATCCTCCCGAGGCGCTGGTTCAGAAAATGGCCGCCACCTTCCAGAAGACCGATGGCGACATTCGAGAAGTCGTGAAAACCATGCTCGCGTCCAAGGAATTCTGGTCCCAGGGAGCCTATCGCGCCAAGATCAAGACTCCGTTCGAAATGGTGGCCAGCTCGGTGCGCGCGCTGGACGCCACCGTGACCGATGCCTGGGTGCTGGCCAATCAAGTCGGGAATCTGGGCGAGCCGCTGTATCGCAAACTCGAGCCCACCGGCTATTCCAACCTGAACGCGGAATGGGTGAACTCGTCGGCGCTGATCGCCCGCATGAACTTCGCCTTGCAACTCGCGCAAAACCACGTCGCCGGCGTGAAGGTGGATTTGGCGCGCTTCGGGAGCGATCCGGTCGAGGTGGCCAGGACGCTGTTGTTCCGCACCGCCTCGCCTCAGACTCGCGCCGCAATCGAGAAAGCCTTGGAGGCTCAGAAGCAGAAAACTCCGGCGCTGGTAGCCGGGTTGGTGATCGGTTCACCGGATTTTCAGCGAAGGTAGCAGTAGAGCGGGCGTTCGTGCCCGCGGAGGTTTGCATTTCATGACGTCCAGACGTGTTTTTCTGAAAAATTCCGCATTCGCCATCTTCGGCGTCGGTTCGATCCCGGCTTGGCTCTCACGCTCCGTGTACGCCGCCGATGGTTCTCAGAATCGCAAGAAGATCCTGGTGGCGATTTTCCAGCGCGGCGCCGTGGACGGCCTCAACATGGTTATCCCGTTCGGCGAACAGCGTTACTACGATCTTCGCCCCTCCATCGCGATCCCCAAGCCGGACGGCACGCCGCAGTCGGCCGTTGATCTGGATGGATTCTTCGGCCTGCACCCGTCGCTCGCTCCGCTCAAGCCGGTTTACGACTCCGGGCGCCTGGCGATTGTCGACGCGGTCGGCTCGCCGGACCCGACGCGTTCGCACTTCGACGCGCAGGATTACATGGAGTCCGGCACGCCCGGACTCAAAGCGACTCCGGATGGCTGGATGAACCGAGCTCTGCCCAAGGCGCGCGGCCCGGCGTCGCCCGTGCGCGCCATCAGCCTGGGCTCGAGTCTGGCGCGCACGCTTCGCGGCCGCAACGACGCGGTAGCAGTCAATAATCTGAATGATTTTCAGGTCCGCGATCCGCGCGGCGCCGCTACCTTCGAGAGCATGTACGAATCGACGCTCGACACCGTGCTGCATGGGACCGGCAAAGAGACCTTCAGCGCCGTCAAGATGCTCCAGGCGATCCAGAAGCAGAGCTACACGCCCGCCAATGGTGCCAGGTATCCCGGCGGCGGCTTTGGCAACAGCCTGCAACAGATCGCGCGCCTCATCAAGGCCGACGTGGGTCTGGAGGTTGCGTTCGCCGACATCGGCGGATGGGACACGCACGTCAACGAGGTCGGCGCGCAACCCGCCGCCGGCCAGCTCGCCAACAATCTGGCACAGTTCGGTCAGGCGCTGGCGGCTTTCTATCTGGACCTGGGCGACCGGATGGCCGATGTCTGCGTGGTCAGCATGTCCGAGTTCGGCCGCACGGCGCGCGAGAATGGCGACCGCGGCACTGATCATGGCCACGCCAATGTCATGTTCGTCATGGGCGGCGAGGTGCAAGGCGGCAAGGTCTACGGTGATTGGCCGGGCATGGCGGACGAGCAGCTCTACGAAAGCCGCGATCTCGCTCTCACCACCGATTTCCGCGACATCCTGGGCGAACTGGTGGCCAAACACCTCGGCAATCCGGGCCTCAAGACCGTTTTTCCAGGCTACGAGAATCCCAAGTTCCGCGGATTGCTCGCCTGAAGCGTTCCGAGCTAGCTCGCTACGACCGGCGGCACTGGACTAATCTGCGGCGCCGCGACCGCCAGCGCCTGGAGATCGCCGGCTGTTCCGTTGAACCAATTGAGATCCACAGGCAAAGCAACGCCCGGCACTCTGCCCTTTCCCATGTGCTGCCAAAACGTCCAAGCCGTCCACGGACTCGGAACTCGCGGCGCCGCCGCCGAGGTGTACTCGGCCAGCCACAGCCGGTAGCGCCCCAGCGCGGAAGCGTTCCGGAGCGTTTCAATCATGAAGGCCGGACTGAGGTAAACAATCGGCGCGAGATTCAGCCGCGTTTCGACGATTTCGAGCCATTTGATTGCCAGCGCCGCGCGGGCTGCGGCCGGAATCCCCACCCACTCTTCCGGCGCCTCCAGGTCCAGCGCCGGCGGAAGATCGCCCGGCTGAGGCTCCCCGACGGTGTGCAGAAAAAAATTCGCTTGTGTTGTGACCGGCATCGTGGGATGGAAGAAATGGTAGGCCCCGCGGGCCAGTCCGGTTTCCCCGGCACGCCGCCAATGCTGCGCGAATCCGTGGTCGGCGCAGGAGGAGCCTTCTGTCGCCTTGATATAGCAGAACTGGATTCCAGAGCCCGCGACGGCCGTCCAATCCACCGTCCGCTGATAACTGGAAACGTCAATTCCTGACAGGAATCGGGCGCCGGGCGCGTTGAGATTATTCACGCCCTATTTTAATATGCCCATTTTGTCCAGCGGCCAATAAATGAAGACGGCTTTCCCGTAAATGTACCGGCGCGGCACCATGCCCCAGGAGCGGCTGTCGTTGGAGGAACTGCGGTGATCGCCAAGTACGAAGTACTCATCCTGCGGCACGGTCTTGGCCGCCATCGAGCTGTCGTCGCGAAACTCCGAGGGCACGTACTCTTCCACCAGCGCCTGCCCGTTCACGATCACCGTGCCGTGATCCACTTCCACGCGGTCGCCGGGAACGCCGATCACGCGCTTGATGTAAGACTTAGTGGGGTCGCCCGGGTACCAGAAGACCACCGTATCGCCGCGATCCACGCTCGAAAAATGGAACCGATACACGAATTTGTTGATGAAAATCCGCTCCTGATCGTCCAGGGTGGGCATCATGCTGGTTCCTTCTACCTTCACCGGCTGATACAGGAACAGGATGACGATCACTGCCAGGACGACGGAGAAAACCAGGTCGCGCGCCCAATGCAGCAACGTGCCCAGGAGCGACCGTTTGTTGGAGTTGGCAGCGCTTACCGGCTCTGCCCCATCAATCTGGTCCATCGCTTTCGAAGTGCTCTTCTATTTTCACACCCTGTGGCAGCGCCAGGCAAGCGGCCCATCCACGCATCGCCCCTCCAGGGCGTAGCGTAATGCCCGAAGTGGTTCCATGGCTTGAGACGAGCGATTCCGCGGTTGGGTTCCACGCACCCCCGGTTCTCCTGCAATGTAGCCCAACGCCGCGGGTGAGCCGTTCATGAAACCTTCTCCGCCTCGTCGGACTCCACCAAAAGGGCACGCACGCCGGAGCCCCGAATTCCATCATGAAGCCTGCCAAGATCCTATCCTTCTTCCGCAGACCACGTGAGCTGCGATATGACACCGACGCGTCTGCCGTCATCAGCCCGGCCGGTTCGGCCAAGTTCCCGCCAGTACGTGGACGTATGGTTGAAATCTCGCAATCCAGCTTGCGAGTGGAGTGCTTGCGGGCCATCCCGCGAAGCTCGGAGGTTCGGCTCAAGGTAGTGAAGGCGCTGGTTTTTGGCAAGGTCCGGCGTTGTCGCGAACTTCCGGCGTGCTTCGACATTCAGATCGTGATCGACAGAGTTGTGATGCCTCTCCGCGTGCCCCCCTCGATCCGCCCCCCGATCGGTCCGGACCCGTTAACCGGCGCCAATTCACCCGTCCAGCCGCCTAACCGTTAGCAAAATCCGCAGTCTAAAGGACGGATGGAAGTGGAAGCCGGCGGCGCGGTCGAGCGGGCGCAGTCGGGCGACAGCGACGCTTTTCGACTGCTCGTCGAGCAGCACAGCCGCGCCATCTTCCGCCTGGCCTTTCGCATGACCGGAAATGAGCAGGACGCCGAAGACGTGGTGCAGGAGACGTTCTTGCGGGCTTATCGCCGGCTTTCCCGGTATGAAGCCCGCTCCAGCTTCTCCACCTGGCTGTACCGCATCGCCTCCAATTACGCCCTGGATCTGATACGAATTCGAAAGCGGCACGAAGAGAAAAGAGAGCAGGGCCCGCGGGAAGGCCGCGACATTCTTCAATCGCTGCCCGAGGCCGCGCCCGGTCCGGATCGAATCCTGTACGGCAGCCAGGTGAAGGACAGGGTCAACTCGGCGCTCGACGAACTGACCGCTCAGGAACGAACGGCGTTTGTACTCCGGCATTTTGAAGGCCTGTCGATCGAAGAAATCGGCCAGGCGCTCGGCACCGGAATCAACGCCACCAAGCACAGCATTTTTCGAGCCGTGCAAAAGCTGCGCCGGAGCTTGGAACCGGTGGTAGGTTCAGCGCGATGAAACATCTGAGTCAAGAACAATTGGTGCTTTTCTATTACGGGGAGCCGGCGGAGGCAGCCGGAATCGAGGACCATCTCGCCGCGTGCCAGACGTGCCGCGCGGAGTTCCGGTCGCTCCAGCTCGTGCTCAACACGGTCGATTCCGCACCAGTCCCCGAGCGGAACGCCGCTTATGGCGAAGCAGTGTGGCGGCGCATTGAAGGAGGGCTGCACGTGCGCCCTCCCCGCCGCGCATTCCATTGGTGGATCTGGGCGCCGGCCATGGCCGTGCTCGTGCTGTCCGCGTTCCTGGCCGGCCGGCTGTCGCGGCGCGGCGAGGCGACCGGGGCCGCCCAGAACCAGCCCAGCCAGCAAAACCTCCAGCAGGTTCGCGAACGCATTCTGCTGGTCGCGGTCGGCGATCACCTGGAGCGATCGCAGATGGTG
The DNA here is from genome assembly GCA_035632015.1 of Bryobacteraceae bacterium. Lineage (GTDB taxonomy): Bacteria > Acidobacteriota > Terriglobia > Bryobacterales > Bryobacteraceae > Palsa-89. The sequence continues at coordinate 12,222 of DASQHQ010000221.1, forward strand.
CTGGCCGAGTTGAGCAACGCTCCGGAACAGAAAGGCAAGCTCGACATCTCCGACGAGCGCGAGCTGGCCGCCGAGTTGGTGGACGACAACCGGCTCTACCGCCAGACCGCTCGGGCCACCGGCGACGCGGCCGTGGCGAGCGTTCTCGACGACCTCGAGCGCGTCCTCCTCGAAATCGCCCACAGCCCGTCGGAAATCTACAGCGGCCAGCTCGCCGATCTGCGGCAGCAGATTGAGAGCCGCGGCTTGCTGTTCAGAGTGCGCGTCCTCGGATCGAGAGTGCGCGATGAAGAAAGCAAGCCGGTGGCTGAGCCTGGCAAGAACACGAAAAAGTCGTAAAGGATGACTGTAATGATTCGACTGTCCGTTTTGGTTTCTCTGATCCTGCTGGCTGCGGCCGCGCCCGCATTCTCGCAACAGCCGCCCCAGCCGCCAGCGGATTCTGTCCCCCACGATCTGTTCGAGGCGCTGCCCCCTCCCCCGCCTCCGCCGCCGTTCGGCTCTGTTCCAGCCGTCATGGCGTTCGCTCCGCTGCCGCCTTGGCCCCCCGCTTTCGCGGAACTGCCGCTGCTCGCGTTCCAAGATGCCTCGCGTACGGAACGCGACGCCCGGCAGCGAGCCAGGGACGCCGAACGGACGCTGCGCCAGGATCGAAACCGCGACGAGCGCAATTACCGCGCCGGAAAGAGCTACCTGGACCGAAAAGAATACGACAAAGCCATCGACGCCTTCAATCGCGTCGTCGAAAACAAAGGCGCCCGCTCCGACGGCGCGCTCTATTGGCGCGCTTATGCGCAGAACAAACAGGGGCATCGCGACGAGGCCCTCGCCAGCCTGACCGAGTTGCAGAATAGTTACGCCAGCAGCCGCTGGCTGGACGACGCCAAGGCGCTGCAGGTGGAGATTCGCCAGCAGAGCGGACAACCCGTTACTCCCGAATCCGCCACCGACGAGGACCTCAAGCTGCTGGCCTTGCAAAGCCTGGTCAATACCGATCCCGAGCGCAGCGTGCCCATGCTGGAAAAACTTCTCAAGAGCGCCAACTCGCCCAGACTCAAGGAGCGCGCGCTGTTCGTGCTGGCTCAAAGCCGGTCGCCGAAGTCGCGCGATCTGCTGGCCGAAGTGGCTAAGGGCGGCTCCAATCCCGATCTTCAAAGCAAGGCCATCGAGTATTTGGGGATCTACGGCGGCCGCGACAATCTGCAGGTCCTGGTGGACATCTACAAAGGCGCCGGCGACGTCAACGTGAAGCGCACGATCCTCAACAGCTTCATGGTCTCGGGAAGCCGCGATAACCTGCTCGCGGTCGCGAAGTCCGAATCGAATCCGGAGTTGAAGCTGCATGCCATCCAGTTGCTCGGCAGCGTGGGCGGCTCGGCCGACCTGGCGCAGCTCTACACCGCCGATGCTCCGGCCGAAGTGAAACGCGCCGTGATCCAGGGGTTGTTCATCTCGGGCAACACCGACAAGCTGGTCGAGCTGGCGAAAACCGAGAAGGACGCCGGCCTGCGCCATCTGGCCATCAATCAACTGGGCGTCATGGGCCGCGGCAAGACTGGAACGGCTCTAGCGGCATTGTACACGCAGGAGACCGATCCGGACAATAAAAAAGCCATAATCAACGCGCTCTTCATCCAGGGCAACGCAACGGCCCTGATCGAGATCGCTCGCAAGGAAACCGATATGAACGTGAAGAAGCAGATCGTGAATCAGCTCTCGCTGATGCATTCCAAAGAAGCCACGGACTATCTCATGGAGATCCTGGCCAAATGAGATTCGTTCAGCCGGTGATGGTGGCGCTGGCCATAGCGCCCGTCCTCTTAGGCCAGCCGCCGCGTATTGAGAACGCGCGCCTCGAGACTCGCCAGGTCTCGGGCGGCCTGGATGCAACCATGCGCGCGGCCCTCAACGCGCAGTCCTCGCCCGCCTGGATCGGTTATGCGGAACCCATCGTCCCGGGCGACCACCAGATGTGCTGCTGGAACGACAACGTCCGCGGCTGCTTCCTTGAACCGCACACCAATGCGCAGCCGATCGCGGCCTCCTCGAATCAGACTGTCAAGCTGGAAGGCCCGACGCACCTGGTGGTGCTCTACCGGATCGAAGAGCACCGCATCGATAAGATCCGCGCGTTCACGCCGGAATGCGAGCTGGACGCGGGCGGCCTGCCCTTTATCTGGCTCACCGGAGTCAACGCATCCGACAGCATCCAATACCTTGCGAGCGTGGCGAAGGACACGGCCGCTGCAACGCGTGATCAGTGGCACCGGGCCGGCGCTGCGGTCTCGGCCCTCGCTCTCCACGCCGATGCGTCCGCCGATCGCGTGCTCGATGAACTCGCCGCGCCCGCTCAGCCCGACCAGGTCCGCAGACAAGCCATCTTCTGGATGGGAAGCGCGCGGGGCCAACGCGGCTTCGAGACGCTCAGCCGCATCGTCCAGCAGGATTCGAGCGACAAAATCCGCGAACACGCCGTCTTCGCGCTGACCCAAAGCAAGGAGCCGGAGGCGATGAACGTCGTGGTTCGCGTCGCGCACGATGACAAGAACCCGCGCGTCCGCGGCCAGGCTCTCTTCTGGCTGGCGCAGCGGGCCGCGCAGAAAATTGCCGAATCCGCCATTGCCGGTGCGATCGCGAACGACCCCGAGACCGAAGTCAAGAAGAAAGCCGTCTTCGCGCTCACCCGAATGCCCGGCGGCGAGGGCGTCCCGCTGCTGATCCAGGTGGCGCGCAGCAATCCCAATGCCGCGCTGCGCAAGCAGGCCATGTTCTGGCTGGGCCGGAGCAAGGACCCGCGCGCATTGGCCTTCATCGAAGAAGTATTGAAGTAGGGCGCGCTATGGCTTCGACTTGGCCCCGCCGCCGCTCGAGACCGGTTGTGATGGCGCCGCCACGAAACGGTAGCCGACACCGCGCACCGTCAGCAGATGCCGCGGATGACTCGGATCCTCTTCGATGTAGCGCCGCAGCCGCACGATGAAATTGTCGATGGCGCGGGTGTCCGTGTCCTCGTGCAGCCCCCACACTTCCGACAGCAGCGATTTGCGCGAAACATGTTTGCCCTGGTGGCGAATCAAGTGGCGCAGCACGTTGGCCTCCATGAGCGTCAGCGGAAAAACCTGGTCGCGCACATGCAGCTCCAGCCGCTCGAAGTCCACGGATTTGCCGTCGAAGTGAAATGTATCGCCGGATTCGACGGGCGCGGCGCTGGCCGGCTGCGCCGCAGCCGACGTACGCAGCCACTCCCTGCGGCGCAGCAGACCTCGGATGCGCGCGATCAGAATACTCAATTCAAACGGTTTCGGCAGGTAGTCATCGGCTCCCGCGGCAAAACCTCGCAGCACGTCGTCGGGATGGCCCCGCGCAGTCAGCATCAGCGTCGGTATGAATTGTCCCGCCTGCCGCATTTCCGAAGTCACCGCAAACCCGTCCTTGCCCGGCAACATCACATCTAGAATCACGACGTCGAATGCCGACGGATCGATTCTCAGCAACTCCAGCGCCGCCTCGCCCGTGTCCACCACCCGGACCTGGTAGCCTTCCGCCTCCAGGTTGAACCGCAGCCCATCGGCGAGGTGCTGCTCGTCTTCCACCACCAGAATGCGATTCATCTCACGACGGGCAGTTGCAGAATGAATGTGCTGCCTTGGCCCGGCCCTTCGCTCTCCGCCCAGGCGCGGCCGCCGTGCCGCTTCGCCACCGAGCGCACGATATAGAGGCCCAGGCCAGTGCCTTTGATGCGTGCGGCCAGCGGTCCCGGCACGCGATAGAACCGCTTGAAAATCTGTTTCAGCTCGATTTTCGGGATGCCCACGCCCTGATCCTTGACTCGCACCGAGACATATCGGCCGTCCACGGCGGCCGTCTCCACGGTCACTTTCACGTGACCTCCTGGAGCCGCTGAATACTTGATGGCATTGTCGATCAGGTTGGAAACCGCGGCTCGTACCTCATCCGGATCGGCCAGAATCGCCGCCGGAGGGCCCGGGTGAAATTCCAAAGCTTCCGCCGTGACGCGATGCAGCGCGCGCGCCTTGGCTAGACACTCTTCCACTACCTCATTCACATCCATTCTCGTGCGATTCAGCTTGTGCCGCGACGTGGAGCCGATTCTTCCGGTGCGCAAGACCTGCTCGATAGTTGCCAGCAGGCGTTCGCAGTCTTCGATCATGGTGCCGTAGAACTGCTGGCGCTTGGCATCGTCCACCGGCCGCGTCTGCAAAGTCTCCAGGTACAGCCGGATGGAGGCGATGGGCGTTTTCAGCTCGTGCGTCACCGCGTTGATGAAGGCGTCGCGCTGCTCGTTCCTCCGCAGCTCGCGGACCAGAAAGGTGGTGTTCAGCACCACGCCGGCGATGATCATGGCGACCACCAGGACTCCAAAGAACAGGAGAATCCCGGTGCGCCAGTTCAGCAGCACCCAGCCGATATACAGCAGCAGGATGACTGCAATGAGTCCGGCGCCGAGGACGATGGAAAATATGATGGAGCGGCGCCGCCCCGCGACGAACATACTTTCAGCTTAGCGTTTCCAGAACGCGCGGGCTGGCGTTCGCCGACCCTAATGCGTCAGTTTGCCCACCCAAACAACACTGCGACGGGCTAGCGACTTTTCGCCCGATGAGGCGCTGTCCTCACTGTCACACGAGCGCTTTGCCCATGCGGCCCTCGCAGACGGACTTACCGCGTAGAGGCTGAGCTTCGGGGTCGTGTGGTGAGGCTCATCTTTTTCAGTAGCGCTTCCCAGTTCAGGACGACCGTCACGGGAGGGACGCAGTTCCAGTGGTTTCTGCCGGCAGGGCCTCGATCAAAATTTTCTTGCCGCCGGCGGTTGCGTCGTAGCGATGACATTTTGCGTGGCTCCGCCACCCCCGATGGGCGCCGCCTCGCGCTCGTGGGGATTGGCATTCCCACGCGGCTAAAACACGATGCAGCTGGTGCTCGTCGGGCCACAGGGATTAGGCGGATAGTACACGTGGGTGGCCCCGGTTACGTTGCCGTAGACCTCGGCCGACGCGATGCAGGCGGAGCCTCCGGTCAGCGCGACCACCGGACGCACCTCGACGCGCTGGCCCAGAGCGCTCACCACGGCGTTCCCCGGCAGATCCAGGAATGTGGCGCCTTGCCCTGCGGCAAGCTGCACTGCTTTGGAATTCCCGATCTGGTTTCCATTGGCGTCCACAAAACTGATCGTCCCAATGCATGGAGTAGGAGGAAACGCCACCACGTTCAAACGCACCGTATCGAGAAGCGTCACGCCCAACATGCCAAAGATGGGACTAGGCGGCCAAGCAACGGCGCCCGGCGCTTGAACGGTAGTCTCGCGCACCAGGTTATCGACCACTTCCGCCGTAGCAACACAGGACGAGGCGGTGAAGGCGCCGTCCGGGCCTTGCACGGTAGGAAGCAGCTCCACTCTTTGCGCGAAGGCGTTGGTGAGCGTGTTCGCATTCACCGACAGGACCGCCGACTGGCCCGGAAGCAGTGTAAGGACCTGCGTGGAAGCGACCAGATTGCCGTTGCTGTCTTGAATGCCGAGCTGCGCCATGCAAGGGTCTGGAGGGAAAGCGACCAGGTTGAGTACCAAGGTCTGGCCTCTGACGATCCCCACCATGGGAAAGTTGGTTGGGCCGGATGTTTGGAGAGATTGAGCCAGCGCGACGTGCGCGGTTGCGACGGCGGCCAGCAATCCGAGAACGGATGTGAGCCTATGGAGTTTCATCGAGAATTGTTCCTTTCCTTGAGAAATTTGGGTTCGAATCGATCATAAGGGGATTGCGATTTGCCGGGGCCACCTCAACTCAGCGATGACCCAGCCGGTTGGCCATCATCCCACGCTTAGAAAGACTGGTTGTCGCCTGCATTGTTGCCGCCGGTATATGGACTCACCACGCCTATTGCCAGGTTGTCCCGATAAGCGACAGCTGGGGCCGCCGCCATATACACACCGTAGGTCATAATCACCACGCGATTATTCACGGCCAAGCCGGTGTACGCGCCGTCGAACAGAATTCCCAGGGAGACGCTTGGGGAAGACGTGCTGGGAGCTGTTGAATTGCTCAGACGATTGCCTTCCACGACGACGCCGTTGGCGTGTACCACGATGCCTCGCCCAGAGCCCACGCCCGAGGTCGGCGGCACGGTATCGACTATGTCGTTGTTCAGCGCCCGCTCCCCGTCGCCTAATAAGTAGATGGCGGTGATTAGCCCACCCTCAGAAGCATTTCCGGTGCCGGTATGGATAACGAGATTATTGCGGACCACGGATCCGAGGCCGCCTACGATGATTGCGATCTGCCGGTTCGCATCAGCCCGAATGCCCTCCACGAGCGCTCCCGAGCCGGCCAGGGAGATCCCAGTACTGAAACCGATCACCGTTCCGTTCCGGACTGTGAGGTTGGCGGAGGAGCTGCTAATCCCGGTTGACAGCGTGCCGGTTCCTGCGGCGAGGTTGGAAAGCGTATGCTGGCTCAAATCGAGCACCACATGGCCGGCGTTAACCGTAATTGCGTTCCCGGACGCTGCCGTATACGAGATATCCGCGGTCAAACAGTAAGTGCCGGATGTGCTAATCGTTACCGGCGCGCTGTTAATCGGCTGGCAGGTATCCTCATTCGCGGCTTGAAGACTGCCGGCCGTCAGAACCAGAAGCGTGACGGCAACGCTCACTAAAAACTTCGCAATGTTTCGCATCTTTCTCCCTCGGCGGCGGCGTTCTGAATACGCTCTGGCGCCTTGAAACCGGTATCCTGGACGGTCCAGTCCTTAACCTGCCTCACTAATTAAGGGCGGAAAAGGCTCGCCAAAACTGTCATCTCGCTGATGGAAAGTCTCGCTGGAGCGGTAACGCCCCGGGTTCGAGGCCCATTTACTACGTAGATACAAAAGGTGTTAGGCTCTTCCTCAGGCTCAAAGAAAAGCGGGGACGAGCACGATGCAGCCACGGGCTGAGATCACGCAACTGTTGCAGGCCTGGAATGAAGGCGACCAAAGTGCGATCGAAAAGCTGGTGCCCCTCGTGTACGACGAGTTGCATCGCCTGGCCCAGCGCTACATGGCCGACGAGCGGACCGACCACACGTTGCAAACCACCGAGTTGGTAAACGAAGCGTACATGCGGTTAGTGGATTCCGCGCATGCCAACTGGGAGAGCCGGACTCACTTCTTCGGCGTGTGCGCGCAGGTGATGCGGCGTATTCTCGTAGATTGGGCCCGATCCCGCCAGGCCCTGAAACGCGGAGCCGGCGTGCGCGCCCTGGATTTCCAGGAGGCGCTGGCGGGCGAGGCGCTTACGGTGGCGAAGCAGCCCGGCACAGACCTGGTGGCCATAGACGATGCCCTGAAGTCATTGACGGCGGTGGATCAGCGCAAGGGGCAGGTGGTCGAGATGAGGTTTTTTGGCGGGCTCAGCGTGAAGGAAACGGCCGAGGTATTGAAGATCTCGCCGGAGACGGTGCAGCGGGACTGGAAGTTCGCCAAGAGCTGGCTGCGGCGCGAGCTGAGCGGAGGTCAGTCCCTTGAACGATGAGCGTTGGCAGAAAATTGAGCGGCTATATCACTCGGCGCTGGAGCTGGAAGAAATCCAGAGAGCCGCGTTCCTCCAGCAAGCCTGCGCGGGAGACAAGTCGATCGAGCGGGAAGTGATATCTCTGCTGGCCGAGTCGGAGGGAACCGGCGATTTTCTTGAGGCGCCGGCGCTGGAAGTGGCAGCCCGGGAGCTCGCCGCCTCGACCGTGCCGGCTGGACATTCGCACCCGGCGGCGATCGGCCGCTATCGGATTATCCGATTGCTCGGCGAAGGCGGCATGGGCACGGTCTACGAGGCCGAGCAGGAAGAACCGCGCCGCGTTGTCGCTCTCAAGGTGATCAAGCTCGGCCTGGCAACACCGGATCGATTGCGCCGGTTCAGGCAGGAATCGCAAGCGCTGGCCCGTTTACAGCATCCCGGCATCGCGCAAATCTACGAGTTCAATACCGCGGATACGGGCTTCGGTCCGCAACCGTACTTCGCCATGGAGTTCATCCGAGGCCTGCCGTTGCGGCAGTATGCGGATGCGCATCGGCTCGACACGCGTCAGAAGCTGGCGCTGATGGTTAAAGTCTGCGAGGCGGTCCATCACGCGCACCAGCGCGGTTTGATTCACCGCGATCTCAAACCCGGCAACATCCTGGTGGATGAGACCGGCCAGCCCAAGGTCTTGGATTTCGGAGTGGCGCGCGTCATAGAGGCGGACTCGCCAGAAGGCGCTGCGCATTTGACCATGCAAACCGGCTTGGGGCAGCTTGTGGGAACGCTCGCTTACATGAGTCCCGAGCAGGCGCTGGGTGACCCGCTCGAAGTGGATATCCGCAGCGATGTCTACTCGCTCGGAGTCATTCTGTATGTTCTTCTATCCGGACAGTTGCCTTACGAAGTTAGCCACCGGCAGTTGCCCGAAGCAGCGCGCGTGATTTGCGAGCAGGAACCTGCCTCGCTCAGCTCGATGAGCCGCAATTATCGCGGCGATATTGAGACGCTCGTCAGGAAGGCTCTGGAGAAGGACAAAACCCGGCGTTACGCGTCGGCCGCTGAGCTGGCCTCGGATATTCAGCACTACCTGAACAACGAGCCCATCATGGCGCGGCCGCCGAGCGCCGGGTATCAACTAAAAAAGTTCGCGCGGCGGCACCGGGCCGGGGTCGCGGTCGGGGGTCTGGCGCTGGTTGCCCTCTTCGGCGCAACTGTTTCGGTGGCCTGGGAAGCGCGAATTGCCAGGCAGGAGCGCGATCGGGCACAGCAGCGCTTCAACGATGTGCGCGGACTGGCGCGGCAGGTTATTTTCGATCTTCAGACCAAGCTCGCGGAGCTTCCCGGCACGACCGAAGTCCGCAAAGACCTGGTAGCGATTGCGATCAACTATCTGGATACGTTGGCGAAAGATGGATACGCCGATCAGGGTCTGCAGGGTGAACTGGCGGCCGCATACATTCGAATCGGCGACATTCAAGGTAATCCCAATAAACAAAACCTCGGCGACCTGCCGGCCGCGTTGGAGAGCTACGCCAAAGCCGAGCGGCTGGCGCGGGCGCTGGTTGCGCGACGGCCGTCGGGGCAGGCGAAGAGATTGTTGGGCGATGCTCTGATCGCACAAGCTGACGGAGCGAGGTTTGCGAGCCACGACGCGAAAGGTGCCACCAAGGCGATGGAAGCGCTCCAGGTTGCGCGCGAGCGCGTTCGTTCCGACCCGGCCAACGCGGACGCCCAGCGTCAGCTTGGGGCTGCGCTGCAGTGCGCCGCCTTATTTGGCGCCCCGCAGGACGGGCTTCCTTATCTTCAGGAGGACGCATCCGTCTTTGAAGGCATGTTGGCTCAGAATCCCGGCGACCTCGACCGGCGCCGAAACGCTGCTCTCGCACACAAGTACATCGCGGGAAGATGCTTGAGCCTGCGCCATCCCGACGACGCCTTCGCGCATCTGAAGCGAGCCGAAGAACTGGACGCAGCTTGCGTTCGCGCCGAGCCGAATAATCCGGAACACAAAATGGACCTCGCCATCGACCTGAGTCAGTGGGGTGACTACTATCAGGAGAAAAACGACATTGCGAAAGCGATCGAGTACATACGAGGCGCTTTGGCGATCCGGCGCGAACTGGCGGCCGTCGACCCGAAGAACATGCGGACGCAAGACCGGCTGGCGTACATTGTCCTGAGGCTCGGCGACATGCAGTTGCGCGTGTCGGCTCGGCAGGCGCTGGCGACCTATCAGGAGGCCAGGTCGATTGCACAACGGTTGCAACCGGAGTTCGTGCGGGCGGAGCAGTTGGCGCCTGCGATTTGGGGCATCGGCGATGCTTACCAAAAGCTCGGCGATGCGGGGCGCTCGTGCTCGGCCTACATCGAAGCGGCCAAGTTGTACCACGTTTTGGCGCAAACGCCCCTCTATGCCGCCGAAGCAGCCGAGGCCGACAAGGTTGCTGCCCGCTGCCGCGACGCGAGTCACTGAGACGCTTACTGAACTCGGGCAGCCCTGACTTGCGTGCGCGCGGAAGACTTCTGCCGCGCGCTCGCTTCGAGATCGTATCTCCGACGCCGCGCCGGCGTCTTGCTCGATCGATCCGACTCCTTCAGATCCGAGAGAATCGGCAACCGCTGCTCTTGTTGGGCCGGTGTTTTTTGAGTCTCACAAGAGCCTTGTACCTGCGTTGTAAGGGCCAGTCCTGACTGCCAGGGCTGTTACGGCAAGTCGAAATCTCCAGGTATGCCAGTTTTCGCCCGCGTTTTCCGCCCTAGATAGTGAGGGCAGTCAAGTTGGATCGAGCTCCAGATGACGCGATCGCAGACAAGGTTTATGATTGGCGGCGTGCTGGCTGGACCCACCTGGGCCGGCTCGTCCATGGATTCAAAATACAGCCGGGCGAAGGCGCAGACCTCGACGGCGCACCGTGGCATAGCCACTTGAGGAGGACAACGTGCGACGGAGTTTATGTTTGCTTCTGGGTACGTTCATCGTGACGCTGCCGGCGTGGGCCGGACATCGCTACCACTACTTGCTTTCGTCCGGCGCGCCCGGCAGTGGGGCCATCGCACCAGCGAACTTCACTCTTTATTGGGAGAGCGACACCCTGATCTTTCCCACCGGGCCTGCTTGTGCGGTGCCAATTAACGCGGAAAGCCTGCCCAACTTCACGGCAACAATTTCAAACCCCCTATTCACCTTGGTCAGCGTCAATCTATGCAACCGCTATTCGAATTACCCCCTGGCCGTGGATATAGCGTGGATGTATCAGGGCGAACAGGCTGGTTTTGAGTTCTACAGCAAGGGAAAACCCGGCGTGGAAACGGACAAGAACGATGCGATCTTCACCGTCAGCAGCGGCTTCGTTTTCCTTGACGTATACAATGCCACTCTGTCGATCACCGACACCTGGGCGGCGCCTATGCCGCCAGTGCCCGTCTGTGCGCTCTGCATCCTGCGTGTCTTCATCACGGCCGGACCGGTGGTTCCCGCACCTGGTACTCCGGTGGAAGCTACTGTTGGGTTAACCGATCTTTCCGGCACGCCGATCGGGTCACCGCAGGGAGTGGCAATCATTCCGGGGCACGTGACGACGGTGGAATTCGCGCCTACCGCGCTGGTCTCGGCCGCCGCGACGATAAGCACCCATCAAGACGTGATCCCCGTGGTGACGCTCGTCAATGCCCCTTCGTCGAGTCCGCCGATTCAGGTTACTGCCGAGACCTCCGTACTTGGCGGATTAGGGGGACTATTGACGTCGGCAGGCGTGTCGGTACCACCATTGACGCTCGCCCCTCAATCGATCAGAGCAGGGCAGGTGATGCGCATGATCGCGATGGCGAACTCGCCGAATCAATGCACTGCGACCCTGGGTTTCGCGAGCGCCAACGGTGCCCCGGTCGGACCGGGTGTTTTCATCAACTTGAGCCCGGGCCAGGCGCAGACACTCGACCTCGACGCTAGCACACTCTCGTTGCAACTCGGACAGCGAGCCGTGCTACAGCCGACGGTGCTGCTCATCACCGCGGCGCAGCCCAATGCCGCTGCTATAGTCGGGCCGATGACGTCTGTTTGCGCGGTAACGTCGGAGGTCTTCGACACCTTGACCGGGCTTACCTTGACCTACCAGAACGCGTTTCTCGAGTAGATGACATCGGCCAGCGTTAAGTGCATCTAGCCCTGACGGTCGCCGACTGTGCCACGCGGCAGGTGGTGAACTGGACCAGATCCAGTTTCTCCTCGGGCACGTCTCGGTTCAGACAACAGAAAAGTATCTCGGAGTCAGCAGCGAATACGTAGTGCGGTCAACGACCGCATCGGAATTGAACCTCTCCAATGAGTGTCCATCCGCTCACCGGATGGCCCACTTGGACGTATTACGCCCGAGACGTGGAGATCTTAGCGTTTCCAAAACGCGCAGGCTGGCATTGGACGGACCCGAATGCGCCGGTTTGCCCACACAAACAACGCTTCGACGGGTTGGCGACACGAACGCTCATGTGAAAAGCATCCCACGCGGCAACCGGTTTTCGTTCCCGATCGCGGCTCCCAACCTGCTTTTCGACGGCAGTAGAATTGTCTGGGATAGCCCTGAAAGTCCATGAACCCTGAACGCTGGCGGCAAGTCGAGGAGGTATACCAGGCGGCTCTGGAGCGCGAGCTGAGCCAGCGCTCCGCCTTTCTTGCCGATGCGTGCCAGAATGACGAAGCGCTTCGCCGCGAGGCCGAGTCGCTGCTCGCGCAAGGCGGCTCGTTCCTGGAGCATCCTGCCTGGGTGGTCTCAGAGCTGAAACCAGGCTCGCGGCTGGGGCGCTACGAGATTCTGGCGGCCATCGGCGCAGGCGGCATGGGCAAGGTGTATCGCGCGCGGGATACCAGCCTCAACCGCGAGGTTGCGATCAAGGTTTCCTCCGAGCGCTTCAGCAACCGCTTTGAGCGAGAAGCTCGCGCTGTGGCGGCGCTCAATCATCCCAACATCTGTACCCTTCACGACGTAGGGCCGGATTTCCTGGTGATGGAGCTGGTGGAAGGCCCGACGCTGGCGGACCGAATTAAAGAGGGCCCTATGCCCGCAGACGAAGCCCTCCGGATTGCCCGCCAGATTGCCGACGCGCTCGAAGCGGCACATGAGAACGGCGTTGTCCATCGCGATCTGAAGCCCGCCAACATCAAAATCAAGCTGGACGGCACGGTCAAGCTGCTGGATTTCGGGTTGGCATGGCAGAAGAGTGACCGTGAGGCAGAACGGGCGACGACCGCGACCATGACCGCTCCAGGAACGATCCTGGGGACAGCGCCCTACATGAGCCCCGAGCAGGCCAGGGGAAAGCCTGTGGATAAGCGCGCCGACGTGTGGGCGTTCGGTGCGGTGCTGTATGAGATGCTGGCCGGGCAGCGGGCTTTCAAAGGCGAGACGGCGACAGACGTTCTGGCCTCAGTGGTGAACACCGAACCCGATTGGAACAAGATCCCTGACAAGATGCAGCGCCTGCTGCGCCGGTGCCTGGAGAAAGACCCGGAGCGGCGATTGCGGCACGTTGGGGATTTCGCGCTGCTGCTGGAGGAAGCGTCGCCGGCGCAACCCCCAAAACGAAGATTGCCGTGGGCCGCGATTGCAGTGGCGGTGGCGATGGTTGCCGCGGGTGCGTCCTGGGCGCTGTGGCGCGCACACCGCCGCTCGCCTGACACCGCCGCGTCGCCAACTGTCAAGTTTACGTTTACGCCCGCCCAGCTCTCCCGGGGAAGCAACGTCAACAGTGACGCCGCAGTCTTCCTCTCCGGCGATGCGAGGCACATCGCATACGTTGAATCACCCAGCGGGCAGCTCTGGATTCGAGACCTCGACCAGGAGCAGGCTCGTCCCCTTCCTGGAGCTACGGGCGTCTACGAGGCGTTCTGGTCTCCCGACGATCAGTCCATCGGATATTCCACGGGCCCGGCTTGCGACCCTGGCGGTCAGCGCACCGGCGGCAATGATTGCAGTCTCGTGAGAATCTCGGCCCAGGGAGGAACCCCGGTGCTGATTACGAAGCTGCAGGGCGGATTCCGCCGGGCTTCCTGGAGTTCGGACGGCGCAACGATCGTCTATTGCGAAGACACCGGAATGTACACGGTTCCCGCCAGAGGTGGATCGCCCACTCGCGTCATCGAAGACCCTCCCTTCCTGGACCCCTCGGGCAGCCCGCACATCGAACATCCTTCCTTTCTCGACTTGCCCGACGGACGCCGCGCGATCCTCTTTCAGGCAGTCGATGCCCCACAGCGCGGGCACGGGATCTATGTTCAATTGATGGGCGAGAATCGAGGCCGCCTTGTCACGGTCTCCTCCTCCAGTAATCCTTACCCGGCCTACAGTCCCACCGGACACATCGTTTATGCAGACGGCAACTACGACTCGGCGGCGATCTGGGCGCTCCCGTTTTCCCTCGCCACGCTTCAGCCTAGGGGCAAAGCTTTCCCCATCGCTCAGCATGGCTCTTCGCCGCGGGTGTCCCGCACCGGCACGCTGGTTTATAGCGATGTGCCTTCCAACCATTTGCAGTTGCTGTGGTGCGACCGGTCCGGCAAAACAATCTCCGCGATCGGCGAACCCATTCGTCAGGAAAGCCTGGCATTGTCGCCGGACGGCCACAAGCTGGCGGTCCAGGGCAGGGAGAACGAGATCGACATGTGGCTATACGACGTGGACCGTGGAATCAAAACCCGGTTTACGTTTGATTCGGCTGTCCACAGCCTCAGCGCCTGGACGCCTTCCGGTGACGAGATCACCTATGCCGCCACCCGCAACGGAAACTTTGATATCTTCTCAAAGCCGTCCAATGGGAATGGCGAAGCCAGGCTGCTGGTGAGCACGCCGCTGGACGAGCGAGCTCCGGATTGGTCTCCCGACCGGAGATTCCTGATCTACATGGCTGGCTCGCGCGAGACCAAGAACCAACTGCTCTATCGGGAACGCCGCCAGGACGGAAGCCTGGGTGAGCCACGCGTATTCCTGAAAACCCCGTTCAACGACGCGGATCCGCGATTCTCGCCCGACGGCCGATTTGTCGTGTACGTGTCCGATGAGTCCGGCAAGAACGAGATCTATGTCCGCGACTTTCCGAACGGGGCAAACAAGTGGCTGATCTCGGCCAACGGGGGAACCGCGCCACGCTGGAGGCGGGACGGCAAGGAAATTTTCTATATAGAGCAGGGCAAGCTTATGGCCGTAAACGTTATCACGCGGCCAACTTTTTCGCCCGGGGTGCCGGCCTTGTTGTTTGAGAACCGCTTCCTGCAAATTGGATACGATGTTTCGGCCGACGGCAACCGGTTTGTTGTCCTGGAAAGACCGGCCGGCGAGCCGCCGTTATCGATACATGTGGTTCACAACTGGTTTGAGGAATTTCGTCGCCGGCTGCAAGAGTAAGGGGCAATCACCATCAATTCTATTGTTTCGTTTGGCGACGACACCTGACATACGCGCAGACAGTCAATGAGGCTCCGGATTGATCCTGACATCGGCCGTTCGAAAGGGGTGGCGTAGTGGTTCAGCCAAATCCCTTGCAAGTCGGCATGGCCGTCGGGTGTGCGCGGGATGCCTTTTGCTGCAGCGTGGTCTCAATCTGACCGGGCCTGAACGTGAACTGCAAGGCGGGAATCCTACCCGGTGCGGATGGTCGCCATTCGAAATTTTCCAAATCAGCCAAAGCAGTTTGATCTCAAATCGACGCGCTACGGCCGGACGGCAATCGAACAACTGACGTCAGGCCAGGTGTGAACCGGGCCCTCAGGCGGCTTCGCGCTCGGCGTGCGGCGTGGTGGTCTTGGCCACGCGAATCGCTGTGGCGATTCCCAGAAACTTCAGAACACAGATGTGGATCCAGGAAATATCGAATTCATACCACGCCAGCCCGTGCCGCGCCGAGCTCGGGTGCGCGTGGTGATTGTTGTGCCAGCCCTCGCCAAAGCTGACCAGCGCTACCAGCCAGTTGTTCCGGGAATCGTCCCGCGTGTTGAAGCGCCGCCCGCCCCACAGGTGCGTGGCCGAGTTGACCAGCCAGGTGGCGTGCAGACCGAAAACGACCCGCGCGAAAGCGCCCCATAGCAGGAACGGCAAACCACCCCAGGCGTACAGAACGACAGCCAGCACCAGGATGGTGACCCAGTGGTAATCGTTTAGCCGCACATAGAAGGGGTCGCGCGCCAGGTCCGGCGCGTACTTCGCCATCAATTTCGTATTGTTGTGTTTCGATTCGCCCACCAGGAGCCAGCCGATGTGCGACCACCACGCTCCGTCGCGCGGCGAGTGCGGATCGCCCGGCTTGTCCGAGAACTGATGATGGATGCGGTGCGTCGCCACCCAGAAGATCGGCCCGCCCTCCAGCGTCAGCGTTCCGCAAAACGCCAGGAAGTATTCCAGCAGCCGCGGCAGTTTGTAGGACCGGTGCGTGTGCAGACGATGGTATCCCATGCTGATGCCCAGTCCGGTGCCCATCCAGTACAGAACGACGGCCACGGCCACAGCCTGCCAGTTGAACATGAACAAGGCGGCCACGGCGCCAATGTGCAACACCGCTAAAACGGCGATGATCGGCAAGTTGATTTTTTTGTTGGTGTAGATGTTAACGATTTCGGTGCCCACGCGGTCTCCGCGAGAATTTGGAATGTAGGAAGTTGCCTCCTTCAACCTAACAGGGATTCCGCCGGTCGTTTGTAAGACTTGTGTAATATCGAGTGCGCGCTGGATTTCTTGTGGGGCCCCTCAGTCGCGCCTCAGATTGCAATGCGTTTCCGGGAGCCAAGTTAAGGGGATCGCCTGAGCCGGCCGGCCCAAAACGGTTATGCTGGCGCTATGTCGTCCAAGATTCTGGAGCGCATCTCCGCCCAGGCTGGGACGCCGCGGCTCGTACCGTTTCTGGCCCGCGAGCTGAGCCTCGGCGATCTCCAATCGCTGCTGCTCCACGTTTACCAGGCACGCGCGGCGGAGATGAAGGAGCCGGATCTGATCCGAGCGGCGAGCCGCGGCTTGCTGCGGCCCTCGCAGGTCAGCGCGCGGCTGCTGAACCAGTTCGACCGCATGGCGTTTGAAACGGCGCGCGACTTTGAAGCCGTCGAGCTTTCCCCGGCCGCTCCTTTCGGCCTGAACCGGGTCCTGGGCGGAATCGATCAGAACAATGTGCTCACCACTATCCGCAACGCCGAGATCTTGGGCGATCCGACGCCCGCCATGGCCTTGGAATGCGCGCTGCGCCGGAAAAATGCCGGCCGCCACTCTCTCCAAGAGGTGCGGCTGTGCGGCAGCCAGCGCGTGGTGCGACTGCAGCCGTTCGACGTTCCAGGTTACTCGCCGCACTTCCGCCTGTTTGCACTGGTCTCGGCCGGTCGCGACACCGGCTCGCATGCTTTCGAGATCCGGCACCTGGGCGAGCACATTCGCTTCTATTTGGAACTGTGCCGCGCCCTGCACGGCATCGGATTCAGTTTCACGGCGCCGCTGGTCGAGATCACCGACGCGGCCGTGGTGCAGGCTCTGCTCCACTCGGCCGGCGTGGGCCTGGAGGAGCTGCGCGAATCGGTGCGCGCGCACAAACCGGGCGGGTCCGAGCAGTTTCTCGCATCCCGCGGCATCCGGCTCCCCGACGCGATCGAGGATCCAGCGCGAGAGCTTCCCGGCTTGACGGAGCGGCATCCTTTGGCCCGCGTCAAGACCGGCATCTTCGATGTATTACAGCGCGACTTTCCGGAGGCGCGGTTCCGCTTCAATCTGGCCCGGCTGGAAGGGCTCGGGTATTACCGGGGCCTTTGCCTGCGGATTTCTCCTGCAGCGAAGGACGGCACTCGTTACCCGATCGTCGACGGCGGCTTGACGGACTGGACCGCGCGCCTGCTGCAAGACCGCAAGGAGCGGCTGCTCGCCACCGGCATCGGCACTGAATTCACCTGCCGCCGTTACCATTCCGGCCGGCACGAAGGATAATCGGAATATGCCGGTTTCTGCTGACACCCTTCGTCTTCACTTGGATTACAGCGCTTGGGCCAGCCAGCGCCTGCTCGACGCGGCCGCCCAGCTTTCGCCGGAAGAGCTCACGCGCGATTTCAAGACCGCGGACAGCAGCGTTCTCGGAACGCTGGTGCACGTTTTTGGGGCGGATCGAATCTGGTTGCAGCGCATCCAAGGTAATCCGAGGGCCACGTTCCTCGATCCCGAGGATCGCGACTTCGCCCGGTTGCGCGAGGCTTGGCCTGCTCTGCTTCAGCGCTGGAAGGAATGGGCGGCGCCGTTGACCGATGAACGAGCTGCCGCCAAGGTCGCCTTCCGCGACATGCGGGGCAACCCCTACGAAATGCCTTTATGGCAGATTCTGCTGCACGTGGTGAATCATGGCACGCACCATCGTGGCCAGGTCTCGGGTTTCCTGCGATCCATGGGGCACACTCCGCCCGAGTTGGACCTGATCGCATACTACCGGACGCTCACGGTCGCGGAAGGCACCGCAGCGTCGTAGGCGCGGGTCAGAACTGAAAATAGATGAACGGAATCCGCTGGTCGGTAACGCCAAACAATTCCAGCGCGAGCAACACCGCGGCCAGCGTGCTCGCCTGGGCCCAGGCCGGCGCTCGAGGAAATCGCTCGAAAATGGCCAAGCGCTCTTCGGCCACGGCTAACACGAGCGAGAACGCAGCCAGGGTCCAATGGCCGGCGTGGAGCAGCGATCGCCCGGTTGTGCCGCTGAACATCTCTGAATAGACCGCGGCGGCGATGGGCCAGGTGCGCGCGCGAAACAGAACCCATCCCACTAAAACCAGCACGAACGTCAAGGCGACACGCGCCGGATTCCGTCCGCCTTCGCGACGGCCGGTGGCGCGCTCCGCCGACAACAGCAGCCCGTGCCAGCCGCCCCACAGCAAGAAATTCCAACTGGCGCCGTGCCACAAGCCGCCCAGCAGCATGGTGATCATCAGATTGCGATAGATCATCCAGCGGCCGCTGCGATTGCCGCCCAGCGGAATGTAGAGATAATCGCGCAGCCAGCGCGACAGCGAAATGTGCCATCGCCGCCAGAACTCTGTAACGCTGGAGGCCAGATAAGGTCTCGCAAAATTTTTTGGAAACTGAAAACCCAGCAGGCCCGCGCTGCCGATAGCGATGTCCGTGTACCCGGAGAAATCGAAGAAAATCTGCAGAGCGAATGCAAAAGTAGCGCTCCAGGCGGGCAGCATTCCCGGATAGGCGCCCGGGTTTTGAAAATACGGATCGGCGACTTTCGCCAATTGGTCCGCGAAAATCATCTTCTTGGCGAGGCCGGCCAGGATGGAAAGCGCCGAGCGCTGCGCGGCGGCCGCGTCCGGCGGCTTCCAGTCGTAGAGATCTCCGAAGAACTCGCGCGCGCGCACGATTGGGCCGGCTACGAGCTGAGGAAAGAAGGCAATGAACAGCGCGTAGTCGAGCAGGTTGCGGATCGGCTTCTGCTGGCGGCGGTAGACGTCGATCACATAAGACATGCTCTGAAAGGTGTGGAAGCTGATGCCCAACGGAAGGATGATTTCGAGGAAAAACGAATCGGGCGGCCGGCCTAGAATCCGCGCCCAGGTCGACGCCAGAAAATTGTAGTACTTGAAGAAGCCCAGAAAGCCGAGGTTCGCGCACAAGCTGGCCACGAGAATGAGCTTGCGGCCGCGCTCGGCCTGCGCGAGCAGACGGCCGGCCGCGTAATCGATCAACGTCAAAATCCACAGGAGCGGAAGGAATTTCGCGTTCCACCAGGCGTAGAAAAAGTAGCTGGCCGCCAGCAACAGCGGCTTGCGGGCCGGCCACGGCAAGATATAGAACAACGCCAGGACGGCCGGCAGGAAGATGAAGAACTCAATGGTGTTGAACGCCACGAGCTAGCGCGCGAGCGTGGCGCGCAGCAAGCTCGCCAGCTCCTGACTAAAAGCCGCGCGTCCCCGGGCGTTCAAGTGCAGGCTGTCAAAGAAATATTCCGGCTTTTCGAGCGCGGCGAAAGCGTTTTCATCCAGCAGCGCGCAGCCGGGATTCGCGGCCGCCAGCTCGCGGATGGAGCTCGGCAGGTTCAGCGCCGGCTCCGGCCGCTGGACCGGCAGGCGCGGCACACGCGCGAAGACGATCCGCGTAGCAGTCGTGCGGTAGCGCTCCAGGATACGCGCCAGCCAAAATTTCCGGTAGCGATACGTGTCGCCGGCCTGCGGGGCGGTCGCTCGTAGGATCGCGGCGGAGAGTTCATCGCGCTGCGCTGCGGTGAGCCCCGGCGGAAAGTGGATGCGGCGCGTGGCCCAATCCACCGAAAGGCCGGCCAGGCTTTCGGCTCGGCCCCCGTAGTCATAGTTCCATTCCGCCGTGTGGGCCCGATACATGGCTACCTTTTGGAGGCGCGCCCGCGGCGCCGCAAGGAAAGCCTGCAAGTCGTCTTTATACACAAATCCCTTCAGAAGAGAGCCCCGCAGAGCGTGAAATCGCTCCACCGTTTGATGAAACGATGCGGCGAAGACGAGAGTATCCGTCAGCCGCAGACAGGCGATGGCGATGGGAAGATCAATGGGATAGTCGGCCCAGGACCAGGTTCCGTCTTCGTCGCTATAGCTGTCCACTCCCAGAATGATCGCGCCATAGCGCGTAGCGTTCGGATCCAGCTCGCGCAGAACGTAAAACCAGGAACGCGGCGTGGAACCGGGGACCGCGCCGTTGGCGAATGAAAGGCGCGCCCCGCCGGCGGACTGGTTGGCGATCTTGGCCGAGAAACCTTCCCCGATGCGCGAGTCGCCCATCACCAGGATGGCTCGGTTTGGCCCGGGAGCGAACTGGCGTTGCGCAGCCAGCAGCAGCTCGACATGCCCGGCGTAGGAGTCGGGTTCCAGAAGGGAGCGATAAAATGCTCCGCGGAAAAGCACAAACTCGGCTGCCAGCAACAGCGCGATCGCAGAGGCAAAGATCGCAACGGGCCTGGCCCACGAATCTCGCGTCAGTCTGATGGATCGCATCGCGCCGGAGCCTCGTGTGTAACGCGACGGCTACACCGCCAGCCCGCCCACGCCACCCGGCCGGCTAATCAAGCAAGCCAGTCGGAGGGCTACTTTTGTTTCTCTGCCGTAAACTTCCCGCTGCCCAATTGCCCGTATTCGACAGTCCCTGCGATCTTCCCGCTCGCATCGATTTTGCCCTTATAGGTGATCTTCCCAGCCTGGTCGCTGTCGAAGGACCACTCGACATCGGAACCTTTCACCGTTCCAGTAACGTTTGCGCTGCCCACCACGCCGGAGTAGGTCCCGGTCAACTTCTCGCCGGTTTGCTTGAACACGAACGTGGCCGTGCCGCTGCCGGCGTCCAGTACGACCGCCGCCGCCCAGGTGCCAGTGAGGTCAGCGCCCAAAAGCGCCAAACTACACAACACCAGACCAAGAAGCACAACAAATGTCCGCATACGCGCAGTGTAGCATCATGCCGCGAAGCGCAGTAATCTATGTGGAGGGGGTTGCGTGTCTGGAAAGATATGGGCGCGCCGCTGCGTGTGATCAGGGCGGCAGGAGCGATCATGCTGGTGGCGGCCGCCATCGGATTGGCCCAGGAAAATGCGCCTCCAGGCTTTCTGCGCGGCGGCCTGGTGAGCTGGACCGGCACACCGCGCAACGGTCAATTCACGTTCCAGGTCCTGACCGGCCAGGCGTATCTCTGTTCCTTCGATGAGAAGACCTACATCGAACGTGAGCACCGTCGGATCACGATGGCCGGGACAGAGAAGGGCGATCGTATCGAGATCATTTCCGATCAAAGGCCCGGCTCGGCGCGGTGCTATGCGCGCGCCATCCAAATCCTGGAAGATCCCGCCGTTCACGGCGCGCCGGGATTGGGGCGGGCGCGGGCCGCTGATGCAGCGGCGGCTTCATTCTGGTCACGCCCCAATCTAGCCTTGAGCGGCGCGGTCTCTCGCATCACAAGCGACCTCCTGATCCTCCGATCACGCTCAGGCGAGCACAAAATCGTCCGGCTGCGGCCGGATACGCGTTTCCTGTGTGAAGGCCAGATTACGGAGTCCGGGACCCTGCGCGTGAACACCGTGGTCTTCATTCGCGCCGCGCGGAACCTTTATAATGAGCTGGAAGCCTATCAGGTGATTTGGGGCGGCATTCTGCAGCCCGCGCAATGAGCCTCCGCGCAGCGCCCGCAGAAACTAGAAACGCAAAACCTTTTCGATTCGTCCGAGGTTGATATACTGGGTCCTTGCTCCTAAGTTCGTGATGAAGTATCTTGCCCTGATTTTCTTTGTCCCCATTTGCCTGTCTCCGTTGGTGGCTCAAAGCGCCAACTTCTTGACGGGCCAGGCAGCTCGCATGACGATCGGGCA
>DASQHQ010000222.1:0-43735 GCA_035632015.1 Bryobacteraceae bacterium
AGTGTGAACGCGGCACGCATGAGTGCGTGCGCCACGCGCTATACTAACTGGCGATTGAAAGGAGACATCTCCATGCGCCGAATTGTGCTGATCATTGGCACGGTGGTTACGATCGCCTGGTCCCAAACCGGGCCCTACAAAGTGCTCAAAACCGCCAGAGTCGGCGGCGCGGGCGGGTTTGATTATGTCAACGCGGACGAAGCCGGGCGCAAACTGTACGTGGCGCGCAGCGGCGCGGGCGCGCGCATCAACGTCTTCAACCTGGATACGCTCGAGCCGCTGGGTGAAATCCCGGACGTGGGCGCTCACGGCGCGGTGGTATCGCCGAAGTCGGGGCACGGATTCGCGAGCAGCAAACCGGTGACGATGTTCGACAGCAAAACGCTGGCCGTCATCAAGAAGATCGACGTCGAGGGCGCGCCGGACGGCCTGTTCTACGATTCGTTCAACGATCGCGTGTACGTGTTGAGCCATCGCGCGCCGAACGCGACCGTGATCAACGCCTCGGACGGCTCCACCGTCGGCACCATCGACCTGGGCGGCGCACCCGAGCAGGCCGCGAGCGACGGCAAGGGCCACCTCTATGTCGACATTGAAGACAAGGCCAACATTGCCGTCGTGGACGCGAAGACGCTGGCCGTGACCGCACACTACGATCTTGGGGGCAAGGGCGGCGTGTGCGCCGGGCTCGCGATGGACGCGAAGAACAATATATTGTTCGCCGCCTGCCGCAATCCGCAGAATATGGTGATCCTCAACGCGGCCGACGGCAAGATCCTGGACGCGCTGCCGATCGGCCAGGGCACCGACGGCGCAGTGTTCAATCCGAAGACGCGGGAAGCGTTCAGCTCGCAGGGCGATGGCACGCTGACGGTGGTCAAGGAGAACAGCCCGACCAGCTTCGCAGTGGAGCAGAACCTGGAGACCATGCGGACCGCAAAAACGCTGACGCTGGACGGCAAGACCAATCGCATTTTCCTGATCGCCGCCGAGTTCGGCGCTCCGGCCACGCCTCCGCCGCCCGGTGGGCGAGGGGGCCGGGGGCAGATGGTGCCGGATTCGTTCTCGATTCTGGAAGTGGGCAAGTAGGCGGCGGTTGCGTCAGGCGCACAGCGCGTAGGCCTGCCGCAGCCAACCGAGCAGCTCGCTATCGATGTCGCTGCTGGCCGCTATCTTTACGTCCAGGTGCCAGCGATTCTTGGACACCTGCTCCGCCTTGGCGATCCTTGCGCTTCGGATAGGCTTCTCGGCCTTGATGGTGACAATCAGGTGCTGCTTGCGGGGATGCACGCCAGCGAACGCGGACCCGCGCGTCAGATGGACGGATGTCTTCTTGATTTCTTCGCGAAACGGTCCGATGTGTTTTGCCGCCGCTAGCAGTTCCCGGTAGAGCTTGCGGGGGACCGGGTCCGCGAGGGCGAGAGCATTCTGCGGTTCGGCCATGCTAGTTTCGAATCCCTATGGTCTCGGTGCGGCCGGCCAGCGGCTTCACGATCGAACCGCCGCACACGCCAACGCCGGTGTTCATGAGAGCGTTCAGGAAATGCGCCAGAACCTGATAGACCATCTGCTCGTTCACCGGCTGCTTGCCCGGCAGACGGAAGGAGGCCGGCAGCTCTTTGGCGATCTGAAGCCGGACGGAATGCGGCAGCGTGCGCCCGGAACGGTCCTTCTGGTTCGCCAGAGAGATGGGGGTCTGGAGCACGGAGCCGGATTTGCCGTCCACATAGAACTGGCAGCGCGAGAACCAGCCCAGATTGCCGGGATCGGCGGCATCGAACAGCAGCAGCGGGGACTGGCGCTCGGACGCCAGCAGGTCCAGACACAGCGACCGCTCATTGTCTTCGAGGCGGAATTCGAAGCCGGCCTGCCTGGCGATGTCGCCCACGAAGTCGGGATCGAGCTCGAGCAGCAGGAACTTGTGTTCGCCGGCCTGCAGGACCTGCATAACGTCCTATTCTAGCGCTCCTGGCGCTGGCGGCCTTCGCGCTATAATCGAATAGGAGTCTTTCCAACTTGTCCATTCGAAGTTTTTTGCGCCTGAGCGCGCACATCCAGATGCTCCCCGTCCTGGAGAGTGGCGAGGAGACGCTGGTCGGCGGCCAAGCCGTGATGGAGGGCGTCATGATGCGCGCCCCGCACAGCTATTGTGTCGCGGTGCGCAAGGCCAATGGAGAGATGGTCACCGAAGAGAGCCCGCTGCCTCGCATTTCCGAGAAGTATCCGATCTTCAAGCTGCCGATTCTGCGCGGCCTGGGAACGCTCGGTCACGCCATGTGGCTGGGCATCAAGGCGCTCATGTTCTCGGCCAACGCATCGCTGGCGGATCTGGCGAAGCCGGAGGAAAAGCCGGTCGAGCTTTCCGGATGGATGCTGGGGTTGAACCTGGCGTTCTCGCTGGCGATGTTCCTGTTCATGTACAAATTCGTGCCGCTGTTTCTAGCGACCAAGCTCGGGCATCTCATCCCGTCGGCTCACCAGCGGCTGGAAGTCAACCTGATGGATGGCGCGATCCGGCTGTTCTTGCTGATTGCGTTCCTGTACCTGATATCGCGCATGAAGGACATGCGGCGCATGTTCCAGTATCATGGCGCCGAGCACAAAGTGGTGTTCAACTATGAATCCGGCCAGCCGGTGACGGTGGAGAACGCGCAGAAGTTCGTTACGTTCCATCCGCGCTGCGGAACCAGCTTTTTGCTGGTAGTGGTTCTCCTGCAACTCCCCATCTACGCGCTGCTTCCGTTCGACGGGTTCTTCACCAAGCTGGTGGCGCGCATCCTGCTGTTGCCGCTGATCCTGGGCGCAGGCTACGAGCTGATCCGGTTCGCAGCCAAGCACCAGCAAGGGCTGATGGCGGTTCTCACGCGGCCCGGGTTGTGGCTGCAGCGCATCACGACTAAACCGCCCACCGATGAGCAGGCCGCGGTCGCGATCCGCGCGCTGGACGGCGCCATGGAATTAGAGAAGGCGCAGGGCGGCGAGCTGGTTATCGCCTAAACGTCCCACGCCTGGGGCCTGACATGCAATACGCGCAAAAACTCGACGAGATCGAAGCTCGGTTCGAGGAGCTGACCCGTCAGATGGCCGATCCGGCGTTGATCGCAGACGGCGACGGCTATCGTAAGACGGCCAAAGCCCGCTCCGAGCTCGAGGAAGTGGTGGGCAAGTATCGCGAGTACAAGCAGGTGAGGCGCAACTACGACGAAGGCCAGCAGATGCTCGATGATCCCGACCCGGAACTGCGCCAAATGGCCGCGGACGAGGTGCGGCGAATGGAGCCGGAACTGGCGCGCATCGAAGAAGAACTGAAAGTTTTGCTGCTGCCCAGAGATCCGCTGGATGAGAAGAACATCGTGCTCGAGATCCGCGCCGGCACGGGCGGCGATGAAGCCACGTTGTTTGCGAGCGAGGTGTTCCGCATGTACTCGCGCTATGCGGAATCGCAGAAGTGGCGCGTGGAAATCACCTCGCTGAGCGAATCGGCCGTGGGCGGCATCAAGGAAGTGATCGCGCTGGTGAGCGGCCACAATGTCTACAGCAAGCTGAAGTACGAGAGCGGCGTGCACCGCGTGCAGCGCGTGCCGGAGACCGAGCAGCAGGGCCGCGTGCACACTTCCGCCATTACGGTGGCGGTGCTGCCGGAAGCGGACGAGGTCGAGATCAAGATCGATCCCAAGGACATTCGCATCGATACGTTTTGTTCGTCGGGGCCGGGCGGGCAGTCCGTGAACACGACTTACTCGGCGGTGCGGATCACGCACTTGCCCACCGGGCTGGTGGTTTCCTGCCAGGACGAAAAATCGCAGATCAAGAACCGGGCCAAGGCGGAGCGCGTGTTGCGCTCGCGGCTGTACGAGATCGAGCTCGAAAAGCAGCGCGAGCAGATCGGCGCGGAGCGGCGCAGCATGGTGGGGTCGGGCGACCGCAGCGAAAAGATCCGCACCTACAATTTTCCACAGAACCGCGTCACCGACCATCGCATCGGTTTGACGCTGCATCAGCTCGATCAGATCATGGAAGGGCGCCTCGATCCGCTGATCACGGCGCTCACGACGCATTACCAGACTGAAAAGCTGAAAGACCAGGGCCAGGCGGCTTAGCTTCCAAATCCGCGCGCGGTCGCGCGCCACGATCCCATGACAGTCCATTCGGCTTTAGTCCAGGGCACGAAGCTTCTGGAGGAAGGCGCCGTCGCCGCGCCGCGCTTGACGGCCGAAGTTCTGCTGGCGCACGCGCTCCAGCGGGAACGCGCTTATCTGTACGCGCATCCAGAAGAGGAACTGAGCGAGCGCGCCTGGATTCACTACGGCCGCTATTTGCACGAGCGGCTGAAGGGTAAGCCGACACAGTATATCACGGGGCGGCAGGAATTTTACGGGCGCGAGTTTCGCGTGACGCCCGATGTCCTGATTCCGCGTCCCGAGACCGAGCACCTGGCGGAGGCGAGTCTAAAGCGAATCCGCGCGGGCGACACGGTGCTGGACGCCGGCACGGGTTCGGGTGCGATCGCGATCACGCTGTCGCTCGAAAGCGAGGCGTGCGTTTTAGCGACCGACATCTCGCAGGCGGCGCTGTGCGTGGCCGCAGGCAATGCTCGCAAGCTTTCGGCACGCGTCGCGTTTCTGGCCTGTGATCTGGCGTCATGCATTGCTGACCGCCGCATTGGCGTTCTCGTGTCGAACCCTCCGTACGTCCCCAACACCGATCAGTCCGGCCTGCAACGCGAAGTGCGCGAGCACGAGCCGCATGTGGCGCTGTTCGCCGGCCCGACCGGTCTCGAAATCTACCAGCGCCTGATCATCGAAGCCAGACGCGTGCTGCGTCCAGGCGGATGGCTGCTGGTTGAACTCGGCTACAATTCGGTAGAGCCGGTGCGCGCGATGCTCGGAACCGCCTGGCGCGACATCGCCGTCGAGCAGGATCTGGCCGGCCTGCCGCGCGTGCTGGCCGCCCAATGGGCTCCATGAAAACCTATTTTCACGTGGACATGGACGCGTTCTTCGTCTCCGTGGAAGAATTGTTCGACCCGTCGCTCGCGGGCAAGCCCGTAGTGGTCGGAGGCCGGGCCAATGAGCGCGGCGTAGTGTCGGCGGCTTCCTATGCCGCGCGCAAGTTTGGCGTGCACTCCGCCATGCCGCTCCGAACGGCCGCGCGGTTGTGCCCGCATGCCATCTTTCTGGACGGGCATCCGGAGCGATATCGCGACTACTCGCACAAGGTTTACAAGGTGCTGAAGAGTTTTTCCCCGCAGGTCGACATGGCGTCGGTGGACGAAGCCTACATGGACCTGACCGGCACCGAGAAGCTGCACGGTCCGCCACTCGCAGCCGCTCATCGATTGCATGACGCCGTCAAGCGCGAGACTGCTCTGAACTGCTCGATCGGGATCGCCGCCGCGCGCATGGTGGCGAAGGTCGCGTCCGATCAGGCCAAGCCCAACGGAATTCTGTGGGTGCTGCCGGGCGAAGAGGCGCATTTCCTCGCGCCGCTGGACGTGCGCAGAATTCCGGGCGTGGGAAAAGTGACGGAGAAGAATCTGCAGGCTTGGGGCATCCGCAAAGTCGGCGATCTGGCCGCGCTCGACGAGGCTTTCCTCGAGCAGCACTTCGGGCGGTGGGGGCTGGCGCTGGCGGGAAAATCGCACGGCCTCGATGCAGGCGGATGGTTCGACGGCGAAGTGGGCGAGGACGCGGACCCGAAGTCGATCAGCCACGAGATCACGTTCAATGAAGACACCGCCGACCTGGATCTGCTCGAATCCACGCTGGCGCGGCTTTCGGAAATGGTCGGCCGCCGGCTGCGCGAGCACGGGCTGCACGCCCGCACGGTGCAGTTGAAGCTGCGCTATTCGGATTTCTCCACCATCACGCGCGCCCGTTCTCTCGATCACGCCACGCAGCTAGATACCGAGATTTTTTCCCAGGTGCGCGCGCTGTTCCGGAAGAATCGCAAGAGTAACGCGAAGGTCCGGCTGCTGGGCGTGCACGCTTCGGGCTTTGAGGGTGGGGAGGGCCAGCTCAATTTGCTGGCCGAGGATAAGACGAATCGCTGGCGCAAGGCTTTGACGGCGGTGGATCAGATCCGCGACAAGTTCGGCGAGGACAGCGTCTCGCTCGCGACCGGATTGAAGGGCCGCTTCCGCGAGCGCGTGCACGAGAATCCGGCGGGGCTGCCGGGCAAGACGCCCAACGAGGATCCCTGAGCCCTTCGTCCCCTACCAGCGGGCATCCCGGGGCCAACTTGGACCGCGGGATGATTAACACGTGAAAGCCACGAAGGGAACCCGCGCGCGCAAGGACAAAGTGACGCGAAAATTTGTGCAGAGAACCTTCCGCTTGGGGGAGACGCAGAATTTCCGCTGGGACAAAGCTCTCGCAACGGCCGAAGCCCTGGAGGACGAGGAGCTCAGGCGGAAGCTGTCATCTCGCAAATGATCTCGCGGGAGTGCTTGCCGTCGGCCACGCGGCTATTGCTACTCCAGCGGACGCGCTCGCCCGGCCAGTGGCGCTAAACTACTAGCAGGCAGACCTGGAATGAAGCAACTAGTGGAAGACATCGCGAAGGCGCTTGTGGACTTGCCCGACGAGGTTAGCGTCCAGGAGGTCCAAGGCGAGCAGGTCACTGTGTTGGAGCTGCGAGTCGCGCCGAGTGACCTGGGAAAGGTCATTGGAAAGCAGGGCCGAACCGCGCGCTCCATCCGCACGCTGCTGGGCGCGGCGGGTATGAAGCTGAACCGGCGGTTCACGCTGGAAATCCTGGAATAGATCTGAAGCTCGTCACGGTTGCACGTCTACTCCGGGTGCGGGGAAACAAGGGGGAGCTGGCTGCCATCCCGCTGTCCGGCGAGTTAGGCCGCGTGAAGAACGTGCTGGTTAACCAGGTCGCGATGGAAGTGGAACGCACCTGGAAACACGGCGCGCACGTCATCTTCAAATTCAAGGGCGTCGACACGATTTCTGACGCCGAACGTTTGGCCGGGGCCGACGTATTGATCCCCATCGAGCAGCTCGCCGAGATTGCCGAGGGCGAGTACTATCGGTCCGACCTGGTGGGATGCCAGGTGTTTGAAGAGCGCGGCGAGCTGCTCGGCACGGTGGAAGGATGGCACGACACTGGTGGCCCTCCATTGGTGGAAGTGCGAACCCCGTCCGGTAAAGAGCTGCTGATTCCGTTCGCCAAGTCGATCTTCACGAGCATTGATCTGGAACGGCGGCGCATCGAAGTAAGCCTGCCGGAAGGATTGAAGGGTCTGAACTGAGAATGCTATGCTTGGCGCGATATGCCGAGCATAGATCGCGGTGTTAAGGCCAAGCGAAGAGCCCTCATTCTCCTGATCTCGATCTTTCCATTTGCGATGGTGACGCTGCTGCGCGGGGCCACATTCGTTCTCTTCGATAACATCAACAACAACACATCATCGGACAGCTTCTTCGTCGCGACCGGGCCGTTCTATGAATCATTTTCTGCGGGAGGCTCGCCCGTGATGCTGACCGACGTCATGGCCAGGCTGACAGCCGACGCAAACACGATGGCCCCGGCGGGCGGGTCCATCACAGTGGGACTCTACAGCGATTCGGCAACCAGTCCGGCCACATTGCTCCTTAATATCGGAACCTTGGCAGTGAACTCGCTGCCCGTGTACCCGGCCTACGGGAATATCGATTTTCCGGTCAACCCGCCTTTTGCCCTGAACCCGAGCGCTCGGTATTGGATTGGCTTCTCCAGCACGAACCCGAGTCGAGCCGCTCTGGCCTACACTCACGATACGAGCGGGATCGGAGTTACGGGGGAATTCCACATTCTCGGGGGGAAACTCTATCCCAGCAGCGCCGGACCGTTCCAGTTGCGAATTACAGCCAGCGATTCCGTGGCACAAAGCTCCGGGACCTGGGTGCAGCAGCATCCGCAAACCAGCCCGTCGATCCGATCCGGTTTCGCGCTGGCCTACGATGCGGCCCGCGGCCAGGTGCTGTTATTCGGCGGTTCAAATTCCCCGGGCTCGTGCGCCATGTGCCCGCCTTTGGGTGACACCTGGGTTTGGGACGGCTCCAACTGGACGCAGAAGAACCCCCAGACCAGTCCTCCGGCGCGCTCCGATGCCGACATGGTTTACGATGCCGCACACAGCCAGATGGTGTTATTCGGCGGCAGCGGCAAGCTCAACGATACCTGGATCTGGGATGGCTCCAACTGGACGCAGAAATCCTCCCAAACCACACCGCCCGGGCGAATCGCGCACGCGATGGCCTACGATGCCGCGCGCGGCCAAGTGGTCCTGTTTGGAGGATCCTCATCTGGCTATCTGAATGACACCTGGGTCTGGGACGGTTCCAACTGGACACAGAAAAACCCACAAACCGTTCCGCCTGCGCGGGAACGTCAGAGGATGGTGTACGATGCGGTGCGCGGCCAAGTGGTGATGTTTGGCGGCGTCGCCGGCGCCGGTTCGACGGTCGGCAATGAAACCTGGGTTTGGGACGGCTCCAACTGGACTCAGAGGAGACCTCAGGGCAATCCTCCCGCCCGTTTTGATTTTGGGATGGCCTACGATTCCGTGCGCGGCCAGACCACTCTATTCGGAGGGTATGCCAGCGGCAGCAATCTAAACGACACCTGGACTTGGGACGGTTCCAATTGGACCCAGCAGAATCCGGCGGTGAATCCGGCCGGACGCAACAGCCACCGGCTGGCCTACCATGCCATGCATCAGCAAAGCGTGCTATTTGGAGGAAACGGCATCCCGACCAACACGCCCGCCTTCAACGACACCTGGGCCTGGAGCAGCGGTCCCTTGCTGGCGTCAGTGCGATCAGTATCGGGAGACGGCCAGAGCGGTCCGGTGGGACTTTTGCTGCCGAACCCGGTAGTGGTGGAAGTGCGGGACAGTCAGGGCAACCTGGCGGCTGGGGCAATTGTGAGTTTCGCGGGCACCAATGCCACGGTCAACCCGGCATTTGTGCAGACGGACTCGACCGGCCGGGCGAGCGCGCAGGTTACGCTAGGCGCAACGGCAGGTGCAGCGCAGGTTACGGCGACCGTAGCCGGACTCGCTGCGGTGAACTTCAATTTCACCGCGCTGGCAGCCGCGACAACGCTCACCATCAAGAAGACCTGGCAGGCCGCGGCTGCGGGGAATCCGCTGCGCGGTGATACGTTCACCTACGCGATCCAGGTCACCAACACCGGCAGCGCGGCGGCCGCAGCCGTGAACGTCCAGGACATTCCGGATACCCGTGCCGAACTGACTTTGCAAGGGCCGCTGACATTCAGCCTCGGCACGCTGGCGGCGGGCGCTGCCCAGACTCTGACGGTGAACGCGTCGGCCTCGGCGGCGGGCCTCTACATCAACACGGCTACGGTCACCTGGTCCGACAGCAGCGGCAAAATCTCCATGGCCAACGCGAGCACGAGCACCCAAGTCGACCCGCAGCCGGGCGACTTTGCGGCCAGCGCGACCGCACCGGTGCCCCTCAATACCGGCGTTGGACAGGTTTTGGCTGACGGCGCCAACGTGTACGTGGCCAACAACCCGGGCGACAGCCTCACCATTCTGAATTGCGCCTCGGGAGCCTGTAACGTCGCCTCCACGGTGGCGCTGGGGGCTGGATCCGCGCCAGTCGCAGTGACGAAAATGGATATAGACGGCGAGGGGCAGAACGACGTGCTGGTTCTCAACCAGGGAGCCGGGACAATCGCCACGCTGCTGTCGAGCAATCCGGGTGCGCCTCAAGTAAGCGGCGTGGGCGCGGGCGCAGTGGCGTTCGCCCCCTTCCACGGTGCGGACGGCGTGGCCCGGGTCGCAGTGGTTTTCCCCGGCACGGTCGCCATCTTCGCTTGGGATGGACAGCAGTTCCAGCCGGCGGCTACCGCGGTCGCGGGCGCGTCCCCTTCGGCGATCGCGAACGGCGATTTCAACGGAGATGGATGGGACGATTTGCTGGTGGCCGACAGCGCGAGCGGCACGCTGCAGCTTTTCTTGGGCGACGGCATGGGGGGCTTGAACGCGGCGAGCCAGATTGCGGTTGGCACGAATCCAGCGGCGCTCGCGACCGGAGACATCGACAACAGCGGGGCGCTGGATGCGGCCGTCAGCACAGCGGATGGGCTGGTGGTGCTGCTCAACGATGGCGCTGGAGATTTGACACCGCAGCCGGCCGTGCCCACCAACGGCGCCGGCGCTGTGGTGCTGGGGGACTTCAACGGCGACGGAAACCTGGATGCGGCGGTAGCTAGTCCCAACGGTTCGTCGGTGAGCTTGTATCGTGGCGATGGTTCCGGCGCGTGGCTGCCGGCAGGCGTCTCTCTCACCGGTCGCATGCCGGTGTCGTTGGCAGCATCCGACCTCGATAACGACGGCACAGCGGATCTGATCGTCGGCAGCGGCGGCAGCCAGGACCTGACGATTTTGCTCTTTCCCAAGCCTTAGCAGAGCACCGGACCAACGCCACCAATGGTGGCTAAACTGAGAACTTGTGGTCTTTCACATTCTCACCATTTTCCCCGAGTTCTTCGAAGGCCCGTTCCGGCACGGCGTCGTCGCGAAGGCCGCCGAGTCCGGCCTCATCTCAATCCAGATCCACGATCTAAGAACCTGGACGCACGACCGGCATCGCAGCGTGGACGACCGCCCGTTCGGCGGCGGCGAAGGCATGCTGCTCAAGCCCGCCCCTATTTTCGAAGCGGTCGAAAGCATCTGGCCGCAACGGGCGGAGGGCCAGCGGCTGGTGTTGCTGTCCGCGCAAGGGAAACGCTTCGACCAGGAAGCGGCGCGGCGGCAGGCGCAATACCAGGAGGTGTTTCTGATCTGCGGGCGTTACGAAGGCGTCGACGAGCGCGTGGCCGAGCACCTGGCGGATGAGGAACTTTCCATCGGCGACTTCGTCCTGAGCGGCGGCGAACTGGCGGCGGCGGTGGTCGTGGATAGCGTGGCTCGCCTGCTCCCGGGCGTGCTGGGCAACGTCGATTCGGCAGTCCAGGAATCGTTCGGCCAAGCCAGATTGCTGGATTGCCCCCAATACACGCGCCCCGCCGACTTCCGCGGCTGGAAGGTTCCCGAAGCGCTGCTGAGCGGTAACCATGAGGAGATCCGGCGCTGGCGCGAGAACGCCGCACGAGAGAAAACGGCACGGAACCGTCCGGATCTACTACAATAGAGAATTCAAGGATTTGTAACCATGTCCAACCCGCTACTGACCAAGCTGATCGCCAAGCACAAACGGCCGGAAGTGCCGGAATTTCGCCCGGGCGACACGATTCGCGTGCACGTGAGGATCAAAGAAGGCGACAAAGAACGGCTGCAAGCTTTTGAAGGAACTGTGATTGCCCGCAAGAATTCGGGTCTGGGTGAAACCGTCACGGTACGCAAGGTGAGCTTTGGCCAGGGCGTCGAGCGAATTTTCCCGATTCACGCGCCGGTAGTCGACCACATCGACGTGGTCCGGACCGGCCGGGTTCGTCGCGCCAAGCTGTACTACCTTCGCGAATTGAAAGGCAAGGCGGCGCGCCTGCGCGAACGCGAGTAGGCCGGTCTGCCTCTGAAGTCACGCGCTCTCTTGCCCAGGCAAGAGGGCGGTTTTTTTGGATGAGATGCCAGGGCAAATACGAACGGGAAGCCCGCGCACAGGGTTTCGAGCGCATCGCCGGAGTCGATGAGGTGGGGCGCGGGGCCCTGTTTGGCCCGGTCTTCGCCGCAGCGGTCATACTTTCTCCCGATCGGCCCATCCGCGGGCTGCGAGATTCAAAACAGCTTCTGAGCGAGCGTCGCGAGGTCCTGGCCGAGCGCATCCGCGAGCGCGCCGTGGCTTGGGCGGTGGCGGCGGCCGACGCCTTCGAGATCGATCACGTCAACATCTATCAGGCCTCCCGGCTCGCCATGCGCCGCGCCATCGAAAAACTGGCCACGCCGCCGGATTATCTGCTGGTGGACGCGGTCACGGTGGACTTGCCGACAGCCCAGCGCGCCTTGATTCACGGTGACGCGCTATCACAATGTATCGCCGCAGCGTCTATTCTGGCGAAGGTGGAAAGAGACGCGTGCATGTGCGCCTGGGATGAGGTTTTTCCGCACTACGGCCTGAAGAATCACAAAGGCTACACCACCGACGAGCATTGGAGGGCGCTTGAGAAGCATGGGCCCACGCCCTTGCATCGCTTCAGCTTCTGGCCGGTTCGCGAGCATTCGCCGCAGACGCTCTGGACAGGTTATCCGCAGCAAGGTGATCTGTTCCCGCCCGAGGAAATTCCGCCCGCATGGCGCGAGGCCGGCGATGACGACCGCCCGCTCCAGGAAATGGCTGCATGCAACCGGTAACGCCGCCGGCCTTCTTCGAAGCGCCGGCCGAGCCCAAGAGGCGGAGCTGGGCGCAGAAGCTCGGAACGCTGCTGCTGATCCTGGTCTGCTTTGAAGTGGGGGTGTTCCTGCTGGTTTTTCCGTGGATGCAATATTGGGATCACAACTCCATCGCCTCGCTCACACCGTGGATGCGCGACGTTTGGGACAGTCCCTATTTTCGGGGCGCGTTGAGCGGGCTGGGCGCGGTGAACATTTACATTGCGGTGGCGGAGGCGTTCCGGCTGCGGAAGCCCCGGCCTGATAGACTGAAGGTATCGGTGCTATGAAATCGTCTTCGGACCGCCCCAAGACTGCCGTGGCCGAACCAGCGCCCGCACAGCCGCTGGTAGCCCAGCCGGAAGGACCTCGCAACGCCATTTCCGAGTGGGCCATCACCATCCTCCTGCTTCTGTTCGGAACCACCACGCTGGTTCAGGCGTTCGTGATCCCAACCGGCTCGATGGAGGACACGCTACTGATCGGCGATCACCTGCTGGTCGACAAGCTGGCCTACGCGCCCCCAGGGAATGTAAGCAAGTACATCCTGCCCTACGAAAATCCTAAGCGCGGTGACATCATCGTGTTCCGCTACCCGGTCGACATCAGCCAGACCTTTGTGAAGCGGGTGATGGGTGTGCCCGGCGATCATATAAAGATCATCAACCAGCAGGTCTATCGCAATGGCGTGAAGCTGAACGAGCCGTACGCCTACCACAAGAATCCTTATCCGGACTCCTTTCGCGATAATTTTCCGAGCAGCGAGCCGAATCTGATGCTGCTGGACCGGGCGCGCGAAATGCTGGCCAATAACGTCGTGAACGGCGAAGTGGTGGTGCCGCCGAATTCCTATTTCGCCATGGGCGACAATCGCGACAATTCGCTGGACAGCCGTTATTGGGGCTTTGTGCCGCGCGAGAACATCATGGGGAAGCCGCTCATCATTTACTGGTCCTACGATGCCAATACCGAGAGCCTGGCGAGTTCGTCGGTGAACACGCTGCTGCGCCACTTCGTGGATCTTGGGGAGCATTTCTTCACCAAGACGCGCTGGAGCCGCACTTTCCGGTTGATCCATGGCGACCACAGCAACGACTAAGCCGGCCGAAAGAACCGAGGCGGTGCAGCGCGGTTCAGTCGCCGAGTGGGCCATCACCATCCTGGTTCTGCTGTTCGGCACGTCCACCATCGCGCAGCCGTTCGTAATTCCAACCTCGTCCATGCACAACACGCTGTACACGGGCGACCACTTGATCGTGGACAAGCTGGCTTATTCGCCGGCCGGCTCGATCAGCCAGCACTTTCTTCCCTATGAGGACGTCAAGCGCGGGGACATCATCGTGTTCCGCCATCCCACGCTGATCACGGTGGATTACGTGAAGCGCGTAATCGGCGTTCCCGGCGATCATATCCGTCTGGTCAACAAGCAGGTCTTCCTGAACGAGAAGGCGTTGAACGAGCCGTACGTGATCCACATGGACAACTACCTGAACTATCGCGACAACTTCCCGCAAGGCGAGCCCGACTATGCCTCCGATCCGCAGATGGCGGCGCGCGCGGCCCGGATGTTGCGCGAAAACGTGGTGAACGGAGAACTGGTGGTTCCTCCGGGGAATTATTTCGCCATGGGCGACAACCGCGACAACTCGCTCGACAGCCGCTATTGGGGCCTGGTGCCGCGCGACAACATCACCGGCAAACCGCTGATCGTGTTCTGGTCCTACGACGCGCCCACGGACGATTTGAAGGACTACAACCTGCATCATTTCGTGGATCTGGGCCTGCACTTTTTCACTAAAACGCGCTGGAACCGGACGCTGAAGCTCATTCACGGATATCCGTTGGGCTGATGGCGGGCCGCGCGAGCTACTACGGCCTGATCCTGGCTGGAGGGCGAGGCACGCGATTCTGGCCGCGCAGCCGCCGCCGCCACGCCAAGCAGGTTCTGCGGTTTCTGGGCGAGCGCTCACTGATCCAGCAGACCGTGGATCGTTTGCGGCCCGTGATTCCGCCCGCGCGTATCTGGATTCTCACCAATCCCCATCTGCGCGCCGAGATCGTGCGGCAGTTGCCGGAAGTGCCGCCCAAGCAGATTCTGGCCGAGCCCGCGCAACGCAACACCGCGCCGGCCATTGGCCTGGCGGCGCACATTCTGGAATCGATCGATCCCGAAGCAGTGATGGGCGTGTTCCCGTCCGATCACGTCATTTCAAAACCGGCGCGCTATCTACGATTTGTGCGCGAAGCATTCCGAACCGCCGCGCAAGGCCAGATCGTCGTCCTGGGCATTCAGCCGCGCTGGCCGGAGCCAGGCTATGGCTACATTCAATTTCCCAAGGCCGTCCGAGCGGGATCGCTCCAACCGGTGCCAGTGCGGCGCTTTCATGAGAAACCTGACCTGAGAAAGGCGACGCGCTATTTCAACGCGGGAAACTTCTACTGGAACGCGGGCATGTTTTTCTGGAAAGCTTCGGTGCTGCTCGAGGCCTTGCGCGAGTTTCTGCCGAAAACGGCAACGCTTCTGGCCAGCCTGCCGGCATTTGGCAGCCGCAGTTTTTCTTCCAGGCTCAACGCGGCGTTCCCGCATTGCGAGAACATTTCCATCGACTATGCCGTGCTCGAGAAGGCACGCAACAAGACCGGATTCGCGACCGGCGACCTCGGCTGGAACGACGTGGGAAGCTGGAACGCGGTGTACGAGCTGCTCCCGCGCGACGGCCAGGCCAACATTTTCCGCGGCCACGCGCTGGTGCACGACAGTGCGGGCAATTACGTCGACGCCGAAGGCAAACTGGTCGCACTGGTGGGCGTCAAGGACCTGGTGATCGTGGACACTCCCGACGCGCTGCTGATCGCGCACCGCACCCGTTCGCAGGAAGTGGCGGACATCGTGAAGAAGCTGGAACAGCAACGCCGCGAGGACCTATTGTAAGCCTAGACCGGAAAGTCCGGCTGCTTCCGCGCTTCCCAGGCCTGGCGCAGATGCCGGCGGTCGTGCGCCGTTAGCACCGCGAAGCGGGCGCCCAGCGGGAATTTCACCCACGGGAACGGGCTCGGCACTTTGATCCGTGCCAGGTCGAGGCCGTTCGATTCGACCACCAGTTGACGCAGCCGGTCGTGAATCGAGAGGAACTCCGCTACCACGATCTCTTTGGATTGGACCAATGAGGGCAGATAGACCTTGGGCGCGCGCATCTTGATCTTGCCGGGCGCCTCGGACATCCGAACGAAGCGGCGGCTCAGGAATCCATAGCGGAACGGCCCAGTGCCGGTCCAACCGTCCGCGCGGCCGCGCTTCATGACGTCCGTTATCTGAGGCAGATCCAGGCCATTCACTACATTCAGATGCGTCAGGCACTCCGCGATGGACCATCGCGCGGGCGCCGGCTTCCAGTTCCACTGCGACTCATCCAACGGCGCGCTGAGCTCTAGAGCGTCTTCTTTGATGTTGTCGATTTGCTCGCAGAGATCGCGCAGTTCTTCCGGGAGGGCGGGCGACACTCCGGGACCTGACATAGCACTCGAACGGAACCTATCTTAGCTCAGCGGCTGGCATGTTGTCTTGAAACCACTTAACGACGCGCGCGAAAAGATCGCGCGAATCCTCCGGTTTGTGAAAACCGTGGCCTTCGCCGGGATAAAGCACAAACTCCGTCTTGACGCCGAAAGTCTTTAACGCGTGCCAGAATTCGTAGGATTGCGGCGCCGGGCATTCGGCGTCGCGCTCACCGACCGCGATCAGGGTCGGCGTCTTGACGTTCTTGATGAAATTGATGGGCGAGCTTTTCGCATAAACCTCCGGATCGTCGTACACGGAGGCGCCGAAATACGGGATCATCCATTGATCGATCCCATTTTCGCCGTAGTAACTTTGCCAGTTGGAAATTCCGGCCCCCGCAAATGCCGCGCGGAAGCGGTTGGTCTGCGTGACGGTCCACATGGTCATGTAGCCGCCGTAGCTCCAGCCGGCGATGCCGACGCGGCGGTCGTCCACCGGGTAGTTCTTCACCACGGCGTCGACACCGGCCAGAATATCGCGCAGGTCACCGTGGCCGAAGTCTTTCACATTGGCGCGCGTGAACTCCTCGCCATGTCCGTAACTGCCGCGTGGATTCGGCATAAAGATGAAGTAGCCCTGCGAGGAAAGCAACTGCAGCGGTAAACCGGGACGCGGCCAGGATGGCCGGTGTTCGGCTGCCGGGCCGCCGTGCACGTCCACGATCATGGGATAGCGCTTGGCGGGATCGTAGGGCTGCGGGAACAGCAGCCAGCCCTGCACTTCAAAATTGTCGCTCTTCCACGTCAGGCTCCGGACGTCGCCCCAGGCCGGGTGCAGGGGATCGTTGGAGTGGGTGAGCTGCTGCCAGTCGCCGGTCTTACCAGCCCACACTTCCGGCGGCTGGCTCCACGAACTGCGGACCATCGCGCTGACGTTGGGATCGCCGGAGAAGGCGATCGTGTCCACGCCTTTCCACAGCGATTCGACTGTGCCGGACGCGATATCCAGCGTCGAAACGGACATCTGGCCGCCCAGGCTCTCGGTCATGAGGATCTGCTTGGAAGAGGGCAGCCAGCGAAACCAGTTGGGCGAAGTTTTTCGGTTCGGCGTCAAGTCGCGCGGCTGGCCGCCGGTGGCCGGAACCGCATAGATGTCGCCGCCCGTGGAGCCCTCGTCGCTCATCAGGCCCCCGATAAAAGCGATGTTGCTCCCGTCCGGCGACCAGCGCACGTTAGCGACCTGCATGGATGGCTTCAGAATCCGGCGGACCGCGCCGGTCTCCGTATCGATGGCGTAGAGCTCGGCGATGAACCAGTTGTCGTCGCCCTCGCCTGGCGCCGCCAGATAGGCCAGGCTCTTGCCGTCGGGCGCCCAGTCAAATTCGTACACGTAGGTGTCCGCGGGAGAAATGGCGCGCACCTCGCGCGATGCGAGGTTCACGATGGCGAGGCGCTGTTCGTGGACTTGGGAGGCGACTACGCCCGCGTCCGGCGTGGTGGCCTGGGTGGGACCTGGCACGCGGGTCGCGCCCTCGATCCACAGCAACGCGAGGCTGCGCCCGTCCGGCGACCATTGCGGCTTGGCCAGGTAGCCTTCCACGCTGGTAATCTTGCGCGGCTTGCTGCGGCCGGGCTTGTCGGCGATGTACAGCTCCGGCTGGCGGGGAGATTCGCCGCTCGCTACGAAGGCCAGCCGTCCATCGCGCGACCAGGCCAGCCCGTCCGCCAACTGCGCCGGCTCGATAAGGCGCTTGGGCGCGGCGCCCGGATCGCGAAGATCCTTCACCCAGATGGTGACGGCCGCCGATTCTGTTCCATCCTTGCCGCGGCTGGATTCTGTCCACGCCGCCATGGCGGCATCGGGAGAGACCGACACCTCGCGGTATTGATGGACATTTGAAAGCAGGTCCAGCGCCGAGTCGACGGCGGGGCCCGCTTGTCCGGAGAACAGGCTGAAGAGCAGCAGGCCGGCTGGCAGAACTAAGGTGCGCACAAGCTCATCATACCCTGCGCGGCCTTACCGGATATGCGAGCCAGTTACTGATTCTGCGCTGGAGCAGTGCTCCGCCAAGGCCGGCCTTGCCGGCCCTGCTGCACCGTATAGCCGGACGGTACCGAGAATAAACTCGGGTCGGGCTCGACGCGGCTGATGTTGGTCAACTGGTACACGCTATCGCCGAAGCGCGGATCGCTGGTCTTGCTCATCACCACCACTTGAAGATCCGGCGCAATCCAGGTCTCGGTGACGATCTCGATGGGCCGGTCGTTGCCGGCCTGCCCGGCCGCGATGGTGCGCGTGACACGCGTGCCCTGCGCGCTGACGCCCTGGATCACTTGCGTGCCCAGATCCTCGGTCTTGGCTGCCGG
Source organism: Bryobacteraceae bacterium (assembly GCA_035632015.1). Lineage (GTDB taxonomy): Bacteria > Acidobacteriota > Terriglobia > Bryobacterales > Bryobacteraceae > Palsa-89. The sequence continues at coordinate 18,194 of DASQHQ010000222.1, forward strand.
GGCGTGGCGCGGCACAGCGGGCGCATCCGGCGGCGGGCCGGCGTGCTGGCCGCGCAGACCTCTAGCCGGCGCCTGCATCTGCCGATAGGTCTTGCTGTTCGCATCCAGCACATAGTTCACGCCGCCCACCGGATCATTGATCATCACTGTGGTCCTGGGCTGGCGCCCGGCGGCGGCCAGCGGCCCGATCAACGATATGTTCCGTTCGCTCCGGGTTCGTCCTTGACTGTCTCGCGCCACCGCTGCGGTGGAGGAGCGTTGAATGTGCGTGCCATCGGCCAGGGTTTGATTAAACTGCGTAAGGGCCTGCGCGGAATACGGCGCGCCCGTTACTACTTTGCCCGCGAAACCGAACTCGGCTCTCAGGAACGCGAAATCGCCCGGCCCGCCAGGTCCAGCCGTCCTTCCCATGCGGCCGGGGCCCGATTGTGCCTGAAGGCAAGCGCCCGCCAGAAACAGCGCAGCAAATGCGGAATATAGTCGAATCATGGTTCTCTCCTGAGACTGCTTGGTACCAGCCGGACTCCCCGCGCCAGGCCATCCTGGCCCAACAAGACATCGGCCTGAACCGGATCACCGCTGAGATCTTCTGCGATGGGAAGGCCCATCCATCTCAGAGACGACATCGGCAACTGAACACGAACTACCATGGCGGTTTCAAGCGGCGGCAGCGCATCGGCGTCCGGCGTCGGATAGAAACTCGCCGCCACTTCATCCGCTTGAACGATAGCATTGCTGGCGCGCGGTTGGGGGCTGGTGGGCAACGCGACATCGGGTAGGCCGGACTTCGGAAGCTCCCGCGGAGCGCCGTGGCTAATGGTGGACGGAGAGTGTCTTAGCGTCCTGGGAGCTACCCAGACCGCTACGGCGATCGCCGCAGCGGCTGCGATTCCGGCCGCTGCCGATCCCCACCGGGTCAGCCGGCGCCGGCGCGCCCGCGCCCGAAATTGCGCCAGCAAAAACCGTTCGACGCGTGCGGAGGGCTCGCGCGGCTCCTTTGCGTCCAACGCGCGCAACCCGTCCAGTAGCTCTCGCTCGTTTTCGTTCATACGGCACACCTCTCCGCGGCACGCATCTTCTCCATCAACAGCGCGCGAGCGCGGTGCAAGCGCGACCGGACCGTTCCGATCGCGCAGCCCATGACTGCGGCAGCCTCGGCATAATCCAATTCGTGCAGATCGCACAACACCACTACTTCACGATACGCCGGCGGCAGTGCCAGCACGGCCTTGCGCAGAGACTCGACTCGTTCAGTGCGCGCCAGCTCGCCCACCAGATCCTGATCGGCGGCCATGCGATTCGAATAGTCGTTTTCCGGGGCGTCCAAGACGGTCAGGTAGGGCCTCTCGCGGTCCAGACAGCGCAGGACATGATTTCGCGCAATGCCGTACAGAAACGCCGCCACCGACCCGCGCTTGGGATCGTATTGTTTGGGGGCGCCCATCACGACCATAAAAACGTCTTGCGTGACCTCTTCGGCGATTTCCACCTTCCCGCTCATTTGCAGGGCGAAGCGAAACACGCTGCCTTGATGCCGCCGGTAGAAGGCCAGAAAGGCTTGCTCGTTGCCGGCGAAAGCCAGCCGAAGCAGATCGCCATCACTATGGGACGGGGAATCCAGCATCAGTTTTAAGGACGATCTGCATCGGCCGTTAGTGGAGATTCGGGCGCGCGGGAGGAAAAGTTCCACTTTTTCGGCCGCCGGCCCAGGCGGCAGGCTAGCGCAAGGTTACGATGGTGGCTCCCCAACCCCCTGCTTCCAAAGGAGCATCGCCGTAACTGGCGACGAAGGGAGTCCGGGCCAGCACCGCACGGACAATTTCGCGCTGCACTCCGATGCCCCGGCCATGGATGATGCGCAGCGCTTTGAAGCCCAGCCGGTGGGCCTCCTGCAAATATTCTTCGACGAGGGGCCGGACGTCGCGCGGCGGCACGCTGTGCAGGTCGAATACGTCCGTGATCGGAATCCGGATCGGCTCTTCGTCCATGCGCCACTGCTGTTAGCCTAGCATTGTGAATCCACTGGCCGAATACCAGAGCCGCCTGGCCGACCGGCGCGCCGTTTCCCAGCACGAAGAGAAGCTGTTTCGCCGGATCGGCAACGCGCGGCTGCTCACGGCCATCGCGGGCGTTGCGCTGGCCTTTTTCGTGTTCGGCGAGACCGTCATTTCTCCGTGGTGGCTGCTGGCTCCAGCGGCTCTCTTCGCAGTATTGGTGATCGTGCACGCCCGGGTTGTGGAGCGGCTGGAGCGCGCCAAGCGTGCAGTCGGGTTCTATGAGCGCGGTCTGGCGCGCCTGGAAAACCACTGGATGGGTCAAGGCGAATCCGGCGACCGGTTTCGCGATCCGTCGCATGTCTACCAGGAAGACCTGGATCTTTTCGGCCAAGGTTCGCTGTTCGAACTGCTCTGCACGGCTCGAACGCGGGCGGGCGAAGATGCGCTCGCAAGCTGGCTGCTCGCGCCGGCCGGCATAAACGACGTAGCCGAGCGGCATCAGGCCATCGAAGAACTGCGGCCGCGTCTGGATCTGCGCGAGGACTTGGCCGTGCTGGGCGACGCGGTGCGCTCCCTCATGGATCCGGATGCCGCATCGCGCTGGGGCGAAGCGCCGGCCGTCCCGTTTCCCGCCGGCGCCGGCTTCATCGCGGCCATTCTTGCGGCGTCCGTGGTGCTCACGTTTGGCCTTTATATGGGGCGGATCTCCACGCGCACGCCATTCCTCATCGCGCTGTTTCTGGACCTCGGTTACGGCTTTTTCTTGGGGTCGCGGACTCTTCGGGTGGCCGGCGCGGTGAACTCTCCGGCGCGCGATTTGGCTCTGTTCGCGAAATTGTTAGAGCGGCTGGAGCGCGCACCGTTCGAGTCGCCGCTGCTTGGCCGCCTGCAAAACGCCTTGACAGGGGCAGGCGGCGAAAAAACGGGAGCGGAGCGCCGCGCGCCGCGAGCTTCCGTTGAGATCGCGCGCCTGGAACGGCTGGTGGCGCGTCTCGATTGGCAGCGGAACATCTTGTTTACCCCGATCGCCATGGCGCTGCTATGGAGCCTGCAGATCGCCATCGCGATTGAGCGCTGGCGCCGCCGTTCGGGACGGCATATCCGGGCCTGGATGGCCGCTGTAGGGCAATTCGAAGCCCTGATGTCCCTGGCTGGATACAGCTACGAGCACCCCCAGAATCCTCTCCCGGAGCTGGCCGAAGCGTCCGGCGGATGGTTTGAGGCGGAAGCCTTGGGCCATCCGCTCATGCCGGACGAACAGTGCGTCCGCAACGATGTTCGGCTGGGTGGCAAGCTACGCCTGCTCATCGTGAGCGGCTCGAACATGTCGGGCAAGAGCACGCTGCTGCGCGCCATCGGTTTGAACGCCGTTCTGGCCTGGGCGGGCGCTCCGGTGCGCGCCGCGCGCCTCCGCATCTCGCCCCTGGCGGTGGGCGCTTCCATTCGCGTGCTCGATTCGCTACAAGACGGCCGGTCCCGTTTCTACGCCGAAATCACGCGCCTCCGCCAGATCGTCAATCTGGCCGATGGTTCCCGCGCTGTGCTCTTTCTGCTGGACGAGCTGCTCAGCGGAACAAATTCGCATGACCGCAAGATCGGCGCAGCGGCCATCATCCGCATGCTGGTGGACCGCGGCGCCATGGGCCTGATCACCACGCACGACCTGGCGCTGGCGGGCATAGCCGATGAGCTTCCGGGCGCCGCGGCCAATGTCCATTTTGCGGACACCCTGGAAAACCGACAGCTTCATTTCGACTACCGGCTGCGCCAGGGCGTGGTGGAGCGAAGCAACGCGCTGGACCTGATGCGCTCGGTGGGACTCGAGGTGTAGCGCGCTCAGCTCCGCCCGCTGGCGGCGTTGTCTGGCTGCGTCGCGGGAGTGCCTCCGGGCGAACGAATCCAACGATCCACCGCTTCCCGCAGCTTTTCGACGCTGAGCGGCTTGGTGATGTAGTCATCCATGCCGGCCGACAGGCAGCGCTCGCGGTCGCCTTCCATGGCGTTCGCGGTGAGCGCGCAGATGGGCGTATGGCGCTGCTTGCCTTCCTGGTTTCGGATCACCGCTGTGGCCTCAAAGCCATCCATTTCCGGCATCTGGCAGTCCATGAACACCAGGGCGTACTTTTTCTTTTGCAGCGCCTCCACGGCCTGGCGGCCGTTCACCACCGCGTCGGCTTCGATTCCCAGGTTGCGAAGCAGGCGCAGCGTAATGCGCTGATTGATCTCGTTGTCTTCAGCCAGCAGCACGCGTCGCGCGTGGCCCAGAACCGCCGCAGTCAGATTGGCGAGCCCGTCGCGTTTTGTCCCGGCAGCTTGCGGAGCGGGCGTCGCATCGGCCTGCTTGGCTGGTGCAGCCGAGGGCGCCGGTTTGGATACTTTCGGCGTCGCTTTCTCGGCCCGAGCGGGCGCGGGCGATGGCGCTTTTGCTGCGTCCTCCGCCTTTTGGAAAGAAGCTGTGAACCAGAACCGGCTCCCCCGGTCGGGCTCGCTTTCTAAGCCGATCTCACCGCCCAACAGCTCCACCAGTTGCTTCGAGATCGAAAGACCCAGCCCGGTTCCGCCGTATTTTCTGGTGCTCGAGGTATCGGCTTGCATGAATCGTTCGAACACCCGGGAGTGATGCTCCTTCGGTATTCCCACCCCGGTGTCATGCACGGTAAATCGCAATTGGATGCGATCCCCGCGCTGGCTCAGGAGTTCCGCAACCAGACCGACGCGCCCTTGCTCGGTAAATTTGATGGCGTTGCCAAGAAGATTGGTCAGCACCTGTCGCAGCCGCTCCGGATCGCCCACGGCCTCGGCCGGCAAGTTGGGAGCGATCTCGGAGACGAACTTCAAACCCTTGGCGCGGGCTTGCAGCGCAAAGAGCGATATGGCCTCTTCGAGGATGGTTCTCACGGAAAACGGGACATGGTCAAGCCGCATTTTTCCGGCTTCGATGCGCGACAGGTCGAGCACGTCGTTGATCAGCGTCAGCAAGGAATTGGCCGATCGCTTGATGGCGTCAGCATACTCGTGCTGCTCGCTGGTGAGCGGGGTGGCGAGCAGAAATTCCGTCATCCCGAGCACGCCGTTCATGGGCGTGCGGATCTCATGGCTCATGTTGGCCAGAAAGCGGCTCTTGAGCTGGGTCGCCTCCCGTGCGGCGATCAAGGCGGATTCGAACTCCTGATTCTTGCGTTCGAGTTCCTGGGCGTAGTCCTTCAATTTTTGCTCATCGCGCTTCCGCGCCGTGATGTTGCGGACGATCGCAATCCACTGCTCCCAATCGATCGCCACCAGGCGCATTTCGTAAGTCTGCGCTCCCTGCGGGCGGTCCACGGTAAACTCTACGATCCCGGTGGACTTGGTTTTCCGAAGCTTGTCCTGGCTCTCGGCGAATTGCTGAATGGCATTGGCCGGCAGAATGTCGCGCAGGTTGTGGCCCCAGAACTTGTCCACGGTGAGAAAAGGATCGGACGTTTGGCCGCCCTTTGCGTCCAACACTTTGCCGTCGCGATCCAGGCGGATGAAAAAGTCCGGGAAGGCCTGAAACAAGGCGCGCAGTTCGCTGGCGATCTGATAGGTTTCCTGCTCGCTCTTCTTTCTTCCGGTCACGTCGATGGCGGCCAGGCGCAGCCCCACGGCCGAGCCGAATTGATCGCGCATGAACTCTTCGTGGACTTCCACCACGACTTTGCTGCCGTCCGGGCGCAGATACTCGCGCTGGTGGGCCAGCAGCGGCGAATCCCCGGCGAGTTTTCGGTCCATCAATTCGCGATATCGTTCGCGCTCGAACGCCGGAACCAAATCCGCGCAGTGGCGGCCGACCAGGCCGCGCCGGTCCCTGCCGAGCAATTTCGCATACTGCCGGTTGGCACGCAGCACCACGCCTTTGCGGTTGAGCTCGAGATAGCCGACCGGTGCGGTTTCGAACAGATCCGCGGCTTGCGCCGCATCCTGGCGAGCTGCGGCTCCGAATCTTATCTTTAGCAGATAGTTAACGAGCAGCAGCAGCACCACGAAGCACAACAGCCACACGAATGCGTGTAGGACGGCCAAGAACGTCAGCTCCTCAGAATCCGATCGGAATGAACTCCAGACAGTTGATCGGCCCCTCGGGCTAAATGCTTTAGATGTAGGCTGTTAACCTGTCTGGAAAAAATTCAATCGCCAATCAGGTTGATGGCGCCGATGCCGCCGCGGATGTCTAGCCGAATCCTGTTACGGGCATGGCCGTAGGCCTCGTTCACATACTCGCCGTCCCGCTTTTCGAGGCCTCGGGCCGTGATGCCCCCGATGCCCCCCTGAGCGTCCGCCACCACGCCAATATCGCGTGGCAGATAGACTGTGGCTTCCCCCACACCGCCCCGCAGGCTTACGTCGTAGTCGTTCTTGGGGTTGCCCCGCAGATCGAGCCGCAGCTCGCCCACGCCCATGCGGATATCGACGTTACGCAGCGTCATGGTGCCAAGGTCCAGCCGTCCCTCGCCCGCGCCCAGGTCCACTTCCAGGTCCAGCGGCTTTTCGTCGTTCAGGCGCAGGTCCCAGCGATAGCGGGACCGGCCGCTGTGAACCCCAGATGGTTCTTCGATCCGCAGCCGTCCCCGGAATCCGCTCGCGTCGTAGTGAATTTCGGGCTGAGACGACAGCCCGCGGAAGGTAAACTCGCCGTCCATCAGCTTGGGAGAACCGCCCCGAACGCTGAGTTCGCCGGCGCCCATTTTGAGCTCCACTCGCACGAATTCGCTCTTGTCAAGATCCACCGAGCGATTCTCGGTGTGGGCCGGCCCCGGCGGCTCCAGGCGGGCGTCGCAACCGCACAGAAGGATCAGGCCGAACCAGAGCGCCGAGGAGGGGCCGAGCCAAAGCCTTGTGGGCATTCAGAAGTTCACCTTACCACTAAATACGATGAAGAATGGGGCGTTGTTCCGCCATTGCGGCCCGCGCTCCTGGCCTTAAGGGAAACATCTTAACTTCGCGCCATCGAAACGCCGCAGTTTACGGGCCTTTTGTGGCTTAGTACATTTCTTTAAAGGAACTCGCTTGGTACACTGAAGCGTCATGGTAGACAGCACCGTGTCCTGTCTATATTGCCGCAAGAAAATCGGTCCGCTGCGGCGGATTCGAGACGCGCATTTCTGCTGCGACGACCATCGCCGGAAATTGGAGTCCAGGTCCGCGCGCGCGATGCGCGAAGCCGAGGAAATGTACGGCTTCGACGAGGCGCAGACGCTCAGCTGGCGCGCCGTCACGCAGCTTAACCCCGAGGACAAAGAAGAACGGCGTCCCGGGTACGGCACCACGGTTTTCGTTTCGCTGTCGATCGTGTTCTTGCTGCTGGCGGTGTCTCAACTGCCTTCCAGCGGCCCCTCCGCCGCCACCAAGAGCGTTTCGACGCTGCCCGACAACTCGCGTTCGTCCGATTCCGGGTTCGGGCAGTTGGTCGGCAGCCTGATGCCGAGCAAGACCTCCCGGACTCTGCACGAGGACTTTCACGGGGGCCGGGATGATTGGGAAGGTCTCAACTCCAGCGGGTCGGACTGGCGCTCCGAGCGCGGTCAGGTGCGACCGGCCTCGCTGCGAATCTGGAAGCCGACTACATCGCTTTCCAACTATCAGCTCGAATTCATGGGCCAGATCGAGCGCCGCAGCATCGATTGGGCGTTTCGAGCCTCCGATCCGAAGAACTACTACGCCACCAAGCTGGTGATTACCAGGCCGGGGCCGCTCCCCAACGCGGGCTTGATCCGCTTCGTGGTGCTGGACGGACGCGAACGCGAGCGCGTGGAATTGCCGCTGCCTTTGACGCTGGAACGGGGTATGGATTACCGCGTTCGAGTGAACGTGGAGGGCCCGCGGTTTCTGACTTCGGTGAACGGCCAGGTGGTCAGCTCCTGGACCGACAACCGGCTGAGCCGCGGGGGCGTGGGTTTCTTCGCCGATGAAGGCGAATCAGCCGTGCTCAAGTGGGTCAACGTTTCCGAACGCGACAGCTTCCTGGCTCGCATTGTCGCCCATTTTTCGCTCATCACATTTCCTACCGCGGCCATCGCGGACATGCCATAATCCGGCACTCGCCCCTGCTGGCCCGGTCCCGCGTGTTAATTTGAAGTATCCGGGACAGTTTGATGTGTGATCGCCGCCCTCGGCTCGTTTTTCTTCTGGCGGCCGCGTTGTCGTTCGCTGCCGATTCCAGACAGGCTCAAAAGTCATTCCAGGATGGATTGCGCTCCGAAGAAGCCCAGCAATGGACCGAGGCGGAGCAGGCCTACTCGGCGGCGATCCAGGCCGATCCGAGCGGCGCGCCTTATTTCCTGCATCGCGGGCGCGTCCGGTACGCTCTGGGCGACTATCCCCGCGCGCTGGAGGATGCCGGCGAGCTGATCCGGCTGCAGCCCGGCAGCGCGGAGGCTTATCAACTCCGGGGCGACGTCTACCGCAAGCTGCAGGAACCGCGCCAGGCACTGGCTGACTATGACCGCGCGGTCGCACTCAAGCTGGACACGCCCGCAATCTACAACAGCCGCGCCGCGGCGCACGCCAGCCTGGGCGAGAACGAGCAGGCCATCGCCGACTACAGCCGCGGAATCAAGCTGCGGCTGGACGACCCGGCGCCCATCAAAGAGCGCGGCAACGTCTACTCCGGCATGGGGCGTTACAGCCAGGCCATCGACGACTACGATCAGAGCATCAGCCTCAAGCCGGACTACACGGACGCCTATCTCGACCGGGGTTTCGCGTGGGGGCAGTTGGGCGACTTCCAGCGCGCCATCCAGGATTTCAGCGCCGTGCTCGCCCAGCGCCCGCGAGACGCCAAAGCCTACACGCTGCGCGGGGCGGCTTACTTGAAGCAGAACGAAAATGAGAAGGCCATCGCCGATTTTACCGCGGCCCAGCAGATCAATCCGAGGGATCCATACGTCTATCTGGCGCGCGCGGCAGCGCTGGTCCGGCTGGGCCGGCATGCCGACGCGCTCGAGGATCGCGAGCAAGCGGTGCAGTTGAGCCCTAATTTGGCGGAGGCCTACCTGGCGCGCGGCGGTTCTTACCACCAGCTCGGAATGCACGAAAAAGGGCTGGCGGATCGGACCAAGGCGATCGAGCTGGACCCCGAGCTTCCCGAGGCGTGGTTTGCGCGGGGCAGCGCGTATTATTTGCTGGGTGATTACGCCAAGGCCAAGGACGATCTGGCGCAGGCGGTCCGCCTGCGGCCGGATTATCAAGAGGCCAAGGATGTGCTGAGCAAGGCCGAGTCGGAGTTGTCGAAGCGGGCAGCCGTGCAGCATCCAGTGCCGCCGCTGGAACCCGCCGCGCCGGCGCCTGCCCCATCCACGCCGGCGGCGCCTGAAATCGCGCAGGCTGCGCCGACACCCGCGAAACCGGAGCCAGCCAAGACGGCGATGCCAGGTCCCGAACCGGCCAAGCCGAGACCCGTGCGGGCTGCAGCTCCTGCCGCGCCGATCACCCAGTCCGCGCCGAAACCGATTGGTGCGCCGGCGCCGAAGCCGATTTCGCAAGCCGCCCCCGCGATCTCGGGTTCGTCCGCTTCCCCGGAAGAACACGACCGCCGCGGCCGCGCGCTCACGAGCGAAGGAAAATATCCCGAAGCGCTCGCCGAGCTGACTGAAGCGATTCAGCGCAAGCCCGATTTCGCGCGCGCCTACAATGCTCGCGGCTACGTGTATCTGCTACAGCGCGACTACCAGCGCGCGCTGGCCGACTTGAATGAAGCCATCCGGTTGGACGCCAATTACGCCAACGCGTATAAGAATCGCGCTATCGCCCGCCGCGCGCTGGGCGACCGGGCCGGCGCGGCTGAAGATCAACAGAAGGGCCGCTGAAGCGCCGGCCTACACCGCCAGCCAGTTCGCCAGTTCCGCCGCCGGGCAGCGGATACCGACATAAAATGTCCCGAACAGTGCGTAGACCGCGCTCACCTCGTCGAAGCGCATTTCGTAGATCAGCCGCTTGAAGACCAGCGGGTCGTCGGCGAACAGGTCCACGCCCCACTCCCAGTCGTCGAAGCCGATGGAGCCGGAAATGATCTGCTTCACTTCGCCCGCGTAGCGGCGGCCGATCATCCCATGCTCGTGCATCTGGCGCTGGCGCTCGGCCATCGGCAATCGATACCAGTTCTTGTCCTCGCCGCGCTTGCGATCCATGGGATAAAAGCACAGATACTTGTGCGGCGGCATCTCGGGGTAGAGGCGCGGATGCATGGCCTCGCGCTGGCGGGCGAGCACGTCCTCAATGGCCGCGTTCCACTCGGGCGAAAACGGCTGGATGCCGCGCTCCACCAGCGAATGGTAGGTCTTCATGCTGGATTCATAAAGCCCCAGTTCCACCACCGATAGATACGAAGTGGCCGGTTCCAGGTAATCCCACAGCCGGAACCGCGCCAGACGCGACTCCACCTGGCTGAGTTCGTCAAACGATGGCCGGAAATGCACCAGGATCAGGTCGCCCTTGTGGCCAAGCAGCGAAAAGGCAGCGCTCTGCCCGCCGGGATTGCGCTCCATTTCAGCCAGGGCAACGGCGGCTTCCTGGACGATTTGCGATCGCTCGGCGGCCGGCAGCGCCTTCCACGCGGTCCAGCGCACGCGCAGCATCTGGTGCAACATGCTGGCGCCCTCCAGCGTAAGCGGGACCTCGGGCAGGTTCTCCACGGCGGCTTCCGGCGGGGCGTTGGGAATGGCTGGCATGTCGAGAATTCCTTGTGTTATTTTATTATTCTCACACGGACATGAGTTCTCCCTCCATTCCGTCGCCTCTTACGGGAGCCATGCCGGAAGCGCTCGAGGAGTTGCGCCGGCGCCATGGCGTGCGAGCGCTCCGCGCCGAGGAGGAAGGCTACGCGATCGCCCGATTGCCCGCGGGCGTCTATGGCTTCACCTATTCTCCCGGCCAACCTGAAGTGCCCGTGTTCGCCAAGAAAGACTATCAGGCCTTCGAGATTCACAAGGCCGCTGATGGAACCGAGTACGTCATCGGATTCGTCACACAGAAGGAAGCTTCGGATCTGGCCGCCGGCGAGGAAGGGGCTGCCATCCGGATGTTCCCCGATCCCTGGGAAGGCGCTCAGACGCTGGTGAGCGTGGAAGCATCCAAGATCGTGCCGCCCCGGCGGATGCCGCGCGAGAACGGCAACCCGTTTCCGTTCACGATTGCCTAGAGCGGGCCCGCGCTGAAGGAGGGGCCGTGGGGCGCTTCTAGTCGCTCGAAACCATCTCTCGGTATAATCGAGCCACGAGGTTGAATCGCGATGTCAAAATTCGCTTCGGCAGCCGTTGCGCTGCTGATCTCGGCGGCGTTGTCCTATGCGGCGAAATTTATGCCTCCGCCTACTAAAGCCGACCCGGTCACCGAAGTGTTGCACGGCGTGAAGATCACCGACCCGTATCGCTGGCTGGAGGACCAGAACAGTCCCGCGACGCGGCAGTGGCTGGAGGCGCAGGAAAAGGCCGCACGGGCGTATCTCGACGCGCTGCCGGGCCGCGCGCAGATGCAGAGGGAATTCGAAGCGCTGCTCAAGATCGACAACATGAGCGCTCCCGCGGTGCGCAACGGCCGCTATTTCTTCAGCCGACGCCTGGCCAGCGAGGACCGCGCCTCGCTCTGCATTCGCCACGGCTACAGCGGCAAGGATGAAGTGCTGGTGGATCCCAAGACCATCAGCGCCGATCCAACCACGTCGGTGCAGTACATGGGTTTTTCTCAGGACGGCAGCCTGGCGGCCTTTGGCATCCGCAAAGGTGGCGAAGACGAGACCGAGATCCGGCTGCTGGATGTCAACACACGCAAGCCGCTGGCCGACGTTCTGCCGCGCGGGCGTTACATGGGCTTCTCCATCAACGCCAACAAGACCGGTTTATATTACGCGCTGTTCGCGGTGGGAAAAGGGACGCGGGTTCGCTACCACGCGCTGGGCACGAATCCCGCCCGGGACAAGGAAATTTTCGGAAGCGCGTACGGCCCGGCGCAGCTCATCAGCTCCGGGCTTTCCGACGACGGACGCTGGCTGGTGATCGTGGTTTCCGACGGCGTGCCTCCGAAGAAGAATGAAATCTACGTGCAAGACGTGGAACACAACGGGCCGATCCAGACGGTGGTCAACGACATTGAAGCCGAGTTCGATCCGGACTTCGCCGGCGACGCGCTGCTCCTGACGACCAACTGGAATGCGCCCAACCGCCGGATCTTTCGCGTCGATCTGAAGAATCCGGCGCGCGATCATTGGAAAGAGATGGTGCCGGAAGGCAAGCTGGCCATCGACAGCGAGTCAGCGGTGGGCGGGCGCGTGTTCGTGAGTTATATCGACGACGTCGTCTCGCGCGTCAAGCAGTTCGACATCAACGGCAAGGACCTGGGCGATATGAAGCTGCCCGGAATCGGCTCGGCCTCGCCTCCGGGCGGACGCTGGACGGACGATGAAACCTTCTTCGACTTCACCTCGTTTGTGACGCCGCCCAGCGCCTACCGCTACTACGTGTCCACTGGCAAGGAGGAGCTTTGGTTCCAGCCCAAGGTGCCCGTGCACACCGGCGACATGGAAGTGAAGCAGGTCTGGTATCAATCCAAGGACGGGACCAAGGTACCGATGTTCATCGTGTACCGGAAAGGTCTGCAGCTCGACGGAAACCGGCCCACGCTGATGACCGCGTACGGCGGATTCAACATCTCCCTGACGCCGGCCTTTTCGGCAATCGCGGCCTGGTGGACCGAGCACGGCGGGGTCTTCGCACAGCCCAATCTGCGTGGTGGCGGCGAATTCGGAGAGAGCTGGCATCGCGCCGGCATGTTCGAGAAGAAGCAGAACGTCTTCGACGATTTCATCGCCGCGGCCGAGTGGCTCATTCAGAACAAATTCACGAGTCCGGCCAAGCTGGCCATTACGGGCGGATCGAACGGCGGCCTGCTGATGGGCGCCATGATGACGCAGCGGCCGGATCTGTTCGGCGCCATCGTCTGCCGCGCGCCGCTGCTGGACATGCTGCGCTTTCAGAAGATGTCCGTCGGCTCGTGGTGGACCGCCGAGTACGGCTCGGCCGACGATCCCAAGCAGTTCCAGTATCTGCTAAAATACTCGCCCTATCAGAACGTGCACCAGGGCGTGAAGTATCCGGCCATTATGTTCGCGACCGGCGATTCGGACACACGCGTCGATCCGGCGCACGCGCGGAAAATGGCGGCGCTCATGCAAGCCGATAACGGCTCGGACAATCCGATCATCCTGCGCTACGACACCAAGGGCGGCCACACCGGTATCGGATCGGTGAACAAGGTGATCGAAGAGCAAGTGGACCTGATGAGCTTCATCGCCGACCGGCTGGGTGTGAAGATCCAATAGCGCGGCGGGCGCTCCGGGTCACGGCTCAAAGCGATTGGCCATCGCGCCCCCGGTAAAACCAGCGCGCCTGACAGGAGAAGGCGGTGGAGGCGCGAGGCATCTCGCACTTCTGGACCAGCGCAGATCCCAGGCCCGCCCCGTTGGTCGAAGAGCCGAGGTTTCGAACAGTCTTGAAGCCGGTGAACCTGGCGTCTTGACGCCTTCCGCAAACCGCGGAATTATTTCGCCGGCATCACCAACTCGATCTGATTGCCGTCCGGGTCCTTGACCATAACGAAACTGAGCGTTCCGGACTTGCCGGGCGGCCGCATTTGCGTGCCGCCGTTGGCCTTCACCGACTCGATCGCTTTCTCGAGGTCCGGCACCTGGAGAATGAGCGACGGCATCGCGGGGTTGGCAGAATCTTTCGGACGGGTTGCGATCACGATCGGCGTGGTTGTAGCCATCTTGGCCTTCTCAGCCGTCGAACCGGAGTTGATGAGAATCTCCTTGAACGTGGCCGTGTTCACCGGCCGGCCTGTTTCAGACATGCCGAAGGCCTTCTCGTAGAAGCCCGCAATCGCTTCGGGATCGGTCGCCAGCACGCGGATGGTGCGCACGTGGATGCCGCTCTCCTGTGCCGTTGCCATGGTAGCCGCCACAACGCATGCGGCCAGCGTCTTCACCAACGTCATTTTCCCTCCTCGCCCTCGCATCGCGAAAGCCGTTCAGCCACCACCAACATCGTCGAGGCCGGCCCGCGCAGCGGCGCGGACTCTCGAAATGGATCGAGATTCATCAGTGTACCACCGTGATTTCCCAGGTGGACGGATGGGTTTTCCATCAGCAAAGCCAGGGTTCCGCTAGTGTACAATCGGTCAGATTCGACAAGGAGTAGAAGATGAAAGCTTGGAACCAGGTTGTTCTGGCGGCCTGCGCGGCGCTGGCCGTGGGCGGCGCGCTTTGGTTTTCCGGTCCAGCGGGCGCGGCCACTTCGGAACCGGCAGTCACGCGCGAGCAGGTGAACCGCTGGATGACAGAGCTGTCCAACTGGGGCCGCTGGGGCAAAGACGATCAGCGCGGCACGCTCAACCTGATCACTCCGCAGAAGCGCCTCGCAGCGCTAAAGCTGGTCCGCGAGGGCGTTTCCGTTTCGATGGCCCACACCATCGACAAAGAAAAAGCCGCCGACAACCCGCGCCCCCTCGGCCAGCAGATGACGCTCGACGCCGGCGGCCACGCCATGGATTTGTACAGCATTTGGTATCACGGCTCGATCATCACGCACATTGACGCGCTGTGCCACTATTCGTTCGAGAACAAGGTTTATAACGGGGTCAGCCGCGACGGGAAGGTGAACGAGAACGGCTGCGCAATCAACGGTGTTGAGAACCAGAAGGATGGTTATTTCACGCGCGGTATTTTGATCGATCTGCCGCGTTTGAAGAACGTGCCGTACCTCGAGCCCGGAACGCCGGTCTACACTTCCGACATCGAGGCCTGGGAAAAATACGCCAATGTCAAAATCGGCAGCGGCGACGCGGTGTTTCTGCGCACCGGCCGCTGGGTGAAGCGCGCCAAGGATGGTCCCTGGAACGTCGCGGCCAACGCAGCCGGCTGGCACGCCTCGGTGATGCCGTTCTTCAAGCAGCGCGACATCGCGTTGCTCGGCAACGATGGTGTGAACGACGTGCAGCCTTCGGGCATCGCGGGCTCTCCGCGGCCCATCCATCAGCTCGCCATCGCCGCGCTCGGTCTGCCGCTGGTGGACGTGATGGATCTCGAAGCGGTGGCCGAAGCGTGCGCGCAGCGGCATCGCTGGGCGTTCCTCATGACGGTCGCCCCAGTCCCAGTGCTGGGCGGCACCGGCTTCCCCATCAACCCCATCGCCACTTTCTAATCGTTGCCACGCACTCTTGCGTGCCGCGTTCGCACTCATGCGAACGCCCGGCTCGGAGTTACGATTCCAGTTGATACACTGTAAGCCATGCTCAGCCGGCGATCATTCTTCCGCCGCTCAGGCGCCGGATTAATCGCGACCTGCTGCAGCCTAAGGCACGCCGCAGCCTTTCAGCAGCCCGGCGGGCCACGCCGCCGTCAGGTCACCCTCGGCGGGCGACGGATCAAGGTGATCGATTTTCACGCGCACTGCATCGTGCCGGAGGCCATGGAATTGATGGGCCGGCGCGTGGCGGCGCAAGATCCAGCGATTCTCGGGCCCGACCGGCTGCGTCAAATGGACGAGCAGCGCATCGACGTCGAAGCGCTCAGCATCAACGCCATCTGGTATGCCACCGAGCGCGACCTCGCGCGCCGGATCATCAAAATCCAGAATGAACACCTGGCTGAAATCTGCGCCGCGCATCCGGATCGCTTCGTGGCCTTCGCCTCGGTCGCGCTGCAACATCCGGATCTCGCGGTCGAGCAATTGGAGGAAGGCGTCAAGAAGCTGGGCCTGCCAGGCGCAGCCATCGGTGGGAGCGTGAATGGCGACGAGCTTTCCGACCCCAAGTTCGATCCGTTTTGGGCCAAGGCCGAGGAGCTGGGCGTGCCGGTTTTCATCCACCCGCAGGGCGCGCCAGAATTGCAGAAGCGTCTGCGCGGCAACGGCTTTTTAACCAATGTCGTCGGCTATCCGCTGGAAACCACCGTCGCGCTCTCGCATCTGATTTTCGATGGCACGCTGGATCGGTTCCCCGCGCTGAAAATTTGCGCCGCGCACGGCGGCGGCTACCTGCCGTCTTACGCCGCACGCTCCGATCACGGCTGTCTGACTTTTCCGAATTCCTGCGACAAGACCCTGAAGAAGCGCCCCACCGAATATTTGCGGCAGCTCTACTTCGACTCGCTGGTGTTCACGCCGGAAGCCCTGCGGCATCTGGTGGCCGAGTGCGGTGCAAGCCAGATCGTGCTGGGCAGCGACTGGCCTTACCCGTGGAACCGCGCGTCGGTGGATCATGTACTCTCGACGCCCAGCCTGAGCGACTCCGACCGCGCGGCCATCCTGAGCGACAACGCCGCGAAGTTGCTGCGGATTTCCTGAGACCGCCGATGTTCACTCGCCGCGACGCACTCCGACGAACAGCCGCCGCGACCGTTTTGTTGCGCGGCCGGGCGAGCTTCGCGAAAGCGTCGCAGCCCAGCGTGCCCGTCAGTTTCGAAATGCCGCCAAACGCCTGCGACTGTCACACCCACATTTTTGGCGATCCAGCGAAATTCCGGTTCTCGGCCACGCGCGTCTACACACCTGAACCGGCGTTACCCGAGGAGATGTCGGCGCTACATCGCGCGCTGCACATCGAGCGGGTCGTCATCGTGACGCCGAGCGTTTACGGCGCGGACAATTCCGCCACGCTGTACGGGATGAAAGCGCGCGGCGCGACAGCCCGCGGCGTAGCAGTCATCGACGACCAGACTCCCGAGCACGATCTCGACGCGATGGATGCGGCTGGCATCCACGGCATTCGCCTCAACCTGGCCACTGCCGGCCAGAACGATCCGGCCGCGGCTCGCCGGCGCTTCCAGGCGGCCGCGGAACGCATGCGACGCCGCAACTGGCATATCCAGATGTACACCAGCCTCGCGATCATCTCCGCCATCCAGGATCTGGTGCGGGCTTCGCCCGTGCCGGTGGTCTTCGATCACTTCGGCGGCGCTCAGGCTGCACTCGGCGCGAGCCAGCCCGGCTGGGCGGATCTGGTTGGGCTGGTCCGCTCGGGCCAGGCGTACGTGAAAATTTCGGGTGCGTATCGCACCTCGAAGCTGGCGCCGGATTATCCCGACGTAGCGCCCTTCGCCCGCGCGCTGGTCGCGGCCAACCCGGATCGAATCCTGTGGGGCAGCGATTGGCCGCATCCCAACTCGAACAGGTCGGTTCGCGCGTCCGATGTCTCGCCGCTACTTCAAATCGACGATGCGCGCCTGTTGAACCAGCTTCCCCTGTGGGCGCCGGATGCCGCGCTGCGCAAGAAAATCCTGGTCGACAATCCCGCGCGCCTCTATCGTTTTTGATGGGCGTTGCGCCGCCGGGCGCTGCGGGCATAGACTCGGCTTCATGGAAACACAAGCCGGTGGCCCCAAAATGACGCGATCCAACGCGGTCTATCTCGAACGGCGCGGCCACATCGCCGAGCTGGTCCTGAACCGGCCCGAAGTGCTCAACGCGGAAAATTGGCAGATGGCGCACGATTTTCACGCCGCGCTGGACGAGCTGGAAAAATCCAGCGACATCCGCGCCGTGGTGGTTTCCGGGCAAGGCCGCTCCTTTTCCTCCGGCATCGACCTCAAAGCGCTCTCGGGCGGCGAGATCCAGATCGACTGGTTTCGCAGCTTCGATGAAGCCATGCGGCGGCTGGAGCAACTGGACGCGCTCACGGTGGCGAAGATCCGCGGCTACGCGATCGGCGGCGGACTACAGATCGCGCTGGCCTGCGATCTCCGCGTCGCCGCGCCCGACGCCAAGGTCGGATTGCCCGCAGTGATGGAGGCGCTTATCCCCGGCATGGGCACGTATCGCCTCCCGCGCTTCATCGGACTGGGCCGTGCGCGGCGCATGGTTCTGACTGGAGAACTGATCGGCCCAGAGGAAGCGCTGCGGATCGGCCTGCTCGATTGGGTGGCGCCCGAAGAAAAGCTGAACGAGACCGTCGAATCCGTGATCGCCGGAGCGCTGAAGGGCAGCTCGATCGCTCAAGCGTTCTCGAAGAAACTGGTCACCGCGGCATTTGAGTCGGACTTCGACGCAGCGTTTGAGAAATACCTGCCCTATCAGGAGCGCTCGCTGCAATCCGATGAGCACCGGCGCGCCATGGCCGCGTATCGCCACCGGAAGAAGTGAGCAGCGCCTAATCGCTCAGTGCGCCTTCGCCTCGATGCGCGTCACCAGGTACGTGATGGTTCCATCGAGCTGGCTGAACCGGTGCGGCACGCCCGGCAGAACCACGGCGACGTCGCCGGGTCCCATGCGCTTCGATTCGCCGCCCTGGATGTCGCCGCGCACGCTGGGGCCCGCGGCTTGTGCGGTCAGGTCCACCGGGCTCGTGTTCACCATCGTTCCTCCGGTCTCCAGCGTCCCGGAGCCCTTGAGGATCTCGTAGACCTCCGTGACCTTGGGATGCGTGAGGCCGCGATCCGGTGAGCCCGCCTTGGGGATGCGCCGCAGGATCACGATGGAGACCTTGTAGTTGCCCTCGTCGACCGTCTTGATCACCTTGTCGAAGGTTTGCCCTGCCGGCGGCGCGGTCTTGAGAGTAGCCTCTATCTCAGCGGTCGTGACGTAGGTGGCTGGAGCGGAAGCAGCGCGCGCCGGTCGTGCCAGGAGCAGCGTCAGCGCGAGAGCAGTGGAGAGCATCACCCTCATCGAAACAATTCCGTGATCGAGCGCATTAAGCATGTCGAAATCCCTCGTCGGCCAGTATACCTTCAAACCGGTGCGATGTTGGCGAATCGGGCTGGATCCCGATGAACCATCCACGCCCCGAGGCCGCCCTAGTACTCTGCGCACCGGAGTCCTGCTCTAAGACAGGCATTCCTTAAAGCAGGCATTCCCTTAGGTCGATGAGTTGATCATGATGCGCCATCGATGTGTGCTCGTAGCGGCGATGTTGCTGTCCAGTTGCGCCGGACTTTGGGCTCAACCGATGCCGGGAAAACTGCAACAGGTCAAAGTCGTGTTTGACGACACATTGCGCGAGCCTTGCAGCGCGCCCGACAAGACCACCGTGTACAACTCGGGTTCGTTCACCATTCCTTTTAGCCAGAGTTGCAATGGAGCGTCGGAAAACGGAACGATTACGGTTCAACTTCCCAACACGATCCCGGCGACGCTGGATGCCTCCGCTCCATCTCTCAGACCGAATTCGCTCTCGACCTCCATCAGTCTGAGCGGCCATTGGACAACTCCTGACACTAACTATCACGCCCGAGCTGACATCGGCGACACCATGGGTCACCTGGTATGCCCGGACAATCCGCTGCCGCAAAAGAATCTGCCGGCCGGCGACACCAGCTTTTCGCTGGCCCGGCCGTGCACAATTTCCTTCCTGTTTCCGTCCGCCAACGCCGATGGAACATACGAAGTGGTGTTGGAGAGCTATGTCGACGTTGACGTCACCCGGTACGACGACGGCGGCTTGCCGCTGGTGAGCATCGTGATCACCGCCGACTATAAATTCGGCACGCCAGCGGTGGATCTCTCGGTGGATCATTTTGAAGTGGTGCAGGCCGTCCAGGATCCGGTGAACAGCGTGCCGCTGGTGGCCGGCAAGAGCACGGCGGCGCGCGTCTTCGTGGCGGTCGGACCATCCACACCCGCGCCGGTGAAGGGCGTGACAGGGTTGCTGCATGGGTTCCGCAACGACATCGAATTGGCCGGCTCGCCATTGCAGCCGGTGGGCGGGCCGTTCTCGGCTCCGCAATTCCCCACCCATGCCATCCTCGGCGACTCGCTGAACTTCCAGTTGCCGGCGGATTGGACCGCGGCCGGGAATCTGCGCCTGGTGGCGGAGGTGCTGCCACCGGACGGCAGCAACCTGCTGGCGAAAAGCCAGAACATCCTCCCGCGCAACTTCGTTTTCACGGCGCCGGCCAACCTGCCCTCCACCTGGTACGTCTACTATTGGCCGTTGTGCTACCAGCCGCCGGGAGCTGCGGCCGCGCAGTGCCCGACCGCGAACATCGGGATGGCCGACACCTTGCTCGACAAGCTCTATCCGGCGGCCGACAACGCGATTCAGTACCTGCCTTGGAACATCCCCCAGAAGACCTGGCGCCAGCCCATCAACACCATGGCGGACATGAGCCGCGTGATCGCATCCTTCCGCAAATTCTACGATCTGGTTGACCAGAGCATGGGCGGAGCGGATCAATTGGCAGTGTGGATGCCCCCGCTGACCTTGCAGGAAACCAATCCCCAGCCCGGCCAGCCGCCTACCTTCACGCTGCTGGGCGATTCGGACCCAAAGTGGTTGGCAGCGTCCAACTCCGCGCGCGTGACATACAACGCCGACACCAGCGTTAAGTCCGGTTTGCTGGACGCCGCCGCCACGCTGGCACACGAAACGGGCCACAATCTCGGGCTGCGGCACACCAACACCGCCGATGCCTGCGGTGCGCTGGACTCGAGTACCGACTGGACCTTTCCCGACTCCAGCATTCAGGTAGCGGGCCTGGATCCGCAGACCATGGAGGTGAAGCCATCCACCAAGAAGGATGTGATGAGCTACTGTTCGCCGCCAGGTACGAACATCTGGGTGTCGCCGTTTCATTTTGGGCAACTCTTCAACTCCCAGGCGCTCGTGCGGCCACCTTCCAATCGGCCGTCTGGCCGGCAGTTCGCACGTGCGGCGGATTCCCCGTCCGAGTACTTGATCATCAGCGGATCGGCACAAAGCGACGGCAGTGCCGGAACGCTCGATCCCGGTTACCGCGTCACCAGTTCCACGCCCGGCCCGCCGCCCGATCCATCCGGGAATCACTGTCTGAGGCTGACGGATGGAAACGGTGGAACCACGGATTACTGCTTTACGCTGCTTTTTCAGGCGTCGGAGCCCTCGGGCAATCCCATCGACCAGCAGAGCTTCTCCCTGAAGGTCCCCTACGTGGCTGGGACCGTGCGCATCTCGCTGCTGCGCGACGGGAACGAGCTGGCGGCGCTTACGCCCAGCGCGAACGCGCCCACCCTGAGCATCCTGGCGCCGCAGCCCGGCGACACCTGGTCGGGGACTCAGTCTATCACCTGGTCCGCTTCGGATCAGGACGGCAATCCGCTTACGTATTCGCTGCTCTATTCTGGCGACGGCGGCAATTCCTGGCTGCCGCTGGATCTGGATCTAACCGACACGCAGTACAGCTTCGACACGGCCGACATTCAAGCCGGCACGCAAATCTACTTCCGTGTGCTGGCGAGCAACGGCGTGAACACCACCTCGGCCACGGTCGGGCCCGTTACAATTTCGCCCGCATCGCGCATTCAGGTGGCGCCCGCCAGCGTCAATTTCGGCGTGCTGCTGGCGGCGCAGACTTCGGATCAGCAGCTCAGTATCTTCAACCACGGCAGCGGGCC
The DNA here is from genome assembly GCA_035632015.1 of Bryobacteraceae bacterium. Lineage (GTDB taxonomy): Bacteria > Acidobacteriota > Terriglobia > Bryobacterales > Bryobacteraceae > Palsa-89. The sequence continues at coordinate 39,561 of DASQHQ010000222.1, forward strand.
GCTGACGGTGAGCGCTTTCCATATCGACAAAGCCGCTTTCTCGGTAGTCGCTCCCGCGCTTCCGCTCACCCTGCCGCCCGGCGCAAGGCAGGCTGTCACGCTGCGCTTCACCGCCGGATCCGCACCGGGCGCGCAGGCCGCGTCGCTCACGATAGCGAGCGACGACCGGGACGGCGCGCTACCCGCCATCGCCTTAACCGCGCTGGTGGTCACGACGCTGAACCCGCAGATTGCCGTAACGCCCGCGTCGCTCAGTTTCGGCAGCGTCGCGGTGGGCTCGACCAAGGATCTGGCATTCACTGTGACCAATAGCGGAGGAGCGCCGCTGACGGTCAATTCATTTGCATCGTCCAATGCGCGGTTCACTGCGACCGCGCCGGTCGCGCCGTTCACGCTGGCGCCGGGAGCCCAACAGACTGGAACCGTCCGTTTCGCACCGAACGGCTCGGGTAATCAAAGCGGCACTCTCACCATCGTCTCCAATGATCCAGCGCACGGCGCCACCACCATCACGCTCGCGGGCACGACTCCGTAGCTGAACCGGCCTCGACTACGCGCCGGCAGCTCCATCCCGCGGGTGTCACAACGCCGCCAGCGTGGGAGAATAGTGGACGCGCAACCTGCCCGGGTGGCGAAATCGGCAGACGCAAAGGACTTAAAATCCTTTGGAGGGCAACCTCCGTGTGGGTTCAAGTCCCACCCCGGGCACCAGACCATCACCGCCATCCCACCCAGGCCACCCGTGGACTCCCCGCCATTGTTGCGGTATTGGTAGAGAGATACGGGAGATGACGAACCGCGCCCCGATGGATTCGCCATCAGAAGGAGAAGCGCATGCGCCAGTCAGACCAACCGGGTGTGCACACTCAACGGCCGAAAAGATCTCGCGCGGCTTCCGCGCGTCGCACAACCATAGCTCAGACGCTGATCGCATCGGCGCTCCTGTTGGGCGCGCTCGCCACGGCGCAGGCGCAAGCGCCACAGGGGCGTCCCACGCCCGCGCCGGGAACTCCCCCGGGCGGCGTCCTGCAAGGCCCGGCCATCTACAAGCTCGAAGACGAACTGCTCCAATGGCCGCTTCCGGCTTCTGACCGCGCGTACGGCACGATCGACGGCAAGCATCTCCACGATTACGTCGAGGACCTCGCCGCGATTTCGCGCAAATACCGCGACTCCGGTCATCCCCAATTCTGGGGCCGCATCATTGGCACCTCCGCCGACGCTGAAACGGCCCAGTGGATGGTCGACAAGTTCAACCAGCTGGGACTCGCGGACGTCCACATCCAGCCCTTCGATCTTCCGCCGCAGTGGATGCCGCAATCCTGGGAAATCAGCGCCACGGGCGGGGATCAAACGCTGCATCTCGAAAGCGCGCAGCCCGCCTATCAAACGCCCGCCACGCCCGCCGCGGGTCTGGATCTTGAAGCCGCCTACGTCGGAACCGGCAGCGAAGCCGACTACATCGGCAAGGACGTCCGCGGCAAGGCCGTTTTTGTTTTCAGTATGCCGCTTCCAGGCTCGTGGCGCCACACTGCCACCGCCGAGGACGCCGTCCGCCGCGCCGAGGCGAAAGGCGCCGCTGCGATTTTTTCCGTGATCGCGCTTCCGGGCAACGTGCGCACCCAGCTCTATCCCACGCGCACCAACGTTCCCACCTTCTCCCTGGGCATGCAGGACGGTTACGCCATGCGCGACTTGATCGGAAAGGGCGGCGCCGCCCATCCGCCCCACGTGAGGGTTCGCCTGGACGTCAACCTGACGCCGAACCTGAAATCGGGAACCGTGTGGGGCACGCTGCCGGGCACAACCGACGAAACCATCTACATCATCGCTCACCGCGACGGCTGGTTCGAGTCGGGGACCGACAACGCTTCCGGAGTGGCCACCATGCTGGGCCTCGCGGAATATTTCGCGAAAATTCCCAAGGAAAAGCGCCGGCGCAGCATCGTTTTCCTCGGACACACCGGCCATCACAACGGCGGCAACATGAGCGGCACCTGGCTTCTGGAGCACCGGGACGTCGCGTTCAAGAAAACGGCGCTGCTCATCAATTGCGAACACACCGCGACTATCCAGACTTACCTGCTGGGCGAAGCCATCCGCGAAGCCAACACTGCTACCGGCATGCTGTGGTACGCGGGCGGACCCCGCCGGCCGAAACTCCAGGACATCGCGGTGAAAGCTTTCCGCGAGTTCGGCGTCGCCACCTACGCCACCCCGGAGCTGGCCGCGCCCGGCGGTGAAATGAGCCGGCTCTGGCCCTACGTTGCCGGAGTCCAGGCCTCCGACTACAACATGTACTTTCATTCGGACCAGGAGCGGCCCGACACGGTGCCGTGGACCGGCCTGGAATCGATCACCCGCGCCTACGCGAAAATCATCGACGGCGTTAACACGCTCGATCTGTCCGACCTGGTCCGGCCGCCCGAGCCACCCGGCGGCGTCGCTGCGCCGCTCGCGCCCCGGACCTCCTCCACGCGCTAGTTGGCCAACGTGATGCGTGATGCGCAAACCATACCGTAGTCCTCTGATGGCGTCGATCCACGAGACGGCGGAAGGGCTGCATGCCGCCGGCGTCATGGGCAAATGCTACCATGCGCGAATTTGACGACTTGTGTCTCACGCCGGTCCGGCCGCTGAAACCCACGGAAATTCGCGCTCTCCGTCTGCGGGAGGGCGCCAGCCAGGCGGTTTTCGCGCGCTACCTCAACGTGACCACAGGGTTTAGTGAGCCAGTGGGAACGCGGCGAAAAGCATCCGCAAGGGGCCTCCTTGAAACTCCTCGCTCTGATCGCCAAAAATGGGCTTCAAGCCGTCGCGTGATGCGGCGGAGAGGACGATAGCAACAGTCGCTGGTTCTACGGCCGCCGCGGCTCGCTGGACGGCGGCACGATCCCCTTCAGCCGCAGGAACGCGCCCATGATCCCGTACATTTCGTTATCGTGGCTGATGTTCCAATTGAGCAGCCCCAGCTTCGACATGTCCCAGCGCACCCAATGCACCTTGCCCGTTCCCGCCGCGTCGGTCATGCTTTCGTAAACCGGATCGCAGTAGTCGAACGACGCCTTGAGCGCGGCCGCCAGCTCCGCCTTGCTCGTTTTGGAACCCGCGTTGGCCGCCGGAGACTCGCCTTTCACCACGCCGCACATGCGGATCTGAGCGTCGGCCACGTGCGCGATCATCTCGGCGAACGTCCGCACTTCCGGAACGCTTCGGAACGAGTAGTTCTCCGCCGGCATCTTGTCCGCCGCCCGGAGAATACTGTTCTTGATGAGACCGTAGGCGAATCGCGCATCGGCGCTGTAGGGATTCTCCTGAGCCTGCAGCGCGCAGCACCCAACCAGCGCGCCTGTCAACGTCCAGATGGAAATGCGGTTCATGTGATTTGTCCTTATTCGAAGTTACACCCTTCGCGTCGGCTGCTCCGCCGTCTGAAACATTTTTCCATTCATTTGCGTCACACTCCTAAGACTCGATCCGAACCATTTGGCCAGCGGGTTGGTTTTGGGCTGACTTAAGCTTTACACCTGATTGCTTGCCCGGCGTGTTGCGCGTAATCTGGCTCTGATTAGGAAGGAAACGTCAAAATGACCAAGAAGGCACTGGCTTTCGGGCTGCTGATCGCGGTTTTGCCGCTCGCGGCTCAGATCTCCATCGGCATCCGTATCGGCCCGCCACCGCCGCCGCGCGTGGTGCGCGTTCTGCCTCCGAGCCCGGGGCCCGCGTTCGTGTGGGTGGAAGGTTACTGGTATCCGGTGGGCAACCACTACCGATGGCACGACGGATACTGGACTCAGCCGCCTTACGCCGGCGCCCGCTGGGTGGGTCCGCGTCACGATGGCGACCGCTTCTTTGAGGGCTACTGGGAAGGGGACCGCGGCCGATTTGCCCACGACCACCGCTGGGATCACGACCACGATCGGGACCACGGCCACTGGCGCGATCATGACGACCGTGATCGAGACCGGGACCACGGGCGCGATCATGACGACCACGATCGCGACCGGCACTAGCTGCGTGAGTCCAATCCGCTGGACTACTTCAACTGCACCACGGGAATATTGAACGCGACCGTGTTCACGACGCCCTTCCGCTGGAATTGAACCCACACGCGGTGCACGCCCGCGCGTGGAAAAATCACATTGAACTGGATGTCCGTGTAAGGCCCGCTCGTT
>DASQHQ010000223.1:0-27866 GCA_035632015.1 Bryobacteraceae bacterium
CGAGTGTAGTGGCGTTACCGGAAGCGCCTCGCCCAAGTCTGTGCAGTTCGAGAAGAGCGAACAGCACACCACCCGTGAACGCGGTGACACTAGCGATCAAAATGAGGCAGTTTTGCCAGCCGATTCTCGCCATCAGCCCCACGATCAAAGCCGTCGTAGCAGCGGCAATCATTGCCAGCAATTCTTCGTATCGCCATGCGTTACCTGCGCGCTTGTTGCCGATATCCATTGCACCGTCCACTTCGCCTTCCTATCTGTTGGACGTGCCGGCAGCTAGCCTGGAGGGTTACCGTAGGGTGATCTCCGTAGGCAACACTGAGACGCTTGAAACCGTTACTCGAGTGCGTCGGTCCGGCAGACCATTTGACGAGCGTGCTCGCGGCTGGAAAGCTCTTCCAGTCACCGTTACAGTGCATTGGCGGTTCGGTGGTGCCTGGTTCGGGCGCTCAGCCGCTGACTCTTGAATTCATGCTCTGATGGCGGCCTGCCAAACCTCCAGACCGGCAAGTCCCCGGCCCCCGCCGATTAAAGTGCAAGTAGCATGGCCATTGAGTTCTTCAATGTGAGCCCACACTTGTGAGGCGAGCGAATTTGCGAGAGCTCCGATCGTGCAACCCTTGGAAAAGTTCTAGCGCTTCATCCTCCCGTAAGGAACTGGTGGCGCCGGATCTGGAGGGCAACTAGCCGCACGGCCCCCTCTTGCACACGAACAACCCTCCCTTGGATGACTAACTTGAGCGGTACTCTTCCGTGCAGTCTCACTGGCCAGTTGATCACCACCTCAACTCGACTTCTAGGCGTCAGGTCCTCGTCGGCCGTGAACAAGACACCTTGACTGCTTATGTTCACGGTCTTACCGCGCCGAACGATCGTCCTGTGACTTGTGCCGACCATCCAGTATCTAACCGTTAACTCGAGCGCAAAACGCTTCGACGCACGGCGTTCGCGCTGACCGGTCCGATCTGAGGCTTGGGCGGTGTCCGGCAGTCTACCAGCCTCCGTGAAGGGATGACTCCGGCCCGTATTTTTAGTTTCCTGACGCAGGTCCAGTGCAGCGCCGGAACTCTATCCGATCGAGCCGTGCTGGACACACCCAAAGGGTCCTGTTTGCTCGCCTTGGGCGTGGACTATCCCCTATTCTCCGTTGCCATGCCTGGCGCCCTTATGACGCTTCCGCACCGTACGCGCGGCTCCGCTTCAGGATCAGTCAATTCGCGAGCCCCGGCGCCCGGGAGTGTGAGACGGTCCCGCAGGTTTCGGCCGGGGCGGGATACTCACCAAGAAATTGGAATCGGCGCAATCAGCCTTCCTGCTGCCAGCGGACCAGTCTTAAAGAAGAGTTAACGGTTGGAGCATGCAACCTGCGTCAACTCCGATCCGTCTGAAACAGTGAATGCCTTCACAACCAGGCGCTGCGTGTGCAGCCAGAGGTCTGCGGCGCTTTCTCCTCGTCTCGCTCCATCCGCGATTTGTCCTTTTTGCGTTCGTTTTACCGGTTCTGGCCCAATCGCCCGCCCAGGGCATCAAGAACTTCTACCAAGTGGATCAGCACGTGTATCGCGGCGCCCAGCCTGGCAAGAACGGGGTTGAATTCTTGACCAAGCTCGGCGTCAAAACCGTAATCGACCTGCGGGAAAGGGATGAACGATCCAGAGCGGAAGAGACGTTAGTCACCGCGGCCGGAATGAAGTACGTGAACGTCCCCATGGGCGGACTGAGGCCGCCCACCGAGGCGGAAACCAGCGAGATTCTTGCGATTCTCGAAGATGGCACAACTGGTCCCGTCTTCGTCCATTGCAAACGAGGAGCCGACCGCACCGGCGCAGTCATCGCCGCCTATCGGATCGATCACGACGGCTGGGACAATGGCCAAGCTCTGAAGGAAGCTATGGATCGGGGAATGAGTTTCTTCCAATGGCCCCGCCAGAGCTATATCCGTGATTTCCATCCCAGGAAGATGGAGGCAAAGGCGCCTCCTCCCGACCTCCAGGCTCCAAGTCCTGCCACGCCCAATCCGGTCCCGAAACCGGCAGTGCCGTAGGCGCGCGCTCCCGTTACATTCTCTTCTAACGTCGTACAGAATCAGTCGACGTTGCAGGTCCGCGGGATTCAGCCGATGCTCTGCCGCTGAGCTTGAGAATGGATGCGGCCGCCATGTATCGCACCGCGTGCCGGTTGTCGTCGAGCAAAGAACCGAGCTTGGCGATGGTGTCCTGATTGCCGCGCTGGCCGAGAGCCTTTGCCACCGCCAGGCGCACGGCCCAGTTGTGATCGCCCAGGGCCCACTCGAGCAGGGTCAGCGCGTAGGGGTCCTGGTCCTTGGCCAGCACTCCGGCGGACTCCGCCCGGCCAGGGGCGCCCGCATCACCCTTGGTGTCCTTTATGGCCTCACGAACTGCGGTGATGCTGATCGAGGCCGGACCCAGAAGCGGTCCGCTGGCTCCTTCCGCTCCCATCAGCGCCAGTTGTCCCGGGGCCAACTTCTTCTTGATGGCGGCATGCAGCTTGCCCGGTGCGTCGGTGCGCTCGCCTTCCAGGACTTGCTGAAAGATTTCGCGGCCAGTCAGGTCGCCGAGAGCCCACAACGCCTTGGCGGCGGTGAAACTGACTTCCGGCTTATCATCCAGAGCCGCCTTCAGTGCAGCAATCGCATCCGGAGAACCCATCTCACCGAGCGTGGCGGCAGCGGTCTGGCGCACGCCCATGTCTCTGTCCTGAAGGCCCGCCTCCACAAGTTTGACCGCCTCAGGCATCGGTCCGATCGTGCCGGTGGCCGCCAGCGCGGTTTTTCGATGGGCTGCGTCGTTGTCCCCGACGCCTTGCCTCAGCGTGTCCCAAGCGGCTGCCTCGGGCGCGCTTGAAAATCGGCTGGCCGGTTTTGCGCCGGTTTTCGCAGGATGATCCGTGGGCGGTTGTGGAGAAATGCTTCCAGCCGCCAGCAATAGAAAAATAAAAATCGCCGTGTATTTCATAAAGGGTGGACAAAATGGGAACCCGGCGGGTTCGGGCGGCAAAAGCCGAGCCGCCGGGATTATCGTTGACCGTCTACTTCATTGAAGGCGCCGGGGTTCGTTCCGGTTTGCGACTGGATTTGGTATAACGTTCCGGATTCTGGTCAAACTTGTCCTTGCATACCTGGCCGCAAAAGACGTAACGCTCGCCATCATGGAAACTCGACGCGGGCGCCTTTTGCTCGTCGATTTGCTTGCCGCACACCATGTCTCGCTTCATCGGATTGTCACTCCTTTCTTACCTCGGAGGAATGTCCCTCTGGTTAGACCGGGCCGCCGCCTTACGCGTTTCGTTGCGCGACGCTCGCAGCGCCGGATTCTTGCAAGTGACCGGAAAAAACTACTGCTTCATTCGCATCCCCATCCGGAATCCGTGGCTGCAAGTTACGGGTGCCGTTCAATCTTGCAGCAGCCGGAATTGCGGTTACAGACTTGCATCGTGACAATCGCGCCTAGCGTTCGCGCTGGATTTCACTGTTACAGGAGGTACTTGCGATGCCGGCCAGGAATAAAGCCGTGTTTGGAATATACTCGAGCCAATCGGACGCCGAGAATGCGGTGAGCGGGTTGAAGCTTGCCGGATTTCGCAACACCGACGTCTCGATTCTGTTTCCCGAAAATGAGGGCACCAAGGATCTGGCGATGACCAGAAGCACCAAAGCGCCGGAAGGCGCGGCTGCGGGCGCCGGTTCCGGAGCAGTTGTGGGTGGCGTCATCGGCTGGTTGGCGGGCGCCGGCGCGCTTGCGATTCCGGGTCTCGGAATGTTCATTGCCGCGGGTCCTCTGATCGCTTCGTTGAGCGGCGTCGGCGTCGGGGGTGTCTTCGGAGGCTTGACTGGGGCTCTGGTTGGATTGGGAACGCCCGAATATGAGGCGCGCCGCTATGAAGGGCGCATCCGCAGGGGCGGCATTCTATTGTCCGTTCATTGCGACGATTCCGACTGGGTCAAAACAGCCCGGATGATTCTGCAGCAGACCGGCGCCGAAGATATCTCGTCCACAACCGAGGCTAAAGCCGATTTTGCAGCCAGCGACCGTCCGCGCCCGCGAACCATCGAGCGACAAGCCTAGCCGCCAGGCTGCGTTCTTCTATCGAGGTATAAAGCCGCGTTTCGGCCGGAGATCGTGACGCCGCCTGGGGATGCCTCGGGCGGCGCTCCGGCACAGGCTGCGAGTTGCCAGCATGGACGATCGTCGATGGCAAACTCCGCCGAGTTCGGAGAAAAGTTGCACAATAGCAGGGCCTTGCTGCCGGATGGATCGCTCCGCTCCATCCGGAGCCACTGGGCTTCCTCGTCAATGCGCACTCGCGTCAAGTCTTTACGGCAGTTGCCCAGGCAGGGCCAGCGTTTGCGCAAGCCGATCAGCTCGCCGTACAGGTGACGTACGCCGCGCTGCTCCGGCCGGTCCATCAGCGCCCAGTCAATTCTGGATTTCTGGAAAGTCTCGGCCGCCTGCGGATCGGCGAACTCTCCGGCCCCGGCGAAGTCTGCGAATTCTTCGCGCCGGCCTTCGCTGACCGCCCTGGCCAGCGCCGGGTCGCCATGGCTGGTGAAATACAGAAATGGCGCCGATGCGGCGAATTCTTCTCCCATGAACAGCAGCGGCAGGTAGGGTGAGCACAGCAGCAGCATGGCAGCCAGTTTGCACTGCTCCAACGACACCAATTCCGAGAGGCGGAAGCCCTGAGCTGTGTTGGCTACCTGGTCGTGATCTTGCAAGAAGGCCACCAATCGCTCGCCCGGCTCATCCCTGGAAGAGCTTCCGAAACGGCGCTGGCGGTACGCAGAGTAGATCCCGTCCTGAACGAAGCCTTCGGTGATCGCCTTTTGGATGTGCCCGAGCCGGCCGAAATCCGCCAGATAGCCGCGCTTCGCGCCGGTCAGCACCGAGACAATGGAGTGGTGAAATCCATCGTGCCACTGGGCATCCAGCGCGTGGCCGCCCTTATCGCGGGGCTGAATCACGCGCACGTCGTTGAGATCGCTCTCGGCGATCAGAAACGCTTGGCGGTCCAAGCTCTCGGCTTGCTCATGAAAGCGGTCGCGCATCTCCGCCAGGATATGGAACGCGCTGCAGTCGAAGATGCCGTGAATGGCGTCCAGCCGCAAAGCGTCGACGTGATATTCCGTCAACCAGTAGAGTGCATTGTCAATAAAGAAGCGTCGCACTCCGTCGCTGCCGGGTCCATCAAAATTGATGGCGCGGCCCCAGGGCGTTTGGTAGCGCGTGGTGAAAAACGGCCCGAACTCAGCCAGATAATTGCCTTCCGGTCCCAAATGGTTGTAGACCACGTCGAGAACAACCGCGAGCCCCACGCCATGAGCTGTATTCACCAGCGACTTCAGCCCGTTTGGCCCGCCATACGCGCAGTGAGGAGCATAAAGATCCACGCCGTCGTAGCCCCAGTTGCGGCTTCCCGGAAACTGCGCCACCGGCATCAATTCAACCGCCGTGACCCCCAGATCCTTCAAGTACGAAAGCTTCGAAAGCACGCCTTCAAAGGTTCCGTCCGGCGTAAAGGTACCGACGTGCAACTCGTAAAAGATGTACTCGCTGAGGGCCATGCCCTTCCAGTTCGAATCCGACCACGCAGAGGAATCAGGATCGACAATCTCGGACGGCCCGTGTACGCCTTCGGGCTGCGAACGGGAACACGGATCAGGCCGTTGTTTGGAGCCGTCGAGAACCAGCCAATACCGGTCGCCCGGCCGGGCGTCTTCGATGAAGATCTGGAAGTCCTCTCCCGCGCGCGTCATCGCGCGGTCTTCGTTTCCGACCAGGCGCACACCCATCCTGGAAACGGAAGGCGCCCAAACCCTGAACTGAACGCCGCCGCTTTCGAGAGGCGTGGCGCCGTATTTCAATCGCTGCTCCCGCTGAACAGCAAAGCAACGGGGCAGTGGGAGAAAACTTTCGCCAGTGGCACCGCGGAGTGGTCGTCGTATGGTTCTGTCTCAATTGTGCGGCCAGTGAAAACATCCAGGAAACGGTTCGCCTGGATTTTCCTGGGCAGCACCAGCGACGTATTTCCCCAGATACGTTCGCCCCAGGGAACGCCGTGAGAATTGCACAGCCGAAGAAAGAAACGGCCCGCCAAGGCTAGCACGGTTTGGTCTCCGGACATCCGTGCGAACGCCACGACGTGCTTGGCGCGGCTGCCCCGCGCGGAGAGCGGTACATAGCTTCCGCCCGTGAAGAGGTCGCGATGCTCCCTTCGGAACCTCAGCGCTCGGCTGGTGAGGTAGAGCTTGATTCCTCCATCGCAAGGATTGGTCGCAAGCCGGCAGACCAGCGCCGCAGGATCGCTCCCGGCCGCGCCACGCAACCTGCCGGCGATTTGCTTTCTCAGTTCGAAGTCAACCGGCTGCCGGTTGTCCGGATCCACTAAGTCAAAGCTCCAGAGCTCGCTTCCCTGATAGAAATCTGGCACACCCGGCGCGGCGACTTTCAACAGGAGTTGCGAAATCGAATTCCATATCCCGGCTCTTGCGATCGGCCCTTGGAACCGCCGGAAATCCTCCAGAAAAGCATTTTCCGGGGAACGCTCCAGTACGCTTTCCACGAACCCGTCGACCGCTTCATCATATTCCGCGTGAGGGCTGATCCAGCTTGAATGTGTCTTGGCTTCATGCAAAGCCTTTTGCATGTAGACTTGCATTCTCCTCACATAAGCGGCGTGCTGCTCGGCGTTCATCTCGAACAGCGGCCAGGTTCCCACCAGGGTCTGGTACAGAAGGTACTCCTCGTTGGCATCCGGAGCAGGTGCGCCGTCCACCGTGGTCTTCCAGCGGTTGTTCATCTGGCTCCATCCGCGAATCGCCCGATACCAGTCCTGAGGCATCTCGGAGAGCACGTTGATCCGAGCCCGGACGTCCTCACTGCGTTTGGTGTCGTGCGTCGAAGTGGCATTCATGCCATGCGGCCACAGATCTTGGCGGATCGCGTTCCGGCGGTGGAACGATGAAGCCGGGACTCCGAACCGGTCCGGGCTTCCACCCACCTCGTTCAATGAGGCCAATGGATAATAGCGATAAAAGGCCGTATCTTCCAGGCCTTTGCCCATAACGGGCGCGGTGAGTTGCTGGAAACGCATGACGAACATCTGCCGCTCCGCGCGCTGCGAGTCCTCCAAACCATCGGGATGCTCCAGCAAGAGCACACTTTGGAGAAAGTCGAACACGGACCCGCTGATAGCCGGGTTGCGCTTCTTGGCTTCGCGAACGGCAATCAGGATCTGGCGGCGATCCTCAGAATCCACTGCTTGCCCCTCGCTGCGCACGTATGTTCGATAGACGGGAAACGTCGCCAGCACCTCCCGCAAGGCGTCCCGCAGGCTTTCGAGCGTGAAATCACGCGACCAGCGGTGTTGTTCGGAGATGCGATCCAGTTTTCGGGCCAGCACATTCAGCTCGCTGGACATCGCCACCTGCAAAATCAGCCTTTTCGAATCGCTGACCAGATCCTTGAAACATTCCAGCCGGCCGGCGAACCGCCGATATAGGAGACCAAATGCCTTTTCCTTGGTGCGGTCGACAAACAGCCCGTTGAGAAGGTTCAGGAAATCGTAGCCGGTAGTGCCCTCAATGGCCCACTGGGTTCGCAAGGACTCCTTTCGCATCAGAATCTTTTCGGCCACAACGTAGAATGGCGCTCCGGACCCATTCCGGTCGCCTTCTTCATTCGCGTCGGACGGCCCAGCTTGTGCCTGGCACGCATCCTGGAGGAAGCGGAAGTATTTCTCCGGTTCGAAAAGGCCGTCAGGATGGTCCACGCGCAATCCCGAGACAACCCCCCGCTTGACGAGATCAAAGATCAGCGCATGGACGGCTGCGAAAACCTCGGGATCTTCCGGGCGGATCGCCGCCAGGTCGTTAATGTCGAAAAACCGGCGGTAATTGATCTCATCCATGGCAACACGCCAGTAGCTCAACCTGTAGGCTTGGCTCTCCAACAATCGCTCCAGCCGGTCGAAGCTATGCGGTTCTCCCCGCCGGCCGTTGATATCGGCGAGAGCGGACTGAACCGCTTCGGCTGTCTCAGGGCTAGCCTCCATCAACCCGGAGAGACGCCGCTTCACAATTTCCTTCTCTCGCTGCCGCTCCCTGACCTTGGCTTCGTCCGTTTCGGTCTGCCCGGAAAGATGATTCAATGCCGTGACTATGCTTTCCAATTCGGCCAGGTGATGGTGTGAAGAGCCAAGTCTGTCGCGCAGCTTGGCCAAAGCCGGCTCGAGGATCATGGTCCAGGTGCGCGGCGCCAGAGGGAGCGGTGTGTCGTAGTGTGCGATGTGGAACGCCCCCTGGGTGTAAACGGCCTGTAGTTCTTGGTTCTCCAGCACCCGTCCCCATTGATCGCCTAGAACCGGCAGCAGGACTTTGTTGGTTAACTCCTCCTTGGGCGGATGCCAGTCAATGTCAAAATAGCGTGCAAAAGGGCTGCTCGGGCCGTTCTCCAGAACGTCCCACCACCACGCGTTGGAAGGATGGGTGACGCACATGTGGTTGGGTACGACATCCACGACCAGACCCATGTTGTGCGCCCGCAGCTCACTGGAAAGGCGAAGCAGCGATTCCTCGTCTCCGATCTCAGGATTGAGCCGCGAATGGTCCGTCACATCATATCCATGCAGACTCCCTGGCCGCGCCATCAGGAACGGAGAGGCATAGACGTCGCTGATTCCCAAATCATCGAGATAGGCGACCACATCCTTCGCCATCTCGAACGTGAACAGGTGAGTCAATTGGAGCCGATAGGTGGCGGAAGGAATATGCACGGGCCGTGTTTTTGTGCGCTTCATAACGCACCTCGCGGGTTGGACTCCGGCCCGTGAATAAGATTTCATCCGGCCCCACCCTGGACGCCGGTTCGTTGCGCGCCCCTACGAGCTTTTCACGGGCGCGTAGCGATTCAACTCGGCGTAGAGGGGTTGGGCGGCGGCGGGAGGCCTCACGTGTCCTTCAAGGATTTCCCGTTGCGTGATCTCACGCCCATAGAGCTCACGGTTGTCGTCCTTGTCAGGCCGCAACGTGGCACCTTCCAATGAAATACCCGCGAACACGCCTCGTGACCGCGAGTAGGCCAGGATCTCGGCGTGCATCATCGCATCGGTTCTGGCTTCCGTGGAGCGGCCTACGGGACCGGCCATGGCGCTGGCATCGGCGCCTATAGTGAACTTATCGCGCATCAGCTTGTTCATGCCGCTTTGGTTCATCACGATGAAGACCACATCGGTTTCGCCGGCGCCGATTTGCAGCCCCACGCTGCCGCCTTCAATCCGAACTGTGGATGGCGCGCTCCACCCCGTGCCGCCATTTTCGCGGCATACCACGACGCCCTTTCCGTACTTGGCGCCGACAATGAATCCGGCGCGCTTCAGATTCGGAATAATTCCGACGCATTGGGCTTTCTCCAGCAGATCCTCTGGAATGCCTCGGTCTTTGGCGCCCAGAATGTCGCCCAGAACCTCGGCCGAGTCCGAAATGCGTTTCTGCGTCGACGAATCAGCGTTTGCCAGGCGCACCGCCGGCATAAGCAGGAACACGGTTAAGTAAACACAATATTTCACGTCTATCGACTCCTTTCGAGAGAGACTCTTCTCGATAACGTCATCCGTGTTACAAGACGGCCCCTCCCGCTCATAGGAAGGCAGTTTTCGTACCACCCTTGGATGGGCGTCGTAGAACGCGTTGAAGCCGCGCTGTTTGTTCGGCCGGGCGATGTTCCCAGACTGGTGCTGCGTAGAACGTTTTTTCCTGGTTACGTTCATGTGAACAGGAAAAACACGCTTGCGTTACAGCCAGGCTGCTTTACGCCGGCCGTGCTCGCGTTCAGGTTACTTGGTCCGAGCCAAGCCGTCCTGTATCACGACATCTTCCACCGCATCCCGAACAGCATCCTTGACCGCCTCTTTCACCGCATCCTTGACGCTGTCCTCGACCACGTGGGGGTCCAAATCCATGTCGGCCCTCGAACCGACCACTTGTTTTACGACCAACTCGAGCACCGGCGCGATGGGAGGCAGGTCCTTGGTGATCGCTTTCGCGACCTTCTTCGCCACCTTGGTCGCCGGGGCGCTTCCCTGTGAGTCGGCTTGCTGGCTCGAGTGTACGGCCGAATCCCAATCGTCGTGAAACACTTTGATCAGGCGCCCGATGATTTTTGAGTCCCGAAAAATGACTCCCACTTCGCGCCGCGAGCCAAGCTCCACCTCACGCAGACTCTGGCTCCCCATGAACGCCTGGCTGCCGTCTCGAATGATGCAGCGGGCATGCAGGCGCAGCTTGGACAGCCTGTGTTGTTCGATTTTGGCGCTCTTCCTGGTGAGCCGCCCGATGATTCTGACGGTGACTCCGGAATCCGCTCTTTCCTCCAGCAAGCGAATCATCGACGCATCGCTGACTTCCGGGTCGTAAATGAGCAGCTCGCGCCGCGTTCCCTTGATAAGAGCCGAAAGCGCTTTGCGGGCGTTCACGGGACTGACCACCAAGCTCGCCAGCGCAGCCGTGTAGGATTGCCGCTTGACATCCGCTTCAAACAGCCTTGCGGCTTCCCCGACCAGCTTGGCATTGCGAGTGACTAACCCAAAGCTGCGGCTGTGATCGATATCCAGATGTGTGAAATTGAATGCCTCCAGGTGGAGCTCGCGCCGGTCGACAATCATGAACTTGCCGTGATAGCGGGCCAGGTCGTCGGACGTGCGGGCCACGGTCACGCCCGCGGCCAGCAGCCGCGTTTCCAGCTTCCGCAGTTCCCTCTCGCCTCCCCGATTGGTGTACGCGATGAGCGCGTGCACGAACACACCGCGGCTGGCCGCACCCGCTAAAGCTTGCTCAATTTCACTGCGGTCAAATCGGAAGATGACGATCTCCACGCGGCTTTTGGCCTTGTTGATCGCCTCCACCACGGGCTGGACGCCGTCGTCGGGCTGTATTAAGAGTTTCAAGTCGACCCCTTTTGTGGGACGTGCGCCTTTCCCTTCACGAAAGCCATTTAATCTGGCACAGCTCTTGCTCTCCAATTCCCCTGCCAGTTGAGGGAGGTCGTGTATGCGCATGCCAGCAAAGATTCTTTTGGCGTTTCTGATGCTCTTGGTTTGCTCCGGCGCTTCGGCCGGAGCCGTGAAGAAAAAGGACAAAACGGTAAAAGCATCGGAAGAAACTACACGCAACGTCCTGACGGTCCTGTGGCGCCAGCCGAACGACATCTCTACCCGGAATTTGTACTTTGGCCCTGGAGGGAAGCAGGACCAGCCCCGGGGGCCATTCACGTTCATTAAGGAAGATCTGGACGGTTCCAATCCCAAATTCACCGTTCGGGACCGGGATGGAGTGAAATGGAAAGTGAAGCTCGGCGCCGAAGCCAGGCCGGAGACCGTCGCGACGCGGCTGGTCTGGGCGGTCGGCTACTCCGCGAACGAGGACTACTTTCTGGCGGCTCTTCGCGTCAACGGAATGCCCGCGCACCTCCAACGCAAACATGCCGACAAGTTCATCGAACCGGACCGGTCCATGCGGAACGTGCGCCTCAAGAGAGAGCCGGAGGACGAAAAAAAAGCGGGGAACTGGAGCTGGCGGATCGATCCCTTCTCCGGCACTCGAGAGCTGAACGGCTTGAGGGTCATGATGGCGCTCATCAACAACTGGGACCTCAAAGACTTGAACAACGGCATTTACGACGAGAAACGGCGCGGGTTGCCGGACGAGCGGATTTATATGGTGAGCGACTTGGGGGGGAGCTTTGGGACCGCCTGGCTGGACCGCACCCGTACGAAGTCGAAGGGGAATCTGTACTGGTATTCGCGCACCAGGTTCATAAAAAAGATCCACGAGAATTCCGTAGACTTTGAAGATCCGCGCCGGCCCGCCTTTGTGGTCTTGGTGAACCCGCATGAGTTCTTTAGCCGCCTCGGCTTGCGCTGGATCGGCCGGAACGTGCCGCGCACGGATGCCAAATGGATGGGCGGCCTGCTCGCCGAACTCTCCGATGCTCAAATTCGGGACGCCTTTCGGGCCGCCGGGTACTCACCGCAGGAAGTGGCCGGATTCAGCTCCGTCGTGGAATCCAGGATCGCCGAGCTAAACCGGCTCTGACACCGGGGACGACATCGTGGCCGCCTGCTGGCCCGATTCCCGCGCTTCGCTGTCCTCGGCGCCCTCGAACTGGATGTTGTACAGTTCCGCATAGAGTCCGCCCAGGCGCAGCAATTCGGCGTGGGAGCCGGTCTCGATAATAGAACCGGCCTGGACCACGAAGATCACGTCGGCGCGGCGCACGGTGGAGAGCCGGTGCGCGATCACGATGGAGGTCTTGCCCTGCATCAGCCGGTCCAGCGCTTCGAAAACCAGCTTTTCCGAAGCCGCATCGAGTCCCGAGCTCGGCTCGTCCATGATGAGGATCGGGGTGTCGCGAATGATGGCGCGCGCGATCGCTATGCGCTGGCGCTGCCCTCCCGACAAGGTCACTCCACGCTCCCCGACCATGGTGTTGTAGCCGTAGGGCATGGCTTCGATGAATTCGCGGGCATTCGCGAGTTCGGCCGCACGAAGAATCTCCGCGCGGCTCGCGTCGGGTTTTCCGTAGGCGATGTTGTACCAAATCGGGCCGTGGAACAGCAGAGTTTCCTGCAACACGAAGCTGATCTGGCGGCGTAATGACTTCTGGGTAAACCGTCGCACGTCGTAGCCGTCAATTTTCACCACGCCGGACGTGGTGTCGTAAAAGCGCGGGACCAGACTGATGATCGTAGTTTTGCCGGCGCCGGTCGGCCCCACCAGCGCTGCTACCTGACCCGCTTCGATCCGGAAGTTTACGTTCTTGAGCACCGGCGTGCCCGGTTCGTAACTGAAGTTGACATTCTCAAATTCGATCCGGCCCTGGAAGGCCGGCGCGCGGCGGGCGCCCGGAATGTCGTGGATCTCGCCCTCGACCTCCAGCACTTCCCGGATGCGCTCGTACCCCACCGCGGCCTTCGAATACGCGTCCGTCATTTTCGACAATTCCTGCATCGGCTTGTACATTTTCCCCAGATAGAAGATGAAAACCACCAGCGAGCCTGCCGATAGGCTGCCTCTTAAAGCCATGCCCGCCCCAAACCACAGCACCAGGGTGGTGCCAACCGCCACGATGATCTCCACCAGCGGGGACAGCTTGGCCTTGAGACTTCGAGCACGCAGCGCGATCTCGACGCCTTCCAGGCTTTCTTCTTCCAAACGCCGTTGCTCGTAATCCTCCCGCGCGAACGCCTTTACCACGCGTATGGACGAAAGAACCTCCTGAATCACCGAGACGATTTCCCCTTCTTTCTTGCGCACCTCGCGCGAGGCCTTCTTGATCCGCCGCGTGTAGCTGTACACCACGATGAAAAGCAATGGCGCGATGGATAACGCGATGAGCGTGAATCGCCAGTTGAGATACAACATTACACCCAGCATGCCAACCAAAGTCAGGCTGTTGATCAGGGCGCCCAGCAGGCCGGAATTGATGAAGCTTTGAATCGAGTCGATGTCGCTGGTAACCCGGCTGATCAGATCGCCGGTTTGTTTGTGGTCGTGATAGGCCAGGGAAAGTCGCTGGATGTGAGAGTAAAGAGCGCGTCGCAAATCGTGGGTTACCCATTGCCCGACGCTAGTGGTCACGTACTTTTCGACATACGAGCAGAGCCCTCCCACCAACGCGATGACGAGCACCGAGAGCGCTGCGAACTCCAAAACCTTGAGTTTGTCGCCGTCGAACCGCGACAGGATCAGGTGGTTGAGCCAGCCGTGCACGGTTCGCGACTTGAGCACGTTGTCGAGAACTATTTTGAGCGGCCACGGCTCGAGCAGGTTGGCCACCCCTTCGCCCACAACAGCCGCGAGCCCAAGCACGAGTATCCGGGCGTGAGGCCTCAAGAGATCGCGGATCGTAAGCGGCCGGGGCCTGGCGGCCCGTTCTTCCATTGGTCTGCCTCACAGATTTAGATGCACGCGTTAAGCCATCCGGGCACAGCGCTCGGTGCGCTGCGTCACTCGAGTTTTTGAGCCAAGTAACTGTTACTAACCCGGCACTTATTGCCGGTAGTAAAAATTGATGACCGGTCAACGCCGGCGTGGATGGCGGATATCCGGCCAGAACTCCCGAAGCACATTGGCGCCGGCATCCCCCGCCAGCATCAAACCGCCGGAAGCAACGCCGCTGGAGACCGTGTGCAGCCGCGCCGGCTGCCAAAGCCGCGAGACAGCACGCTCCCCATCGCTCCGGAAACACGCCCCGCCGCGAAAGGTTCGCCGGCCAATTGTTGTCTTACGAACTGCGGCCGTGCTCACCAAGGCGTGTTTCAGCCTGGATTGGAAGCTGCCCTGGCCCGACCGCCGATAGCCCAGCTCCTCATGATGGATGCTCGCGACCGTATATTGAATGCTGCCTTTTATAACGTGTTCGCCGAATATGGACGCGCAGCGTTCGCCAAAACCTGCTGGACCGCTTCCCCACTCTCAGGGACTGTCGCAGAGATGCTGTATCCCCGCTCCGGCTGCGGCGTGAAGGCCGGCTGTTTTGCCGAAGGTGCTATTGGGAACGGGCGCGGCGCTCGGGTTGGACAGAAGGCATAGCCATTTCCGCTGTTACTAACAGAACTACTATTAAGTCCAGGCGCCGGTGTGCCACACCCACAAACCCGCAATTCCATTTCCAGAGGAAGCTAAGTGATATTTCGTTACATCCGAAACTTACTCGCCGCAACGGAATCTTTCGCAATAGGAGCACCTTCATGGCGAAATCCCATGCTCACCTGTCGCTGGTTGTCCTGATGCTCGCGGCCGCCAGCATTCCAGTGACAGCGCGCGGAAGCGACTCTTCTGCTGACGGCCCAGCGGAGCCGGTCGACCAGGCCGATCCAGGGCCCCAGCAGAACGTGGATTCCTCGCAGAACCCAGGCTCCCCCCAGAGCAGCAGCTCTCCCGATTCTCAACATCCGAATCCGCTGCGTGATAGCCGTGACCGCGTGTACTATCCGGGCGACAGTGAGCAACTGAAGCCGCTGATGCGAAAGTTGGCCGGGAACATTCTCTTAGACCAGAAAGATATCTGGACCAGTCCCTTCCGCATGAACGCGCAGGACGCTCCCTGGTGGATCGGCTTTACCGGCGCCACCGCTGCCTTGATCGCCACCGATCACCAGACGTCCACGCTGCTGGAGAATAGCAAGGGGCAAGTCGCCTGGGGGAACAATATTTCGAATATTGGAGCTTCGTACACCCTGATACCGCTGGTGGCCGGCTTTTACGGCTTCGGCGTGATACGGGATGACCCGAAGGCCCGTGAAGTGGGAGTGCTGGGGACCGAGGCGCTCCTGGACAGCCTCATCGTTTCTTCCGTCCTCAAGCCCATCGCCGGCAGAAACCGCCCGGATTCCCTCCAGGAGAAAGGCCAGTTCTTCGACGGCGGTTCATCCTTCCCTTCGGGTCACGCCATCGAAGCCTGGAGCCTCGCTTCGGTAATTTCGTACGAGTACGGCCATACCAAGTTCGTTCCGATCGTGGCCTGCAGCCTGGCGGCCCTGGTCAGCACGGCCCGCTTCACCGCCCAGCGGCATTTCGCCTCTGATATCGTCGCCGGCGGCGGGATGGGATGGTTCATTGGCCGCTATGTCTGGAAGACTCACCAGGACCATGCCATCCATCCGCATGGATTGCACGCGCAGGTCATACCCGAACTTGAGCCAGCCTCGCGCACCTACGCGGTCGGGGTGACGCTGACGAAATAATTTGCCCCGATTACCCCGGATCCCGACGCCGCGCCGTGTCTCACGCCCAACCAGATCGCTACAGCCGCATTTCGTGCTTGGCGCTGGATACGGATGCCGAGGGCTGCGCCTGCGCCGCGAGACTCCGTTTCATCGTCCGGAATTGATGACTCCTGACCGCTACCGCGAAGCTCGATTCGCTGGACCGCACGACAGTGCCGGTGGCCACCAGTTGCAATGGAATTCGTCCATCCAGCAGCGAGGGCCAACCAATCCTGAGCTGAACCTGGGCGGCCACGCCGATTATGCAGCGGGAAGAGATCAGGAGCCCGCTGCTGCTTATGTTCACCGTTCTGCCAACGCTGTACTGCCGAGACCCTTGCCGGGTAGGAAAAAAGCGAACCTCCAGCTCGATCGGATAGCGCGTTCTGGAGCGGCGGTCGGCTTTGACGAGTCCGGCGGAACTTGACGGCTGCTGACTTACTGCGGGCTGGTTCTCTTCCGGCGTCTGCGATCGCTCCCACTCGATGCACCACGCCCCTTCCTCGCTCTGATATATGTAGCCTACTGGTGGATTCAAATGACCGTACGACTTACTGGCAAGAACTGTTTTTTCGATTGCTTCAGTACTGAGACCCCGCATTGCATTTGTTAGATTCGAATCGTTACTTTGTGTTTCTGCTGTTTTTCAAGGCCGGAATCTGTGTAAGTCGCTTCACAGGATCCGTTCCGCCGGCCGGGTCCTCCGACCACTGGCGCGGTTCCGGCAGGGCTGGTCTATTCGCACATCGGCGACGCTTGTCTTTGTTGGTAAGCGCCACTTAGTCCGATGTGACGCGAATGCGGCCCTCGGGCTGGTCGAGCCGGATGGCCCGTTGCGCCTGCCAGAAGGCCGTGCCGGCGACCGCGGCCAGTGGAAGCAGGCTCCAGGGCGGCGTCAGGAATCCGAGAGGACCGCCGACGGAAGCCGCCGAGGCGATCTGGATCACTCTCTTTTGATATGCCGCCGCGATCGCACACGTCACCAGCAGCAAGGCCAGATCATGCATGTAGACGTGGAACCCTCCCAGCAGCGAAAACGGGATTGCGTAGGCCAGCGCGAGATCCGTGGCTTCGCTGCGCCAGGCGATCCACAGCGCGGGCATCGCACAAACCCCCGCCGTCGCCAGCGCCCACTTCAGACCGCTGAGCCCCAGGCCTTCCACCGCCGTACGCAGTCCGTATGAGCCGTGCTGGTGCAGACCGGGATGGCTCAAAAGCGCGGCGTAATCAGAAAGCCAGTGGACTCCGCCCGCGGCGAAGGACATCGCAGTTAGAACCGCGCCCCCGAGCGCCAAACCCGCTAAAGCGCGCCACTCGCGCCGCACCACCAGGACCAGGGGCAGCGCAAAAACTAAGTGCGGCTTGATCGCGCACAGCGACAAAAGCAGCCCGGCGGCGAATGGGCGGCCGTTCCGGAGACACAGTAGGGAAGAACCTAAGAACAGCAGAATCAGGGCGACATCCTGGCCGTTCACTAACATTGAGTACAGCGGGCCCGATAGAGCCGCGATCGCGACCAGCGCGCGGAAACGCGCCGAGAAAAGCGCCAGAAACCAGATCAGCGCCAGCACATTCACGGCCTGCCAGACCCAGTACGCTCCGAGATAAGGCAGCCAGCCTAGCGGCTTGAGCAGCAGCGCATAAAATGCAGGCCGGGTGAAATATACATCCCGAACCACGGCTCCAAAGCTCTGCCCTTGCAAGGCGTAATTGGCCGCTTCATCGTAGAGCGCGGCAGTTCCTGCGAGTTTCGCCCCGGCATAAAAAGTCGGAAAATCGTTCGTGCCGTAAAGCACGCGGTCGCGCACGCGCCAGGCATAGGCGACGAACAGAACGATCCCAACCGCCCAGGCGATTCTGATGAGCGTGCGCAGCTCAGCTTCTTGGGCGCCTGACGCGGCGGACTTGGAGCCAGTCCCATGCGTGCTGATCTGGCTCATCGCAGCGATTCGTCCCTCTCCGCCCTTTCTTCGGTTAAGAGTATAACCTACAGTCGGGCTGATCCGAAGCAGTTTGTCCCAGCCCGCGAGAGCTTCAGTGCGTCATCGCGTACACGATGTAGTTGACTCCAATTCGAATCCCGAGCGCTGAGAACTTCTCCAAGTAGCGCGGATCGTCGGCCCATTCCCAGGAATCGCCCAAGTCCGAATTCACCGTCATCGCCACCATAAGCCGGCCCTGGTCATCATAAATCCCGCGCCAGTGCGCCGGGCAGTTCTCGCACTTCCAGGTGACCCCGGTCGACAGATACCGCGCGCCGGGCACCTGGTAGCGATCGTCCAGATCGAAAACGGTGTGGAAGATGGAGTCGCGGCTGTCCAGATCCACGATCGGCCGGTCCGGAAACACGCGCTTCATGCTGGCCTCGAAGATTTCCCAGTCGATGTCGCCCCAGAAGTCGTCGCACATGAAGAAGCCGCCGCGCAGCAGATAGTCGCGCAGTTTCTTGGCCTGCTGATCCGTCAGATCCCAGTGCCCCACTTGGACCGCGTAGAGCCACGGCCAGTTGAACACGTCGTCGCCGTCGTCGAGATTGACGGGTTGCTCGACGCTGCGCGCCTGGATTCTCGTGAGCCGGCGCACGGCTTGAGAAAAATGCCGGTCGGCGCGCGGGTAATCCTGAGTCCACATGGAATAGCCGCGGCGCCAATCGCCGTTGCCCCAGCTTCCGTAGCCACGGAATCGGCCGCGAGCCTGCGGATACATGAGCCGCGCGAAGACCCACTCGCTCTTCTGCTGCCAGTCCGGAGGCAGCGGAAAATTGTCGTACTCGATGCCGGGGTATTCTCGAAAAGGCTGCTGGAAGGCGCACAGCGCGCCGAGGACCGCCAGCCCGCTCAGCAGCTTCCAGGGAGCCTTCGGAAAGAACACGCGCGCTCGCTTCCTCCCCGCAGCATAGCACTCACAGATCCGGATTCTCGCCCGCCAAGGGGCCCGCGATCACGCGCTCAGTCGGCGAAACCTGCAACCGGCTGCGGCTGAACGGCGGGCGCCCTGCGCCGCCGCCACCAATTCAGCAAGCTCGCCATGTAGGTGTAAACCACCGGAGTCAGATACAGCGTCATCAACTGCGACAGCATCAGCCCGCCCACCACTGCCAGACCCATGGGACGCCGAGCCTCCCCGCCCGATCCGAACCCTAGCGCCAGCGGCACCGAGCCCAGCAGCGCCGCCATGGTGGTCATCATGATCGGCCGGAAGCGGATCAGGCATCCCTGGTAGATCGCCTCCACGGGAGTCTTGCCTTCCTTACGTTCAGCCTCCAGCGCGAAATCGATCTGCATGATGGCGTTCTTCTTCACCAGGCCCACCAGCAGGATCAATCCGACAAACGAATAGATGTTCAAATCCACTTTGAAAAGCATCAACGTCAGCAACGCGCCCACGCCGGCCGACGGTAATCCCGACAGAATCGTGAAGGGATGAATGTAGCTTTCATACAGCACGCCGAGCACGATGTATACCACGCCCAGCGCCACGATCAGCAACAGGTTGAGGTTCCGCAGCGAGCTTTGAAACACTGCCGCGGTGCCGGTGAAGTGCACACTCATGTTGTCGGGCAGTGTGCGCTTGGCCACCTCGCCCAGCCGGTCCACCGCCTGGCCTAGCGAGATGCCCTGCCGCAGGTTGAACGAAATGGTCACCGATGGAAGCGTGCCGGTGTGGTTGATGGTTTGCGGCATCACGTCAGGCTTGAGCTTCACCACTTCATTTAGGGGAATCAGCGCGCCCTTGTTGGTTCGGAAATAAATCTTCGAAAGATAATCCGTGAAGGCTTGATACTTCTGCTGGATCTCCAGCAGGACTTCGTACTGGGCCTGGCTTCCATAGATTGTGGAGCTCCAGCGCGGGCCGTAGGCACTGTACAGTGCGTTTTCGATGGAGGTGATATCCAGGCCGAGCGACGCGGCGCGGTCGCGGTCCACTATGAGATTCACGCGTGGGCTTCTGGCTTGCAAGTCGGTGTTGACATCGGCAATGATGTCGGTTTCCCGCGCCACCGCGGCCTCCAGCCTGCGCGCCTCGCGATTCAGGGCCTCGGTGTCGGAACTCTGGACCGTCAGCTCGTAGGATGCGTTCGAGCCGCGCGTCCCGATGTTGATGGCCGGCGGTATCCGCATGATGGCGCGGAAGCCCGGGAACCGCGAAATTCTGGGCCGGACTTGATTCATGATCTGGCTGGTACTGAACTGGCGCTGGTCGCGCGGCAACAGAAACATATTGACATTGGCGCTGTTGCCGCTGTTGGGACCGTAGCCGCCGCCCACGCTGACCATCAAGTAATCGAAGTTCTTGTCCTGCCGCAGAATGTTGGCCACCTGCTGTTGATAGTCCAGCATCTTGTAGTAGGAGGTTCCCTCGGCCGCTTGTATATTCATGTTCAGTGAATCTGTGTCTGCGTCGGGAATGAAGCCCTTGGGAACGACCTTGAACAGAAACAGCGTCAATCCAATCACGGCGAAGAACACAACCGCCATCACTGGACGGACTCCCAGGACTGCTCGCAGCGTCCAAGCATAAAAGCGGAGCATCGCATTGAACATCGATTCCGTCAGGCGGTACACGCGGTTGTGCCGGCCGGGCTCTCGCACCTTCAAGAACCGGCTGCACAGCATGGGCGTGAACATGATGGAGACCATCCCCGAGAACAGAATCGCGACCGTAATGGTCACGGCGAACTCGCGGAACAAGCGTCCCAGAATGCCGCCCATGAACAAAATGGGAATAAAAACCGCCGCCAGCGAGATGGTCATCGAAAGAATGGTGAAGCCGATTTCCTTGGAGCCTTTGAGGGCCGCCTCGAACGGCGGTTCGCCCATTTCGACGTGGCGCATGATGTTTTCCAGCATCACGATGGCGTCGTCCACCACGAATCCGATGCAAAGAACCAAGGCCATCATCGACATGTTGTCGAGGCTGAAGTGCAGAGCTGCCATCACCGAGCAGGCTCCCAGCAGCGAGAACGGCAGAGCGAGACTGGGGATGGCCGCGCCCCAAAGATTCCGCAGGAATACGAAGATGACGCCCACCACCAAGACAATGGTGATCAGCATGGTGATCTGAATGTCGCGGAAGGCAGCTCGAATTCCGTGGGAGCGGTCGCCGCGGACTTGCAGGTGCGCAGAGGGAGGCAACTGCTGGTTGAACAACGGAACCAACGCCTTCACCCGGTCGGTGACCTCCAGCGTGTTGGTGCCGGGCTGCCGGAACACAATCAGCGTGATGGCGCGCGCGCCCTGGTCGCCCTGGTGATACACCCAGGTCGCGTTCTTGTCGTCCTGTACGCTGTCGATGACGTTGGCGACATCTTCCAGATGGATCGGGCGGCCGTTGCGCTGCGCCACCACCAGGTGGCGGAATTGTTGGGCGTTCATCAACTGCCCGTTGGCGTAAATGTTGTAAGCCGTGCGCGGGCCGTACAGCGAACCCATGGGGCTGTTCACGTTCCACTGGCTGAGCGCGGCGGAGACATCATTCAGCCCCACCTGGCTGGCCGCCAGCTTGTCCGGATCCACCTGCACGCGAACCGCGTATTTCTGCTGGCCGCCCACCTGCACCTGCGCGACGCCGTTGGTCATCGAGATGCGCGGCGCGATCAGCGTCTCGGCATAATCGTCCAGCTTCGACAGCGGCAGCGTATCCGAGAGCAGCGACATGAAGGCGATAGGCTGGTCGGTAGGGTTGTTCTTGCGGAACGAGGGCGGCGCCGGCATGCCCGCGGGCAGCAGGGGCGTGACCGCGGCGATGGCCACCTGGACGTCCACCGCGGCGCTGTCGATGTTGCGGTCGAGGCTAAACTGGAGCGTGACGTTGGTGCTGCCGGTGGAACTGCGCGAGGTCATCGAATCCAGGCCCGCGATGCCCGTAAACTGCCGCTCCAGAACGGTCGCCACGGCCGAAGACATGGTGGCCGGGTCCGCGCCGGGCAGGCTGGCGCCCACGTTGATGGTGGGGTAATCTACTGCCGGCATTTCGCTTACCGGCAGCGAGCGGTAGCCGATGATGCCGAACATGGCGATCCCCGCCATAATCAGGCTGGTGGCGATCGGGCGTCGAATGAAGGTTTCCGAAAGATTCACGAGGCTGGGCGCGATTCCCTTAGCGGCAATTTAACATGCTACTACATGGCGACCAAGACTGCGGTTTTGTTACACTTACAACCTCGAAAGACACTCGGAGGCGAGAAAGATCCGAGGGTGCGCCAGCGTACTGTTTCCCCGCTGGCCAGGCAGCGCGTGTTGTTCAAAAGACAGGAGTTGGCACGGCTGGGTCTGGGACGGTCTCAGGCGGAGCGCGGGAGTCTGATGCTCACACGACGAACACTTTTGCAACGCGGCGCCAGACTGGCAGGGGCTGCCGCATTCTGGCGCGAATGCGGGTTCTCCGCGTCCTCTATCAGCCCGGCCATGGCCACGCTCAGCGGGTACATGAGCGAGGCCGGTTCCCGCGCGCTTCCGGCCGAGGTGGTCGAGAAGGCCAAGCATCACATCCTCGACACTTTCGCCGCCATGGTTTCCGGCTCCGAGCTGGATCCCGGACGTTTTGCGATCCGGTATGCCCGGAGCCATGCCGGCGAGCGCGTTTCGACCGTGGCCGCTTCCGAAATTGTGTGCGGGCCCATCGAAGCGGCTTTCGCCAACGCCATGCTGGCTCATGCCGACGAGACTGACGATTCGCACGCCCCGTCGCAGTCGCATCCCGGCTGCTCGGTTGTTCCTTCCGCGCTGGCGGTGAGCGAGCAGTTCGGAATCGATGGAACGCGGTTCTTGCGTGCGGCCGTGCTGGGCTACGATGTCGGCACGCGCGTGACCATGGCCATCGGGAGCCCCGGGTTCCAGAGCGAAAATCACCTGAGCACGCACAGCATCGCGGGGACCTTCGGATCCGCCGCCGCGGCCGCGTCGGTCGCGGGCCTCAACGCACAACAGATGCGCTGGGTGCTGGACTACGCTTCACAACAAGCCTCCGGCTTCAAGGCCTGGCAGCGCGATACGGATCACATCGAGAAGGCCTTCGTGTTCGCGGGTATGCCGGCGCGCAACGGCGTCAGCGCGGCCGAGATCGTGCGATCGGGCGGCACCGGCGTCGACGACGTTTTATCGGGACCGGATAATTTCCTGCTTGCATACCGGGCGCAAGCCGATGCGGCCCGGCTGGTGGAGCAGCTCGGCGAACGCTACGAGATTGCGCGAACCAACATCAAGAAGTGGAGCGTGGGTTCGCCCATTCAAGCGCCGCTGGACGCGCTGGAGAACCTGCAGCAGAAGCGTGCGTTTTCGGCCGACCAGGTGCAAGCGGTGGTGGTCCGGCTGCCCGCCAGTGAAGCGCTTCTGGTCAACAATCGCGAAATGCCGGACATCTGCTTGCAGTATATGATCGCGGTGATGCTGATCGATAAGACCGCTTCCTTCCGGTCCTCGCACGACAAAGCCCGCATGAGCAATCCCGAAGTCGCCCGACAGCGCGCCAAGGTTCAACTGGTAGGCGATGAAGCGCTCGAACGCCGGCTGCCCAGGCGCGAATCCGTGGTGGACGTGACGCTGGCGGACGGCGCGCGTTTGAGCGAACACGTCGACGCGGTGCGGGGCACGGCCGAAAATCCGATGAGCCGCGAAGAAGTGATCGCGAAGTCGCGCGACCTGATCGTGCCGGTGCTTGGGGAAGCCAAGTCGGCGAGCCTTATTCAGAAGGTCCTGAACTTAGAGACTCTGAAAAATGTGCGCGAGCTTCGGCCGCTGCTTCAGCGGGCATAGTCGCCGACGGCGGCGGTTTGGGTGCGGGCCGGCTTTTTATGCGGCAGCGGCATTTTCCGCAAGCCCAGGGCCATGATGGCGGTGATCAGAGCCAGCGCCGAGCAGGCGTAAAATCCGTAATTCCAGGAGCCTGTTTTTTCGTACAGCGCCGCGGCCAAGCCGCCGCCCACGATGGACGCCACGCCTTTGGCGGCGTAGATGAAGCCATAGTTGGAGCTGACGTTCTTCGCTCCGAACCAATCCGCGCAGATGGAAGGGAACAACGAGTAGACTTCGCCCCAGGTGAAGAACACCAGCGCCATGGTGACAATGAACCAGAACGTTGAGACGCGGCCGAGCGTGACGACGCCGACCAGGACCACGGATTGCAGCAGGAAGGCGATGAACATGGTGCGCTCGCGGCCGAGATAATCAGAAACCCAGCCCCAGGAAACGCGCGCTGCGCCGTTGGCGAGCGGATTCAAGGTGAGAGAAAGCGTGAGCGCGGCAGTTCCGATCTTGAGCGTATTGGCGATGGGAGCAACCTGCGCGGTGGCCATCAGCCCGCCGATTCCCATCATCAGAGCCATCATGAAAAGCACGTAGAATTGCGGCGTGCGCAGCATTTCGAAGGAGTGAAAGTCTTCGGTGTGGCTGCGGATCTGAACCTTGGCCGGAGCGGCTGCGATGGTTCCAGGAGCGGGATTCTGCAAAATCTGAGCGGCGATGATGATGATCAGGCCCTGGCCGATGCCGGTGTAGAGAAATGCGGTGCGGTAGTCATGCGCGCGAATGAGGTAGGCGATCAGGGGAATGAAGAGCGCCGCTCCGGAGCCGAATCCGGCGGAGATCATTCCAGCGGCGAGGCCGCGCTTGTCGGGAAACCATTTGAGCGCGATGCCGAGCGAGCCACAATAAACCAGCGCGGCGCCGAATCCGGCCAGCGCGTAGAGGACATAGAGCTCGGGCAAAGTCTTGGCCTGGCCCATTCCGGCCCAGCCGATTCCGCACATCAATCCCGCGACGGTCATGAAGGTGCGCGGGCCGAACCACTCGATGAGCCAGCCGGAGAACGGCATCATCCAGGTTTCGAGTGCTACGAAAATGGAGAAGCCCCACTGGACTTCGGACAATTTCCAATGGTTGGCGCCCACGATCGGCTTGACGAACAGGGTCCAGGCGTATTGCAGGTTGGCGATCATGATCATCGCGACCACCGCGCCTATGAGCCGAATCCAGCGATTCACTTTTGGCCTCCTCTTGAGACGATGTCGAGCAGTTTGGTGCAGGCGTACACGCTGCGTGTGTGCGGCATGGGAACATCCAGACGCTCGCCCAATTCCACAACCGCGCCGACGATGGCGTCGAGCTCCATGGGGCGCCCGGCTTCGAGGTCCTGCAGCATGGACGTTTTGTGTTCGCCTACGTTTTCCGCGCCTCGGATGCGCTGATCGATGGAGACCGGCAGCTCGATTTGGAGCTGGTTGGCCACCGCCTCGACCTCGATCATTATATTCCTAACGAGGGCGCAGACGTCGGGGTCGCGCAGCATCCCTACCAGCGTAGCGCGGGTGAGCGCGCTGATGGGATTGAAGGCGACGTTTCCCAGCAGTTTTACCCAGATTTCGTGGGGCAGGCGCGCGGTGACCGGGCAGCGGAGGCCGGATTTCACCAGTGTTTCGGCGATCAGGCGGGCGCGCTCGGAGCGGGACCCGTCGGGCTCGCCGAGTGAGATGCGATTCCCTGCGGTATGGCGGATCACGCCGGGCTCGACGATGTCGGTGGAGAAATAGACGATGGATCCGAGGACGCGGGCCGGGTCGATGGATGCGGCGATGATGCCGCCGGGGTCGACGCGCTCGAGCTGAATGTACCACCACGGGATGCCGTTCTGAGTGCTGACGACGGTGGTGTTGTCGCGGATGAGCGGCGAGATTTGCGGCGCAAGCTGCGTGAGGCCGTGCGCTTTGACGCCCAGGACGATGACATCCGCCGCCGGAGCGTCGCGCAAGTCCGCGATCACGCGCGGGCGCACTTCGAAATCGCCTTCCGGGCTGACGACGCGCAGGCCTCGGGACTGCATCGCGGCCAGGTGCGGGCCGCGCGCGAACAGCGTGACGTCCTCGCCGGCTCGGGCCAGCCGGGCGCCGAGGTAACCGCCGATCGCTCCCGCGCCGGCGATGAGAAATTTCACTTGGCTCCCGCGTTCAACCCTTGGCCCCCGCGAGTTCCTGGGCCACCGCGCCGCGCCGTATTTTTCCGGTTGCGGTGCGCGGAATGGTCTTCACGATGAAGACCTGCTTGGGGCACTTGAAGTCGGCCAGGTGCTCCTTGCAGAAGCTCAGAATGGACGACTCGCTGTGCGGCTCGCGCAGGACCACCGCCGCCGCCACTTCCTCGCCCCAGGTTTTGTGCGGAACTCCGAACGCGACGGCTTCAGCCACGGCCGGGTGTTTCAACAGCAGCTCGTCGATTTCGCGCGGCGCGATTTTTTCGCCGCCGCGGATGATCAGTTCCTTGATGCGGCCGGTGAGCGTCAGGTATCCGCCGGCATCCAGGAATCCTTGATCGCCGGTGTGGAACCAGCCGGCGGTGAACGATTTCGCGTTGGCTTCGGGATTATTTTCGTAGCCGTCGACGACGTTGGGGCCTTGAATCACGACTTCGCCGCTGTCACCGCGCGCCAGGTGCCGGCCCTGGTCATCCATGATGCTGACTTGCACGCCCGTGCCTGGCCCCACGGAGCCGGGCTTGCGCGCGGCCGGCGGCAGCGGATTGGCGCACATCTGATGCGAGGCTTCGGTCATGCCGTAGGCTTCCAGGACCGGCACGCCGAAAACAGTTTCCATTTTGGCCATCATCTCCGGAGAAAGAGGGGCGCTGCAGGAGCGGATGAATCGCAGGCCTTCGCAGCCCGCGGGACTCTGGTGGCCGGCGCGCGCCAGCAGCAACTGATGAATGGTGGGCACGGCCGAATACCAGGTCACGCGGCAGTCACGAACCGTTCGCCAGAACGACAGCGGACTGAACTTAGACGGGACGACGACCGCGCCGCCTGAAAGCAGCGTCGAGATGGTGGACGCCACCAGGCCGTGCACGTGGAACAGCGGCATCGCGCACAGGGCGACGTCGCCAGGCGAAAGCGCGTAGTGATTCACGATGTTGCGCGCCGAAGCCGCGATGTTGCGGTGGCGGATGGGCACTCGCTTGGGCCGGCTGGTGCTTCCACTGGTGTGCAGAACCAGCGCGACGGCGTCAGGAGAGGGCGACGGCGACTTCAGGCCGCGGGGTGCGTCCAGAATGCGCGCGAACCCGCTCGAATCCATTTCGAGGGAGTGCACCGGAACTTTTCCTTGGGCCGCTTTGCGGGCTTCGGGCGCGCCATCCGGCGGGCAGAGGAGAATTTTCGCGGAAGTGTCCTCGAGGAAGAAGGCGAACTCGTCGTGACGGTATGCCGGATTGAGCGGCGCGGCGGTTCCGGCGATGGAGGCGGCGAGAAAACTGACGATGGCGGGCAGTCCGTTTGCCAGCACGGTGGCGACGCGGTCGCCTGGGCAGATGCCGAGTGCAGCCAGCGCGCCGGCCATAGTCATGACTTGTTCGCGGAGCTGGGCGTAACTCACTTCAATTCCAGCTTCGGGAAGAATGATCGCGGGATGGCCGCCCGGCGCGGCGTACAGCACCTCGGCGAGGTTGGTGGGAGTGGACATGACTGAACTTCAATTTTAGCGCCCGGAAAGCTCGCCGCGAGCGCATTTGTCATCCGGCGGACGCTCGGAGGCTTCGCGGAGGGGCGTAAGAGCGGATGTATTCGACCTGGCCGGACTCATTGAGACGCATCAGGCGCTGCGCAAAGGCTTCCACTTCGTCTTTTGAAAAAACGAAGCCATCCTGGGCGGGATCACAGGGAAGGCCTTTGTGTTTGTGGAGTTCGGAGAGGGCGGCGGCGTTCTTGAGATCGCGCTGACGGCGCTCGAGGCGCTCGGCCTGGCTCTTGCGGAGCTGCTGGAGCGTTTTTTGGAACTGGCGGGAGAGGCGTTGGCCATGCAGGCCGAGCATGGCGAGAGCGCGATGCGCGTCGACGATGTCGAACGCGATGGCGGGCTTCTTCGCTGGCAGGATGAGCGGCGCGGCGGAGCCGATCGGCTTCGAGGGTGGGAATGCGGTTGAGGCGCCAGGCGGTGTCGGCGAGTTCCTGGGTGAGCTGAGTTTCGGTGGGAGTGGCGGGACGGTACTCGTCGAAGAACCGGCGCAGTGACGCTGGTAGGCGGCGAGGTCCTCGGTAGGCAGGACGGCGGTGCGGCTGGAAAGGCCGTGGCAGAGGGCGTTGCGCGACGAGCGGGCCTTGCCTTCGGG
>DASQHQ010000224.1:0-40432 GCA_035632015.1 Bryobacteraceae bacterium
GTCGCGCGTCTAGCGCCGCGCAGGACGGCAAACCGTATCTCATCGACGCGCTGGTCGGCCGCACCGGGCGGGGCGCCGAGCTGACATCCTATCCCAAGCTGTCGGTGGCCGCGCTGCGGCGCAGGAAGGTCTAGCGTGCGCTCGCAGCCGCTTCGATTCGCGCCTCTGCTCATGCTGCTGGCCGCAACACTGGCGCCGGCGCAGAAGGCCAACGACGAAGGCTGGTCCGAGCTGCTGCCTCCCGGCGACGGCCGCGACCTGGTTCTCGATTCGTGCAACAGTTGTCACAACCTGAAGGTCGTGGTGCACGCGCGCAAGACGTCAGCCGAGTGGGCCAAGAGCGTCAACGATATGATCCAGCGCGGCTCGCAGATTTTCCCTGAGGAAATCGATCCCGTGACAGCCTACCTTGCGAAGGCTTTCGGCCAGGACGTTCCCAAGCTGGTCAACGTCAACACCGCCCGCCGCGAGGAGCTGGAAAAGCTTCCTAACATTAAGCCGGAGGTCGCGGCCCGCATAGCCGAAGCGCGCGCGAAAGCCGGACCGTTCAAGAACGCCGAAGAGCTGCGTCGCGCTTTGGGTATGCCGCCGGCGGATTTTGAAAAGATCCGCTATTCGCTGTCCTACGCCGATTAGCGGCAGCTCATCGAACTGCTGTAGGAGTTGTCCACCCGTCCGATCAGACGGCCGAACAACGCCACTCCTTGCAGGACGCTCCGCGCGGCCCATGTGCAGATCAATAGATCCGCAGCGGCCGCTGAAGACCAACTAGCCGGGCGGACCGGGCGACAGCCCAGAAAAAAATTCTTCCGTTGTCGTTTTCATGTCGCGTCTTCGCTTAACCAGGTGAAGGCAAGCGGGGACGGCCAGAACAGAAGGCCACCCCACACAAGGAGGCCCTATGAAAAAGCATTTGCTTCGAATCTCGATGTTGGCCGCGCTGGCGGCCGGCGTCAGTCAAGCCCAGAGCGCTCAGCTCACGGCCGATGTTCCGTTCCAGTTCATGCTTGGGAACCAGACCCTCCCGGCGGGAACGTACCAGGTGGATCAATCCGCGAGTTCACACGTGGTGACCGTTCATTCCGCAGGCGGCCAGGCCGTTGTCATTGGGATCAACACAACATCCGTTTGCGACCAGAAAGTGAGCCAGTTGGTCTTCCATCGCTACGGGAACCGATATTTTCTCGCGCAGATATGGACGCGCGACAGCGCTTCCGGATGGCAGATTGCGCGAACCAGTCTGGAGCGCGAGCTGGCTGCCCAGAGAACCGTTCCACGCACGCAGGTCCTGGTGGCTCTGCGTTGAGGATGCATCGGCAAATGGTCCGGCAGGCCGGTCTCGCGCGAGGATTCGGGCTGCCGGATTTTTTGTTTTGGGAACGCACTGCGGCGAATGATCGGTGCGATCCTCATCGACCGGGTCTGTCTGTCCCCGGAGCGCTGGCGCAACGTGGAGGAGCTTCATCACTGGGCGCTCGAGCGGAAGCCCGAGCAGCGCGGGGCGTTTCTCGATGGGGCGTGCCCCGGATGTGCGGCGCGAGGTCGAGTCGCTGCCAGGGCAAGCCGGCTGGCCGCTGGACCATTCAGCGTGGGAGCTGCGCGATCCGGCAATGAGCAGCCAGGCGTGCGGTATTTTCAATGCGCTCAAAACGTTGCAATTGGATTGATGGGTGATCCGGTGCCTCCGCGAATCGCCAGCGGCGCAGCGGTCAGCAGAAACTCCCAGCGTCTCCGCGCCGCCGCAGCATCGGCGAGGGCTTCCAGATCGCAGTTGTCGAACAGGTGAATGCCCAGGTACAACAAGGCGAAATCGTGGACCGCCCCGCGTAAAAGCGCGGGCGCGACGTACTGCGGATGATCGCTGCCCATAATCGCGATATCCCGCTTCTTGAGCCACGGGATCACCGATGGATCCAGGCCCGCATCCCGGCCACCCTCGGCGCGCCCGCGCAGCCACGGCCCCAGAGCCTTTCTCCGCGCCCAGACTCCGGTACGCACAAACAGCGCGTCGCCGGCGGAAACCTTGACGCCGGCTTTCTTCTCCCAGGCTTCCAGGTCTTCCACGTAAATCGGCGTGCCGGGTTCCAGATATGGAACACCCTTGAGCCGCGGAATATCGATCAGGATTCCGCGCGTAAAAATTCCGTTCTTCAGATTGTGAATGGAGTTCTTCGCGTGTCCCTGCTTCAGCACTGTAGCTGCGTCGGGCTTGTATCCGTTGAAGAACACGCCATTGTCGTTGATGTGCGCCAGCGAGTCGAGATGCGTATGGGCGATGCCATGATAGTTCGACGAAATCTGGTCCGTTCCGATGGTGAGCATCTTCAACTCAAAAGGATTGGGGTTGTCCACGGCTTTTTCCGTATCCAAGTCGCCCGCCATCGACACGGAAACGCCTTCTTTCACCAGCGCCGCAGCCTGCTTTCGCTTTGCGGGAGTGATCAGGTTCAAGGCTCCGATCTGATCATCCTTGCCCCAGCGGCCCCAGTTGGAAAGCTCCTTCTTCCAGCGCTCGTACTCCTCCGGCGTGACGGTGTGTTTGGGAGCTGGCGTCTGCGCAGTTACGGCCGTGACCATTAGAACGCAGGAAATGGCGGTGATAATCCTCATAATGATCTCCCTTCGGACCCCGCTAAGTATATCTCACGCGGTATCGGTGATCGTCACGCACACCTCGCGGAAGTGGTGCCGCATGCACTTCCGCAAATGGTGTCACCGTAGGTTCTTAGATCAGTCTGGGTTGCCCCAGTTGTCGGCGTAGAGCCGGCTGGGAATGGAGCGGGAGACGGGACTCGAACCCGCGAACGAGGTCGAGAACTTGGAGATCATTGGGTATTCTTGCGGATGTTACTGGCGCTGAAAACCCCAACGGCCCAATGTCAGCGTTGCGCTAAAGCGATACTCCGGTGCACGCGACGCAGCACCGGAGCAAGCGTAAAGTAAATGGCCGCGATGACTAGCGGGCTCATCACCATCCAGATGGCCATGGCCCCAAGACTCGCACCCCACAACATTTTGATCAGGCTCCCGGGATCAGACTTGATCATTCCGAACACCTGCTTCATCGATAGCGTGATGTGCTCAGTTCCAGTGATCCGGCTACCCGCCTGAAGAAAAGGCAGGAAAAGAATCAGTTGCAGGGGGTAGATAAGGTAATTAACCACCTGGATGGCAGGCAAATTGAGCCGGAAGACAAACGCCGCGGCTGCGCAGAGAATCGTCGTCGAGCCTAGCACGGGAAAGATTCCGAGGACTGTACCTAAAGCAATGCTTAGGGCGATCTTCTCCGGAGTGATACCCTGGCGGAGCAAATCCGCGATCGGCAGAATGATTTTTCTCAGGGCCGCGCTTTTCAATGTGCCTTCTTGCTCAAGCATAGCGTTCACATGTTCCGTCTCGCTAGGCAGCCGGTGAACGGCGTGATGTCTATCCTGGACAGTTCAGGTGTGCTTTCAGCAGGGCCGCCAGCAAATTCTCCATCTCATCCGGCTCGTACACAAAATAATGACCACGCCGGGGTAATTCCTGGAACCCGCTTCCGGGAATCCTGGCATGGAGATCGCGCGCGACCTCAACAGGCACGACCCTGTCGTCAATACCATGGGTGATCAGCACGGTGCAGGCCGCCAGATGGGCGAGGTCGATGCGGGGGTCGGAGTAGAGCGCCTGGACTTCCTGCAGCAGGTAACCCACACCCTGCGCATAGCTTTCGCGGCGGTTCTGGCGGAAGGATTCCTCAACTTCCGGCTGCGAGAGGACCCGCTGGTCGTCCGCCGAAAGGCCCCGTTTGACGTCCTCGAAGTAGCTCTCCCAGTGGTTGAAGAGGCGATCGCGGTGCTTCTTTTCGATCCGGAGGAAGGTCGCCGAGTGAAAGTTAGCCAGCTTGGCCGAGAGCAGGATGTGCCAGGTTTCCTGCGAGAAGCGTCGCCAGTTGGCGATCAGATGGGGTAAACCGAGACTGCTTACGAGAGAGATGGCCCGCAGTCCGGGGAGTTGGCCGCAAGCTAGCGCATACGTTGCACCGGCGGAAAATCCGAGGATTGAGAAGGCCTGTCCCGGTCCGAGAAGGTGCTCGGTCAACTGGCGCACGTCGGCCGCCCAGCCGACCACCGTGCGGTCACGCGCGGGAGTGGAAAGGCCGATGCCGGGACGATCGGGAGAGATGAGACGGATGTTGAGTTTGGCGAGAAGGTCGTCGTGGGCGGCCATGCGCTCGAGGCGCGAACCCTGAAAACTGTGGAAGTGGAGAAATGGGGTTCCTGTGCGCGGGCCACGATCCATAAAAGCCAACGTGCGGCCATCGCGCAAGGTTAGCTTGCCAAAAGCAGGATCGGATTCCCCGGGAGCGGGACGCAAACCAGGTATGCGCTGCATCAGCTCGGCGACGGCATCACGCAATTGCCCGATGTCTGCTTGAGGATCGCCTGCAGGCACGACGGGCTTACCGATGCGGACGTGGATGCGAAAAGGCGGGTCCTCGCTACCAGTCGTTTTCTCGTCCGATCCGATGGCCGACAAGACGACGGTCTCCGGAGTCCAGTCCAGCCGCAACCCGCCGATCGCGACCGGAACCACGGGACAGCTACTCTTCATAGCGCAGACCACGGCGCCCGTACTCCAGCCTTTCAACTGCAGAACGGGATCGGCAATTGCGCGGCCGGCCGGGAATATGATGACGGCATGGCGGTTGCTCTCCCGAAGGTATGCGGCGATGGTGTCCGACATCCCCTGGCGGTGTCCCGCGACCGGATCGCCCACCAACAGAGCAACCCCGTAGTGATGGAGCACCCAGCGTTCGGCCCGTACCACCCAGGTGCGGTTGTCCGAAGTGATCACGATGCGCGGCACACGGCCAGCGCGAGTGGCCAGCAGGTGGCCGAGAATGAATCCATCCACACCCGATTTGTAGGCATGATTGGCGGCCACCAGGTAGGAACCTTGGGGAAGATTTTCCAGACCGTCGACGTCGATCCACCGGAGGACGTATTTGGTGAAAAGTACCTGCATTAGGCGGATAGGCCAGCCTTGAGTACGGATGTCCTCCGGGGCACCGACCAGTTGCTTTCGCAAAAGGAGATGAAGTGGAATCGCACCTGCTGCGAAACCCAGCGCCGCCATTCCGGCGGACTGGAAAAGTAGGCTCAGGAAGCTTTTGGCAGGCTTTGGTTTCACGTCGGGCGCGTACATCAGTATCGCAGGAAGTTCCGGTTGGGAGGATGTGGCTGGATAGCGTCGGAATGGTCGGGCAGAAGTTTACTCCCAACGGCACTCTCAGAAAACAGCCCGATAAGCATTATCGGCAAAGAACCTAGAGCTTGCAGTTCAAGATGCCGAAGGAATCTGGCGAGCGATCTCATTATCGATTTGCCTCAGGACGGCCCCATCGCAAGACAAGTCCCACCTAGCCGCGTCGGCCATCAGCACCCACTTACTTGGAAAGAGCCATCCACGGCAGGACGCTAACCATCAGAACAGCCGATTGTGTGTGCCGTGGGGTAGAAGCAGGAGCCTTTGGTCCCAAGATATAGCTCGACCAGGAGGAGGTGCTAGGGTAGAGATGGCTATCGTCGACAGAAGTAATTCAAAAGAAATGAGCGGGCTCCAGAATCCATTGGTGCGATGAGCCGACTCACACCGGAGGGCGCTATGGCAGACCAGCAAAAGACCCAGAAGAAGATTGCCGAAAAGAAGGTCAAGGCCGGCATGGCGAAGGCCAGCGAGCCCGCAGCCGGAGAAATCGTCCCACCGCCAGCGGCTCCAGCCACTGTGACGCCGGCGAACAAGTCCATGAAAAAGGGCAAACTACTCCCAAAGAACAAGCATCGCTTACCGCGACGTCAGAAGAAAGCGCGACAGAAAGCCGCAACTCACCTCTAAGCCGAGCGGTTAGATAATCTCGGAGCAATCGTGCCCTAGGCCGCTCTGCGCAGCGGACCTCGACTTCATCCATACCGAGTAGTGAGCTACTTCGTGCCAAACGAATTTCTACGACCAACTGCTCAAGCCCGCTGGTGTCCGCACCAGGCGCTCGTGCGGGCCCCGGAATCTTCTCCGCATCCGGCCGGCAGCAACGTGATCTCATCCCCTGGCGTGTGTCTTCGGGAGGGCATGTGATCGTCTGGTTTCAAAGGAGGCGCTAACGAGTCGCTATGGGAAGAATCAACATGGGCCGCGTGATCTTAGGAGGCATCGTCGCCGGGATTGTGAACGATATTTTGGGTTATCTTGTCGACGGCGTCATACTTGCTCCGCAGTAGGCCGAGGGCATGAAGGCCTTAGGCAAGCCGGAGTTATCGATCAATCAAATCGTGGGGTTCAACATCACCGGCTTGGCCTATGGAATCTTCATTGTGTGGCTGTACGCGGCGATTCGTCCGCGCTACGGCGCTGGGCCGAAGACCGCGCGGTGTACGCGGGACTGATGGGCTGGGCCATCGGCACGCTGTTACCCAACGCCGCCCTCATGGGGGTGCAAGGCCTGTTCCCCTCCAGCCTCACCGTAGCGACGACCGCCGCGGCGGTCCTCGAATCAGTAATCGCGGGCCTGGGAAGAATGCGCCTTCGGTATTGCAAGCGGGCGGCAAATACAGATTTGAACCCGCTATCGGCCATAACGGCGGCTTCCCGAGACACCGTTTGGGGCCAACTTCCGGGTTTATCGACCAACCATTTCTTTATGGCGACACTGCACGTGTATTCCTAAAGGAGGGCTGTGAGTGAAGGTGTGTGAACCAAACCGACAACTCCCGATCACTGATATATTATTCGCAGAGTCGGTACAATGACCCGGATCTTGCGGTTCGCTTCAAGGGGACTCCGAACCGGGCGCATGTGGCTTAGGACGGGGGTTTGAGCGGATCGCAAAACCATGAGAGGGGGTGCATCAGATGAAGTCGCCGATCAGCATTGTCTTAGCAGTTCTTTTTGTGATAGTCGGGATCGCATCGGCGCAGACGCCTAACCCGACAGTGGACAGCTACATCGCGACCGCCAAAGCGGCCGCCGGCACGAATTGGGCGGGGACGTTTCTTCGCCTCTGCATTCCACCTTCAGCCGGTTCCCAGGCTACGGCTGGTCGGGCAGGGGCCGGCCGGGGCGCGGGTGGTCGCGGAACAACTCTCCGCACGCCTGCCAGGGAAACTTGGTATGCCGAACCGGCCAAGGTCGCAGATAACCTCTATTTCCTGGGCACCAAGATTCATAGCGCATGGGCCATCGTCGGCAGCCAAGGCATTATCGTCCTCGAGGCGCTCTTCGACTACGCTGCGCGAGACGAAATCCTGGATGGCCTGAAGAAAGTCGGGCTGGACCCGAAGAACGTGAAATATGTGATTCTTTCACACGCCCACGGCGATCACGACGGCGGGGCCGTATTGCTGCAGGACTCGATTCCGGGCGTGCACGTCATCTACGGCGCGGAAGATTGGGATGCCGTGGATAAACGCCCCAGCGGCAAGGCGAAGCATGACATGGTGGGGACCGACGGGATGAAGGTTTCGGTGGGGGATGCCTCCGTTCAGATCGTCACGATGCCGGGCCACACCCCCGGAACGCTGTCTTACCTGTTCGAGATACGGGACCATGGCAAGCCCCTCCGCGTCGCTTACGTCGGCGGGACCGCGATCCCGTTTAACGCTAGCGCCGCATACTACGACGGCTATATCGCTTCCTCCAGGAAGATGGCGAAGGCCGCCGCTGACTACGGTGCGACCGCTCTGATGTCGAATCACTCCGAATTCGATGATGCGTACTTCAAAGCTCACGCCGCTGCAAACCGCAAACCGGGGGAGCCGAATCCATTCGACGTGGGTACGGATGGCGTCGCGCGCTATTTTACCGTGGTCCAGGCCTGCACCACAGCTGTCAGAATTAGGGCGACCGGCCAGTAGTTGTCGGGCAAGGGGCTGCTTCGAATCGTGAATCCGGATGTCCTGTGCGCAGCTGTTTTTGCGGGGACAAAGAGGAGGAGTCTCGGCAGTGCGTGATGTGTCGGAGGGGTCTGGGGAATCCGGGGCAAGATGAACGCGATTCCTGGATGATTCCGAACATTGTTCCGGAATGATCCCGAGCAGGATTCCAGGATGAAGGTGAACACCGGTTCCGGGATGAAGCCGAACAGTTTCAGGCCGATCCCGGAACCGCGTTCGGCTTCGCCGGAATGTTACTTGGCTCCATTCCATCGAGAGTGTCGAAGCATGTCCAGAGAGATATCGCCGTAACTCCATAAATCGCCGCCGAAAGTATCTTTTGTCTCATTGGGCTCCGCCTGGGTTCAGTAGCACGCGAACCTTCTTACGTGAGAGCCTTGCTTTAGACCTTGCACATCCACGGGATTCGTAGGGTCGAAGCCGGGGAGATGAAACCCGTAATCAACGCCGTCCATCCTCGAAAGGACTCAACCTGGGAGAAGACCTGACGGTTTACTTCTGCCCCCGCACGCAACAGGATTTTCAACGCCGCTATGCTCCCGTTTGCTGAAGCAAACATCAATGCCGTTCTGTTATGCGTTTCGGACAAATCGATACTCGCACCCCGCGAAATCAATTTTTCTATCGTCACTGCGCGATCCTGGCGGGACGCGGCCATTAGAGCCGTATGACCTTCAGGATCGGCTGCGTCGACGGACACGCCGCCATCCAGCAAGTGAACCACATTATTGACGTCACCTTGCTCTGCTGCAAGGATCAACCTGTCTATGGTATCAAGGGACATATCAAACGGCTGCAAGGATGTCGGTGCCGTTGTCTGTATCATTAATGGCACTGCCAACGCGCGGGCCATGTTGTTGAAGGTTGCGAGGGTCGGGTGATTTGCTCATTCCTACCCTTGTCAACAGGCCGCGAGCGCGCCGATAACCTTGGTGCTCACCTGGACCGCGGGGTTGAAATGCGACGGTTCCTATCAAAGCATTCCGCCTGTAAAGCCAGAACTCGGAGAGTGAGTTCGGGTCGTGCCGAAAGGCCTACCTTCACGAGGTCGGTAAGTGTGCTGATTCCAATCGCAGCCGAACGAGTGCCCGGCGCCGTGCGAGAAACACATGGTTTGGCCGCATTTTGGCGGTGAGTCGGACTCCGACTCTTTACATAACAAGCTGCTTGACATCACCGTCGGGCGCCACCTCCTTGACTGGGATCTTTGTTTTGCGATAAAGTCGCCCAAGCTGTTTCGAGGAGGGTTTTTATGGGCCGCAAGTATTTGGTCGTACTGACTTCGCTCCTTTTCGCCTCTACTGTCGCTCTGTCACAACAGACCGGCGCATCCATTTCTGGCACAGTCACGGATCCCACTGAAGCTCATGTCGTCGCAGCGATCGTTACCGCGCGCAATGTGGACACCGGCGTTATGACTACTGCGACAACGAACGAGGCAGGCGTTTACACGATGCCCTCGCTGATCCCGGGCAAGTATCAGCTCGCGGCGGAGCACCCGGGATTTCGCAAGGCATTCATTAACGACGTGATCCTCGAAGTCGGCGCGGTCCTGACCATCAATGTCAACCTCGAACTTGGACAAACGACGGAAACGGTCGAGGTCCAGGCGATCGCGACGGCGGTGAATGCAACCAGCGCGTCGGTGGGAGGCGTGGTGGATGGGAAACGGCTCGTGGATCTGCCGCTGGTCGCCCGCAGCGCCTATGATCTTCTAACCACGCAGCCAGGCGTATCGAACGGCGCTTTCATCAACGGCGGCGGAAACCTATACCTCAATGGCAACCAGGGGGCCTCGGTCAACTTCACCATGGATGGCATCACCGCCATGGATAATCTGCACAACAGCAGCTTCTATATGTACACCAACGTTGCCAGCGTGGATCGCGTGGCGGAGTTCCGCGTGGTCACATCGCCGGCCGACGCTGAGTACGGACGCGGAACTGGACAGGTGCAGATGGTCACCCGCGGCGGCACGAACAGATTTGCCGGGAGCGTGTTCGAGGAGTTTCGTAATGATAAGCTGAATGCGAATTCCTGGTTCAACAACGCGGCCGGGAGCGATGCCAGCGGTAACCCGCTGCAACCGCGTCAAATTGTCCGGCAGAACAACTACGGGATTCGCTTCGGCGGCCCGCTCAAGAAGAACCGAACCTTTTTCAACGGCATCTACGAGCCCTTCAAGGTGCGCAACAAAATCCCCGCGAACGTGCTGGTCTACACTTCCTCCGCCTTGGCAGGGGATGTGAGGTTCTTCCCCGGAGTGGTGAACGGAAACGTGACCACCGCGGTTCCGACCGTGGACACCGCAGGCAATCCGCTGCAGCCGGCCGCTGCCACCGGGCCGCTCCAGACCTTCAGCGTACTGGGCCGCGATCCGAACTATTCGACGGCGGATAACACGGGAATTATGAAACACGTGTTCAGCTACATGCCGCTTCCCAACAACTACCGCATTGGCGATGGATTGAACACGGCCGGGTTCGCATGGTCGTATCCGTTCACGGAAGATTTCGAACTGTATGAAGGGCGCATCGACCACAATTTCAACGATAAGCATCGCCTGGCGCTTACCCTCAGCCAGCAGTCGATTCACAACTTCAACTACACTACGCCGTCCCCCTTCCCGACCGTGCCGGGGCAGTTCAACACGGCCGAAACCACGAATTACACCGTCGCGCTAACCAGCGTCCTCAAGCCCAGCTTGTTGAACGATGCGCGCATCGGCATCTATCGGACCCGCACTACGGTGGGCGCCCCCTACAGTCCCGGCAATCCCGGCGTCAACGGGTTCCTGTCGAACGTCGGCGGCTATCCAACCATCGTGGCTCCATCGGGGGTGCTTCTGGTCGGAGTGAAGAGCCCCTACAGCGGAGCCCAGTATGTGCCCCCCGTGCCAGGCGACTACCTCAATCCGAATTATCAATGGGGCGATACACTCACTTGGATCAAAGGCCGCCATTCTTTTAAGGGTGGCTTCCAGTTGCGGTTCATCACGTTTTCCGGTTTCGACTTCGGGACAGCGAACAACGTTCCGACCGTGCAACTCGGGGCAAACGCGTTTCTGCCCATAACGAACATCAGCACCGGCAGCAACCCGATTCCGGGAATCGGGCAGAACGCCACCGTTGCGACCAACATGCTCACGGACCTGGCAGGCGCTGTGCTCAGCACCACTCAGACCAACTTTGCCACCGGAGGCAAGAATCCGGTCTTCTTACCCGGGCAAACCTCCTACCGCGAGTGGCACCAGAACGAGTTCGACTGGTTCTTCAAGGACGACTTCAAAGTATCGCCCAGCCTGACTCTGAACCTCGGAATCCGTTGGGAGCTTTACCGGGTTCCCTATGAAGCTCAAGGCCGGACGCTGGCACCCGTCGGCGGCGGTCTGGGAGTGATCGGCGCAGCCGGCAAGGATTTGAGCGCTGTGTTCAACCCCTTCGCCACCGGCGGCGCCCTGACTCAGATGCAAGCGATCGGTCCAGGTTCCGCCAACCCGGGGACTAGTCTCTATCACAGCCAGTTGCACAACTTTGGGCCGGCAGTGGGCTTAGCGTGGGCGGTACCGGGCACGGGCGTCTGGAAGATGTTGAGCGGAGGCCCGAATCGAATGACCATCCGCATGGGCTACGGCATCGGATATCAGCGCAATCCCATCGCTCTGGTGAACACCGAATCGGGAGCTGAAGGGGGAGGGTTCAGCGAAAACGAAACCAATCTCGCTTTTGCCAGCTTGGGCCAGGTAAAACTGCCGTTGCCGCCAGCCGGTTTGCCCCTGACGTTGGTCCCTTCCTCTGGTCCCGCATCGCACATCCAGACAGTGTACGGAATTGACCCCAATCTAAGGGCGCCCTACACGCAAAACTATAACTTCACCATCACTCGCGAGCTGCCGGGCAACCTTGTCTTGAGCATAGGCTATGTGGGCAGCAAGAGCAGCGAACAACTCCGCTCGCAAAACCTTAACGAAGTGAATATCTTTGAAAACGGCATTCTCCAGGCGTTCAACCAGGTGGCCGCGGGTGGCACGTCGCCGTTGATCGACAAGATTTTCTCGGCGGCACTCTATCCGGCGGTGGCCGCTGCGGGAGGCGGGTCCAACTACGTTCGTACCAACAGCACGACGCTGGGCTTCTTCGCCGGCAACAATCCCGGGGGCTTGGCTAACTTTATCAGCAGCACGAATTCGCTGACCGGGACCAACGGCGGTCTTCTGATCAACGCCGGCTTGCCGCTGAACTATGTCGTTTTGAATCCTCAGTTTCTCTCAGCCATCTA
This sequence comes from Bryobacteraceae bacterium, assembly GCA_035632015.1. GTDB lineage: Bacteria > Acidobacteriota > Terriglobia > Bryobacterales > Bryobacteraceae > Palsa-89. Next base: position 12,207 of record DASQHQ010000224.1, read on the forward strand.
TACCAGCAACGCCGGCAACTCCACCTATAATTCCGGCCAGGTTGAGTTGAACAAGCGATTCAGCCACGGCATGACACTCCAGGGTTCCTATGTACTGTCGCACGCGATTGGCGATAACGAGGGCGATAGCACTACCTTCAGCGCCAGTTATCGAACCATGCGCAACGGACACCTGGACAAGCGTCCGTTGGCCTTCGACTACAACAACGTCTTCAAGGTCAATGGGCTCTGGGAGCTGCCGCTTGGGAAGGGCAAACTGTTCGGCCGCAATGCCAACGGCCTGGTGGACCGGATCATTGGTGGATTCGAGATCGGTTCGATCGTGATCTTCCAGTCCGGCGCGCCCCTGACGTTCTCGGCGCAGAACACCTTCAATAACGCTGCCGCCACCGTCTCGACGTTTACTGCGGTGCAAGTGGGGAAACTTCCGGACGGCAAGGTGCAAAGAGTCTCGACCGGGATTCAGTACTTCAGCAACTTTACGCAGATCACCGATCCTGCGGTCGCGAATATGTCCAGCGCCACTCTCAAAGCCATCTCCCCTCTAAAGGCCATCGCCGACGCCAACGGAAACCTGCTGCTGATCAACCCGGCTGCCGGTCAGATCAGCCCGTTGGGCCTGGTGTCTTTCCGCGGTCCTGGCTGGAAGAATATGAACCTGAACCTGATCAAGCACATCAAGATCACGGAGCGCTTCGATTTCCAGATCGGCGCCAGCGCCCAGAACCTCACCAATACCCCGATCTTCGGGAATCCGACCACGTTGATCGACAGCACCAGCTTCGGCAGAATCACAACCGTCGGCGCCGGAGCGTCGTCTTCTATTGGAGCGATCGCTCCTGTAGCCGGCACCGGAGCTCGAATCATTGTGCTTCAGACAAGATTGAATTTCTAAGAAATCCCAGAGTTCGGCCCGCTCGATCGCGGAACCCGTGACAAGAACAGGATCGTCACGACGGCCCTTTTGCCTGGATGGAAGGCTCACAGAAGCGCAGGCACACTTCGGTCCGCCATGAGTTTAAAACTAGAAGCTCCATCGTCAGGTGCAGTCACCGACACGTTACCCCATCTGCATGCATGGAGCGAAATCGAGATAGCATTCACGAGCGCCAATCGGATTCAAATCCGGGTTGGCATTCAGACAGAGAGCAGGAATTTCGAAGAGATGGGATTTTTGAATAAGAAAAGCGGCTTGCCCGTTCTCGCATGGACTGCTCTCCGAAACCTGGCTGAGGCTCGAGGGGTGATCCATACGACCGACTACAGCCACGAATGGAGCCGGCTTGAAAAGTGGGGAATCCGGGGCAAGATGAACGCGATTCCGGGATGATCCCGAACATCGACTATCACATCGCCTTCGACACGAACTACTACAGTGTGCCTTACAACCTGGTTCAGGAACGGGTGGAAGTACGCTCGACGCCAACAACCATAGAGATCTTCCACAAGAGCCAGCGCGTGGCGTCACACCTGCGCGCACACGGCCATGGGCACGCTGTCACGATTGCCGAGCACCGTCCGCGTTCCCACCAGGCGCATCTGGAATGGACGCCGTCGCGGATGGTGCACTGGGCACGGACCATTGGCACACCTACCGCTCGGCTGTTTGAACGCATTCTCGCCGACAAGCCGCACCCGGAGATGGGTTACCGATCTTGCCTCGGCATCATTCGACTCGCCGATCAGTGCTCACCGGCTCGGGTGGAAGCCGCGGCGGAGCGGGCACTGCTTACTGGAGCGTGTCGTTATCAGAGCGTCAAGTCGATCCTGAAGAACTCGCTTGACGTAATTCCTCCGGGCACTCCGCCTCCATCATCACCGCCACCACTGCATGACAATATCCGTGGCGCAGAGTACTTCGAGTGAGGAGAACGCCCATGCTGAAACAACCTATGATCGAAAAACTGGCGGCTATGCGTCTTCTCGGAATGGCCGAGGCGTTGAAGGCACAGGAGCAAGATCCGTCCGCTCGCGAACTGAGCTTTCTGGAGCGGTTCGGCTTGCTCGTGGACCAACACTGGAACTGGCGGGTGAACCAGGCGCTCTCTCGACGATTGAAGAATGCCAAGCTGCGCACGCCGAACGCTTGTGTGGAGGAGATCGACTATCGCACCGCCCGCGGCCTCGACAAGAGCGTGATCCGTTCACTAACGCAACAGTCCGCTTGGGTCGGGACGCACGAGAACATTTTCGTCCTTGGACCAACCGGTGTAGGTAAGAGCTTCGTGGCCTGCGCCTTGGCGCAGAAGGCATGTCGCGACGGTTACGCAGCGCTCTACACTCGCGCCCAGTCGTTGTTCCGCGACCTTGCGATGGCTCGTGCAGATGGTAGCCTCCGCAGTCTGCTGGCCCGGCTCAGTCGTATCGATGTCCTGGTGATCGACGATTGGGCTATGGCGCCACTGTCGGAACCCGAGCGCCGCGACTTCTGGGAGATCTGCGAGGATCGTTATCAGGTGCGTTCAACGATCCTGACTTCGCAACTGCCGGTTTCGCGTTGGCACGAACAGGTTGGTGATCCCATGCTGGCCGACGGCATCCTCGACCGGCTCGTTCACAATGCCCACCGAATCGAGATGCGCGGTGATTCGATGCGTAAGAATCGCGGCAAGCCTGGCTAGCGACTATCTGACGTCTCTGTAAAATAGTGGCTCAGTTTTTGTAAGGATGACGCGACGGTGTTTCGCTTGGCCTCCGGCAGCAGCGGTTGCCGGTTCGCATCAACTGTAGTAGCTTGAACTCGACCCTACGGACAATCTTCGCAAGGCTTCGCTTATCGGACACAAACTGGCAGCCGATGGGGAATTGTGAGTGTAATACCGATGTTACGCCAACGATCAGCTGAGACTGTCATCAACCTCCCGGCTTTCCTTGACTTGCCTATCTCTGGCAAGTAAGATTTCGCGCCAGTGATTGACCAGACAATCTCTCACTACCCTGTCCTCAGCAAGCTGGGCGGCTGCGGTATGGGCCGACATTTAGCAGCCGTGAGCGGCTGTTAGGCGTCGAAGTTGGCTTTAAGCATGTTGCAGAAGAGCTGTCCTTGCTCGATGGCATCGTCGAGCGCCACATGCGTATGAGGCACGGGATCGAACCACTCCGGGGGCATCGACTGCTTGCCGCACGCTCGATATGGTTTGCGCAGCAATGCCATCGCATAGGTCTTGATATCAATTGCCGAATAGCCGAATGGGTTCTCGCCGGCGAACTCGGTGAGATACCAATGGACGAAGGAAAAATCGAAAGCGGCCGGGTACCCGACAAACACTGGCCGTCCGCCAAACGCCTTGAGCCAGGCAACGTAGCGTCTCAGGGCGACGGCAGGCGCTTCGAGATTTTGCCGGCAGGCCGACCATGCGTCCGGCTGTGTGGCCCACCATGCGGCGGTCTTGGGATCCGGGGCCGATGCGGGCAGCGTTTCCAAGTTGGCGGAGAACGTCCCCAGCAGCTCTTTGTCGGCCAGATAGGCTGCCGATCCAATGCTCAGCATGGAGTGTTTTCCCGCGACCGGTCCGTCGGTTTCTATATCCGTGCTGACGTAGATCTCACGCAACGGTGAATCGTTCATGGTCTGCGATGACAGATTGGGGTCGACCATGTCGCTATCCTGCCACACCATGACCGGGAGCGCTGAGAAACGCGCTCCGGGTCTTTATGTGCTGAGGCGGGGACAAGGGCCGCCGCCCCTTTCCCGCACCGCTTTCTCCGTTAGAGAGGCACTCTTCCTCCGCTGCGCTCCGGACAGGTTTTCCTTGACGAAGGCCAACACTTCTTGCACAATCGAATTGGCAGCGTTGCTACGCTCCGATGGTGTTCGGGTTCATCCCGGAATGCCGTTCGGCTTCCCTCCGGAAACAGCGTTCCGCTTCGCCGGAATCCCCAGGGTCAAAGGAAGTAGTGGAAGAGTACGCCGTCACTCAGGACTTATCACTTCTTGACGGCGGTTAGCTTGGGCGCCCTGGTTTGTTGGACGCCGGACGATACAGCCCGGCTTCCAGTCGCCAACCAGCGGGCTGCAGCATCGGCGCTATCCTCCGGCCGTGTATTGAAGGCAATCGCCGCGCCTGGGGCAGCCTTATGAACAGCGTTGATGACGGCTTCGAATACTGAAAGGCGCCGGGGCGGCAGGCGCACGCCGGCTCCGATTACCACACAATCGTAGCTCTTCGAAGATAACTGGCGCTCCACTGTAGGGCCAGCGGTTTCATCAGGCCGGATGAAGCCAACGTCGGCCTCCCATCCGCGTTCAGCGAACTGCTTCAGCGCAACCGCGATGCCGGCGTGAACCTTGTCGGCGGTCATACCTGGTGGCAAAGCAGGGTCAGAAAAATCCACAGTTCTAGGATCGTAGCCTAGCAGCAGAACCCGCGTCATGTGCTCTCCCTATTCTTATTCTTGCGACCGCTTGTACCGTCAGCTAACCTCTATGAAGTCACTCTACACAATACCGAGAGCGTCAGTCTGTTAGCGCCCAAAAAATGCCGCGCGCTTGAACTCGTTGGAGATTATTCTGCCGTCGGCGGTTACCCGAACCTGGTGCAGTCAGGCAACATGGTGGTTGGTCAGGCCGATCTGTCTAAAGAGCAAATTCTCCGCCCCGAAAAGTGCCGGGCTTGCTCTCTAAATGAGTAGGCTCAGAGCGGCGAATCTCCTATAAAACCATGTTTGAGTGGGTTGGCGCGTTCGTGATGTTAGTGTGCCGGTGGTAGTGTAAATGCAGCGAGCGTAGGCCCGGACGTTCCTCGCGGCAGCAGACTCGGCCCAGAGGGCTTGAACACTTTCGAACTGTCGGTGTTTGCGTCAAAAATCAGACCCAAGAAGCCGGACTGCATTTCATCCCAGTTCTGATCGCCCCACAGGACTTGCTTACTCGGGTCGGGATTGTACTTGTTGTTGACCGAATTATCGAAATGAGCGATTGCAAGAATACGAGTGCCTTTGGGCATCACAATTGGCTTCTCCAACTGGTAGCCGATCTGCCACTCGAAATTCCACTGCCCCTTGAACACGGTCTGTGTCTCGCCGGTCGGATAGATGAGCCGGAGCTCGTAGTCTTTGCCACGCAGATGTAGGTGCGGTTGGACGTAGACCAGCTTCGCGTCATCGATTCCGACAGTGACTTCGCTCACTACCTCGGCATTGTTGTCGCCGGGTGGAATCGCCAGATTGAAGGCTGCTGGAGTACCGGGCGACATCCAGTATCGGTTCTTGGGTGGGTGTTTGGCGAAAACCAGCCCGACCTTGGACCGGTCCGTTTGCGGAGTACCGACCGCAGTGTAGTGCAGGTTGAAGACGAGATCGGAGCCCTTGGGGATGAATTTGGCCGAGTCTTCCAGATCGAAGCTCTGCGCCCCCAGGCCAGGGTTGTACTTGCCCAACAGATCGGTACCTGCCTGCGGGTTTCCCGCCGCGGCGGACGTCGTCTCATACGGTTCGCCGGGAATGGCATCCGCCATGAATGTCGAACCGGGCGGCCGCACGATCACTCGCCCGTGGTGGACTGCTTTTGAATTTCCCGGGCGCATCTCGGCGGCCACGACCCAGGTATCTTCCGGAAAATTCACCTTCACCAGGAAGTTTTGATAGTTGATGGTCCCAGTGGCAGCAACATGGAAATCCTTGGGCATCTCGACGATCATGTCGGGCTTGATGTTCCACCCGTCTTGGAAATGAATTGGTGGCGGTGCATCTTTGAGGTTGCCTTCGGGCGCCCCGTTGTCGGCCCAAGCGGACAGAGTCTTGACATCGGCTTCGCTCAAGGTCGGGTCATTGGCAAAATGGCCAACCTCTGCAAACCAGGGTGGCATCTTCTTGGTCGCGACGGCGGCCTTGATGGCCTTGGCCCATGGCCGAGCATCTTGGTAGCTGATCAGCGACATGGGCGCTATTTCCCCGGGTCGATGACAGCCTTGACAGTTCTTCTGCAGAATCGGAAGGACGTTCTGATTGAACGTCGGAGGAGCGGCCATCGCGGCCATCCCAAAAAACAAGCCAGCCAGGGAAAGATGCAGCCTCATACTTCACACCCTCCTCGGGGTGCGGACTGCCTGTATTATATTTGGGGAGTTGCATGGAGCGCAACAATCGAACTCGAATAATGAGCGACAACCGGCGTAAGACTCCCTGCCAGGACAAGTTCCCACAAGCGGAATGGACAGCGATAGCCGGATAGTTTTCCGTATGCCCCGTAATCCGTCCACAATGCGGCTGAGGCGCTTGGGTGTTGCAATCACCCGATGCAAAGCCCGAGGGAAATTCCAGATAAGATAGTCGGACAATGAGACACAACTCGGCTCCTTCATTTCTGTTATCTGCGGCGACGCTGTTGCTTTCGCTTCTTGTCCCACCGTCGCTCTACGGCCAGGGCGCGCGGGCTATCGTACTTTTTGAAAATCACTGCGCGCGGTGCCATGCGGCGCCCGTTCCCGATAGTCGTGCTCCCAATCGTGAAGAGCTCGCACAGCGCACACCGGAAGCCGTTCTTGAGGCGATCTCGACTGGCCCGATGGCGCCCATGGCGCGCGATTTGTCCACCGCACAGAAGCGGACGCTCGCGGAGTACGTGGTGGGACGTCCGCTCGGCTCCTCCGCATCCGGCGATGCTTCCGAGATGCCCAACCGCTGTGACGCCAGGCCGCTGGACGACCCGACCAAGGGGCCGACGTGGAACGGCTGGGGAGCGAACCTTGGGAATACACGCTTTCAGCCGGCATCCGCCGCGGGACTCACGGCCGCGCAGGTTCCCAAACTCAAGCTGAAGTGGGCCTTCGGATTCCCCAACGCCGGCTCGATGTACGGCCAACCCACCGTCGCCGGCGGACGCGTTTATGCAGGCTCCGACACGGGCATCATCTATTCGCTCGACGCAGCCACAGGCTGCGTCTACTGGTCGTTCCGCGCGCAGGCCGGGGTGCGCACGGCGATCACGGTCGCCGCTGTCGAGGGCTCGAACCCGGCTCGTTACACGATTTACTTCGGCGATGTTAAAGCCAACGTTTACGCAGTAGATGCCGCTACTGGCCAGCAGATCTGGACCAGAAAATCGGACCCGCATCCCATCGCCCGGATCACCGGCGCACCGGTGCTGTACGAAGGCCGCTTGTACGTACCCGTAGCCTCGCTGGAAGAACTAGCTGGGGCCGATCCGACTTACGAATGCTGCACGTTTCGAGGCAGTATCGTCGCCTATGATGCGGCCAGCGGTAAGGAACTCTGGAAGACGTATACCATTCCGGATGCTCCCAAACCCGTGAAGCAGACTTCCAAAGGCACGCAGCTCTGGGGCGCTGCGGGTGCTGCGGTTTGGAATGCTCCCACCGTCGATGCCAAGCGCGGAATGCTGTACTTCGCCACCGGCGACGCCTATACGGCGCCCGCGGCAGAGACTTCGGACGCCGTCATGGCAATCGATCTCAAGACCGGACGCGTGGCCTGGACGCAGCAAGTCGAGCCTGGCGATGCCTGGCTTGTCAACTGCCCGCCCGACGATAAGGTCAAGGACCGCTCGGAAACCTGCCCCGAAGTCGCCCAAGAGGGTCCCGATTTCGACTTCGGCCAATCGCCCATGTTGGCCTCGCTCCCCGATGGCCGCGACATCATCGTCATTGGCCAGAAATCGGGAATCGGTTGGGGGCTTGATCCCGACAAAAAGGGAGCCATTCTGTGGTCCCACCGCGTGGGGCTGGGGAGCACGGGCGGCGGCATGGAGTGGGGCTCGGCCACCGACGGGCGCCTGGTGTACTTTCCAAACGCCGACGGCAGTTGGGGAGCGGAAAAAGCCGGGGGTCTCGCGGCGGTGAAGATTGAGAGCGGCGAGCGCGTGTGGTTCACGCGTCCTCCTCCGATTCCGTGCGCCAGCGGCAATCGCGATCCCAAGTGCGTGCAGGCGCAATCCGCCGCCATCACCGTGATCCCCGGGGTCGTCTTCTCCGGAGCGACCAACGGAATAATGCGGGCGTACAGCGCCGACAGCGGCCGCATCATCTGGGAATACAATACCCAGCAGGATTACAAGGCCGTCAACGGCGTTCCCACTCGCGGAGGCGGTATCAACGGGCCCGGGCCCACCGTCGTGAATGGAATGGTCTACATGACCACCGGTTACGCTGCCCTCGGCGGCGGAACGCCTGGCAATGCGCTCCTGGCCTTCGGCGTCGAATAGACTGACGGTTTCAAAATCTGACAGGGTAAGTACGCCCCGTCATCCAGGCACTAGCGGGTGTGCGGGACCCGAAGCTATAGAGATTTAGCTCACCCTTCCCCGCCTCCGTTCCGCCAACGGCACAGCCTCAGTCGCTTATTGATTGATTCCCGTGTGATTCCGATGCAGGCCAGGAAGTCGCGAGCATCTTGGCGCAACACACGGTCGGCACCTAGGCCCCCGTGTACTGAAGGATGCGCTTGGTTTCGTCGAGGACACTGCACTTCATCCATCATTTTGATAGTCAAATGGCTGCCCATCCATTTGAAGCTCTCTTCTGATAGCCCGCAACCGGCTAATCCCGCTGAGTAAGCCACCGAGAGGCAGGCGCTCAGGTTCAAGTCTTGGTGAGTGGGCCCGAACCCATTGCCTGACCTCCGGGGCTATTACCTCTAAACTTGGAGAGACAAGCGGCGTACAATTTGAAATGGGAACGTTTCGTCAGGCCCCGGCTTTCGGATAGAACTATCTTTTTTGGCCATCCATAGGAGGTGGTTATGAAAAACATATTGAAGATTGGTGGAGCGATAGTCATTTGCATGATCTTGCTGCTGGTGACGCTGCACGCCACTGGTTTCGAACCTCGGGACTGTAGTAACGCTTCAGAATCTTGGTCGTGCAGAGCGCCCGGGCTTTGGCTAAAGGGGGAAGTCGTCACTACCCCAGTCAGCAATTGGTCGTTCACCGACAAAATTCAAACTATCAAGATTCAAACCCGAACCCCGTTTCTGCTGCCCTACTCGGTTTCGATTTGGTGCGCTGAATATAATGACAATCTCTATGTGACCTCTTATCGGGGCAGACGGTGGGTTGAAGACATCATCCGCGATCCTCACGTGCGTCTGAAGATAGCAGGCAGGATATTTGAACGCACCTTGTCACTGGTCAGCGATCCGGATGAAAAGGCAGCCGTGCTCCAGGCAAAAGGGAAAAAATATCCCCGATGGACGGTGCCGTCGGTCTCGAAAGCCACTGTCTTTCGCGCGCTGCCTGAGTAAACGGGTGGATGTTCTGGCGGGCCTGCCCAAACCATCTGCGAAGTGAAGGGCACCACCATCGGGCCAGGCTCCTGAAACAGGGACGAGGTGATCGTTTTCGCAACCGCCGGTTCAAATCCAGGGATAAGGCGGGTTTCAGCGGCATGCGGTAACCCCGGCAAGCGGGCCTGAACAAATGATCGGCACGTTCATTGGCGCCTACCGCACCGCCGCCAAGCTCGGTGCGGGCGGCATGGGCGAAGTATATCGCTGCTGCGCGAAACCAAGTCGCGGTGAAGGTCTTACCGGCCACTGCAGGAAGGGCCGACGATGCGTCTCCTGGGTGTGTCCTATCTCCCTGCGTGACAGGTGGGGCAGCCTTCGCAGTGACATCTACCATCCACTCGCAAAACATACTACTCTGGTTTTCCAGCGGAGAGTCACGATGTCACGTGCAAGCCGAGCGGGATTTGTTCTTGTAGCCAGCGTGGTTGCTATCGCCCTGTTTGGAGACGCGGCAAAGGCCCAGCAAACCAGATACCCCAAACCAACCGAGCTCCCCGATCCGTATCGCCTCGTGGAGGGCTGGCCGACTCTGCCCAAGAGTATGAACGGAGGTCACTGGGGAGAGGTCATCAGGGTGCATGTCGGCAACGATGGCAACATCTGGGTCTTTCATCGCTGCTTCAACACGATCCCCTCCGGCAGCGCCACCTGCATCGGGCGCGACGAATCCAATCCGCCGATTTTGGAATTCGATCCGTCGGGCAAGCTTCTGAAGAGCTTTGGCGTCGGACTGTTCGCCTATCCTCACGGCTTTACTATCGATGCGGATGGGAACCTGTGGGTCAGCGACGTAAACGACGAGGCGACAGTGCTCGGCATGTCGGCCAACAACACGGACGGCGTGGTCAGGGGCCAGGAAGTCCTCAAATTGAGTCCAGCCGGCAGAGTGCTGATGATGATCGGCAAAGAGGGCGTGTCCGGGAATGGTCCGGATACCTTCGATCGGCCGACCGGCGTTGCCGTTGCACCAAATGGCGATGTCTTTGTGACGGATGGCCATTGGCCCAATAAGCACAACTCTGCCCGCGTCGTGAAATTTTCAAAGGACGGCCGGTTCATCAAGACCTGGGGACACAAAGGAGCGGAGCCGGGCGATTTCGATGAGCCCCACGACATCTTCGTCGGCGGTTCGCAAGGCCATGTATATGTCGCCGATCGCAGGAACAACCGGGTCCAGGTCTTCGATCAGGACGGCAACTTCATCGCTGCGTGGAAACAATTCGGTCAGCCGAGCTCTGTGTTTGTCGGCAAGGACGACACGATCTATGTGGGGGCGTCATTCCGCGATCCAGCAGCCAAGAAAGGCGAGTTGAGGGGCATCGTGGTCGGGAATGCCAAAGATGGTTCGCTTAAAGCTTTCATTCCCGATCCTGCGGACCCCGACAAGTTGGATGTCGGGACATCGGCGTCAGGCATTGCGGCCGATGACGTGGGCGCCATTTACGCAGCGGACGTCGCCGCGCATAATCTGAGGAAGTACGTCAAGGTAAAGTAGAGACGTAAGAAAAGAGTTGATCGCTGCTGGCGGGGGAATGGGTTTGGTCACGGAGAACGTAGTTGGCAACGGCAAACCCTCTCCGCGCGCGCGTGAGGCGCAACGCTCTCTTCCGTACGTCAACGGTTCGACTGCATTTGCGAAAGCTCATTTGATGGCGCTGTTCGAGTTGACCAATTGGTTCCAGAATGCGCCGTGTCCACCAATTGTGAGTGACAATGCGTGTGAACGCGCCGGTCGCGCCGCTCCAGTCATTCCCCGGCACCAGCAACCTGGCCTGTTATATACTGCACTTGTCCGGGACGGCAACGCGGGAACCCAGCTGATGGGAGGGCGGAAATGTGGTTCTTCTTCAGCCCCGAGACGCGGCCCTTGTCGAGGCCCCGCTCGCGGCCGGCGCACGCACTAATCTCCGCGCTCCTATTGGAGGTCGTCGCGGTAGCCGTTTTGGGGGCTCAGACGCCGGCGCCAGCTCCGGTTGCGTCGCCTGCCATTGATCCCCGGGCGTTCCTTGATACGTACTGTATCGCTTGCCATAACCAGAAACTCCGTACGGCAGGACTCATGCTTGACCGTCTGGACGTCACTCAGCCGAGCGCCAATCCGGAGGTGTGGGAGCGCGTGATTGCCAAGCTTCGGGCCGGCTCGATGCCACCGCCTGGAATGCCGCGTCCCAATGCAGCCGCATATCACACCGTGGCGAATGCGCTCGAAAACGAAATCGACCGAGCCTGGGCGGCCGGCCCGAATACGGGCAGAATCAGCGCGGTCCATCGTCTCAATCGCGTGGAATACAACAACGCGATTCGCGATCTGTTTGCGCTCGACCTGGATGTTAAGCCACTGCTCCCTGGCGATGAGACCGCGGACGGCAGTTTCGACAACTTTGCAGATGTCCTCTCGATTTCTACGGCGCACCTGGAGCGATACCTGTCGGTGGCGCGTCAGGTCACGCGACTGGCCAGCGGCCTTCCCCCCACCAGTCCGGGGCTCGAGCGATTTGAGATTCCGTTGCACGTGCTGCAAGACGACCAGCAGAGTGAAGATCTGCCGCTCGGATCTCGGGGCGGCATCGCGATTCACTATGACTTCCCAGTCTCTGGCGAGTACCTGATCAAAGTTCGCCTGCAGCGGCAGTATCAGGATTACCTCAAGGGCATGGGTTGGCCACAGAAGCTTGACGTTCGCCTGGATGGAAAGCTGCTGAAGCGATTCACGGTTGGAGGCAGAGCCCAAGGCCGGCCCGCCGCGTCCAGTTACGCCGGCGACGGCGAACCGGGCTTCGCCGGCGATCCCGAATGGGAAAAGTACATGCAGATTACCGGAGACTCTGGCTTGGAGGTCCGCGTACCCGTCCAAGCTGGTCCCCATGTTGTCGGCGTGTCGTTTGTCAGGGAGCTGTGGGAACCGGAAGGTCTTCCGCAACCGCTGCAAAGGGGCCGGGTAATCGCGGATGACAACGTGTACATGGGCTATTCGAACGTGGGCTCCGTCCAAATCGGCGGTCCTTATAGTACGGCCGCAGCAACGGCGAAGGACACTCCCAGCCGCCGCGCGATTTTCGTCTGCCAGCCTCGTGTTGATTCCGAAGAGCGGGCCTGCGCCACTAAGATTCTTTCCAGAATGGCCCGGCTGGCCTATCGCCGGCCCGTGACGACCGCGGACGTCAAGACGCTGCTCGAATTCTTCGACACCGGCCGGCACGATGGCGGAAGCTTTGACCACGGGATTCAATTCGCGCTGGAACGACTTCTGGTTGATCCCGATTTTCTCCTGCGCGTCCATCGGGCGCCGCCGGCGCCGGCCACCGATCGTCTTAGCGATCTTGAACTGGCCTCGCGCTTGTCGTTCTTTTTGTGGAGCAGTATTCCCGATGAGCGGCTGCTGTCCCTGGCCGAGCGCGGCGAGCTCGCGAGTCCACCGACTCTGGAAAAGGAGGTGCGGCGAATGCTGGCTGATCCGCGCGCCACCGCCGCGTTGGTGGACAATTTTGCCGCCCAGTGGTTGAACCTGCGCCGGGTCGAAGAAGTGGTGGTCGATCCGGACCGTTATCCCAACTATGACGAGAGCCTGCTGCAGGCGTTTAGGCGAGAGACCGAGCTCTTCATCGCGAGCACGCTGCGCGAGGATCGCAGTGTGATCGATCTCCTGGATGCGAACTACACGTTCGTCAACGAGCGGCTGGCTCGCCACTATGGGATTCCGGGGATTTACGGCAGCCGCTTCCGGCGCGTTACGCTTCCCAACCACGATCAGCGCGGCGGGTTACTCGCCGAAGGGGCGCTATTGGCGACGACGTCCTATCCCGACCGCACCTCGCCGGTCCTGCGCGGAAAATGGCTGCTGAACAATATTCTCGGATTGTCGGTACCGCCGCCCCCCACTGAAGTGGACAGAAACCTGGAGACTAAGCCCGGCGCCAAGCCGGCCTCAATCCGCGAGCGGCTGGCGCAACACCGCCAGGATCCTTCCTGTAACGGCTGTCACTCGGTCATCGATCCGCTGGGGTTTGCGCTGGAGAATTTCGACGCGATCGGCGGGTGGCGGACGGTTGACGAATCAGGCCAGCCAGTGGACGCGAGCGGCGCCACCGTGAGCGGCGCAAAGGTGGAGGGGCTCGCGGGATTGCGGGCGCTGCTGCTCTCCGAGCCCGAGCAGTTTCCGCGCACCGTCACTGAAAAACTCATGGCCTATGCCCTGGGGCGCAGACTCGATTATTACGATCGTCCGGCGGTGCGCCTGATCGTCCGCGACGCAGCGGCCCATGAATACCGCTGGTCGTCCATTATTCTCGGGATTGTCAAGAGCCCCACTTTCTTGATGTCAACATCCCACGGAGCATTGAACTGACTTAAGGAGACGACAGACATGCCTTTTCTCCCTGCGAAATCGTTGCCGCGCCGGACCGTCCTGCGGGGCCTCGGCACCACCATGGCGCTGCCGTTCCTGGACGCCATGCTTCCGCCGCTCTTGCGCGGGCAAGCCGCCGCGAAGCCCGTGCAGCGTTTCCAGGCGTTTTATGTGCCAAACGGGATGGCCATGGAATACTGGTCGCCGAAAGGCGAAGGGCGCGCGTTCGAGCTCTCTCCGATACTCGAGCCGCTGGCGGCCTTCCGCGACCAGATGCTTGTTCTCTCGGGCATCAAAGCGAACTGGAACTACATCCACGCCGGCGCCTCCGGGTCGTTTCTCACGGGCACCACACACGGGGGGCGCAACGAAGTGGAAATCGTCGCCGACGTTTCGATGGACCAGTTGCTCGCGAGGCACTTCGCTAAGGAAACGCAGCTGGCGTCGCTCGAGCTCTCGATGGACGCCCCGGCCAACGCCGGCGCTTGCACCGGCAATCTGAGTTGCGTCTACACACACACGCTTTCGTGGCGCAGCTCCACGCAGCCGCTGCCGATGGAGTGGAACCCACGAGCCGTGTTCGAGAAGCTGTTTGGCGACAGTGGCAGCACCGAGCACGCCGCGCGCGAAGCAAGATTGCGCCAGCATAAGAGCATTCTCGACTCGGTGACCGCGAAGCTGGCGGACCTCAAGCGGGAGCTTGGACCGCAGGACCAGGTCAAAGTGGACGAATATGCGGAAGCGATTCGCGACGTCGAACGCCGGATTCAGAAGGCCGAAGAGCAACGCGACGTCGAGCTGCCGGCCATGCAGCAGCCTCAGGGCGCGCCGCCGATCTTCGAAGATCATTTGGCGCTGATGCTGGACTTGCAGCTCCTCGCGTTTCAGTCCGATCTCACGCGCGTCATCTCGTTTATGATCGGCAAGGAACAGAGCGCTCGCCCCTACCCTCAGATTGGCGTGCCCGAAGCACACCACCCGCTGTCCCACCATAACGACATTCCCGAGTTGATCGCGCGCATGTCCAAGATCAACCGCTATCACGCCGAACTGTTCTCACAATACCTGGCGAAACTCCGGGCCACGCCGGATGGCGACGGCTCGCTCTTGGACCACATAATCATTCTGTACGGCTCCGGGATTTCCAACAGCACGCGGCACTCAGGTGACAATTTGCCCTTGCTGGTGGTCGGCGGCGGCGCGGGACGACTCAAGGGGGGCCGTCATCTCACTTATTCCGACAAACCCACCCTCGCAAACCTGCTGGTGACGCTGATGGACAAGCTCGGCGCACCGGTCGAGCGGCTCGGCGGTAGCACGGGCAGACTTCCGCTCGATACGCTTTCGGAAGTGTAAGAAATGGCGATGACAGCCGGCTGGCGGTGCCTGTACCTAGCGGGGCTCGCCGTGTGCCTTCTGGAGGCCGACAGCGGTCGACCGGCACTGGTTGACGCCGCCAGGAACGGTGACAGAGACGCGCTACGCGCGCTGCTTCAGAAGAAAGTGGACGTTAACGCCGCGGAAGGAGATGGCGCTACGGCGCTGCATTGGGCAAGCTACCGTGACGATGTTGAAAGCGCCGACCTGCTGATTCGCACCGGCGCGAAAGTGAACCTGACCAACGATCTTGGCGCGACGCCGCTTTGGGCCGCCTGCCAGAACGGAAGCGCGGCCATGGTGGGACGGCTGCTCGCGGCCGGCGCCAACCCAAACGCAGCGCTCCTCGCGGGTGAGACGCCGCTGATGGTGGCGGCCCGCTCGGGCTATCCTGACATCGTCGAACTACTCCTTGGCAAAGGCGCGAACGTGAACGCGCACGCCGCGCGCGGCCAAACGGCGCTCATGTGGGCGGTTGCGCAGAAGCATCCGGAAGTTGTTAAGGTGCTGCTGGCGCACTCGGCCGACGTGCACGCTCGCTCGGAAGTCTGGAACGAAGTGATGGCTGTGCCGCCGCATGGATATCCAGACTACAACCGAGCGATCCCGCACGGAGGCGACACGGCGTTGATGTTTGCGGCGCGCGTGGGCGATCTCAATGCAGCGAAGCTCCTGGTAGCTGCCGGCTCCAACGTAAACGACCAGGATGCCTGGGGCGTCAGCGCTACGGTCCTCGCCGCTCACTCCGGCTACCGAGAGCTGGTGGGCTTTCTGCTTGACAAGGGCGCCGATCCGAGTTCGGCTGCGGCCGGCTTTACTGCGCTCCACGAAGCAATTATGCGCCGGGATGAAAAAATGGCGAGCCTGCTCCTCGACCACGGCGCCGATCCAAACACTCCCCTTCGGACCTGGACACCCACGCGGCGCTCGTCGCGGGATTTCCACTTCGACCCGGCCTTGGTCGGAGCGACGCCGTTTTGGCTGGCTGCCCGCTTCAGTCAACCCAGCGTGATGCGTCTGCTGTTGAAGCACGGCGCCGATCCGCGGTTCGTCCACCATTCAGACTACGTGACGGAGGGACGTTATCAGCATCGGACCGAGGTGACGACGGCGCTCATGGCAGCGACGGGAATGGGCGGGGGCGGGACTGCCTGGATTCAACCCGCCCGGAGCGAACGCGAAGCTCTAACACTCGAAGCCGTCAAGCTGGCGGCAGAGCTAGGTGTCGATCTCAATGCCGCCAACACGGACGGCCGCACCGCGCTCGACGCCGCCAAAGACCTGCGATACAGCACGGTTGTGAAGTTTCTCGTCGAGAAGGGCGCCAAGTCAGGCCGGCCGGCGCAGCAGGACGCCCAACGGTAGACGCTCCCTTGGCTACGGCAGCACTGCTGTGACGTTTCGCTTCGGAACTTGTCCGACCGGAATACGGGTGATTTCTTTCATCGATCGAATGTCGACCACAGATACCGAGTTCGATGCGGCGTTGGCCACATAGGCTGTCTTGCCGTCCGGCGTCAGCGTCACCCAATCAGGAGACTGCCCCACGTCGGCACTGCCCAGAAGCTTCAAGTCGGGGAGTGAGTACGAGTAAAGCGCAGTATTCAGTCTGCTATTGACCACCAGCGTTTTTCCATCGGATGTGACCGCTATGCCGTGAGACTCATTGCCGCCCACCAGGAACGGAGCCTTCCCCGCGGGGAGATCGGGGAGTTTGATACGGTTGATCTCCTTGTGTGCTGCGAAGTCCACTACGCCAAATCCGTTGAAGCCGGAAAGTTGGACGAATATCCATTTTGTACTTCCATCAGGGTTCGTATTGAACGCCATCGGACGGATTCCCAGGTCCATCTGGAGCGACCAAACGGGCGTCTCGCTCTGCGCGTCAATCACGGTCACCGTCTTGGAAGGGATGGAGCCGCTGACTACGTACTTGCCGTCCGGCGTTACGTATGTGTTGTGCACGGCTCCTTTCACCGGAATGCTCTTGACCTTCTCCAGGGAGGCTGTATCCACGACATCCACCGCGCCAGGCGCCACGGCAATGGAGACATATACTCGTCGTCCGTCCTTGCTGATGGCGATGTTGTTGGGGTGACCGCTCAGCGGAATATTTCTTGTGACCTTGAGCGTCTTGGTGTCCACGACGTCCAGTGTGCTTTCCGCCTCATTACTGACGTAGTAACGCCGTCCGTCCGGAGCCACTGCGACACCGTGATTCACCTCAATCCCGTTGATCACTCCGACTACCTTGTTGGTGGCGGGGTCAATGATATCGACATTGTCCCCAGCACTGTTGGTTTGTATGATGCGGACCGTGGCTGCTGCCAAAGGCAAGGCAAGTAGAAGGCCCAGGCAGCGCAAGCGTATAGTCATGGAGGACTGGTTCATGGTGGTAAAAGCTCTCCTAACGTTGGAGAAGTCTACTGGAGCCGCTCAAGGATGTCAACCGTTGCCGCCTCATTACTCGAGAAGCCGTAACTCGAAAAGGTTGCCGTACTGGTGGGAATTTTCCATAACAGCCCATTGGCCGGATAGTGGAAGGATGGTCGGTCACCCGGATGTTGATCCCCAAAAAAGGTATTCTCGAAACAACCCGTCATGCAGCATTAACGCCCTTTCTCATTCGCTACTTGGGTTGGCAAGCGGCGAGAGGTTTTTGCGGCCACTTGTCCGAAGTGGCCTTACCCGGCAAAGCGCGACAACTTCCGTATGCGCCGTTGGTCGGGATTAATTGGCCTTGCCGTGCTCACCAGTTTTTCAGCGCTCAGATATCACGATAGTGAGGGCGGTTCCCATTTTGGTGGCTTGGGCGCTCATGCCGTTCTGGCTGATTTGTTAGCGCGCCTGGAACGGCCGTTTCCGTCGAAACAAAGCATGCCCGTCTGCGAGTCGCTGCCCCGCAGACTAGCGCTCGAGCGTCCCTTGTACTGTGCGCTTGCCGTGGGTGTGATCGCCAGCCCGAGCGTCAAGGCCGCGGCGACGTTGAAAACCTTGGCGATGCTAGTGCATTTTCTATTGTTCAAGCGTGACCGTCGTGTTCTGGCAACTAGAGCGCCAGTGGCCGTGGAAAAGAGCAAGCCTTCAACCAGGAAGCATCCAGGCTATTGAGATCAAGGCTATTGAGGTGTCATTCAGCGGGTTAGTCATGCTATCCTACGCTTTCAGTTTGGGAACGTCCCCCTTTGCGACCGCGTTCTCTCTACACTCATTCACACTGAGACCAATACATGAAGCTCACGTGGACCAAGACCGACGAGGCCCCCGCACTCGCGTCGTACGCGCTGCTGCCCATCCTACGAGGGTACTTCAAGGGGACAGGGGTGGAGATCGAAACGGCTGACATCTCGCTCGCTGGACGTATTATCGCCAACTTCCCTGAGTGCCTTCGGAACGACCAGAAGATTCCCGACGAGTTGACCCGCCTGGGTAAGCTGGCGCAGACACCGGAGGCCAACATCATTAAGCTCCCCAACATCAGCGCCTCGATTCCGCAACTCCGGGAAGCGATTGCGGAACTCCGCGGAAAGGGCTACAACCTGCCCGACTATCCCGAGGCCCCGTCCACCGAAGAGGAGCGTGCGCTGCAGGCCCGCTTTGCCGTGGTCTTGGGCTCGGCGGTGAACCCCGTATTGCGCGAAGGCAATTCGGACCGTCGTGCTGCGAGGTCGGTGAAGGCGTTCGCGCGGAAGCATCCGCACAAGATGATGAAGAACTGGCCGAAGTCCGGTTCCGTGACGCGTGTCGCCCACATGAGTGACCAGGACTTCTATGGCAGCGAGAAATCCACGACGGTCGGCGCCGCAACCAACGTGCGCATCGAATTCGTGGACTCAGCCGGTGTGGTGAAGGTGCTGAAGCAAAGCATCCCGCTGCTCGAGGGCGAAGTCATCGACTGCGCGGTGTTGAACGTGGCGGCTCTGCGGAAATTCTATGCGGAGCAGATGGCCGCCGCCAAAGCTGACGACGCGCTGTTGTCGCTGCATCTGAAGTGCACCATGATGAAGATCTCCGATCCGATTATGTTCGGGCACTGTGTGGCGGTGTATTTCGCCGATGCCCTGGAGAAGCATGCCGGCGCGATCCAAAAAATCGGCGCCAACGTCAACAACGGACTGTCCGACGTGCTCGGCAAACTCGACCAGCTCCCGGCCGGGAAGAAGGCCGAGATCGAGGCCGACATCGCCGCCTGTTACGACAAGGGTCCCAGCCTGGCGATGGTCGATTCGCGGATGGGTAAGACCAACCTGCACGTCCCCAACGACGTGATCGTCGACGCCTCGATGCCGGTCGTGATCCGAGACGGCGGCAAGATGTGGAACAGAGAGGACGCGCTCGAAGACACTGTCGCCATGATCCCGGACCGCTGCTACGCCACCATATATCAGGTCGTGATCGAGGACTGCCAGAAGCACGGACAGTTCGATCCGGCGACCATGGGCAGCGTGTCCAACGTCGGGCTCATGGCGCAGAAGGCCGAAGAGTATGGCTCGCACGACAAGACGTTTGCCGCGCCCGGCAACGGCACGATTCGCATCGTTGATGTGGGCGGCCGAACGCTGCTCCAACAGAGCGTAGAGCGCGGCGATATTTTCCGCGCCTGCCAGGCGAAAGACGAGGCCATCCGCGATTGGGTAAAACTGGCCGTGGCGCGCGCGCGGGCAACCGGGGCGCCGGCGGTGTTCTGGCTCGACCCGGATCGTGGCCACGATGCGCAAATCATTCACAAGGTGGAAGCCTGCTTACCCGAACACGACCTCTCGGGACTGGAAATCAGGATCACGAAGCCGGACGACGCAATGAAATTCTCGTTAGAGCGAATTCGCCGGGGCGAGGACACCATCTCCGTCACGGGGAACGTGCTTCGTGACTATCTCACCGACCTGTTCCCGATCTTCGAATTGGGGACAAGCGCCCGCATGCTCTCGATCGTGCCGCTGCTCAGAGGAGGCGGATTGTTCGAAACCGGCGCGGGCGGCTCGGCGCCCAAGCACGTGCAGCAGTTCTTGAAAGAAGGGCATCTGCGCTGGGACTCGCTCGGTGAATACTGTGCGCTGGTACCCTCGCTGGAGCTGATTGCGACGAAGACCGGCAACCCGCGGGCGGCGCTGCTTTCGAAAACGCTGGACGACGCCATCGGCCGCTACCTCGAAGACGCCCGCGAGCCTTCGCGCAAGGTAAACGAGATCGACAACCGCGGCTCGACGTACTATCTCGCGGTGGCGTGGGCAAAGGCGCTCGCCGCCCAGGACGTGGACGGGGAGTTGAAGCAACGCTTCACTCCGGTAGCCGCCGCGCTGGCCGCGAACGCGGGCAAGGTTACTCAGGAGTTGTTGGCGGCACAGGGCAAGCCGGTGGAAATCGGGGGGTATTATTTTCCGGACGACGCTAAATGCGCCGCAGCGATGCGGCCCAGCGTTACGCTGAACGCAATCATTGACGGAATGTAGTGGCTCTGGCGCCTCCGCGCCGGCGTGCGGCGCTAATGGTTCAAGCCGCACCCATCAAGTTGAGTTCGAACCGACAGTTGGAACTTGGAACGAGGCCGTCGGCGATGCCAATTACCAGATGGCGTTCTCGTTTATTACTGGACGTGGATGACATTGCGGCTCGAATGAAATCAACTGAGAGCGAATCTCGCAACGGGTTGAGGGCGCGTCTGCAGACCAGCGGCGTTCCCGATGAACAAACACCATAATGCGCTTGTCGGCTTTGTTGATTTCATCGAGGCAGTCCTGAAGAAGGTCAGCGAGTTTGCGTTGAACTAGTTTCAGGGCGTCGATGGGCGCCTTGATTGTGCGTTTCCCTCCCTTTCGCTTCGGGATCTCAAACGTCTTGTATTTCTTGTCATCACTTTGCCTATAAAGAATAAAGGAAAGCCCGGCAGGTTTGAACTGGAGCAGTGTAGCGAGTTCGCTAAGGTTGGTTGTCGACTTAAGACTTGCAAGTCTCGACATACATCAAACGAACCCACCGGTACTCCTTTGCGAAGTCACGCGCACGGCGCCATGAACACCAGACCATGGCCAGGGCGAGCATAGGCTCTGACATTTGCTTCAAATGCCACGAAGCATGGCACAAAATCTACCGGTGGGCTCTCGAATAATATAGCACTTCTGCGAATGCACGGCTGAGCGTTTAGGCACGGCTTCCCTGGCGTCCTCGGTCCGCTGCCGCTGCGGCATTCTCGACCCGTCACAGGAGCGCATTACGGGCGTTGTTCACGCCATGCCAAAGCTCCGTTTAGCGAGCCTCAATTTGATCGCATCATTTGGCCCGTAAGACAGATCTTGCTTTGTACCAAGGTATCGTTCGGTCGTCTGCACGGAAGCATGCCCGAGCGGCGTCTGAATCCACCGGCTAACCGCCAATCGCGCGGCAAAGCTTCGCACACCCGCGACGAAGGTCGTGCGGCGCTACTCCCGGCACACCAATCTCGGCGGCGTATCCCCGAGCATCTGCCATACCCCCTTTCTCCGTGCCGGTCGCCGACGACCCGATCGTCGCGCAGGACAGCTCGAAATAATTGCGCTGGGACTCGCTCGGTGAATACTGTGCGCTGGTACCCTCGCTGGAGCTGATTGCGACGAAGACCGGCAACCAGCGGGCGGCGCTGCTTTCGAAAACGCTGGACGACGCCATCGGCCGCTACCTCGAAGACGCCCCGCGGTTATCGTGCATCCATTGCGTCCCGGCCGACCCGGCATGGTGTCCCGCCGTGGTCACGAATTTCAGCGTCCGGCGGCGTTGCTCCTTGGGAACCTTCGAATAATACTCAGCGAGCGAAAGCATCACCGCCATGCCCGACGCGTTGTCCAGCGCACCCTCGAAAAAGCCGTCGTGATGCGCCATGACGATAATGTCCTCGTCGGTTGTTCCCGGCAGTTGTCCCCATACGCTGGCATCCCGCAGACCGCTGCGTTCTTCGGTAGCCAACTCCATCTGAACCTTTACCGGCCCTTTCTCCATCAGTTGCCGGAGCGTGTTGAAATCTTCAGTGCCGATCGAGAACGTCGGCCCCCCCTGGCATTGCCGTTCATGGCCATTTTGAAGTTACCGGAATGCCGACGTTGACCAGCACTGCGGCGGCGCCCCGTTTCCGCGGCCCGCAACATCGCATTATTGTAAGCGGTGGAATTCGCTACGATCCCCGGCATCGGCCAGCTGTAAATGACCGCAAGTTTTCCCTTCACATCCCGGCCGGCGAAATCGGATTCATAGCCCAAACCCACCCAAACCGCATCCAGGTCCAGGCGGCCTCGCGTCGCCGCCGAGGGCGGCGCAGGCATGATCGTCTCCAAGGCCAACGTTTGCCCACTTCCGGCAGCCTTCACATCCCAGGAGAGCGGGAACCACTGAGGCGGCAGATCGAAATATTGACGGTGGACATCCTGACAGCCGAACTGGCGGAATTTCGCTTCGACCAGGTCCTCGGTCTCGCCATCGCAGGGCGTGCCTGCGACCCGGCCCCACCAGCGGTCGCCGCGGTCGCGATACTTGCGAGGGATCGCCGTAATTTCCCGCACAAAACTCTTGATGTGCTCGCCTTGCCGCCGACCGTACGCAGCATCCTGGGAAGCGAGCGGCATTCGGATATAGTTCGAATCGAGATCCACCGAGTGCGGTTTCACCGCAGGCTTTCTTGCGAGCGTGTCGAAGTGTCCGGGCTCGCCGATGCCCGGCCGAGCAGGTTCCTGGGCCGCCGCTCCGGCGGCGAGAGCCAGACCAGGAACTGCTGCCGTGGTTTGCATGAACTTACGACGTGAAAACTGCATGGTGTTCTCCCTTTCTATGAGCGCGGTTGGCTCACGTGCGCTACGATTCTATGCCGCACGGAGGACTCAAGACAATTTGTATATCTGGAACGCAGCATTAGGGTCGGCCTAAGAGGCCGTCATCTGGCTTGGTTACATCACGAGTGATTATTTACCCGCCCCACCTTGGTGCGAACGTTTATGACATATATAGGAAGCTATGCCGGAACCTACCTTTGCCTCTACCGTCGGTGGATCGGAGCGCCGTACACGGGACTGTTGGAAGGTCGCTGATAGTGCCAAAAGGCTCTGGCGTCAATGAGGTTTTCCGTGTTGCAACGAGTGGGTGGAACTGGCGGCTTTAACGCGTCAAAACCTGATGTTTTCGGCACCCGTTTGCGATAATATTCCGACAACGGCTCCACAAGCCGACTTAACAGGACATCCACCAATACGCGCGCATCTTCCGGGGCGAAAGGCAGTTCCCGGCGATGGAGGTTCGAGGTGTCGACCTTCGCGCCCACGCCGATCTCTTGCCGCCAGTTCCACCAGATTCGTCATCTCTTCATGAACTCCGCCCGAGTGTAACAGAATGACAGTAATGGCCAATGTGTCCTCGCGCACCGCTTTGCTTCACTCCAGAAAGTCTTCGGCCAAGGCAGGTCCAGCTACTTAACTGCCTGGCGCGACTTTCGTTTATCTAGATAAGCGAGCCGCTTGACTTCCTCGTCGTTAGCAGTCAAGGCGAACGTTTCGACGCGCAGATGCTCTACCGCGTCCATTATTTTCTCCGCCGTTCGATGGTGACGCTGCTTGAATTTCGGGGTGCACTGCTCAGAGAGAATGCGTCTTCCGTCCGGACGCATCACCAGTTCGAAGCGAAAGCGGTCAGCGTGAGCTTAACGGAGTAAAGGGGTATGGTGAAAAACTCGGTGGCTCCCAAGTTATTGAAAACTGGAGCGGGAGACGGGACTCGAACCCGCGACGTCCAGCTTGGGAAGCTGGCATTCTACCACTGAATTACTCCCGCTTCGCAGCCGTTGCCAATATAACAAAATTCGCGGACTCTTATCACGGGAAGCACCGTGCTCGCCCGCGCCGTGCCAACCTGCCCGCGCGGACCAACTCGTTGCACGCGCCGCAGCACACCAACAGCCCGGTCCGCAACAGCACGATCGCGATCGTTCCCTCGCCGCCCTGGAACCGCCGCGGGCACGTCGCCAAACCACTGCGCGTTGCAAAGGCGGCCGCCCGGCTACTCGGGACCGAAGATCGAAAGAAGGTGCCCGTCCGGATCACGAAAATTGGCCGCCCAGTTCGCACCGGACACGACCCGCGGCTGGTTCAGGAACTCAACGCCCGCGGCGCGGAGCGCATCGCAAGCCGCCTGTACGTGCTCTACCGAGAACACGATCTCGGTCGCGCCCGCACCTCGGCCCGTGGCTTGCGCCAGCCCGCGATTCAGCGCCAAGGTCACACCGCCGCCGTCAAAGAACGCGAGGCCCTCGAATTGAGCCGCCAACTGCAAGCCAAGCTGGTCGCGGTAGAAGGCGATGGACTTCTGCAAATCGGTGACGCCGAGCATGATGACGCCGATTTTGGACAACCGGAACGGTTCTGGCATGAGGCCAGTATAAAATGGATGCGGGTCGCCGAACCTTGGGTTGAGCCGGCGGTCCTTGCGCGGGCTAACGTTGTTAAACTCAGCTTGGCCCCCCGCGTGCACACTCCCGCGCGGAGGCTGTATGCAAGCCCAACTGCGAAAAACTTTCTTGCTTTACGCTGCGATCCTGGCCGCATTTGCCGGTTTCGCCTGGGCCCGTGGCCATCACGCCCTGAACGGCACCTGGAACCTGGTGCCGGCCCGCAGCGAATTCGGCGGCGAGCCCGTGATTCAGACTGGTACGGTCACAATCTACGATCGCGAGCGCAACATTTATGTGTCGCGGGACTTCTCGTTCGATAGCCCGAGCCAGTCGGCTACCTATCGCTACAGCACGGATGCGCGCGAGAATCAATCCATTCGCAAGGGGCAGACATTTCAGAGCAAAGCCAAGTGGGAAGGCGACGCGTTGAGGATCACCACCACTCAGGACGGTGTGACGTCCACCGAGCGCTACAGCTTGAACCCGGATGGCACGCTCACGCTGTTCGTCGAACGGCCCGGCCAGCCAGCCGAGACACTGCTCTTTGCGCGCCGGTAGTGCGCGCGGCAGGCGAACGGCGCCGAGACGACAGCGGCTTGGTCAGATGTCGTAGTACAGCGCGAACTCGTATGGATGCGGCCGCAACCGGATGGCGTCGGCCTCGCTGCGGCGTTTGTAGTTGATGAAGGTTTCGATCAACTCCTCGGTGAACACATCGCCCTTCAACAGGAAGCCGTGGTCCTCCTCCAGACACCCCAGCGCTTCCTCGAGCGACGCCGGCATGGACGGCACGTGACGCATTTCCTCCGGCGAGAGGTCGTAGATGTCTTTGTCGAGCGGATCGCCGGGAGCAGTCTTGTTCAGAATTCCATCCATCCCCGCCATCAACATGCCGGCGAACGCCAGGTACGGATTCGACGACGGATCCGGCGGCCGGAACTCGACGCGCTTGGCTTTGGGACTCGCGGAGTACATCGGAATGCGCACTGCGGCTGAGCGGTTGCGCCGCGAGTACGCCAGGTTGACGGGGGCTTCGTAGCCCGGCACCAGCCGTTTGTAGCTATTGGTGGTCGGCGCGATGATCGCCGAAAGCGCGCGCGCGTGCTTCAGCAGTCCGCCGATGTACCACAGCCCGAGCTGGCTCAGCCCCGCATACATGTCGCCGGCAAACAGCGGCTTCGAGTCTTTCCATAAACTCTGATGCGTGTGCATGCCGCTGCCATTGTCTCCGTACAGCGGCTTCGGCATGAACGTCACGGTCTTGCGATATTGATACGCGACGTTCCGGATCACGTATTTGTACAGCATCATGTGGTCGGCGGATTTTACCAGCGTGTCGAATCGCTGATCGATCTCGCATTGCCCGCCGGTGGCCACTTCGTGGTGATGACACTCGATCGCCATTCCGCAGCGAATCATGGTTTCGACCATTTCCGCGCGCAGGTCCTGGTAATGATCGGTGGGCGGGACGGGGAAATAACCTTCCTTGTAGCGCGGCCGGTACCCGAGGTTATTCGCCGCGCGGCCGGAATTCCAGCGGCCTTCTTCGGCGTCGATGAAATAGTAGCCGGAGTGCTGGTCCTGATCGAAGCGCACGCTGTCGAAGATGAAGAACTCCGCTTCGGCGCCGAAATAGGCGGTATCGGCGATGCCGCTGTTCTTCAGATACTGCTCGGCCTTGCGTGCGATCCAGCGTGGATCGCGCTCGTAGTGCTGCCGCGTGATGGGATCGATCACGTCGCTGGTCATCACCAGCGTGCGCGTTTCGCCGAACGGATCCATGTATGCCGTGGAGGCGTCGGGAACCAGCAGCATATCGCTCTCGTTGATCGCCGCCCATCCCCGGATGCTGGAGCCATCGATGCCGAAGCCCTCCTCAAACGCGTCCTCGGTGAGCTGATTGATCGGGTAGGAGACGTGCTGCGAAAGACCGGGCAGGTCGGTGAAACGCAGGTCGAATTGGTGCGCTTCCTTCTTCTTGGCAAACTCCAAAACTTCCTTGGGATTCATCGAGCCTCCGACAGGTTTGGCAGCAACCCGGTAGCATATCATGCCGCTGGGAAAGACAGCGCTGATGGGCGCCCCGTAATCTGTCCGTCGAGGTCGGTCGGATTCGTGGCGTGCGCTCGTGCGTGCCGCGTCGCGACTCATCGCGACGCATGGCGCCGACGAGCGTTCACCGGAGTGTGAACGTGGCACACACGACGAGTGCGTCCGCCACAGCTCGCTGGCGGTCACGCCCCAGGGGTGACGCAGCGATGTTCTGCAAGAACCGGATCATGCACGCGCTTTGTGTCGCAGCCCTCACCCGCTGCGTTAACATCGTGGAAGCGGCTCCAGTGCCGGAGCGATGCGGCACTGCCTGGCAGGACGCGCCGATGCAGCAGGTCTTCATAAGTTACCAGCACGCGGGCCGGCGTTGGGCCGGCCGGGTTGGCGTGGGCCTGGAGGCGGCTGGCTGCGCCGCCGGGCGCCACGATGCCGACAACGGCGCCGCTTTCGACGGCGTGGAAGGGGCGCGCACTCGCTGCCGGTTAAATCACCATGGTCTGAGGCGGAAAATGGCATGACGCCCAGAACGCCTCGCTCCCGTTTTTATGTGGTCGGCGGTCCCCTCAGCCGCGACGCGCCCGGCTATGTGATGCGCGAGGCCGATCTGGACCTGCACGCCGCCATCGCGGGCGGCGAGTTTTGCTCTGTCCTCGCCTCGGGCCAGATGGGAAAAACGTCGCTCCTCATCCGGATGGTGGACCGGCTGCGCGAGGAGGGAGCTAAGGCGGTCGTCCTTGACTTGCACGCGATCGGGACGAACCTGACCGTCGAACAATGGTATTTTGGGCTGCTGGCTAGCGCCGGCTCGCAGTTGCATCTGGAAAGCGAAGTCGAGGACTATTGGGAGAACCATCCGAGGCTCTCGCCGCTGCAGCGCTGGCTGGGCGCATTGCACGAAGTCATTCTGGAGCGCATCCCCGCGCCCATCGTCTTCTTCATCGACCAGATCGGCGCCACGCGCAGTCTTCCGTTCTCCGCCGACGAGTTTTTCAGCGCCATCCGCCAGCTCGACAACCAGCGCTCTGAAACGCCGCGGCTCCGGCGGTTAATCTTTTGCTGGGTGGGGGTAGCGACTCCATCCGATCTCATTCAGGACTCGCGCGCCGCTCCGTTCAACATCGGCCATCGCATCCAGCTGAACGATTTCACCGAGAAGGAGGCGCAAGTTCTCTTGCCGGGCTTGCATCGCGCGCGCGACCGGGCGCCGGAGGTACTGCGCCGAATCCTGTATTGGACCGGCGGCCACCCCTACTTGACGCAACGTTTGTGCCAGGCCGTGGCGGAAGACCGCGCTGCGCAGAGCCCCATGCAAGTCGACCGCGTGTGCGGCGAGATCTTTCTTTCGAGGGAGGCGCGCGAACGGGACCACCATCTGATGTTCGTGCGGGAGCGCCTGCTGCGTAGCGGCGCGAGTCCGGTGGAACTGCTGACCATCTACGCCAACATCTGGACCGGGAAGCTGGTGCAGGACGATCCGGCGCAACCTTTACTCGATTCATTGCGCCTGGCAGGCGTGGTCCGCTCCGAAGACGGATTTCTGCGCGTCCGCAATCGGATCTATGAGCGGGTTTTCGACCACAAGTTCGTCGAGGAAAATCTGCCTCTGGATGAAGTGCAGCGGCAGCGGCAAGCTGAGCGGCGCGGGCGCCTCGCAATTTTTTCCTGGGCCGTGGCGGCGGTCGCGTTATTTGCGGCCCTGGCGTTGGTTGCCTTTTGGCAGTGGCACAGGGCGCGACAGGACTCCCGGGCTTTTCGGAATATCGCCGATACCAGTCTCGCGACAACTTCCAACGCCGCTGACGAGATCTA
>DASQHQ010000225.1:0-9277 GCA_035632015.1 Bryobacteraceae bacterium
TACCGGAGTGGCGACAAGGGAGGGGCGAAGGCGAAAAGGCTCAACCCCGCCGTCCAGGTGGACAACTCGAACAGGCCCGAGCCCCAGGCCGGCAGGCGCGACCGGATGGAGGCCTCGAGCGGGCCCGCGAAACTCGCCGGACCCACGGGGCCCGAGAGATTCCAGGCGCCGCCTTTGTGCTCGTGCAGTTCGATGCTCAGGTCCGCGACGCCGGTGGCCTGATCCGTGCGGATGTGGACGTCGCGCTCGCCGATGGGATCGAACAGCATGGTCTGATTCAGCCGCGCCAGGCTCTTGCGCAGCAGGCGCTCGTCCAGCAACCGGCCCTCGTCCAAAAGCAGATTGCGGCGCAGCATGGCTTCGCTGTAATGACGATGGCCGGAAAATTCGATTCGTCCGACGCGATACGGCCGCCCGCGGTCGACGCCCGCTGCCAGATCCACGAGCAGGGGCGCGTTGTCGCTTGCTTCGACGCGGCTAGCGTCCAGGTTGACCGTGAAGTCGAGAATGCCCTGGCGTTCGGCCTCGCGGCGCTGCGCCAGCAGGCTCGGGCACAGCTCGCCCGGAGCGCTCGCCGGCACCGCGTCGCCGGAGATCGTGGCGCTGCGGAGCCGATACCGCGGGCCGGCCTGAATCCGAATCGTGACGCCGGCTTGGTTGTTGCGGGCTTCGATGTCGTCCCAGTGCACGGTCGCATCCAGATATCCTTTCGAAAGATACAGCGACTCAAGATGCGCGATGTCGGACTGCACCGCGTCCGCGCTGTACGCCGGCAGAAGCCGCCAGCCGCTCCAGAGCCCGGGGAATCCCGGAAGAATGCGCTTGGCACGCAGAGCTTGGAGGGCTCCACGAAGCTCTGTTGGATCGATGGCGAGATCGCCGCTGAAGTCGACATGTCTCACCCGCACCCGCTCGCCCGGCTCCACGTGCAGATTCACGTCCACCAGGTTGCTTAGGTAGGGGACCAGCTTGTAATCCACCGAGACGTCCTGGAAGCCTCGGGACTTGAGTTCCTCGCGCGCCTGGGCGGCGATGGCGTGCGCCCGCATCTTATCGATCGGCGTGCCTTCGGGCAGCATCAATTGCAATCCAAACGTGGACGGCTCGACCATGATCTTGTGCAGCGGCGTGGTTTGGGTCTCCACAACCTGGAAGATCACGCTGGCGCCATCAGCATCCGGTGCTTTCTCGACGCGGATGTCGGAGAAGCGCCCCGTGCTCCACAGCCTGTGGACGTCCTGGTTGATGACGGCCGTGTCGTACGGCTGGCCCACCTGTGTCGCCAGATCCACGCGCGCGCTGCTGCCGCGGATGCTGACGGACTTCACCAGTTCCGGCGCGGAATCCGCTCGCAGCAAAGAAGCAACGGCGAACAGCCAGGCAACCAGGATGCGCATGTAGCCCAACGCCATGCAAGCTAGCGGCCACGGCGCCAAGCCACAGGCGGCGAGCCGAAAGCTTGTCGCAGATTCGCGAGCGACCTCGCCTTACAGCCCCGCGTTTCGCGCGGAGACTTGCGCGACGCTGGACCAATCCTTCTCGCTCTGGCCGTGCGCCAAGGCCGCCAGCATGTGATCGCGGATCAGGCTCGCGATCGGCATGGGCGCGGCGCACTCCTCGGCCGTCTGGAGCACCAGGCGCATATCCTTCAGCCCCAGCCGCAGCGCGAATCCGGCCGGCTCGAACTGCTCCTCGGCGATGATGCGGCCGTAGTTGCCGTAGACGGGCGAGGCGAACAGCGTGTTCATGATTTCGAGGAACGCCTGCGGCGCGACGTCCGCCTTGCGCAGCGTCGCGAAGGCCTCGCCGAAAGTCTCCAGCACGCTGGCGATCATGAAATTGCCGCACAGCTTCACCGCGTTTGCCTGCCAGGGCTCGGTTCCAATAGGGAAGGTCTGCCGGCCGATTGCATCGAACAGGGTGCGGCAGCGCTCAATCTGGTCTGCTGGTCCGGCGGCTACCACTACCAGTTTCCTGGCTTCGGCTGCCTCGGGCCGCCCGAACACCGGTGCGCTCAAGTATCCCTGCTTTCGTGCGGCGTGCTCCCGCTCCAGGCGCCGCGCCAAGGCGGTGCTGATGGTGCTGTGCGAAATGTGTGCGCGGCCGCCGGCAAGCGCTTCGAGGATCCCGTTTTCGCCGAACACGGTTTGATCGAGGGCCTGGTCGTCGGCCAGCATCGTGAGCACGGCTTCCGCCTCCCTGCAAGCGTCCGCCGGGGACGCGGCCACGCGCGCGCCCTCCGCCGCCAGCGCTGCAGCCTTCTCGCGCGTCCGATTGAAAAGCGTCAGTTGATGCCCGGCGCGAAGCAAATTGCGGGCCATGCCCGTGCCCATTCTTCCGAGGCCGATGAATGCGATATTCATATTGGCCAGGATAACGAACCGAGGCGGAAAGCTTCGCACGAATCCCGCGTCAGCGAGGTCCTGCCGTGTCCGCCGGATACTGTGACAGAAACTGAACCGTGGCGTCCCGGATTGCACCGCCGCTCACATCCAAAACCACGGCCTGATCCGCCTTGAGCCGGGGCAGCGCTTTCTCGGGCGGCAGCACGTACAGCGGCGCCAGGCTGCCTCCATCCGGGATCTGGCGGTCGGCGCCGGGCGCCAGAAAGACGTCGTGCATTCCATACAAATCAAAGGGCACGTCCGAAAACGCCGCATAGAACTGCTCGGAGTCGACGCCCGTCACCAGGATGGTCTTTCCGGGATGCTCCTGATCGTATCGGACCACGCCCTGGACCAGATCGCGGGCGACATGGCTGCGATTTCGCTCCCAGGTCATGACGTCCCAGGCGGCCGGCATTGCGACCGCGAGATAGATCGCTCCAAACAGCATCGCGGGCACACGCCAGCGCGACGCCATCGCAGCTCCCAGAATGATGGCCAGCCCGATGGCCGGACCGGCGATGAAGTAGTCGATGATGTGGTCGGGGAGCGGAAGGACTGGAAGGAGAAAAGCAATGAACCAGCCAGCTCCGAACAGTCCGGCTCGGCCGGCGGCGAACATCGCGGCCAGCACTCCCAGGCCCATCGCCATCGTGCCAACGGTTACCAGGGCAGCGGGCCAGGTCCAATGGAAGTGCGCCAGCCGTTCCGGCCCCAGCGCCATCTGGACGTAAGTCCAAAGCGTGGAAAAGATCCGCCGGTCGAGATGGATGGCGTACGGCCCCGAGGTTGGCGCCGGCGCTACCAGGAAGTGCGCCGCCGTGTACGCGGTCGAGATCAGGTACAACGGCAGGGTCCGGCGCAACTTGGTGCGATCGTAGAGCCACGCGTAGAGCGTCGCCGCCACCGGATACATCACCATGGTTTCGAGCGAGCCCAGTCCCAGGACAAAAACCCCGAGCTGCATCCAATACTTGCCCCGTATGAACAGCAGCAGCGCAAGCAGAACAAAAAACAGATATTGGGTCTCGTTGTAGATGCAGGTCCAGCAAAAGATCGGCGTCAGAGCCGGGTTGGCCAGCCAGAAGATGGCGGCTCCGAGGCTCGCCAGGACCGAGCCCGTGAGCGCGCGCACCAGGGTAAACAAGAGCAGAACATTGGCGCTGGCGGTTACAAAAACGGCGATTCGAAACGGCAGCGGATTCATCCCGAAAAGCCGGTAGAACGCAAAGAAGAACAGGTTCTCGCTCCAGGGCCGGATGTTGCCGTGCGCCTTCGGGGAAAACAGCATTTGAAGAATGGTCTCGTGGCTGGGATAGAGGCCCAGGTGAAGCCAGCCGAAGTCGTCCTGAAAGAACCAGCAATCCAGGCCGCGCCAGTGGAAGAGCAGCAGGAACAGGACGGCCGATAAAGGCGCTCCCAATCGTAACAGCCACTGGCCCCATGGCAGGATCGAGACCGGCGACTCCGACGGGGCGGCCATAGAGGGAAGATAGCAGCGGCTTCGTTTTCGGGCAACTGGTCCGGGGCGAGTGCGGCGGGCTCGAATGCTGGAAAATCTGTGTGCGATTTTGCGTCATCAGTGCGGGTGAGGGTGCGTAATGGCGCTCACGTCGATCGGGCGGGCCCTCGAACTTCAACGCCGGCTGAATCTTCCGCGATGGCAATTGGTGTGCTCCCGATGTGGGGCGGAGAGAGGTGTCCTATGACGGTCTTAGAACGTTGTCTGGATTTTCTCGATCGGTCCCGCGTCTGGTACGCCCATTCCAAGCATCCGCTGGCCTTCACCGCGATGGAGGTCGCCGTGGCCGAGCATCTGTCGCCACACAAAATGGCCAAGACCGTGGTGTATGCCGGCGCGCAGGGCTATGGACTGGCCGTGCTGCCGGCCGACTGCCTGATCGACATGGAGGCGCTGGGAGCCTTCTTGAACGATCCCGGTCTTCGGCTGGCGAGCGAACAGGAACTGGGCCAGCTATTTCCGGGATGCGAGCTGGGAGCCATGCCGCCCTTCGGCAACCTGTTCCATCTGCCGGTGATCGTTGACACCAGCGTTGCCGAGCAGGAATTCATTGCCTTCAACGCCGGCACCCACCTGGACGTGATCCACATGAGCTATGGGGATTACGCGCACTTGGTGGACCCGGCGGCGGGCAAGTTCACGTTTGCGGCGGTCGAGCAGCAGGCGCCATAACGTCGCGGCCTTCCAGGCTGCCGCTCCGTTCCTGCCGGCTACGGCTGGGCGCTACTCCTGCCGCAACGCGGTCACCGGATCTACCGTTGTGGCGCGGTAAGCCGGGACGAAGCTCGCCAGCAGAGCCACTACGGTCAGCGTCAGCGCGACCAGTGTGAACGTCTGCGGATCTCTCGCCTTCACATCGAACAGCAGGCTGGATAGAAAGCTCGTCAGCGCCAGCGATCCCGCCAGCCCCAGGAGAATCCCTGCCAGCGTGAGGCTGAGGCTCTGGCCAAGCACCATGCGGACGACATCCAGCCGCCGCGCCCCCAGAGCCATGCGGATGCCCACTTCATGGGCGCGTTGCGCCACCGAATAAGAAATGATGCCGTAGATGCCGACCGCAGCCAAAGCCAGAGCGACGCCCGCGAATACCGACAGCAAGACCATCGAGAGCCGTCGGCGGCTCATCGATTCGGAAACCAGCTCCGCCATGGTTCGGATGCGATAGACCGGCTGGTCCGGATCGAGCGCCAGAACTTCGCGGGCCACCGCCGAAGCGAGTGACCGGGGATCGGATGAAGTGTGAATTGCCAAACTCATCTGGCCCAGCGGGAACGGTGTCTGGTCGTAGGGCCAGTAGAACTCGACGCGCGAAGGCGATTCCAGCGTGCGATAACGCACGTGATGGACGACGCCGACGATCGTGCGCCAGGGATTGCTCGACTGCGGGCCGCCGCTCCGGATGCGCTGGCCGATGGGGTCCTGGTTGGGCCAGTACGTTTTCGCCATGGTTTCGTCGATGATCGCGACCTGGGCGGCAGTTTCGTTGTCGCGCTGGTCGAAATAACGGCCGCGCACCAGGGAAATGCCCATGGCTTTGAAAAAGCCCGGCAGCACCGGCCGCTGGTCGGCCTCGGGACTGGCGTCGCGTGGCTGAACGGCGCGGCTGTCGACCGTGGTTGTGCCCGACCATCCGGTGGCCGTGAGCGGCAAGCCGGTAGCCCCTCCCACCGCGTCCACCCCAGGCAGCCGGCGGATGCGGTCCATCAGCTCGCGGTAGAACCTGCGCGTTTGCTCAGGCTTTGAATATTTCTCGGGCGGCAAGGAGACGCGCATCGTAAGCACGCCGTCCGGCCGGAAGCCGGCGTCCACTTCCTGCAAGCGGAGAAAGCTGCGGATCAGCAATCCCGCGCCCGCCAGCAATGTCAGGGACAGCGCGACTTCCGCCACCACCAGCGCGCCGCGAAGTCGCTGCGACCCAAGCCCCGACGTTCCCCCGCGCCCGCCTTCCTTCAGCGCGCCGTGCGTGACGTGCTGAGACGCCACGGCCGGGGCCAGTCCGAACAGAATCCCCGTGCCGAGCGAAACCAGCAGCGTGAAGGCCAGCACCTGAAAATCCATGTGCGTGTCTGCCACTCTCGGGAAACTGGCGGCGCTCCAGGCAATCAGAAGACGCAGCGCTCCATATCCCAGCAGCAGCCCGAGGGCGCCCGCCGCCACACCCAGAATCGCGCTCTCGGTCAGCAACTGCCTCAGCAGTCTTCCGCGGCTTATGCCCAGGGCCTGGCGGACCGCGATCTCGCGCTCGCGCGCCGAAGCTCGCACCAGCAGCAGATTGGCGACATTCGCGCACGCGATCAGCAGTACCAGGCAAACGGCCGACATGAGCACCCAGAGCGCGGTCTTGATGTCGCCGATCTGCTGTTGGAGCAGCGGAATCATGAGCACCCGAAAGTTGAACTGGCGGTACGGGTAGTCCGGATGCTGCTGGACGATCCGGTTTGAGACCAAATCCAGGTCGGCGCGGGCTTGTTCGAAACTCAAGCCGGGTCGGATGCGGGCGATCACCTGAAGGCTATGGTTGCCGCGGCGGTTGGGATTGAGGTCGTCGGCCGAGAACACCAGGGGAGTCCACACTTCGGCATCCTCGGGAAGCCGGAATTCAGGCGGCAGCACGCCAACGATGAGATAGCTCTGGCCGTTCATGACGAGCTTGCGGCCGGGCACGCTGCGGTCGGCGCCAAAACGCCGGCGCCACAGGCCATCGCTCAGCAGGACCACTCGGTCGCGGCCCGGCTGCCCCTCTTCGGGCAAAAACACGCGGCCCAATTGCGCCTGCACGCCGAGCATCGGGAAGAACGACGTGGATACGGCGGCCGTATCGATCCGTTCGGGCGTGCCGTCGATGTTGATGTTGAAGCTGGTGGCGTAAATCGCGGCCAGGTACACAAGGCTGCGGTTCTGCTGGAGGTCGACGAACTCGGGGACGGACACCCAGTTCTGGTCGTTCGGAATGCCGATCCCGGTGAAGCGCATCCAGAGCTGCACCAACTGCTCGGGCTGGTCGTAAGGCAGCGGCTTCAAAACCACCGCGTTGAGGATGCTGAAAATGGCCGTGTTCGCGCCGATCCCCAAGGCCAGAGCGAGCGCGGCGATCAACGTGAATCCCGGACTGCGGAGAAAAGTCCGCAGGGTGTACCGGCAATCCTGCAACAATGATTCCACGGGCGTCTCCGATCTTTAGACGACAATACGCATTAGCAGTACCGCCCCTTCAGGAAATTGTTACATGCTGGAGGCCGCCGCCTTCCCTGTATCCTGGTGGTGAATGGCTCGCATCCGCATTTTGGGCGGGGGACTCGCTGGTTGCGAGGCGGCCTGGCAGATCGCTCGCGCCGGATTCGAGTGCACGCTGTTCGAGATGCGTCCGGTTCAAGCTACCGCCGCGCATAAAACCGGACTGCTGGCCGAATTGGTGTGCAGCAATTCGCTCAAGAGCGAATCCGAAAACTCCGCACCCTGGCTGCTGAAGGAGGAATTGCGGCGGCTGGACTCACTTTTGGTCGCCGCAGCGGGAAAGGCGCGCGTGCCGGGCGGACATGCGCTCACGGTGGATCGCGATGTGTTCGCTCAGGAAGTGACTGCGGCCATCGAAGCGAATCCCCGCATCGAGCTGCGGCGCGAGGAAGTCACTTCGATCCCGGACAACGCCATCACCATCATCGCCACCGGGCCATTGACGAGCGGCGGGCTGGCCGACGAAATCGGGCGCATCACCGGCGCCGGGCATCTGTTTTTCTACGATTCCATCAGCCCGATCGTCGATGCCGAGTCGATCGATCTGAGCGTCGCCTTTCGCGCCTCGCGCTACGGCAAGTCGCTGGATTCGAGCGACGATTATCTAAACTGCCCGTTCGATCGCGATCAGTATGAGCGGTTCGTGGATGCGATTCTCGGCGCCGGCGCGGTTCCGGCGCACATCCCGGAAGATCAGGCGCCGTTCTTCGAGGCCTGCCTGCCGATCGAGGAGCTGGCCGCGCGCGGCCGCGAGACGCTGCGCTTCGGGCCCATGAAGCCGGTGGGACTCGTTGACCCGCGCACCGCCCGCCGGCCGTACGCCGTGGTGCAGCTTCGCCAGGAGAATCTGCGCGCCTCCAGCTACAACCTGGTCGGCTTTCAAAACCACATGCGTTTCGGCGAGCAGTCGCGCGTCTTCCGCATGATCCCCGGCCTGGAACGCGCGGAGTTTCTGCGCTACGGCCAGATCCACCGCAACACGTATATCAACGCGCCTGCGCTGCTCCATCCCACATTGCAGCTCCGCGCGCGGCCGCAAATTTCTTTCGCGGGCCAGATTTCGGGCGTCGAGGGCTACGTCGAGTCGATCGCAACCGGCTTGGCGGCCGGACGGCATGCGGCGGAATTGGCGGCGGGCGACGCGCTGCGGCCGTTTCCGCGCCAGACCGCCATCGGATCGCTGTGCGCTTACGTCTCGGGCGCCGATCCCCGAAACTACCAGCCCGCCAACATCACCTTCGATCTGCTGCCGCCGCTCGACGAAGCAGCGCGCGCGCGATTGCGTCACGACAAGCGCGCCCGTCACGCCGAAGTGTGCCGCCGCGCGCTCGAAAAGCTGGACGAATATCGCTCTGTCTATGCCTGACCTCGCGGCCCAGATCCGGCGGTTCATCGAAGAATTGCGGCGCCAGAACGCGTCCGCCCACACGCTGCGCAACTATGCCTCCGATCTCGAGCAGTTCCTGACGTACTTCACCATTCCGGACCAGCCTCCGCCGGTCATCGAAAAAATCGACGCGCTGGCGATTCGCGAATGGCTCGGGCATCTGTACCAGCAGCGGTTGACCGCGGTCAGCATGCGGCGCAAGCTGGCCGCGGTGCGTTCGTTCTTCAAATTTCTGATGCGCGATGGCGTGGTGCCGGTGAACGTCGCGCGCCTGGTCCGAACGCCGAAGGCTCCGAAGACGCTGCCCGTGGTGATGACTGCCGAGCAAACCAACACGCTGGTGGACTCGGTTCCCGGCGCGGCCGACAGGTTAGAACGCCCTTACCCGGCGCGCGACCTCGCCATCTTCGAGCTGCTGTATGGATGCGGCCTGCGCGTCAGCGAACTGGTTGGCCTGAACCTGGACGATTTCGATTTCGGTGAGCGCTGGGTCCGGGTGCGCGGCAAGGGACGGAAGGAGCGGCAGGTCCCGTACGCCAGCAAAGCCTCGCAGGCGCTGGATCTTTACATCCAGGCCCGCCAGCCGGCGCTGGCCGGCGAGCGCGCGCTGTTCCTGAATCATCGCGGCCGCCGCCTGACCGATCGCGGGGCGCGCGCCATCGTGAAGTTTTACGCGCGCATGATCAGCGGCGATTCTTCCATTCATCCGCACAGCCTGCGCCACGCCTACGCCACCCACTTGCTGAGCGA
>DASQHQ010000226.1:0-21250 GCA_035632015.1 Bryobacteraceae bacterium
TTCAACTGCACCACGGGAATATTGAACGCGACCGTGTTCACGACGCCCTTCCGCTGGAATTGAACCCACACGCGGTGCACGCCCGCGCGTGGAAAAATCACATTGAACTGGATGTCCGTGTAAGGCCCGCTCGTTGACTCCGTCACCTGCACCGGGTGCGTGTGGATCAAGTCGATTAAATCGGAACTGGCCGCCAGCATGTGCCCCATCGCGCCCAGCAGCGGCTCCAGGCCTTGGTTGGGTCTCAGCCGGAAAAACAAAAGCGTCTTCATGCCCGCTACAGGCTCGCGCGGATCGGTGCTCAACTCGACTTCCAGGTTTTCGGACTCCTTCGCGCCCACGTCCGCATCCAGCTTCGCCGCTGCCAGCTTGAAGCCCAAGCCCGGCACCAGCAGCGTTCGTTCCACCAACTGCGGCGTCCCGGCCGCGGGATAAAAGTCGCTCAATACCCGGTACATGCCGGGCTTGGGAAAAACCCAGTCGATTTGAAAGCTCCCGTCAGCTTGCATCTCGGGATGCTCGTGCGCGAAAAAGCTCAGATCCTGGCTGATCACGAATAAATGGAACAGTTTTTCGTGGACGATTTCGAAATCGCGGATGGGCTTGAGCGTTTCCGGATCGCCGACTGCGAAGTTGAGCTGAATCTTCTCGCCTGGCTTTAGAGCCGCAGGCCGGGTGGAGACGCGCACCGGATATTCCCGCAGCACCGGAACGCCAGCCACCAGCTTCATCCCGCAGCGCGAACAGACTCCCGGAGTCTTCGAGCGGATGTCGGGATCCATCGGGCAAATATATTCGAGCGCGCCTTCCTGCAGCGTCGCTGCCTCGACCGCCTTGCGAGTCGCCTCAAAAGAAGAAACCGGCGTGGCTCCCTCCTGCGCCCAGAGGGACACAGAGAAGAAGGGAGCCAGAACGCCGGTGAGCAGAAATCGCATCTCGACCGCTCGGGAACTACCGCTCCCCGCCCGCGCCCGGCTGGACCGTCACTTTGACCATCGCGTTGGTCCAGCAGCATTGGAATCCCCGGCCTCCATCGCCGGAAATATCGTTCGCCACCACGCGCAGCACATAATCCCCAGGCTCACTGAACACTGCGCTCGTTGTGGCTTTTCCCGTAAAGACGGCAGGTGGCGGCGCGTTCCAGTCGGCTTTCTCGACCGCCGGCCGCTCTGGTTCGAATTTGACTTCGCCTGGGCCGCGGAATTTGCTCCAGGCCAGCGTCACGGGAGTTCCGCGTGCCCGCGACGCGAGCGCTCCCGGCGGTACCTTGGCATCATCCGCGACCCAGACCGGAAGCGCCAGCGGACTCCCCAGGGTCGCGCTGCGCTCCACCGTGAGGGGCCGCGGTCCTTGAACCATGACGCGGCCCGGCTCAAAACTGATAAATGGCGGCGTGTTGTCACTGGCGTCGATCAGCGGCGAGATCACCCACAGCGGATCCAGGCCGAAGGGAACCGACGTCGGCTGCCCGTTGGCGACAATGGTCCAGGTCAGCTTCTTGGTTCCGAAATCTTTCGGCACCGTCACCGTGAAGAATCCCCACTGGCGGCCCGCCAGGAAATGAGTCGGCTGCCCTTGATCCGGCCCGCCCGGCTCGATGCGATTGTTCGGCCCAACCGGAGTGTCCAGCTCCTGTTTCAGGTTCCGGTTGTAGTAGCCCAGCAGGAAGCTGAAGCTCCCGTCCGGATTCTGAAACCAGCCCTCATACGCCGCGGTGATGCTCTGCCCGGAAGAATGATGCGGCTCGAGCGGCAGCTCCTCCGCCCACAAGAGAGCCGCGCAGGCTGCCGCTGCCGCGAGCAAGCCCATTAACATTAGCTGCTTGCGCATCTTGGTTTCTCCTATTGCGCGCGCCGGTCGGCCGGAGCTGGTCGCGCCGGCTTGTGCTGCGCCGCCCACGCCTTGTAGTCTTCGTCGGAAATGTACGTGACGTTCACCCAGGCGTGCGCCATTTCATCGACCGTCCGGTCGCCCCAGCCGACCCACTGGTTCGGATCCGGATTCCCGCGGTTCGCCGACGTGTTGTCGTGCCACGCCGTCACCTTGACGATGGTGCCTTTGGGCAACACCGGCGCGGCGTCATCAGCATAAATGTAGTTGGTCATCCAGTTGAAATCGAAATTGCCGACGTAGCTGATAGTCTGCGTGGCGCCGTCCGGCAGGATCGCCTCCAGCAGCATCGCCTTGCCGCGCAGATGCATGTGCGGCTGGAAATTTTCGAGCCGCGCCGCTTGCTTCAGCACGTGGTAGCCTTGCGTGACGGCGATGGAGTTGGGCGGAATGTCCAGCGGAGAACCCTGCGTCGAGGTGGCCTGGAATCCGGTTAAGTAAGTCCGATACTTCGGCTCCTGGCCTTTCGGATAGAGCCACACGCCCAATTCCACGTGGTCGCGGATCTCTTCGCCGACCGAGTGGTAATGAATGTCCCACCAGATGTGCGAGCCGGGCAGCAGCAGTTTCCCGGTGCCTTCGCGGAAGATGTCATAGTTCTTGCCGACCGCCCATTCCATCAGGACCCCGCCCTGCGCGTCCGCCGCATCGTCGCCCGAGCTCAGCTTCGCCGCGTCCGGATCGTTCTGCACCAGGTGCGCCAGCGCATGATGAGTGATCTTCCGGCCGATGGCTGTTCCAGGCCGAATCTCCACCGCGCGCACCCAGCGAGGCTCAGTAACCGGAACGTCCGCCAGCGGCTTCCACCACTGGTCCTGCCCTTGCGCGGGCATCGTGTAGGGCTCCGATTTGAGCACAAAATCCGGCTGGCCGAATTGCTTCGCCAGCAACCAGCCGTCATCCTTCGGCCACTGCTGCGCCGGCGGCATGTCCTTGGGATTTCCCATGGGAGCGCCCGCGTCCACCCAGCGAACAATGGCGTTGATCTGCTCCTCGCTCAACGAGCGGTCGTTCTGGAAATGCTGGATGCCGACCGATTTGTCGATGGACCAGGGCGGCATCTGCCGCATCAGAACGCGCTGCCGGATCGAGCGCGCCCAGGGACGCACCTGGTCGTAAGTCTCCAGCGCCATCGGCGCCACCGTCCCCGGCCGGTGGCATTCGTTGCACTTCTCCTGAAAAATCGGCGCGATGTCCTTAGTGAACGTCACCGGCGGCGCCGGCGCAGCCATCAGCACCAGACCCGTCGTCAAACCTGCGACCAGCAATCGAACCATACCTGCCTCCACGTTTCGATGAGCCGCGAGCGCCGGGGCCGCCGGTCTGCGGAACTCCGTGAAACTTGCCCCTCAGGTGCACCTTAGTTACCAGCCTGAACTTTCTTGGGACGGCCAATAAGCTCAGTAGGGAGGCGTTCGGTATGCGTAGGTATGCTCACCCACGTGGGTGTTTAAACCCAGGAACTTCGCCCCTAATCCCTTGGTTCAACGCGCCTGGAACGTGATCCGAACCTCGGTTGGATTCCGCGGGTTCACCTCGATCTTGGCCCCAAGTTGTTCGGCCAGCGTCCGTACCAGCCGGAATCCCAGGGAAGCGCCGGTCAGCCAATCCACCTCGCCTGGCAGGCCGACCCCGTTGTCGCGAACCGCCAGTAGAATCCCTTGATCCGCCAGTTCGCGGAGCTCAATGCCGATCACTCCGCTCCGGCCACCCGGAAACGCATGCTCCAAGGCGTTCGCCAGCAGCTCGTTTACGATCAGACCATAGGGAACAGCCCCTTCCAGGCTGAGATGAATCGGGCTCAAGCTGGCGTCCAGGCGAACACGGCGGGAAACGGCTCCATACGACTGGAATAGATGCGTGGCAAGCTGGCGGGTGTAATCGGCCAGATCGATCCGCGAAAAATTGCCGGCCCGGCACAACATGTCGTGCAGCAAAGCCATGGAGTGGATCCGATTCTGGCTGTCTTCGAAGGCTTTGCGGGCGTCTTCATTCGCGGTGGCCCGGGATTGCAGCCCCAGCAGGCTGGACATCACCTGGAGATTGTTCTTGACGCGGTGATGAATCTCCCGCAGCAGCGCCTCCTTCTCTCGCAGGGAGTCCTGGAGCTTGTGGTCGGCAGCCACTCGTTCCGAGATGTCGCGCAGGATCACTGTCAGCGTCATCTGGCCGCCGGCATTCACTTTGGAGATGGAGGCTTCGGCGGGAAATTCCGAGCCGTCCTTGCGCCGGCCACGGATCGGGTTCCGCTCCCGCATGGGGCGAGCCGACAAGGGAGACTTCGCGAAGTCCGCCATCTGCCGGCGGTGCGCTTCCGCCATGCGTTCGGGCAGCAGGATGTCCAGCGGCTTCCCGATCACTTCCGCGGCCGCGTAGCCGAACACCCGCTCCGCCCCTTGGTTGAACAAGACGATGCGCTGATCGGCGCCGGCCGAAATGATGGCGTCCTCGGCCAGATTGATGACCTCAGCCAGCAGGCGTGGAGTTGTCCACGGCTTCTGAGGGGGCGTCTCGCCGTCACCTCGCGGCGGGCGTTGGGGCATGAGAGGCCCAACCAGCAATTCGGACGCCAACCGCTCCCGGTCAGAGACACCGCTCTCCCAAGCCCTGAAATCGCTTCTCTCTTGCCGCCGCAGCGGTCCGTGTTCCAGAATCGCAGCCATTTAGAATCAGAAACTTACGAGTCTGCATTCTTGACGGCCAATGTGCCTGGAACACCGGCCACTCTTCTGTTGCCCATTAGGTTTCGTGATGAGCGCCGCCGGGCCGCGACCGGTGCGCCTCTTCTCGGCGAGAACTTCTAGCCGTAGCTCACGCTCGAGGAGAGCAGCACCGCTGCGCCAGCTCGCTTTCAAGACCGGCTCCGTTGCTCACGCAACTCGCGCCGTTGCGATCTTGTGAGCCGTGGAGTTGGTCACCTGGCAAACCTTCAGCTCGGATGGGCCGGCAGTCACCTTCTCCAACACCTTCATCACATCCCCAAAGCCGGAGCGGTTATAAGTCTCCGCACTTTCTTTGCTATCCCAAAAGCTGATGCCAGAACCGATCTTGCCGTCGTCAGTGACCAAGGCAATTTCATCCAGAAATCCTTTGTGTCTTCGAAGCAGCGGGATGACGCCTTTCTCGATCGCCTTCGCAAACTCCGAAGTGCTTCCAGGCTTTAATGGCATGGTGACAATGCGAGCAAACATAAGCCATTCCTCCTTCCTTACCGATCGTTTCTTGAATTGGCAACTCAAGGACCAATGGAATCTGGTTTCTCTTCTCATTGCGAACCGCTGGCCTTCGCGGCAGCAGGCTCACCTTTGCTGTGTTAACTGGCTCTGCTTCTCACCCATGCAAAGGGCGTTCTCCTGGCTGCGTCGCCGGGCTTCTTGGATCATGAGCGGACCTGGGGCGCATGTTAGAGTTTGGACGCTGGCCCATGGGCCTGCACTGAAGCGCCGGCATTGCAATCAGACCAGAAGCATTAGAGTTGGCGGAGCGGTGAGGGATTCGGTCTTCTTTAACCGAAACAGCACAATTCCACCATCGGGACCGCACACAACACGTGTAAACTGAAATCCCGAGCCAGTAAGTCTTCCAAAGGCCCGGCGCTTTCACGCCGCAGTCTCATTGCTCTGATCGTCGGGATCACCGTCGTCCCGCTCGGCACCCTCCTCTGGCTGGGGTGGCGCCTTCTCGATCAGGACCGCATCCTGCAGGCCCAGCAGGAGCAGCAGCGGTTGGACGGGCGGCGGACCTGCTCGTGACGGCCTTGCAGCGCGCCGTGGCATCCTCTGAACAGCGCCTGGCCGAAGGCAGCCTGGATTGGCCCCAAGGCGCGGTCGCCATCTCCATTCACGAAGACCGGATCGAGGCAAACCCTCGCGGCCGAACCGCCCTATCCTGCCGTACGCAGACCGCGAGGCGATGGCCCGGGCAGTCTGGAACCTGCTGGGCCAGAATCCGCATCATGTGCGTTTTGCCAAGCCCTTCAGCCCTCGCGAGTTTCGCGCACTCGGAGCCAGGTGCTTGAAGAAGTCTGGGGGTCCATTCCAGACCGTGAACGTGGCGCGTCAGCGTTTTGCCAGAGCCTTCGGCTCGACGACGGATACGGTTGAGGAACTCTGGTCGCTCGACAAAGTCCTCGCGGCCCTGAAATGAAGACTCTGCTGCTGCTCCTCGTTCTGCGTCCGCCGCTGGGGATGGATCTATACATGCCCGTGCCGCCAACCAATCCGTTGACGCAAGAAAAGATCGCACTGGGACGGCGCTTGTTCTTCGACAAGCGCCTCTCCCGTGACGGAACGCTGTCCTGCTCAACCTGCCACGATCCCAAACTCGCGTTCTCCGATGGACGCGCCGTCGCGCGCGGCATCAGTGGAGCGCAAGGGACCCGCAACGCTCCGGCGATTATCAATCGCGGCTATGGGAGCACGTTCTTTTGGGACGGTCGCGCAAAGTCTCTGGAGCAGCAGGCGCTGGAGCCGATCCTCAATCGCAAGGAGCTCGGCATGACAGTGGCGGAACTGGAACACAGGACCAGGCTGAACATGGCGCAGGTCGCCGCAGCGCTGGCCAGCTACGTCCGCTCCATCCTGTCGGGGGATTCGCGCTATGACCGGTATGAGGCGGGCCACCAGCGCGCGCTCAACGATCAGGAGAAAGCCGGCTTGGCGCTTTTCCAAGGCAAGGCCGGCTGTGCGAACTGTCACATCGGTCCCAACCTCACCGACGAGCGGTTTCATAACACCGGGGTCGCCTGGCAGGGTGGCGCTCTTGTAGACCTCGGGTGCGGGCCGCGGAGAATTCAAGACGCCTACGCTTCGCGAGGTGGCTCGCACCGCTCCTTACATGCATGACGGCAGCCTCAAGACGCTGGAGGACGTGGTCGAATTCTACTCCCAAAACGCCGGCATCTCGCCACAGGCGTTGTGGCATAAACGGCTGGCTTAAGCAATTCGGACGCCAACCGCTTACAACTAAGGAGGAAATCGGAGCCCCGCCGGGCGCTGGAGATCTTCTAGCGTCCACTATTGGTTCCATTCCGAC
The DNA here is from genome assembly GCA_035632015.1 of Bryobacteraceae bacterium. GTDB lineage: Bacteria > Acidobacteriota > Terriglobia > Bryobacterales > Bryobacteraceae > Palsa-89. Next base: position 6,925 of record DASQHQ010000226.1, read on the forward strand.
CCTCAACGCTAGTTGGACCACCGGGGAGTCAAGCCACGCGCTTTGACATTCAGCGCCCGTCGTCCTCAGCGATGCCGGACAGCACCACCGGCTCTCGGTCTGGGAACTCGGCGATGAGAGAGAGATTCCCACCCATCGCGTTGACGGTCTTCCGAAGTGTGGAAAGGAGAAGATCACTGCGTTTCTCGAGCCGCGAAACGCTGTCCTGGGTAATGCCGAGTGCCTTGGCTACGCGAACCTGAGTGAGCTTTCGCGCGCGCCGCAGTTCGGCCAAGGTCATCTCCTCGGCAATCAACTCCGCCGCACGCGCCTCAACCTTCCTGCGCTGAGCCGGCCTCAGTCTTTTGATTCTGTCATTCACATTTACAGCCATGGTTACTTTTCCTTTTCTGTCTTCAGCCGGATCAGATGAGCATCGAAGCGGTCATCAGCCTTCCGAATCAGGCCGCGGTAGAAGCGCTTTTCGCTGTGCCCGGATTTGTCCCCACCTGCGAGTAGGATCGCCTTTCGCTTCGGGTCAAAGGCAAAAGCCACCCTCCATTCACCGTTCGCTGCGCTGAAGCGAAGCTCCTTCATGTTCGCGTGACGGGAGCCCTTCAGCGTGTCAACGCGGGGTCGGCCCAGCTGCGGCCCGAATTTCCGGATAAGGCGTGATAGTGCCAGAATTTCCGTTTGCACGTCCTCATGTAACGCGTCGAACTCCGGCTCAAATTCATCGTCGATCTCAACGACCCAACTCACACTTCACAATATGACATAGAATACATATGATATCAACTCCATGTCAGACCGGGCGGAGCAAATCCCCGAAATCTAGCCCACACCAACTTTCGGCGGCCCTCCCCGCACGCAGATACTGTCGTTATAGCCGCGTTGCGGCCAGATGTTCTAGCTGGACAGGGCGAAGGCTGCTTGGTGATCGCGACCGACCCCAAAAGCCTCTCAGGGCCCTGATTGAACAAGACGATACGCTGATCGGTCCCGGCCGAAACGATGGCATCCTCGGCTAAATTGATGACCCACCCCAGCCGCCGCAACAACAAACCTGACTACAGCTCCCCCTCCAAACCAGCCAGAGCGTACGCCCGACAAGGAAAACAGTGTTTCCTCTCCACTAGTTCCGGAAGCTGCGAAGACAACTTCCAGCGCATAGCCTCGATACAATGGACTGACAAATGACTAGCATGACCCGTTTCTTTCTTGATGAGGTGATGTCAACCTCAAGTGAAGAGATGCAATGAAACACCCAAGCATTGGAGATTTTGTCGTTACACCGATTCCGCCTGCTGAATATGCTATCGAGCGCTGTGCATCAGGCAATGCATGGGAGAGAATATCTTCCCATACGCATCGCCTGTCTGTTTTGCAGGAAGCGTGCTCGCTGGCACGGTCCGCCGGGACGCGGGCATGGGTGTACGGCTTGGACAATCAGTACTCGGAGCTAACGACATGAAGACTGTAGAAATTTGGGTTGTTATCGGCTCAGGTGCGAATGAGGCTGAAGTCGGTTTCTATGATCCGTTCGACGCGGTAGCGCAAGCTGAATTTGCAGGTAAGCTTGGGCTAACATACGCTTTCCGCTACGCGACAGAAGCAGCGCACTCACGACTATCTCATGCTCTCGGTGTTGGCCAAACTAGGTTCAGCTAGAGCTAGACCCAAACCCACGGTTTCACACGCCCGCCGCGTGGATAAGCAGCGCCTCGCGTGCTAGAATTTGGTCGCTGGCCCACAGGCCCGCAACGAAGCACCGCCATTGCAATCAGACCCGAAACATCACACAGCGCGGCGCGCGATCCTCGGCGTCCTCCGAATCATCCTGCTTGTTCACGCGTTGGCTGTGATGACACAGGCCGTCTTCGCGGGCCAGTTCCTCGCCGGCGTGGACGCGCCGGTGGTTTTCCACGCCTGGACCGGTTGGTTCGTGCTGGGAGTTTCGCTCGCGCAGATTGCGGCCGCCATCGCGTTTGCCAATTTCGGAGGGCCGCTATGGCTGGTGATTTCGAGCGTTTTCGTGTGCATCGCCGAGGCGTTGCAGGTCGGCACCGGCTACGCGAGATTTCTGGCGGTGCACATTCCGCTGGGCGTGTTCGTCTTCGGCGCGGTGGTCGCGCAAGCAGCATGGGCCTTGCGAAAGCAATACGCATGAAGCCGACCCGCCGCGAACTCATCCAGCTTGCCGGGAGCGCGGCTCTGGTAGTGCCCATCTTTGAAGCCGGCTGCGTTCGGAGCCGCCCGCAAGCGAGACTAATACCCAGCCGCATCCCGCTGCCGAAACCGTTTCAGACCGATCTGCCTATCATCCCCGTGTTGAAACCGGCCCGCACCGACTCCAGCGCGGACTATTACGAGCTCACCGCGCGCCCGGCCAGCGCGCAAATCCTCCCCGGCTTGACCACCGCAATCTGGGGCCACAACGGAATGTTTCCCGGCCCCACCATCGACACGCGCCGCGGCTGCCGCGTGATCCTGCGCCTCCGCAATGAACTCCCCGTCCCGATCGTTAATCATCTGCACGGAGGCCGCACGCCGTCGGATAGCGACGGCTATCCCACCGATCTCGTACTTCCGGCCGGCTACGTCAACGCGCACATGCCCGATGCCATGGCGCGCATCGCCGAACAACAACGCGACTACATCTACCCCAACCAGCAGCGCGCCGCCACCCTGTGGTATCACGACCATCGCATGGACTTCACCGCACCCCAGGTCTGGCGCGGTCTGGCCGGATTCTACATCCTGCGCGACGACGAGGAGGCGCAGCTTCCGCTGCCTCGCGGCGACAAGGAAATCGCGTTGCTGATCTGCGACCGCTCCTTCGACTCCGACGGCTCCTTGCTCTACCCGTCGCTCGATCCGTCCCTCCGCCGCACAGCCGGAGTGACCATGGAGTACATGGGCGGCGTGCTCGGCGACGTGATCCTGGTGAACGGCGCACCCTGGCCAAAATTGGAAGTGGCCAACACCAGATATCGTTTCCGGATTCTGAACGCGTCCAACGCGCGGCGATACGAACTGGCGCTCGATCCGCCGGCGGGCGGTCCGGCTTTTGTCCAGATTGGCAGCGATGGCGGGCTGCTCGACGCGCCGATGACGCACCGTACGCTGCGAATCGCGCCCGCCGAGCGCTTCGATTTGATCGTGGACTTTGCAAAATACCCGGTCGGTTCGTCCGTGACCCTGCTGAATCGCGCCGCCGAGGGACCGCAGGGTCAGATCGTGCGCTTCCACGTCGTGCGCCAGGAGCGCGATGACAGCACGATTCCGCAACAGCTCGCGCGTCTCAGTTTTCCAAATCCGGCCGACGCCGCCACGACGCGCATCTTCAACTTCAGCTATCGCGGCGGCATGGAAGGCTGGACCATCAACGGCAAACCATTCGATCCCGCCCGCATGGACGCGCGTCCCAGGCTCGACTCCACCGAGATCTGGCGCCTCGAAACCGATTTCAGCCATCCCTTGCACCTCCACCTGGTCCACTTTCAGGTGCTCTCGCACAGCGGGCGGCCCGGCCCGTACGATGCCGGATGGAAAGACACCATCGACCTCGGCCCCGGCCAGACCGCCAACATCCTGGTGCGATTCAGCGGCCATCGCGGGCGCTACGTTTTTCATTGCCACAATCTGGAACACGAAGACATGGCCATGATGGGAAACTTCGAGGTGCTGTAGGCGATGCCGAATCCCTGGTTGCACCGGTTCGCGATCCTGGTCGCTGCAGTCGCGCTGATCGTAATCGCCAGCGGGGCCTTCGTCACCAGCAGCGGCATCGGTACGCCTCCGCCCGCTGCCGCGGTCAGCGCACATCGCGTGTTATCGATTGTTCTTAGCATCCTCACTGTGGCTCTTGTGATTTTTCTGTCGTCCACCAAGACGCAGCGCAGACTTCGTGCGCTGGCCTGGCTATCGCTGGCGCCACTCATCTACGACACCGCGTGGCCGCATTCACCAGGCGACGCCGCCGCGCACGCGAGCCTCGCACCCCTGCTTTTGTCCGCGATCGTGGCCCTCGCGCTGCTCACCTCCGCGGGCTGGCGAGGCGAACCAAAAATTGTCGACGATCGAGGCCTGCCCTGGCTCCGGCCGCTGGCGATCTCGGCGCCGCCGCTGGTGCTGTTGCAAATCTTGATGGGCGCCGCCTATCGGCACAAGCTGATGAGCGTGATGCCGCACATGGCCGGCGCGATGATTGTGTCGCTCGCCACCCTCATCGCGTCCATGGTGGTAATGCAGCAATACCCGGAACATCCGCCCTTGCGCCGCGCCGCCATCGCCCTGATGTCCGTGCTGCTGGCGCAAGTGACCTTGGGCGTGGCTGCGTTCACGCTGCAATTGCTCGACCTGGAGCGAACTCTGGCGGGCATCGTCTCGACGGTGTTGCACGTCCTGACCGGTTCGTTGACGCTCGCCGCCAGCGTCGTGCTGGCGATCCAGGTCCGCCGCTGTGTCCGCGCCAAGGCTCCCGCGGCCGCATCGGCGCAGCAATGATGCTATTTCTGCGGCACGGCTTCGGCAGCCGACTTGGGTGCGTGCGGGTATTGTCCCGGCCGCTCGTAGTAGGCGATCAGCCGGCCCATGGACATGATCCCGAGCCACAGCACCAGCGACAACGTGGCGGCCGTCTTCGCCATCGGCGGCATGGCGGGAGCGCGATCCAGTTCCTCCGGCTTGCCATACACGCGCCCATGAAAATAGATCGCGTGCACCGCCACCAGCGCCAGCAGAATGAGCTTGGTCTGAAAATACGGATTGTCGTAGTAGGTGTCCAACTTGGCGCCGGCCAGCAGCACGCCGCAGGTAACCATGATCACGAAGCCCAGGCGCTTCCACGGCAGCGTCTGTCTCACGATGTCCGCGATGGACACGCTCCGCATCGCGATGCCCAGGATGCGCAAATCCGTCATCAGGATCAGCCCGCCGAACACCGCGATGGACGCCAGATGCAGCGACATGACGACCGGGTAGACCAGCGCCGACTCGCGCAGTGCCGTGAAGAAATCCGTGTTCGCGATCGCGCGGCTCAGGTCACCGGCCACACTCATGAGAGCCTCACCCAGGATTTAAGTGAACGCATAAAACAGACCTGCGAAAACGATCGAGATCCATATGAGCAGAGAGAAGGTAGCCGTGAGCGCGGTCCCGAACGTGGCCGACATAGCCGACCGCGCTACCGTGCGATGGATGGTGTAGTTGTAAATAATCGCCGCCACCAGCGCGATGATCTTATAGCGGAACGCCCAGTTGTAGTAGTAACGCAGCGGGTCGGTGGTCCAGATCACCATGCCGGAGGTCACGACGACGATGAGGCCCGCCAGGGTCCAGAGCGAGGTGTCTTTGAGGAGCTGGGCGGGCGTTTGATGTCGCATCCCGATGCCCAACATGCGGAAATCCACCATCGCGATCGTGCCGACCGACATGGCGAACATCGCGATGTGGATGCACTCAAAAAAAGGGAACGCCCATTGCGTGTTGTTCAGCGGATTGGTGGCTGGATCGTAAGCTAGGAACACTCCGGCAAAACCTTTCTGTGCAACACGTCATCGTAGCACCGATCGAGGCGCGAGTGTGATGCAGCGGGCCGCCCTGCAGCGGGCGGGCGGCCCCGAGCGAGCGCGGCTACTTCAAGAGCTTGTCGATTTCCGGGAACAGGCTCGGGCCTTCGAACACCGCTTTGTCCTTGTCCGAATAGCTGAAATCGTTGCGGATCATGCCTTGCTTGTCGATGATGAACAGGTGCGGCACGTCGATGTGGCTCATGCCGGGCTTGGCGTTCATATAGGAGATGGTCATCTGCCCCATATCGCACACGACCGGAACGGTGACGTGATTGATGTTCTTGTATTTGGTCACGGTTTCTTGATTGTCGGGCGGCAGCACGACGGAAAGAATCGCGACCTTGTCGCCGTATCTTTGCTTCACCTTTTCAAGCGTGGTGGAGAGCAGCAGGCAGTGCGGGCACTGAGTCGACATGATATCGATCAAGACCACCTGGCCCCGAAAATCCTGAAGATCGTAAAAGCGCGAATAGTCCGGCGCCGGCAGCGCAAAGCCCGGCGCGCGGCGGTTGGACAGCTCGCCGGAGGCCGACAGGACACCGGCGGCCAGCAAAACAAAACACGACAGACGACGCATCATAAGGTTCAATGTACCAGCTTTGGCAAGGAATCCGAATAGGGCTGGCGCACCACGCCGCGCTCGGTGATGATGGCGGTGACGTAGCGGTTGGGCGTGACATCGAAGGCGGGGTTGGCGACCGAAGCGCCGTCGGGCGCGATGGCGACTCCGTGCAGGTGCGTCACTTCGGCCGGAGCGCGCTGCTCGATGGGGATGCGGTCGCCCGAGGCCAGGCTCAGGTCGAGAGTCGAGATGGGAGCGGCGACATAAAACGGCACGTTGTTCTCCTTGGCGAGGACTGCCAGCGAATACGTGCCGATTTTATTGGCAACATCGCCGTTGGCGGCGATGCGGTCCGCGCCCACGATCACGCAGCCGATCCGGCCGGAGTGCAGGAAATGGCCGGCCATGTTGTCGGTGATCAGCGTGGCCGGGATGTGATCGTGCTGCAGCTCCCAGAGCGTGAGCCGCGCGCCTTGCAGGAAGGGGCGCGTTTCATCGGCGAACACATCGATCTTTTTGCCGGAGGCCAGCGCGCTGCGGATCACGCCCAGCGCAGTCCCGTAACCCGCGGTGGCGAGCGCGCCCGCGTTGCAGTGCGTGAGGACGGTTTTGCCGTCAGGAATCAGGGGCGCTCCGTTCTTTCCGATACATTCGTTGATGGCGATGTCTTCGAGCCGGATCAGCTGCGCCTCGTCAATCAGGCGCTGGCGTATTTCGCCCAGCGAGCGGCCGGTCATTTCCGAATAGACACGCCGCATGCGATCGATGGCCCAGAACAGGTTTACGGCCGTGGGCCGCGTGGCCGCCAGGGTGGCGCAGATTTTTTCGAATTCGTCGCCGCAGCCGGCCTGCTGCATGCCCAGCGCGATGCCCATGGCGGCCGCAACGCCGATGGCGGGTGCGCCCCGGATCACCATGGACCGGATCGCTTCGGCCACCTCCTGGTAGCTGGTGCAGGTGACGTATCTCTCCTCGCGCGGAAGGCGCGTCTGGTCGATCATCACGACGCCGGCATCGGACCATCGAATCGTGTCAACCATTGGTCCCCGACTGGGCCAGGAAGGCAGCGAGCTGGGTCAGATTATAGGCAGCGTGCATGAAAATGGAGGCGGCCGTCGAACCGGTCCTATAGCGAACCCAGCCGAAGGCGCTGCCAGCCAGGGTAATCAGCAGCACGTGCCGCCAGGACCAGGCGTACTCGGGTGCATGCAAACAGCCGAAAAGCGCGCCGGTGACCACGATGCCGACGGTCGGGCCGAAAGAGCGCATCAACAGCGGCATGAGAAATCCGCGGAAGGCCAATTCCTCGCAGAGAGGGCCGAGGATCACGACAAAGATCGCGAACAGTATGAGCGTGGGCTGATTCGCCAGCATCTGGCGGAACGGCATCTGAATATCCGGCGTTCTCAGGACGTAGCCCAGGTAGCCGATGGCGATGGCCAGCAGCGGGCCGCCGAACAGGATCCTGGTCATGGCGCGAAAGGGAAATTTCCAGCCCAGCGACGACCAAAACGGCCGGCCGTAGCGCGTCCGAAGAATCAGGTACAAGGCGCCAAAGGACAGTGCGTACCAGATCAGTTGGGCCACCAATCCCTGGAAAGGTTTGCCGAGTGCCGCGGTGGCGGACACAACGCGCACGAAGAAAGCGGCGATCAACAGCGCGGGGAAGGCAGCGGCGATGAACAGCAGAAAATCCTGATAGTCCCAGAACGGGAGGCTGACCGGCAGTGGATCCGTGCGCCTGATGAGAGGTGCATCCGGAGGAATCATGCGTGGGACTCGATCAGGGCCGCGGCCAGCAGCGGGAGCATGATTTCGTGATGGCCCGTAATGGAATAACCCTGGCCGCCGGCGCGGGCATGCGGGCGTTCGACCACGTTCACGCGTGGCCGGTAGTGCTGCAAAAAATCGAGGTTCACGGTGGTGAAATTGGCGAGCGGCGCGCCCAGGTTTCGCACCACCGAAACAGCTTTCAGAAAAACCTCCGGCAACAGGACCGCGGATCCCACGTTGAGATAGACGCCGCCACCGTTCAATTCTTTCACCAGGGCGCAGAGCAGGCGGAAGTCGTGATGGGTGGCGCGTCCGATGGCTTCGCCGTGCGCGGCCGGATGGGTGTGCGGGGTGTCGGTTCCAATGGCGACGTGCACGGTGACGGGCGTCGAATTGCGATAAGCCTGGCACAAGAGGCTCGAGCTCGCATATTGCGGTGCCGCGATTTTTTCGAGATGGCAGCCCAGCGCCTCTCCGAAGCCTTGGTCGCCGCACAGCGCGGCGTTCATCTCGCGGCCGGTTTCCTCGGCGGTTCCGAAGCGGCCGTCCGGCAGGACCGCTTCCACATCCTCGCTGGTCTGGCCGGCGATGGCGATTTCGAAATCGTGAATCGCAGCGGCCCCGTTCAGGGCGAAGGCCGTAGCATAGCCGCGCCGCATCAGGTCGATGAGAACGGGCGCGAGGCCGCACTTGATGACGTGGCCGCCCAGGCCCCACAGGATCATCCGGTTCGCCGCTCGCGCCGCGGCAATCGCCTGGACCACCGCGCGTAAGGAATCGCCCGCGAGAATGTGCGGCAGCGAGTCCATCAGCGCCGCCACGCCTCCGCCGGTGTAGGCTCGCGCGAAATCAGGAATGCGCACCTTGCCGCCGCGCTCGCGGATCGGAATGGTGCGAAGCCCGCTCAAATCGAGCGGCTCGCGACCATACTTGCTCATGCCACTTTCCCGTTTCGCAGCGTTTTGCCGAGCGCTTGTGCGGTGTAGCTTTTCTTGAAGCGCAGGATCTGTTCGGGCGTTCCGGTGGCGACGATGTTGCCGCCGCGGTCGCCGCCTTCCGGTCCCATGTCGATGATCCAGTCGGCCGACTTGACGACATCCAGATGATGTTCGATCACAATGACAGTATTGCCCAGATCCACCAGGCGCTGGAGAACGTCCAGCAGGCGCTTGACATCCTCGAAGTGCAGTCCGGTGGTGGGCTCGTCGAGAATGTAGAGCGTGCGTCCGGTCTGGCGCTTGCTCAACTCGCGCGCCAGCTTGATGCGCTGGGCTTCGCCGCCCGACAGGGTGGTAGAGGATTGGCCGAGGTGAATGTAGCCCAGGCCGACGTCGTAGAGCGTCTTGAGCTTGGCCTGGATCTGCGGGATGTTTTCGAGCGCCGTGACGGCCTCTTCGACGGTGGCTTCCAGCAAGTCGGCGATCGAGTAGCCCTTGTATTTCACCTGCAGCGTTTCGCTGTTGTAGCGGCGGCCGTGACAGACGTCGCAGGTGACGTACACATCCGGCAGGAAATTCATCTCGATGCGCTTGAGGCCGTCGCCCTGGCAGGCTTCGCACCGGCCACCCTTCACGTTGAAGCTGAAACGGCCGGGCTTGTAACCGCGCTCGCGCGATTCCGGCAGCATGGCGTACAAATCGCGGATGGGGGTGAACAAGCCGGTATAGGTAGCGGGATTGGAGCGCGGGGTGCGGCCGATGGGCGATTGATCGATCTCGACCACTTTGTCGATGTGCTCGAGGCCTTGGATGGAATCGTGCTGGCCGGGGGCGTCGTGCGAGCCATACAGCTCGCGCGCCAGCGAACGATACAGAATATCGTTGACCAGCGTCGATTTGCCGCTGCCGGATACGCCGGTGATTACGATGAAGGTACCCAGTGGGAACTCGACCGTCAAGTTCCTCAGATTGTGCTCGCGTGCGCCGTGGATGACGAGCTGGTTGCCGTTGCCGTGCCGGCGGCCCGCTGGAGGTTCGATCTTGAGCGCTCCCGAGAGATACCGTCCGGTGAGCGAGGCCGCGTTGGTTTCGATTTGGCGGGGCGTGCCCGCCGCCACCAAGGCGCCGCCGAGGCGACCGGCGCCGGGTCCGAGATCGATGACGTAGTCGGCACGCTCGATAGTTTCCGCATCGTGCTCGACCACCAGCACCGTGTTGCCCATGTCGCGCAGGCGCGACAGCGTGTCCAGCAGCCGGTGGTTGTCGCGAGGATGCAATCCGATGGATGGCTCGTCGAGAACATATAGAACGCCGCGCAGCTTGGAGCCGATCTGCGTGGCCAGGCGAATGCGCTGCGCTTCGCCGCCCGAGAGGGTCGCGGCCGAGCGAGCCAGGCTGAGGTAATTGAGGCCGACCGCGGTGAGGAACTCCAGCCGGTTGCGGATTTCCTCCACCACGCGCGCGGCGATCTGGCGCTCGCGCTCGTTGAGCGACCAGGCTTTCACGGTGGCGAGGGCGCGCTCGATGGAGATCTCGGTGAGCTCGGCCAGTCCCGCGCCTTTCACGCGCACCGCGAGGCTGCTGGGCTTCAAGCGCCGGCCCTGGCAGGCCGGGCAGACCGATGGCGACATGTAGTCCATGAGCCATTCGCGGTAGCCGGCGCCGGCGTCTTCGAAGGTTTCGTCCAGAATCTTGACGATGCCCGGAAAACCGTTGCCGCCCTCGAGCAGCAGCGCTTGCGAGCGCTGGGGAAGATCCTCGAAAGGTTTGCCGATGTTCAGGCGCAAGCGCTCGGCCGCCTCGGTGAGCCGCTGCTGCATGTAGGACGAGCTGGCGCCCGGGCCGAGACCGCCGTCCAACAGCGGCTTGGAAGAATCGACAATGATCTTCGCCGGATCGAAACTCCAGGTGCTGCCCAGGCCGTTGCAAATTTCGCAGGCGCCGAACGGGCTGTTGAAGGAAAAGGAGCGCGGCTCGAGCTGCGGGACGCTGGCGCCGCAATTGGGGCAGGCCAGCTTCTGCGAGTACAGTTTCTCTTCGCCGTTCACCACCGCGACGATCACCAGCCCGTTGGCGAGTTTCGCGGCGGTTTCGATGGACGCCTCCAGGCGCTTTTCGGAGCCGGGCTTGAGCGGCAGCCGGTCGACGACGACCTCGATGCTGTGATTCTTGCGGCGGTCGAGCGGGACGTCTTCATCGAGCGAGCGCAGGATGCCATCGATGCGCGCGCGCACGAAGCCCTGGCGCGCGAGTTTCTCGAGATCCTTCTTGTATTCGCCCTTGCGGCCGCGCACCACCGGCGCGAGGATCATGACGCGGCCGCCTTCCGGGAGCGCGAGGATCTGTTGCAGGATCTGTTCGGTGCTTTGCCGCGCGATTTCGATGCCGCAGGCCGGGCAGTAGGGAACGCCGATGGAGGAGTAGAGCACGCGCAGGTAGTCGTAGATTTCGGTGATGGTGCCGACCGTGGAGCGCGGGCTGCGATTGGTGGTCTTCTGCTCGATGGAGATGGCGGGGCTGAGTCCGTCGATGGAATCGACTTCGGGCCGCTCCATCTGATCCAGGAACTGGCGCGCGTAGGGCGAGAGGGTTTCGACATAACGCCGCTGGCCCTCGGCGTAGATGGTGTCAAAGGCGAGCGAGGATTTTCCGGAGCCGCTCAAGCCGGTGATGACGGTAAAAGTATTGCGCGGGATCTCGACGTCGATATTCTTCAGGTTATGCTGGCGGGCGCCGTGGACGGTAATGCGGTCGAGCATTTCTTTGGAGGGAGAACTCCATTCTAGCGCGGGGTGGGTGGGAGTGCGGGGCGTGCGGAGCGTACGTATTTTTTCGCGCGGGGCGGGCATGGATTTGAAAAAACGAAGCCAGGTGACGCAAGGGGGGGTGTTGTGCGCGGTCGTGCGATTTTCTTAATGATTTTTTGTGAATCGAACTGGTTGCGGCGGGGGACGGAGACGCAGTTTGGTCGCGGGGCCTGGGCGTGTGCCGGAACTTTGGACGATCCGACCAAGACCAGGATACACCGCGCTGCGCAAGACTAGCGGCGGCAGGAGCGTGGAAGTTGTTGTAGGAAGAGAGACAACATTTGTCGCGAGGGCGGTGATGGCGAAAACCGGCGACGCGCGGCAGGGCGTGAGGTAAAATGAGGTGAGCATTCCTGAAGTGGGCGAGTAGCTCAGCTGGGAGAGCACGGCGTTCGCAACGCCGGGGTCGTGGGTTCGAATCCCATCTCGTCCACCAACCCCCGAGTTTTGCCCTAGCGGGCGGCCGAATGCGATGACACTCTCCAGGGCGTAATCTCACGCAGGAAGGCGCCGACTCCATTGGGGAAGGTGTAGCCGGTTCGACGATTTACGCGGCGCCAGGCTTCCCAGACATTGGCCACCAGGACGCCCGCGAGCAGATAGTACACCGCTCCAACCCATTCGAAGACCGCGTAGCTGACTACGGCGGCGATGACTCCGCACAAGAGCTGATCCGGATATTTCGTCGGCGAAGTTGGCGGATCGGTCAGGATGATGAACGCGAAAAACAGCGCCGCGTGGAGGTCAGGCGCCCGAAACACCTCGGAGACCTTTCCGGGATCGCTCACGAACGCCGTGACGGTGAACAGCAGGAAATAGGCTCCCAGGAACGACAGCACCAGCGGCACCTTGTTGACCCGGTCAGCGATGAAGAAGCCGGCGGCGATCAGCACTAACTGGGCGATCGGGGTGACCTCCGGCAGGGCTCCCCACCAGCTCTGGCCGGTATGAAATACGTAGAAGCTGGCGACCATCGCCAAGGCCGCCGGATTGAAGAGGTTCGCCGACCGAGAGCGGAGGATGTACTTGCTCAGTACCGCGGCCACTGAAGTGATCGTTGTCACGTACCACGGCTCCTGCGCCCTGAGGACCATCGCCACAATCATCGCGGTGAGGACCGCGCCGCTCGGGTATTCCCAGACTTTTTTCCTCTTCCTGAGGATCAGCACGTCCACCAGGCCGGCTGCAAGCACCGCGGTCACCAGGCCGGGCGCCACCAGGCGGAGGCCCTCATGCGGCGCAGCCAGCGCGATCAGGATCGCCAGAATGATTGTGAGCAGGCCCTTCGGTGTCTTAAAGAATTTCCCCGCCCTGCGGCGTCTACGCCGCATGACGCAGTCCTGGCGTTTCGTACCTTTCCAACTCGGGCGTCACGATCAGGCCGTCCACACCCATGCGATCGAGCAGCGCGATACCTTCGGCCGGGCCCAGCACAAACGCGGCCGTGGAGAGCGCATCGGCCAGCATCGCATTGGGCGCGACCACGGTGACGCTGGCCGCGGAACCCACCGGCGTGCCCGTGCGTGGATCGAGGATGTGAGGCCCGCGTTCGTAATCGCCCGAGGTGCACACCGCCTGGTTAGAGGCGCGCAGCAAGCAGATCAACTCGTTGTCACGACGCGGGTGGCGAATCCCGACGCGCCACGGCGCTCCGTCCCGGTTGCATCCGCCGAGATAGAGGTCGCCGCCGGCGTCGATGGAAAAATCTGCGAACGGCTGCAACTCGCGCGCGGCCGTGTCCATGGCCAGGCCCTTCACGACGGCTCCGAGGTCGAGTATCAGCGGGCGCTGCAGTGTGATGGTCCTTCGCTCGAGGTCCAGGTGAACGTCCCGGTAGCTGACATCGTCTTCGGAAGCAATCGCGGTGTGAATAGTCTCGCCCGTGCGATGCTCGCGGTTGAAGCCGCGCTCCTCCAACTGGCGGCCGACGGTTGGGTCGAACGCGCCGCGCGTTTCCTCCGCCACCATCAGAGCGAAGCGCACCGATTCGAAGAGGATGGCACTGACCGGCACCGGCGCGCCGATCCGGGAGGTGAGCTGCATCAGTTCGCTCTGCCGGTCGAAGCGCGTGCAGCGTTCTTCAATCTCGTAAAACCATCCAAAGGCGCGCTCGATGGCCGCATCGGCGCCAGACCGGGCGACGTGCATGGTTACGAGCGTGTCCATCACCACCTGCGAGCGGGTGCACACGGGATGGCTCACTTCGTCGCCTGGTCCAAGGCCCAATAGACGGCGCCGTAGTACGCGTAGGCGCTCTCGGTTGCACCTCCGACGATGTCGAATCTATTTTTCTGCCGCTGGATTACCTTGGGGGGCAGGCTATCGATGATGTCGCACGCGTAGCGCGTCTGGCAGTTAGTGATCTCGGCGGATATGATGCGCCCGCCCTCAATGACGACCGTAGCCTGGATATCTCCGTGGCGGCAGGTACCCCAGGCCGTATATTTTCCGTCCTTCCACACGGGCGGCGGTGGTGGAGCGGGCGCGGGCGCGGGAGTTTCAACCTGCGACTCGGCGATTGCCGAGACGGCGCTGGCCGAACTCGCGGGAGCAGAAGCGGAGGCGGCAGCCGTCGCCGGCGTCTCGGCTGGTGAAGGCGCAGCTTCGGCGCTCAGCACGGGAGTGGTTGTAGTAACGGGAGCGGGGGACGCGGTCAAAGGCGGCGCGACCCTGGTGCGCTTCGGATCGGAA